>JAZTZZ010000021.1:0-111939 GCA_045637765.1 Anaerovoracaceae bacterium | reverse complement strand
GATACCAACGTCAGTGCCCTGGTCCGTCGTTTTTCTGTGTATTTTCTTGAATGCTTCGTGCCACTCGATTTCCACATATTCCACACGGCGGCCGGAAACATCCATATCTTCTAATTTTCCTAAAATCTGTTCACATAACATGCCCGGTCACCTCTTTAGAATAAGTGATACATCTGCGTCAGCGGCAGCTTTTCCGCAGGCTTGGAGTAAACGTGCTCGCCGTCTACAGTCACCTTATAGGTTTCCGGATCCACGGTAATCACTGGTGTTGCATCGTTATGCACCATGTCCTTCTTACCGATGTTTCTGCAGTTTTTTACAGGAAGCAGGGTCTTCTGCAGGCCGTAAGCAGTCTTAACGTCTGCATCCATTGCCGCCTGGGATACGAAGGTGAAGCAGGTTTCCATTCTGGCACCGCCCATGGCACCGAACATACGCTGATACATGATTGGCTGTGTGGTTGGAATGGAAGCGTTGGCATCCCCCATCTTTGCAGCTACAATCATGCCGCCCTTCAGAATCAGATCCGGTTTCGCCCCAAAGAATGCAGGCTGCCAGATTACCAGGTCTGCGTACTTGCCTTCTTCCACGGAACCTACGTATTCAGAAATACCGTGGGTAATGGCAGGGTTGATGGTGTACTTGGCGATGTATCTCTTTACACGGAAGTTGTCATTGCCCTTGCCTTCATCTTCCGGCAGAGCACCGCGTTCATCCTTCATCGTGCTTGCTGCCTGCCATGTACGGGTGATGACTTCCCCTACGCGGCCCATGGCCTGGGAGTCGGAGCTCATCATGCTGAATACGCCCAGATCGTGAAGCACGTCTTCTGCGCCGATGGTTTCCGGACGGATTCTGGAATCTGCGAAAGCCACGTCTTCCGGAATCTTCTTATCCAGGTGATGGCATACCATGAGCATGTCCAGGTGTTCATCCAGAGTGTTCACGGTAAACGGCATGGTTGGGTTGGTAGAAGACGGCAAAATATTTCCTTCTGCCGCTGCCTTGATGATGTCCGGTGCGTGTCCGCCGCCGGCACCTTCTGTATGATATGTATGAATGGTTCTGCCATTGATTGCTGCCAGAGTGTCTTCCACACAGCCGCCTTCGTTTAAGGTATCGGTATGGATTGCCACCTGTACGTCGTACTGGTCTGCTGCATTCAGGCAGTGGTCGATGGCAGCCGGAGTTGCGCCCCAGTCTTCGTGAATCTTCAGGCCGATGGCACCGGCTTTGATCTGTTCAATCAGCGGTTCCTCTGCGGAGCAGTTGCCCTTGCCCAGGAAGCCCAGGTTCATTGGACAGTCGTCGGATGCCTGCAGCATCTTGCGGATGTTCCATGGACCAGGTGTGCAGGTGGTTGCATTGGTGCCGTCTGCAGGGCCGGTACCGCCGCCGATCATGGTGGTGGTGCCGCTGAAGAGGGCACAGTCAATCTGGTTCGGTGTGATATAGTGAATGTGGGTGTCGATGGCGCCGGCTGTGATGATCTTGCCTTCACCTGCGATGGCTTCGGTGGAAGCACCTACGGTCATGCCCGGTGTGACACCGTCCATGATGTCCGGATTGCCCGCTTTGCCGATTCCCACGATTTTGCCGTTCTTGATGCCGATGTCAGCCTTGATGATGCCGGACACTGCGTCGATAATCAGAGCATTAGTGATAACCAGATCCAGGTCGCCGTCAGCGCTGGTGGTCTTTACGGACTGGCCCATGCCGTCACGGAGAGTCTTGCCGCCGCCGAATTTACATTCATCACCATAGTTGGTGAAATCCTTTTCTACTTCAATAATCAGGCTGGTATCTGCCAGTCTTACCTTGTCCCCTGTGGTGGGACCAAACATTGCAGCGTACTTGCTGCCGGAAATCTTAAAACTCATTCTTCAGTCCCTCCTTACTTCACGAAGCCTTTTGCCTTGGCTGTTTCCATGGCTGCAGCCGCATCTTCTGCTGCAGATCCGCAGGTCAGGTCATTGAGACCATAGACAATTCTGCTGCCGCCCATGGCCACCAGCTGCACTTCCTTTTCTTCGCCCGGTTCAAAACGGACAGAAGTACCGGACGGAATGTCCAGATGGAATCCAAATGCCTTTTCTCTGTCAAAATCGAGGCAGCGGTTCACTTCGAAGAAGTGGTAATGGGAACCCACCTGTACCGGACGGTCACCTTTATTGGCTACCACTACGCTAGCAGTAACTTTTCCTTCGTTTAAGATGATTTCCTCTTCAGCCGGAGTAACTTCGCCAATCTTCGCACTCTGTGCCTGCTGAATCGGATTATGTACGGTCACCAGTTTGGTTCCGTCAGGGAAGGTGGCTTCCACCTGTACTTCGTCCAGCATGTCAGCAACGCCGGCCATTACATCGTCTCCGGTCAAAATCTTTGTTCCCAGGCTCATGAGTTCCACCACGGTTTTTCCGTCTCTGGCCAGTTCCAGAAGTTCGGAACTGATGTATGCCAGGGCTTCCACATAGTTCAGCTTCAAGCCCCTTTCTTTACGCTCCTTCGCCAGATTTCCGGCCATGTGGAGCATCAGTTTTTCCTGTTCTTTCGGTGTAAGATGCATATCTATATCTCCTTTCCGCAGCTTACGCGGCTATAAATGTGTTCTCTTGAATGTCTTTTTAAATTTTTCTTCGTCGAATTCGTCGATGCTCCGGTTCAGCCGCTTCAGCATCCATTCCCTGTCCTTACCGATGAATCCCATCAGCGGGATGGAGTTAAGCACATGGCTGGCCCAGAAATGGGTTTCCGGCAGCTGAATGTTTTCCAGCACCGTCCGTTCTTCCATCAAAATCTCCAGTTCCCCGGCTTCCACGAACCGTCCTGCTGCCACGTCTTCGGCCAGCGGTGTGTCCGGGAATACCGTCATGGTGATGAACCGTGCCATGTCCGGCTTCGTTCTGTTCACCAGGTCAGCTGCTGCCAGTGCACTTTCTTCGCCCCGGCCTTTGCCGGCCACACCCAGCATGAACAGTGCACGATGGTGAATTCCCACATCGTTTAAACGCTGTGCCTGTTCCAGGCTGTCCTGTAAGGTGGTGCCCTTATTCATGAAAGCCAGCACATCATCCAGTCCGGTTTCGTATCCGATGTACAGATCGTTTACACCCAGCTCCTTCAGGCGTGCAAGCTCTGCGTCGGATTTATTCTTAATGCTGCGGACTGCCGCATACATACTGAAGGTTTCAATCGACGGCATATAACGGCGTATAAATTCCAGTTTTTCTTCCAGCTTGTCAGCAGATAAACTGAACACATCCCCGTCCATGAGGAATACTCGCTTATGATATCGTCCATATATGTCACAGATCCGCTTTTCTTCCTGCAGATTCCGCCGCAGAATGTCTTCATCAATCATATGAAATGGCTTATCCCGGTACATATTGCAGAAACGGCAGGCATTGTGTGTACAGCCCGCTGTCACCTGCAGCAGAAAGGTATTGGCCTCTGCCGGCGGCCGGTATAAGGTTCCCTCGGTTTTCATGTAATCGTTCATGGTATCACCTCTGTCCTTTCAGACTTTTCCTCATTATACCATAAAAAAAAGAAGCAGGCTATAAAACCTGCTTCCGCGACAAAATTATTTAAGTTTCTGTTTTCTTTTCCACGCGTGCATCCTGATTGTCTGCACCTGCCTTGCCGAAGTACATCAGTTCCCAGACAGCCGACGGTTCTACAGTCCGTTCCACTACCCGTCCGTCTTCAATCCGTTCCACAGAAGCTTCACCCTCAAAACGGAGATAGCCGCCATCGAATCCCATCAGCTTGGCTCCCAGTTTCAGCAGAGGATTATGGAGTTCATCGATGAAGCGGGTCTTGTTGATATCGCCTTTGCGGGCATAGGTGATGCGGTACAGTTCGCCCTCTTCTGTGGTGTACTCATAAGCAACCTTTCCGTATACCGGTTTGCCGGTATATTCATCGATGTATTCATCCTCCGGTACGAAACGGAGCGTGTGGTTCCGGTTGTCGCCCAGAACACGGTCATTCTTTGCCAGCAGGAACACATCAAAATCTTTATACCCGTACTTTTCCGCTCCCGTAATCCAGGCAGAAATCACTTTGTAGTCACCGATTTTGGCACGGCCCCAGTACCAGTGATGCATCAGTTTCAGCATGGAAATATTACCCCAGTTGTGGTCATGATAACCGCTTCCGGAAAGATGCAGCTGTCCTCCTGCATAGGTCACATCTGCAGTCATCTGTCCTTCCGGTACCGCCGGCAGCCATGCGAAATAGTGTTCCTCATGATCGCCGAAGAAGATGCTTCCGGTCTGAGAACGCCACGGAGCAAGGGTTCCGTCCAGAGAAGCCCGTGCTTCCATGGTCTTACCCTTAAAAACAATATCATAATGATGCAGGTCACCGGATGCATGACATTCTCCAATCCGCACGTTACAACGGTTCGCATCATAGAAACTGTCTTCAATGGAGGCATGCACCGCCTCTTCGTATTTTGTTCCGTCCGGCAGAGTCAGTTCCATGGTTGCCATGGGCTTCACCGGTCCGTCCACCTCAATGGGTGACTTGGAATAGAAGAAAATAATCAGCTTGGTTCCGTCAGGGTAGTGAGAGTCAAAATACCACCATTCATACTCTCCCCTGCCGCCTTTCGTCCGGCATCCGTCTTCCCAAAGTTCGATTTTATCCCGGGTCAGACCCATCTTTTCATAGTGGGCATCATCATCCGGGTGAATGGATTTTAAAATTCTGCTCATGATGATTCCCCTTCTTTCTAAACTTTCTTCCGCGGTTTGATGGTAGCTGCGTATGCACTGTTAGCGAGTCCCAGCACTGCAGACAGGATAAACAGCAGCTCAATGCCCAGAGCCTTCCAGATCCATCCGCCGAAGAGCGCGATAAAAATGGTAATGGTATGATTGATGGAAACACCTGTAGAAATCGTCGCTTTCACCTCGTCTTCGCTGTCCGCCAGATCCTGCACATATACATTCGCCGCCATGGTTGCCATGGAAATCACAGAGTCCAGCACATAATTGATACAGCAGACCATGAAGGCCGTTTCCATGGAGAAGAGATGATGAGCAAATCCGTAGAAGAAGCATACGATGACCAGAATCAGAGTGTCTGACACCATGACCACCTTATATCCCAGGCGGTCGATGATTTTGCCCATAATCGGAGATGCCAGGAAACAGGCTACAGCAGACACCGCAAACAGCAGACTGATCATGGCCGCATCGGCACCGTAGAAGAGAATCAGCACGTAAGGCCCGAAGGTGAGGAACACCTGCTTTCTGGCGCCGTAGAACATTTCCAGCATGTAGTACTTGGTGTATTTCTTCGCAAAATAGAACCGCGCCTTGTTCTTATCCGTCTGGCTCTGGCCGCTGATTTTAAATGCAAACATCATGCTCAATGCTGCCAGAACTGCTGCCACCAGGAAGAACGGCTGGTAAATCTTCTCGCTCTTATCCGCAAAGACGGAGAAAGCTGCTACAACAACCAGATATCCGGCAAGCGTTCCAATCTGGTTGACCGCACTCTGTGCCCCCAGGGCAGCACCGCCGCGTCCCGGCTTTGCATATTTCAAACACAGGGTGTTCTTCATACCCAGCTGAATGTGTTCCCCCAGAGAGTACATACAGATTCCCAGAGTTGCCAGCACCGCCGTCGGTGGGAGAAATGCAAGCATACCCATGCCTGCCAGCATAATGGCAGCTCCGGCTTTGTACAGGGATTCTGCAGAGAACATATAGAATACCGCCAGAATAAATACCAGAAGGATTCCCGGCAGTTCCCGGAAAAACTCCGTCACGCCGCGTCCCATTTCACCCATGCCTACCACTTCAGCAAGGAAATTATCCTGCATCCCTTTATATATGCCGTATGACAGCCCCGTAATCAGTATAGAGATCAGAAACACCTGAAATCCGGAGCCTTCCTGAAATGCATTTTTAAACCGGTTCATTTTTTATTACACCAGCCTTTCTTCATCATAATTCTCCTTTATTTTACTGCATCGGCGGAAATTCTTCAAGTTGACATTTGCCCCTTTTCCCCTGTAAAATGAATACATCAATATTCTTAATTACAGGAGTACAATATGGGGAAAATTTTAGGACATCTGGAACCGAAAAAAGTGTTCCATTTCTTTGAAGAAGTATTATCCATTCCGCACGAAAGCGGAAACGAAAAAGAACTGAGCGATTACTGTGTGAAGTTCGCTCGCGACCGCGGTCTTGATGTAATTCAGGACCAGTTCAACAATATTATTATCGAAAAGCCGGCAACCCCTGGCTACGAAGACCGTCCGGGCGTAATCCTGCAGGGCCATCTGGACATGGTCTGCGTGGCAGATCCGGGCGTTGAAATCGACTTTGCAAAGGATCCGATTCCAATGTACATCGACGGCGACTACGTGCGCGCCCACGGTACTACACTGGGTTCTGACGACGCTCACGCCATGGCTCTGGCACTGGCTGTGCTGGACGATGACAGCCTGAAGCACCCTATGCTGCAGGTAGTGTTCACCGTAGAAGAAGAAACCACCTTTGCAGGTGCGGAAAACATCGACGGCAATCTGCTGAAGGGTAAGTACATGATTGGTATCGACTACCATGATGACGAGCTGATTCTCACATCCTGCGGCGGCAGCAGTGAAAACACTGCAGTTCTGCCAACCGGCTGGACTGCTCTGGAAAATCCTGCTGACTATGCATTCCTGAAGCTGCAGATGGCAGATGCAGTCAGCGGCCACAGCGGCATCGATATCAACAACTGCAGTATCAACTGCGTGAAGCTGATGGGTGAACTGCTGACTCTGATCGACGGCAAGTTTGATATGGAGCTGCTGAAGATTGAAGGCGGCAACCAGACCAATGTTATCGCAAAGTGGGCAGATGCAGAAATCGCAGTACCAAAGGCTCAGGAAGAGGCAGTGAAGGCTTTCGTTGCTGATTTTGCTGTGATTATGGACAGAAAGTACCGCGACATCGATCCGGACTTCAAGCTGACCGCATCCGCTATGGACGCACCTGCAGAAGCACGTGCGCTGACCGCTAAGGATGCACTCCTGAAGCTGCTGGACGTACATCCAAACGGCGTAGTTACCTGGCTGAACCCTGCGGAACGCGTTGTGGAATCTTCTCTGAATATGGGAAACATCCGCACTCACGAAGACAAGATTGTACTGAGCACTCTGATCCGCAGCAACACCGACCACTTCCATGACGAACTGATCCGTAAGGTAAAGACCATCATCGAGCTGGTTGGCGGTGAACACATTCTGTCTGCAAAGGCAGCATCCTGGGGCTACAACCCTGACTCCCAGCTGCTGGTACAGTCCGCAGCCATCTACGAAGAACTCTTCGGAAAGAAGCCAATTCTGCAGCTGACTCACGGCCAGCTGGAAACCGGTGCCCTGATTCAGAAGATTCAGGAATGCGGCAGAGAAGTGGAAGCCATCGGTATCGGCCCTACTTCCCACGGCGCACACACCACTTCCGAAGACCTGTACATCCCATCCATGCAGAAGATGTATGACTTCATCTGCAAGATGTTGGAAGAGCTGAAGTAAAAAAATACACATATGAAAAGAGCTGTTCTCACTGAACAGCTCTTTTTTTATCGGCTATTTGCTTTTCTTTACTTTCTTATCAGTCTTCTTCGCGGCCTTGGCTTCTTTTTTCGCCTTCTTTTCTTTCTTTTCCTGCTTGGTGCGGGATGGCTTCTTTTCTTCGCGAGGCTTGCGGGTTTCGTGCTGGTCTCGGCGGTTCTTTCCGGAGCGTTTGCTTCCGTCATCGCTGCGGCCACGTCCACCTCTGCGAGGCTTGCGTTCTTCCTCGTCTTCGCCTACTTCCACTTCGATTTCACCCAGGTTCTGACGCAGGAATGCAGCTGCTGCCACCAGAGGATCAATCTGCAGTTCCACACACTTTTTGTAGACTACACGCATGTATGGATCCATGTCTACGTCTTTGTCCACGCAGTAAGCTACGGCATCTTCCACACAGCGGTAGGCTTTCTTGGCCATGGCACTGCCTGCAGACGGCATCTCCTGACGCTTGATTTCAGTACGGCAGTATTCTTCCAGAGAGTCAATCTTGTACTTTTCACGGGAAGTAATCAGGGAGATAGCCTGACCGCTCTTGCCGGCACGGCCGGTACGTCCAATACGGTGAACGTAATATTCCATATCCTGCGGCATGTCATAGTTGAAGACCATGTCCACGTCATCCACGTCGATACCGCGGGCTGCCACATCGGTAGCCAGCAGCAGCTCCAGGTTGCCGCCACGGAACAGGTTCATAACACGCTCTCTCTGATGCTGGGAAAGGTCACCATGGAGAGCTTCTGCAGAATATCCCTTGGACTTCAGAACCAGAGTCAGTTCATCTACTTTACGCTTGGTGTTGCAGAAAATCAGAGCACGCTTCGGTGACATGTAATCGATGAGGCGGCAGATGGAAATATCCTTTTCTCTGCCCTTCACTACATAGTAGCTCTGCAGTACCAGCGGAATAGTCAGTTCCTTATTCTTTACACGCACCATTCGTGCATCCTTCTGAAATTCATCGGCAATGTCCAGAATTTCTTCCGGCAGAGTCGCGGAGAACAGAGCAGTCTGACGGTCTTCCGGCAGCTCTCTGCAGATGGTTTCGATGTCTTCCTTAAAGCCCATGTTCAGCATTTCATCGGCTTCGTCCAGCACCAGCATCTTCAGATCGTCAAATACCAATGTACCACGGCGCATATGGTCCATGATACGGCCCGGTGTACCTACTACGATGGAAACCGGTCCGCGGAGACGCTGGAACTGACGCACGATGTCCTGACCGCCGTAAATCGGCGCGATACGGACCCAAGGCATATATTTTGCCATGGTCTTCAGCTCGCCGGCAGCCTGAATAGCCAGTTCTCTGGTCGGACAGAGCACCAGTCCCTGAATTCCCTTGCAGCGGTTATCCACCGCTTCGATCATAGGAATACCGAAGGCCGCAGTTTTTCCGGTTCCGGTCTGGGCCTGACCGATAATGTCCTGCCCTTCCATCAGTGCCGGAATGGCCAGTTCCTGGATCGGCGTCATATCAACGAAACCCATCTCATCCAGGCTCCGCAAAATCTTTTTATCTACATTTGATTCGCTGTATTTCATTCTTTCCTTCTTTCTTGATCTATTTATCTTTCTTAAAACGCAGGAACCAGTCCAGCGCATATTCGTCTTCTGATGCAGATGCCATGCCGGCTTCCGCGTCTTCCAGCGTAATCGGTGTGGAAATAATCAGGTCGTCGCCAGGCTGCCAGTTTGCCGGAGTGGACATATGCACTTCGTCGGACTTCTGGATAGCCTGAATCATTCTCTTAATCTCAGCAAAATTTCTGCCCGTGGTCAGCGGATAATATGTGATGGACCGAATGATTCCCTGCGGGTCAATGAGGAACACCGCACGTACCGCCTGTGTGCTGGACACATTTGGCTGCAGCATGCCGTACAGGGTAGAAACCTTCGTATTCAGGTCTGCAATCACCGGGAAGTCAATCTTCATCCTCTGCATTCCCTTCCACTCGAACTCTTCAATCTTACGAATCCAGGCAATGTGAGAATACAGGGAGTCTACAGACAGTCCCAGCAGTTCCACATTCAGCTGCGCAAATTCATCCTTCATGGATGCCAGCGTCATAAATTCTGTGGTACACACCGGCGTAAAATCAGATGGATGGGAGAAGAAAAGTACCCACTTGCCCGCATAGTCCTCAGGAAAATGGATGGTTCCGGTGGTGGTCAGGGCTTTAAAGGACGGTGCTTTATCTCCAATCAGCGGGAGTCGGTTTAATGTATCAGTCATGGCAGATTCCTCCTGTTTTCCTTTTAACTTATATATTATATCATACATTAGCGCAAATTAACATGGTTATTTTTTTAACACACCCTCTTGTTTCTGCCTCTGAATTATGTATAATAAAATTATATCCGCAGTATTATGAAACTGTTATATATTTATTAGGAGGTACTTATTATGGCAAAGGCAAAACTGGCGTATTTAGTAAAACCAAAGATTGTTGACGGAGTACAGGGTGAAGCAATCGTTGAATTCCGTGAACATGAAATTCCAACTCCTGGTCCTGGTGAAATCCTGGTAAAGGTAGAAGGTGCCGGCATCTGCGGTACAGACGTACATGAATACCGCTATGATCCATTCGGCATGGCGCCTGTAGTTCTGGGCCATGAAGGAACCGGCGAAGTCGTAGCAATCGGCGAAGGCGTGACTGTAGACACCAAGGGCGATCCAATCAAGGTTGGCGACAAAATTGTTACTTCCGTACTTCTTTGCGGAGAATGCGACTACTGCCGCCGTTATCCTGAACTTCCAAACCTGTGCGAAAACCTGGGTGTATACGGCCTGATCAATGAAGACGACGTACACTTCAACGGCTGGTTCGCAGAATATATCCTGGTTCGTCAGAACTCTTCCATTTTCGTTGTAAACGGCATGAGCCTGGACGAAAGAATGCTGATTGAACCAGCATGCGTATGCGTTCACTCCTGGAACCGTGCAAAATCTACCAATATTATTAACTTCGGCTCCACCGTACTGGTACAGGGCTGCGGACCGATCGGTCTGATGCAGATTGCAGTTCTGAAGGCTGCAGGCGTAGTAAACATCATCGCAGTTGACGGTGTAGATACCCGTCTGGAACTGGCAAAGGACATGGGTGCTACCGCTGTAATCAACTTCAAGGAACTGACCACCATCGAAGAAAGAGTTGCCAAGGTTAAGGAACTGACCGGCGGCTTCGGTGCAGACTTTGTATTCCAGTGCACCGGCGTGCCACAGGCTGCAGCAGATGCTTACAAGTATGTTCGCCGCGGCGGTGGTTACTGCGAAATGGGCTTCTTCGTAAATGCAGGCGAATGTACTATGAATCCGCACTTCGACCTGTGCAACAAGGAAATCACTCTGGTTGGCTCCTGGGTATACGGTGCAAACGAATACATCGAAACCCTTGGTTTCCTGAAGAAGGCTAAAGAAATGGGTATTCCTGTAGAAAAGCTGGTAACACATCACTATCCTCTGGAGCAGTATGTGGATGCTATGGAAAAGAATATTTCCCTCACCGGCGTAAAGATTGCCATCGTAATGGAATAACTTCCTGAATATAAATAAAAAAGTAAAGTAAATAAAATACGGGACTGCCGCAAGGCAGTCCCATTCTTTTACTTATTTTTTTCCAAAGAAAATCTCACCGATCACAAGACTGATAACACCGCAGAACAGGAACATGGTTCCCCATATCCCGAACAGAAATGTAATCAACGGCTTTCCCGGTTCGTCAAGCCTTTCCGGTGCAAAAGTCATTTCCGATGTCAGATGGTGATATATCTGGAATGTAAACAGAAAGATGGCGATTGCCAGGATAAAAGAACAGAGGGCCAGGATTCTGAATTTCCTCCTCATGTCCCTATTTTTCATTCAGTTCCTCCAACTGACCGATCAGCTTATCTACAGTTACATAACGCTCGTTCTTGAATGCCAGCATGATGTCTTCTTCCAGCTGCTGTTTCTTACGGTCAATTTCCAGATACTTCTGATCAAAATACTTATCATAAACCATTTTACGGAAGTTTCTCGCACGGATTCTTCTTACAGTGTTGTATTCCACAAGCAGTACGTAGTCCGCACTGTTTGCCACCAGATAGAAGTCATGGCTTACCATCAGTACTGTACCCTTATATTCTGTAATAGCACGTTCAAGGGCCATCTGTGCATAGATATCCAGGTGGCTGGTCGGTTCATCCAGAATCAGGAATTCAGCACCGGAAGCTGCCACCATGGCAATCTGAAGCAGGTTCTGTTCGCCGCCGGACAGCTGGCATACCTTCTGATCCAGCACATCAGCCGGCAGCAGATATTTTGCCAGATATTCTGCGATACTTGTTCTGGAACCAAAGCCTGCATCCTGCATGGTCTGGTATACCGTCTTTTCCGCGTCAGATGTCTCACCCTGCAGCTGAGACAGGCAGGCATACTTCACGTCTTCTGCGATGTGAATTGCGTCATGGCCGCCTTTCAGAATATCCTTGATCAGAGTGGTCTTACCGGTTCCGTTGGCGCCTACAATGGCTACCTTTTCCCCTTCCATCACTTCGAAGGAAACATCCTGCAGCAGCTCTTTGTCGAATTCTACCTGATATTTATCCACGGAGAGAACGGTCTTAGCCGCTGCTTCTGCTGCGGCATCCTCAGCGGCTGCCACTTCCGGCAGTACAATCTGCGGCTCACGCACTTCGATGAACGGAGCCTTGATCTGACGGGCAATGAGGCGGTCCAGCTGAGACTGCTTGGCGTTTACCGCACTGCCGATAACAGGGTTTACCATCAGGGTTGCACGCTTTCTCAGGATGGCAACCATCTCTTCGGTACGTGCAATTTCTTCCTGTTCTTCGATATTCTGCAGCTTTAACTTCAGTTTTTCAGACAGCTGCGCGCAGCGGTACTGGCTGTAGCTGCCCTCGAATTCCTGCAGGTCTGTATCTTCCAGATGGAGAATCTTATTGAAGCAGTGATTCAGCAGGTAACGGTTGTGGGTTACAACCAGAATTGTGCCCTTATAGTTGTTAATCAGCTGGCAGAGGCTGTTCAGGTTGCCGAAGTCCAGGAACACGTCCGGTTCGTCCAGAATCAGCAGGTTTGGTGCCAGCAGCATTTCGCGCATGATCTGCAGAATTTTATATTCACCGCCGCTGATCTGGGAAACCTGTGTTTCCGCCAGATCCGTCATTCCGGCCACAAAAAGCTGCTTATAAATGTTGCTTTCGTAATTGTCCCCGTCCATGGCTTCGTTCAGGTCCAGCAGCGCCTGATAACGTCCGAAAACTTCGTCCATGTCCTCTGCTGTCGCCATTTCCTCACAGACTGCCGCAATTTCAGCCTGGTTTTCCACAAAACGCTGAGCCAGGAATTCGAATACAGTTCGTTCCTGATTCTTGTCACGGACACTGAACTGGCTGGCATAACCCATACGGCACTCTGGTGCCTTGATGATTTTGCCGTCATAGAGATACTTCTCTGTATCCATAATCATATCCACCAGAGTGGATTTGCCGGTGCCGTTGCTGCCGATCAGAACACAGTGGCTGCCTGCTTCCACAGTGAAGGAAATGTCTTTATATAATTCTTTCGCGGGAACGCCATAGGAAAGATTTTCTACTTTTATCATTTCACTTGTCCTCGTTTCTAGATAATTTCTTTGTTATAATGTCCGCGGGTGTCGGTCTTCTGGTTGAAGAGAGACTTATCGGAAGTGCCGGCCAGTTTCTTCTGTGCCGCCTTCACAACCCGGCTTACTTCTTCCGGTGTTTCAATGGTGAAGTTCAGTCTGAAGGCTTCCATGCCGCCCAGTTCCGCAAGCTCCGGCAGTTCATCCAGCAGATTGAGGATTTTTCCGTTGAGGATGGTGGTAGCGCAGTTGTCATTCTTCAGATCTTCGTGGGAAAGAACCGGGAAGCTTCCGTATTCATCGCGGATTTCATACTGCTTGCTCTGGCAGGTTCCGCACTTGCCCATCTTTTTCAGCGGGCAGTACTTGGTAAACAGCAGCGGTGCACGGCCGTATACGATCATTTCCAGTGCCGGATATCCTCCGTTGGCTTCATGATATGCGTCAATCATTTCCCCGATCTGGGTCCGGTTCAGTTCGTAGGACAGAGTCACACGTTCTGCCCCCAGTCTGTGCAGTTCATAGCAGCTGGCTGCATTCACCACATTCAGGGAATAGTCAGTAACAAACGGGTTGGTATCCTTGTAAGCCTGGATTCCGCCGTAGCCGCCGATGAGCAGCTGGCCTTCTCTCGGGCCATACTGTACCTGATTTCTTCTTACGATATTCTCTGCAAAATATACAGTCTCGATTCCTGCGGCTCTGCAGGCGTCGTACTGCTGCTTCGTAGTTACGGAAGCGGTCAGCTTCGGTGCCTTAGATTCGAAGGTGATCGGTTCTTTCGCCGGAATCGCTTCTTCTGCGATTTCACGCTTGCTCTGCGATGCAATCTTTGCATCATACAGTGCCTCAACGATTTCACGGCGGGCATTGTTCAGCATCTTCACCGGCAGGAATACGTTGTGTTCTTCGAATTCCACATGACCCAGGGTAAAGATGGTGTCACCCAGCTTGCCCATCTGCTTCGCCACCTGATCCAGGGTAGCTCCGCTGTTCTTTGCTTCTTCCAGAATTTCTTCACTCTGATAAAGGAAGTGGCATCCCAGTCCTTCTGCTTCGATAACCAGGCTGGCACCAGGATACGCATATACCTTCAGATCCAGCGGGAAGCGGCGGAATTCGCCCTCCAGCTTATCTTCCAGCTCTTTATAATAGAAATAGTCCTTGGTCTTGTAAACAATGTCGCCCTTGGACAGGTTTTCCTTAATCTTGATATAGGCCTTCTTTTCAGCCTTGTTCACCAGATTTCCATCCTTATCATAAAGACGTACCACGGACAGGTTTACGTCTTCACCGCCATGGTCGATACGGATGATATCGTTCTGGTTCAGCAGTTCTGCCAGGGTAATTTCGTACATTCCCTTATAGAATCCGGTTACCCGGCCGATTTCGTAACCGAAGTTGTTCGGACGCTGTACGTTGGTGATATCCTTCGGTGCTTCGCCGAAGAGATACCCGCAGGTATAGGTACGGTTGAAGGTCTTTTTCAGGTTATCCTTATCTTCCGCAGTTGCCTTGCCGTCCAGTGCGGCCCGGTATTTGCCGACAACATTAGCTACATAAGCAGGTTCCTTCATACGTCCTTCAATCTTCAGGGAATCCACTTCCTTCAGATCCTCGATATGGTCAATGGTATTCAGGTCCTTGGTGGACAGGATATAGTTCTGTCCCAGCACCTGACCGGTCTGGCTGTCAATGAGCTCATACATCTTACGGCAGGAGCCTACGCAGCGTCCCCGGTTGCCGCTGCGGTAACCGATGAGGCCGGACATGAGACAGTTGCCGGAGTAGGATACACACAGTGCACCATGGACGAAGATCTCAATCGGAATCTGCACCGTACGCTTGATTTCCCTAACACGCTCAATTGGCGTTTCGCGGGCCAGAACCACACGCTTTGCGCCTAATTCTTTGCAAAGCATGGTACCCTCGGCGTCATCGATCCCCATCTGGGTGGAGCAGTGTACTTCCATGTCCTCGAAGTGGCGCACCGCATAATCGAACACCGCCAGGTCCTGTACGATAACCCCGTCCACGCCGATTTCATTCAGCTTGTGGAGCTGCGCCTTCATGTCCTCCATTTCCGCCTCAAAGACGATGGTATTCATGGTTACATATATTTTCACGCCGCGAAGGTGGGCATAGTCCACCGCTTCCTTCAGCAGCTCATAGTCAAAATTCTCAGAATAGGCCCGGGCACCAAACTTCTGCATACCCAGGTAAATGGCATCGCAGCCACCTGCAATGGCCGCCTTCAGCGCCTCCATATTCCCAGCCGGAGCTAATAATTCAGTCATGTGTTTTACCTCCTGTAATTGCACATTTATCCAAGATAGATTATAGCACAAATTACCGCAAATGGGTAGAAAAAAAACAGCCCTGCGTCAAATTGCAGAGCTGTGAAAACCGTATTTTTCTGCCAGAGCCTCTGGCGTCTGATACCGCATCAGTTCATAATATTCCCAGGCCGATTCATATGTATTCTCTGGATTGGTAAAGAACAGCGGCCGGCCCACTTCTGTCATAAAATCATTGACTGCCTGCAGCCGCTGGGCCGCCTTCTGTTTCTGACTGACCAGCTGCTCCTCGTCATATCCCACGCTGCAGTACCCCGGAAAACCGTCCGCTTCCTCCGCCAGATTCTCCATCAGTCTGACTCCGATGGCATCCAGAAGCTGAAAGATATTTTGCCTGGTATCAAAATCCAGACCAGTAATCCGCAGATCGATGAGCCGTTTCGTCCGTCCTTCCCTGTCACTGGGGTAAAACGCATCCATTCCCCATGGGTGTCTGTAGTGTCCGGCTTTCTCCGGTTCCCGGTCTTCCCCACCTGGCAAAATCCGCCCATCCGGGGCTTTTATCACTTCGGGATGCCTGGGGCAGACCAGGGGTTTCAGGATACCGGTCAGCAGAACTACCAGTTCCGGATCGGTTACACGGTCCACATAGATTTCCTCTTCACCGCCGTCTCCATATTCGGTCTGTTCTTCCAGGATGGCAACCTTCTGCGGAATGACTTCTTTCTCGTCATCTACTCCCATGACCAGAAAGTAGTGGCCTCCGCCGTATTCGGTTTCACTTAACAGTACGAACTTTTCTTCATCCTCCAGATGGATGATAGTATTGATACTCAGACTCATCTTATTCCTCCTGCAGACGAATCATCACAGGACGGTGTTTTTTCAGCACTTCAAGCACCTGGTCCGGATTGGCAATACCGTTTTCTGTCAGTTTCAGCCACATACGGAATGCCCCGTTAAATCGTCCATAGTTATCCTCAATAATCCATACTTTCTGCACAGATTCGATAAAGGTTTCATCAAAATCACGGGGCTGGAAGTCGTGATTCCGGTCTTCCTCTGCCACATAGCTCAGAAAAACATGGTCTTTCAGTACTGGTTCCTCCTCCGCAATCAGAGTCCACGCTTTGGATCTGCCGTAAAAGTTTGAATACGTACCGCGTTCATACACCCGCGCTCCGTTTTCCAGCTTCAGAAGATACTTTTCTGTAGCACCATTCCATTCCAGTGCAGTACCTTCCAGAAACCCCACATAAAATCCTGCCAGACGGCCGTCTTTCAGAACCAGCTCCTGCCGCAGCGGTTCCCTGTAGATATGATAGGAATTGGAATAGCAGTATCCCATACCCGCATCCCGGTCATCATCTGCCCAGTCGGTCAGGTCAAAATCAATCGTATATTTCTTCCGGAGATTCTGGTACAGTTCCTCCAGTTCCGGCGGCAGTGCATCCACTTCCTGCCGAACTAATATATCATTTTCCATTATAAAGTAAAACATTGTTACCTGCCTTTCGTCTTAGCTGTAATCGTTTTTTACACTTGTCTGTACCCTAACAGAACAGGCCTGATACGATATACATCAGCACCGTTTCTTCCGGCGTCTGATTATGGGATTCCAGTCCTTTCGGATAATGTGAAAACTCATAAACCAGCTTATCCAGCATGTCATAGACTTCGCTTCGCTGTACTTCTGTTAAAGGCGGGAACTGGCATGCATCAATCTGCTCCCGGTACTTTTCCAGCAAAATCCCTCTGGTCAGCACTTTCTTTTCTTTCGCCAGATCCACCAGCTCCCGGGTGGCATCAAATAATAAGTCACCTGGATTTCCCTCATAGAACGGTTCCGCTTTTTTTACATCCAGAATGGTTTCCTGCACCAGACGGACGATTCGGCTTTCTTCATACTGGCCAGCTCCGCTGCAGTAATCTTCTATCAGATCACAGGCCACCGCAGCGACAATAAAATGAGAATTTCGCATAGCATGAGAAGAAATGTAGTAGCACATGGCTGCTGGCTGTATCCGCTCCTGATCCAGGTCAATGCCGTGGTCCGCAATGTACTGTCTGATGGCCTCCACCCCCCGGTGACCGTATTTTGGGAAGCAGATGCCTGCAAGCATGCTGAGAGCCCGGGCCTTGGCTTCGCTGCATCCAAGCTCCTGGGCAATCTGTCCGCAGGTGCTGGCTGCAATCCGCTGGTACCCGCTTTCGCTTCGATTGCTTCCTGTTTCAGACTTTGGGCCCAATTCCCGGGTCAGATTCCGGTCCATATATTCGCCAATTCTTTTAAAATAGCCTTCGCATACTTCCGGCCTTGACTCACGTTTTTGGAATTCAATCATGATGAAATTTCACCTCCCTATGGCTGGCTTACCACATTGATTGGTGTGCCCACCAGAAAATTCCGGATGTCATCTGCCGCAATGGACACCAGACGCTGTCGTGTTTCCAGACCTCTCCATCCCATATGCGGTGTAATGATTACATTTTCCATATCGTAGAGTGGATTGTCTGCTGCCGGAGGTTCCACTTCCTGTACATCCAGCCCTGCACCTGCAATGCGGCCCTCCTGCAGTGCCTCAATCAGTGCAGCTTCGTCGATGAGAGCACCGCGGGCAGTGTTGATAATAAATGCAGTTGGCTTCATGAGAGCCAGAGTTTCTTTATTGATAAGGTGACGTGTATCTGCGTTTAATGGACAGTGAAGAGTCAGATAGTCGCTCTGCGCCAGAACTTCTTCCAGGGATGCGAAATGAATACCAGGTTCATCTTCCCTTGGTGTACGTGCATAGGCCAGAATCTTCATGCCCAGTGCCTGAGCGATTTTGATAACCTCACGGCCGATGTTGCCTGTGCCGATGACGCCCAGAGTCTTGCCGTTGATTTCCACATGATCCACCTGCATGCATCTGGTGAAATTGGTGCGGTCACCGTCATGAAGCATGCTCATCTGCTTTCTCATGGAAGAGCTGAGATTCATGATCATCATGATGGCAGTATGGGCCACGCGCTCGGTACTGTAAGCAGGCACGTTGCATAAAGTAAGACCTTTTTCGCGGATTGCCTCCAGGTCATGGTTGTTATATCCGGTGCCTGCTTCCACGATCAGCTTCACTTCGTCCGGAAACTGGCGGATGATATCACCGGGAACCGGGATTTCCTTGGTTACGACGATATCGAATCCCTGAATTCTCTCCAAAATCTGCTCCGGCTCTGTTTCTTCGTAAACCTTCACTTCGTCAGAAAGAACAGAAAAATCAAGGCGGTGGTCATAATTCATGCGGTCACCGTTTAATACGACAGTCTTTATACTCATGGTAAAACTCCCTTCATAAGCACTTTTTTTATATTTTCAGTATACAGGATTAAAAAAGCAGGCACAAGAAAAAGTTTCACCTGCAGAGATACCGGATTTAGAGCGTTTTCGGACAAAATCCGGTATGGAATGCAGACCTCAACTAAAAAACAGCTCATGATTTCGAGAAAGTATCGAAAACGCAAGCTGTTTTTATAACATTTGTTTTGCATTGTAATAAACAGGGCGAGTTTCCGCATGCAGAAAGGTGATTTTGTGATTTTTTCACCGACTGTGGTGAAATAACGCTCTGTTTGTTACCGGATTTTGAGGATTTTTTTCAAAAATCCGGTAGCCATAGAATTACGCCTTCAGTTTTTCAGCGAACGCTTCAATATCCTTCAGATAGTCGTGTTCCTTGGTCTGCATGGAAATCTGACCGCAGGACGGACGTCCCAGCAGTTCATCCATGGCCTTAATCTTTTCCGCATAGGTACCTTCACCCATGTGAGTCACCGCATAGTAGACTTCGCCCTTCAGGCTGTCCTTATTCTGGCTGATGAAGGCACGTCCGATTGCACAAGGGCCTTCCACCCAGACAGGCATGCCGATAATTACACGGTCATAGGAAGCCAGGTCCACATTTTCTTTCATGGAAACTCTGGTCTTTTTCGCAGACACGAAGCAGGCTCCGATATACCCAAGTACGCCGCTTCTATCCTTTCCGTCAGTGTATTCAGCCAGATCCGCATCCAGCAGCTGTGCCAGCTTTTCCATGGCAGCTTTGGTGGTACCTGTTCTGGTGTAGTATAAGCAAAGTGTTTTCATAATAGACTCCTACACCCTCTTCAGCAGTGCCACACATTCACAATGTGCAGTGTGCGGGAACATGTCGCATGGACATGCCTTCACGAATTCATAACCTCTGTGGCTCAGGAACTTGATGTCGCGGGCCAGGGTTGCTGCATCACAGGATACGTAAACGATCTTTTCAGGGGCAACCTGCACCACGGTTTCCAGCAGAACTTCTTCGCAGCCTGCTCTTGGTGGGTCCAGGATGACTACGTCAGCCTGGGTAATCTTCAGGGATTCATCCTTCAGATCTTCGCCCTTTACCAGCTTCGGCAGTTCTTCTTCTGCTTTACCGCATACGTATCGTGCATTTACGATGCCATTGACAACGGCGTTACGGTTAGCGTCGATCACAGCCCCTTTGACGGATTCGATACCCAGAACGCGGCCAGGATTATCAGGATTCTTTGCATTCATGTCTGCAGCGCAGAAGAGACCGATGGTACCCACACCGCAGTACAGGTCGAGAACAGTTTCCCCGCCCTTCAGATCTGCGTATTCGATAGCCTTATTATACAGCTTCACCATCTGCTCTCTGTTTACCTGATAGAAGGACAGAGGGGAAATTTCGAACTGGAGTCCTCCCACTTCTTCCATAATGGTCGGCTTGCCGGCGATGGTAATGCACTCTTCGCCCAGAATCTCGGAAGTATTCTTTTTATTGATATTCACAACCACACTTTCCAGGTTGAATTCCACCCCTGCCAGCGGGCCTTCTTCGTATACAGGTACGTTGAAAATAGCATCATCCAGCATGTCCACCAGCTTGTTTGCGTTTGGAATGCCCTTGCCGTTGATGACCAGCACTACCATGACTTCGCCGGTTCCCGCTGCTGTGCGGACAATCATATGGCGCATGAGGCCCTTTTCCCAGCGTGGGTCATAAGAGGTAATGTTGTCTTCCTTCATGAACTGGCGCAGTGCTCTTGCTGCCGCCATGGCAGGTTCGGACTGGAGCAGGCAGTCATCCACATTTACAACGTCGTGGCTCTTAGCCTGATAGAAACCGATTCTTGGTTCATGTACCGGCTTCACGATGCCGCCCTTCAAAGTAATCAGGCCCCCGGTGCTTACCGGCATGCTGGCTTTGTTTCTGTATCTGTACGGTTCCTCCATGCCGATAATCGGTTCCATTTCAGGATCCGCGATACCGCCGAGACGGGAGATTTTGTCCCGCACCTGTTTCGCCTTCAGATCCAGCTGAGCTTCATAGGAAAGTCTGCCATAAGTGCAGCCGCCGCAGGAGTCGCAGTGCTCACAAACAGGTTCCACTCTCCATGGGGAAGCTTCTACCACTTCTGTCACACGGCCGAAACCGTAGTTTTTCTTCACTTTGGTCAGCTCTGCCTTCACCACGTCACCAACCACTGTGTTCTTTACGAATACAGCGAACCCGTCGGCCTTACCGATGCCGGCTCCTTCGCTGCTCATATCTTCTATCTTTAACTCTAAAATCTGTCCTTTTTCCATTTCGTATTCTCCATTTCCATATTTCAACGAAAATTGCTCATAGATAGTTATATTGTACCACATATTTGATAATTGTGCATAAAAAAATACCGGCTGTCTCCAGCCGGTATTCACATCGTTTATATGCGATTTGTTTTTTATTTGAAGTCGTGGCTCTTTTCCAGAACCATTTCCTTCACCTTCAGCAGACGAACCTTGGTAGCGTTATCGTTTTCCTCCAGCTTCATGGTAATATACTTGATATTGCCTACCAGTTCCGGAATCATTACATACTCCAGCGCGTTTACACGGCGGCGGGTCTTTTCGATTTCGGAAGCCAGCAGCTGGGTTGTCTTTTCGATTTCTGCCAGTTTCAGCATATCCTGGAACACTTCGTTGAGCTTCATCAGGGCATCATCCAGTTCACCGGAAGTCATGGTAAAACCGTAAGGATAGATTTCACCTGCATCATCACTTGCAGTAGTAAAATCGTATTTCGGTACCATTACACTCATGACATTCTTTTCTGACATCTCCAGCTGAACACTTTGACGCGGATACATCAGTGCCTGCTCCATCATTTCCGGAGACATGATGGCGGATGCTACGGTCTGATAGGCAAAGGCCTCGGTGAGTCCTTTTTCCACCTTCAGGCGGAGCTCCTTATTCAGGCGGACCAGATCCATAAACTGACGCAGGAGTTCGTCGCATTTGTCCTTCATTAACTTGTGGCCCTTGCGTGCTGTCTTCAGTCGTTTTTTGTACTGATTGAGCACCATACGGGTTGGAGTTATGACTTTGCTTGCCATAAAATCACCTCATTAATCCTGCGGCATGTATTTATCAATCAGTTCCGGTTTAATACGCTTCAGTTCAGCTCTTGGCAGAATCTTCAGCAGATTCCAGCCGATATCCAGAGTTTCCTGGATGGTACGGTCAGTGGTATTTCCCTGACTCACATAATACTTTTCGAATTTTTCAGAGAACTTCGCAAACAGCTTGTCGTCATCGGAGAGAGCAGATTCACCCAGAATTGCCATCAGTTCCTTGGCATCCTTACCACGGGAGTAAGCTGCAAAGAGCTGGTTCATGGTACCTGAGTGGTCTTCTCTGGTCTTTCCTTCACCGATACCCTTGTCTTTCAGTCTGCTCAGAGAAGGCAGTACGTCAATCGGAGGAACCAGTCCCTTACGGAACAGGTCACGGCTCAGGATAATCTGACCTTCTGTGATGTAACCGGTCAGGTCAGGAATCGGATGAGTCTTGTCATCTTCCGGCATGGTCAGGATCGGAATCATGGTAATGGAACCTTCCTTTTCCTGACGGCGGCCTGCTCTTTCGTACAGGGTAGCCAGGTCGGAGTACATATAACCAGGGTAGCCGCGGCGGCCAGGAACTTCCTTCTTCGCTGCGGATACTTCACGGAGCGCTTCTGCGTAGTTGGTAATGTCGGTCATGATAACCAGTACCTGCATGCCCTTCTTGAAGGCCAGGTATTCTGCACATGCCAGTGCCATACGAGGAGTTGCGATACGTTCTACCGCAGGGTCGTTGGCCAGGTTGGAGAATACTACAGTACGGTCGATAGCACCGGTCTTCTTGAAGTCCTGAATGAAGAATTCGGATTCTTCGAAGGTGATACCGATAGCTGCAAATACTACGGCGAAGGTTTCGTTATCGCCCAGTACCTTTGCCTGACGTGCAATCTGCGCTGCCAGTGCAGCGTGAGGCAGACCGGAGCCGGAGAAAATCGGCAGCTTCTGTCCTCTTACCAGAGTGTTCAGACCGTCAATTGCAGATACACCTGTCTGGATGAATTCTGCAGGATATGCACGGGCAGCCGGATTCATCGGCAGACCGTTAATATCAAAATATTCTTCCGGAATCAGTTCAGGACCTCCGTCGATTGGCTGACCCATGCCGTTGAATACACGGCCCAGCATATCTTCGGATACTGCCAGTTCCAGAGGATGGCCCAGGAAGCGGACTTTGGACTGTGCCAGGTTGATACCCTGTGCAGCTTCGAAGAGCTGAACGACAGCCTTGTCTTCGTTTACTTCCAGAACCTTACCACGGCGCTTGTCGCCGCTTGGCAGCTCGATTTCAACCAGTTCATCGTAGCTTACGCCAGCTACGCCTTCCACTACCATCAGAGGGCTGGCGATTTCACGGATTGTCTTATATTCCTTAATCATCTTCTCTGCCTCCCTCCAGAACAGCGGCAATCTGCGCCTTCATTTCTTCGTTTATCTTATCATATTCTGCTTCGAAAGCTGCAGGGTCTGCCAGTTTCGCATAACCCAGCTTTTCTCTTACAGGAATCTTGAACAGCTTGTTCATGTCTGCGCCCTTGGCCATGGCTTCTCTTCCCAGATTATCGTAGTTCAGGATGCAGTCCAGCAGACGGAACTGTTTCTTATAGGAAGAGTATGCGTCTTCATCCATGAACGCGTTCTGCATCAGGAAGTCTTCTCTGATACTCTTTGCTGTTTCCAGCAGGAGACGTTCATCATGGCTCAGTGCGTCTACACCTACCAGACGTACGATTTCCTGCAGTTCTTCTTCAATCTGCAGAATACGCATGGTCTGTGTACGGTTTTCCATGTACTTTTCACCGAACTGCTCATTGTACCAAGGAGCCAGGGTGTCCACATACAGGGAATAGGAGTTCAGCCAGTTGATGGCAGGGAAGTGTCTCGCATATGCCAGGCTGGAGTCCAGAGACCAGAATACCTTAACGATACGCATGGTCGCCTGTGCAACCGGTTCGGAAAGGTCACCGCCCGGAGGAGATACGGCACCGATAGCAGTTACACTGCCCTTACGGCCGTCGCTGCCCAGACACTGTACCACGCCGGCTCTTTCATAGAACTGTGCAATACGGGATGCCAGGTATGCAGGATAACCTTCTTCACCAGGCATTTCTTCCAGACGTCCGGACATTTCACGGAGGGCTTCAGCCCAGCGGGATGTGGAGTCTGCCAGTACTGCTACATCGTATCCCATGTCACGGAAGTATTCCGCAATGGTAATACCGGTGTAAATAGAAGCTTCTCTGGCTGCTACCGGCATGTCGGATGTATTGGCAATCAGCACGGTTCTCTTCATCAGAGGTTCGCCGTTTCTTGGGTCCTTCAGTTCAGGGAATTCCATCAGTACGTCGGTCATTTCGTTGCCGCGTTCGCCGCAGCCGATGTAAACTACGATGTCCACATCAGACCACTTAGCCAGCTGATGCTGTACTACAGTCTTACCGGAACCGAATGGTCCAGGTACTGCAGCTGTACCGCCCTTTGCGATTGGGAACAGAGTATCGATGATACGCTGACCGGAGTTCATCGGACGGGATGGAGTAAATTTCTGTGCATAAGGTCTAGGAATACGAACCGGCCAGCGCTGAATCATGTTCAGAGCATGTTCTGTGCCCTTTTCGTCCTTTACGACTGCGATGGTATCGGTTACCACATGCTGTCCGGATTCCATCTTTACGATTTCACCGGAGATACCGTGAGGAACCATGATTTTGTGGCTGATGGCACTGGTTTCCTGTACGGTACCCAGTACATCACCGGCCTTTACCTGATCGCCCACTGCAGCCACGGGAACGAAGTCCCATAACTTTTCACGGTTCAGAGCCGGTACGTCCATACCTCTGCTGATGGTGTCACCGGACAGAGCCTTCATTTCAGGCAGTGGACGCTGAATACCATCATAGATGTTTTCCAGCATGCCGGGACCCAGTTCTACGGACAGAGGCAGACCCATTGCTTCTACGACTGCTCCCGGACCGATACCGGAAGTTTCTTCGTAAACCTGGATGGAGGCTCTGTCGCCGGTCATATTCAGAATTTCGCCTACCAGGCGCTGCTCACCAACTCGAACGATATCAGATACGTTGGCATCGCTCATGCCGCTGGCCACTACCAGCGGGCCTGATACTTTCAAAATTTTTCCGCTCATTCGCTTACCTTCCTTCATTAAAGGATATCGGATCCTACCGCCCGTTCCACAGCCGCTCTTAATGCGTTCTGTCCCAGGCCCAGCGGACCGTCTTTGCCGGGGATTAAGATAATCGCCGGTCTTGCTTTGTCTTTATACTTTTCAATTTCGGAATCCAGCTCTTCTGCCAGATTTTCTTCTACATAGATAATGGCGTAGGTGTTCACCGTGTCCTGAGCCAGGCGGCGCAGCAGCGGTTTTGCTTCTGCACCATCTTCCACCGGAAATACATCCAGTCCCAGGGCCTTGAATCCCAGTACGGTTTCACGGCCGCCTATTACTGCAATTTTAACCATTCAGATCACGCAGCCTTTCCCGGATTACCGCAGGATTGATGCCTGCATGGAGGCCTGTCAGAATCATACGGATCGCCGTAATTTCTCCTTCCAGACGTGCAAGATAGGCAACCACTGCTTCAGGTCCGAAACTAATCATTTTCGCACGGCCCAGATATGCAGTTACCGCATCATCGCAGGCCAGCTCGAATTTTGTCATGGAACCGCCCTTCATGGCATCCACGCCCAGAACCGCTGCACCAGCCAGAGGTGTGGCGGTAAACAGTACTGCCAGGGCATCACCGTTAAGTGCGGCATCAGCTACTGCCGATGCGGATGCATTGCCGCCGTCAAACAGGGCTGTCATCAGGAACTCGGTTCCCTTCTTCATACGCACCGTACGGACTGCTGCTCCCAGATTGGCCGCATCGATGAGGATCTTTGCATAGCCTTTCAGGAAAGCACTGTCCTGCTTCTGTGCCAGAAGCTCCAGTTCGCTGTGATATGCACGGTCCAGAATGAATTCTGCAGCCTGAGAGTTTCCGGTTTTCGCCAGAACCACCTGGGCTTCCTGAATTCCCCTGGCTAAAACCTGCGGCACTTCACTGTAATGTGCTTCTGCCACTGCATTTTCCAGCTTTTCTGCCGGCACACGGCCCATGTCACTGAGCAGGTCTGTGCTTCCGCTTCCCAAAGCACCGGCCTTCACCAGTACCTTGGCGTTATGATAGTCATACTTCAGACGGAAGACATCCACCAGTTCCTTTTCCGGACACATGCGGCTGATTTCTTCATATATGGCGAGTCTGCGGGTGCTGAGTGCTGCATCCAGCTCAGCTGCATGCATGGCCGACATATCTTCATATCCCAGGTCCGTCAGAAGCTTGGCTGCATCAGCAAAATTTCCTGATGCCAGCATACGCTCCATTCTTTCTCTGTCCAGCATTCTCGCTTCCCTGGCCCGCAGCATGGCGGTCAGTGCCAGGTAGTCTCTATCTTTTACTTTTGACAAGATCTTCCCTCCTCGCTGAGGATGATTTCTGCTCCGCAGTGTTTATTCTTCGAACAGAACCTTCGCAGCCTGCGCTGCCACTTCACCGCGGATCATTTCCAGCATCAGGTCAAGGGTGCAGTTCACTTCCACGTTGTCCTGACGGAGAACAAATCCGCCCAGCATTTCGCGGGTTGCTTCCGCCACAGTAACATTTGCTGCAGCGCCCTTTTCCTTCAGTGCTGCATTTACACCGGCAGCCAGCTTTTCGCCGATCTTTTCCCGGTCTGCAGCGTTCATAACCAGTTCTTCACAGCCGGTTGTCACTGCTTCCAGTGCCTGACGTGTCAGGAATGCCAGATACTCTTCTTCCGGCATATTCACCAGCTTCTGTTCTGCCAGTTTAAAGGCCTCACTGACCAGTTCCTGGCGCAGTCCCAGCAGTGCTTTCTTCGCATCCAGCTGTGCGGTTCTTTCGATGCGGGATGCATGCTGCTCTGCCTCACGGAGACCGGTACGCATCAGCGCATCGTAAGATTCCTGCGCTTTTTTATCGTATTCAGCGCGGATTTCACTGCAGCGGCTGTCTGATTCAGCGCGGACTGCACTGATCTCAGACGCTGCATCAGCTGCAATGCGCGCCGTAATTTTTTCTATACCTTTCATAAGCTCATCCCTTTCACTTGGGCTTAGATGTTCAGAATCATCAGCATGGATGCCAGCAGGGACAGGATTGCGTAGAATTCTACGGTAATACACAGTACCATACCCTTGGACCAGTGGTCAGGCTGCTTAGCCAGAATGTTAATGGAACCGGCTGCTACGCGGCCCTGTGCGATAGCAGAAATCAGACCGCCAATTGCAATCGGCAGACATGCCACGAAGTACTGCAGACCTTCCATTACAGTCAGATCCAGAGCAGTGCCGTCCAGCATACCCATACGGAAGCATGCGAAGAACCATACTACCAGACCATACAGACCCTGTGTACCAGGGATAACCTGCAGAATCAGAACCTTACCGAACTTGCCAGGATCTTCACACAGCAGGCCTGTACCTGCTTCACCTGCACAACCTGTACCTTTCGCGGAACCGATACAGCATAATGCTGCTGCCAGACCTGCGCCCAGAAAACCGAGGGCCATACCACCAAACGCTTCAAAGAATCCCATTATAATTCCTCCTTATAATCAGCTATATTAAAAAATCTTGTTTGAATATTTAACGGACGGAACGGAATACCGCCATCCTTGTAGAACTTACCAAAGAACTCCAGACACTGCAGTCTCAGGTCATGTACGAAACAACCCAGCAGGTTCAGTCCCAGGTTCAGGCCATTGCCTGCGATGGAGATGACCAGGAAGAAGATGATATTTCCCGGAATCGCCCCCAGCGTATTGAATACCTGAGCGATAACGCTGCCTGCCAGCATCAGGGCCATCAGTCTCGCGTAGGAGAGCAGATCCCCGAAGTAACCGGTCACGTTATTATACAGAGAACCGAAGATACCGGTGATTTTGCCGAGTCCCTCGCCGGTGAGGAAGGAGCCTGCCACTACCAGAACGCCGCCCAGAACCAGAACCCAAGGTCCCAGACCCAGAACCACACATCCGATACCTGCAAATACTACCCACCATGCCAGCTGGTCATTAATGGCTGTCTTCCAGTCACCCCGCTTCAGGTTATCAGCAAATCCGATAGCCATACCTGTGACAATGTGTACAAAACCCATTGCCACAGCACCAACCAGAATCATAACCGTATCTTCCAGTGGGCTGATCAGAGCCGGAAGTCCCTGGAATGTGGTTTCCGGATTGAGGATTTTCGCAACCTGGTATGGCGCATCCCCGAAGAAACCGCCGGTGATGGCACCCCATCCGAGAGTGGAGATACCGCACCAAAGGAACAGTTCAAAGAAGTTCCGCATGGTTCCTGCCGGTTTTTTCTTTTTCAGAACCAACAGACAAACCAGAATCATCAGCAGACCGTATCCCATATCTGCCATCATCATTCCATAGAAGAAAATGAAGAACGGAGCCATGTAAGGGTTCGGGTCAATTCCGTCATAGGCCGGCAAGCTGTACATTTCCGTTACCGCATTGAGGCTGCGGGAGAGTTTGCCGTTCTTCAGTTTAACAGGTACTGCAGGATATTCGTCTTCTGCAGGATCTGCAGTTTCCCAGGCCGCATCGTACTTTTCCAGTACGGCTGCCAGGTCTGCTTCCTGCTCCGCAGGTACCCATCCTTCAAACAGAGATACACTTTCCGTGCATAAAATTCTGCTTTCGGCGTCCGCTCTGGCAATGAGAGTTGTCAGAGTATCGAACCGCAGTTTCAGCTTTTCACGGTACTGCGCCATCTCTTCCAGTTTCCTGCAGCATTCTGCATTATCCAGTTCACCTGCAGCGATGGCTTTTTCATCTCTTTCAATAATTTCGGCTGCCGTTCCTTTATACTCAGAAGTGCTCATTACTGCAAATCCCAGAGAACGAAGCACAGCCTGTGCAGCATCCAGCTGCTCCCGGTGGCTTATCAGCACCAGGTAATGGAAGGACTTATCGCTGGAAACAACCATCAGTTCAGACAGCGGAGCACTGTCTGCAAGTGCTGCCTGGGCTGCAGATATATCCACTGCTGCCGGCATGGTACCTCGTACAATGGCCGTTGTTTCCGTTCCGCTTACTTCCATCGGCAAATCCAGTCCGGTCCATGGTCCCATACCCTGAATTTCCACCAGTGCGGCATTTTTTTCTATACCGTTTTTTCGAATCCGCTCGTCCAGAGAAAGAATTTCATGGGCCAGATCCAGATCTGCTGCAAGTGATGTTTCATCCAGAAGTTCATCTGTCTTAACATCCGGCAGCGGGCTGAGCATTGCACCCATACCTCCCTTTTCGGGGGCATACTTTTTCAGTACAGCGATGCTGTTTGCCAGCAAAGTCTGTTCTGTCCGGCGTCTCACCTGATCCGGCACTTCCACCCGGCTGAGAAAGCCGTTTTCTCCGTCCTCCGGCTGCGGCATGCGGCTGACTTCAACGCAGCCCAGAAGCATCAGCTCCCGCAGCAGTTCCTCACGTTGGGAACTGGCTGCCATCAGCTTCAGCTTTTTCATTTTTACAATTGCCATTAGCCGTTCACAATCCTTTCCACGATAAGTGCTGCGGCTTCATCCAGCTTCTGTTCTGCTGCAGCCCGCATTGCAGCTTTCTGCTTTTCCGTTTCACCGGCCAGCACCTGTGCTGCAGCTGTGGCTTCTGCTTCCAGTTCCGCCAGCTTCGCCTGAATTTCCTTTCTGGCCCGGACAGCAGCCTCCTCAAGTGCTGCCTTTCCGGCTTCAACAGCCGCATCTTCGGCTGCTCTTGCATCAGTCAGAGCCTGCGCACGTTCTTTCTTTGCAGTTTCCTCTGCCTGATGAATCATTGTAATCGCATCAAATGCCATTATCACACCTCCCCATCTCCCTGACAGGATTTTCTGTGTCGAATGTACAACACTTTATTGCTTTAGTATACAACACTTCAGCAATTCTCACAAGTGCTGCCAGAAAAGTATTTTTATTAACAATACTTTAACTATTACACTTATAATACCACTTTTGCCCGCCTCTAATCATCAAATTTGTATATAAAAAAACTCCCCTGTATGAACGTCAGGAGAGTTTCGTTCAAAATTTTGTTTAAAGTTTTGCTGCAATCTCTTCGATACGGCGGAGACGGTTATTGATACCCGATTTTTTCAGAGGCGGATCGCACATTTCCCCCAGTGCCGAGATGGCGATATAAGGGTTTTCCATGCGGAGACGTGCCACTTCCTCCAGTTTTGGAGAGAGCCATTCCAGTCCCCGTGCCTCTTCAATCTTATGAATCGCTTCCAGCTGACGCATGGCTGCATCCACGGACCGGTCCAGATTGGCGGTATCACAGTTTGCGATACGCTTGGCATCGCTGACCATGCTCTTCTTAATACGGGTTTCTTCCATGCTGAAGACCTGGCTGGTAGCACCCATAATAGCCAGAGTGTCTCGGATATAGTCAGCCTTCTTCATGTATACGATATGAGAGCTTCCCCGTTTGGTTACCTTTGCCGTCAGGTCTACAAAGGAATTGATCAGCTTTTTCAAGTCATTGGCCATGGTTTCACTGTGGCACACAAACTCGAGGTGATAGCCTTTTTCAGGATCACTCATGGTTCCTGCCCCCATAAAAATACCTCTCATGTAGGCCTTCTTGCAGCATTTGGTCTTTACAATACCGCTGTAAATCCCGTCACTGATGTAGTTATTCCCTTCCTTAATCAGCAAAATACCGGTTTCACGGAGAATCTGCTCACTGCGGTTATCCGGGTCGATGGTAATGCTGTAGGAATGATGCAGATCTCTGGACTTTCCTACAGCCGTACTTTCGCCAATTTCCAGCTTGGTTTCGATACCGAAGTATTCCTGCATCAATTTCTTATAGTGACGTGCAACTGCCGGGTTTTCTGTGGTAATTACAATACGGAATCTGCCGCCTCCGGCCAGACGCAGGCTTCCTGCCACACGAAGAAAACCTGAAATCTCTGCCAGCTGACAGCACTTTTTTTCAGGCTCAATTCGCGCCAGTTCATTTTTTGTTTCTGATGCAAATGACATAACTTAACCGTTCTGCCTATTCAGCGTCACATTCACAGGTGCCGTCACATTCGCAGTCACATTCGCCGCCGCAGTCACAGTCACCGCCGCAGTCGCACTGGCACTCATCCTTCTTGAAAATCTTCTTCATAACCTTATCGGTTCCCAGCACCAGCGCAGTTCCTGTAACCAGACCGATACCTACGATCTGTACAACTGCCTTGCCCAGGCCCTTAGTGCTTCCAGTCTTAACCTGCTTGGTGGTCTTTGCTTTTCTGATTCCTCTGTTCATTTATAATTCCTCCATATTCACTCTAGGGATTCTGTTATTTACATAATCTGCAATAATCTGCGCTGCCTGTTCTTCTGTGATGCAGCAGGTGTTCAGTACCATATTGTAGTTATGGTAGTCCCCCCATTTCTGGCAGGTGTGATAGTTGTAGTAATTCTGACGTGCCTTATCATATGTAGCAATGGTCTGCTTTACCTTAGCCGGATCATCACCGTACTTTTCCACACAGCGCTGGATTCTTTCCGGCATTTCACTGCAGATAAATACATTGGTCACGCCCGGCATGTCACGGAGTATGTAGTCTGCACAGCGTCCTACGATAACGCCGCCTTCTTCCGTTTCGCCGATCTTTTTGATGACGTCAAACTGTGCCAGGAACAGCTTTTCGTTTACAGACAGGGATCCTCCGGTCATGCTTTCACCGAAGCTTACAGTGGAAGCCAGACTGTATGCAAAACTGCTCTTTGCCTTCAGTTCTGCGGATTCAATCATTTCGCGGGAAAAACCGCTCTTTTCGACTGCCAGGTCGATAACTTCCCTATCAAAGAAAGGCACACCCAGCTTTTCTGCTACCAGCTTGCCGATGATTCGGCCGCCGCTTCCGTATTCTCTGCTGATGGTTACGATTTTCTTCATAATATAATCCTCCGTTTTCTACTCTTCTACGAATTCGCTGTAGATTGCGCGGATTGCCGTTTCGAAATCCTTATTCTCAACGCCTACAATAATATTCATTTCGCTGGAGCCCTGGTCAATCATTCTGATGTTGACACCGGCATCAGCCAGCGCAGTAAACAGTCTGGCACTGGTACCTGCACGTCGGTCCATACCGTGACCTACGGTAGCAATCAGTGCGATATCATGGATAACATCTATACTGTCCGGACGGAGACGGCTCTGGAATTCTTCCAGAACTTCATCCAGCTGGCCATCGATGCTCTTATTGGACATGACTACAGAAACGGTATCGATACCGCTCGGCAGATGTTCGAAATTGATATCGTAGTCGTCCAGAATTCCCAGGATACGGCGTACGAAACCTTTTTCACTGCTCATCATGTTCTTATATAATGCAACTACGGTGAAGTCCTTGCTGCCGGCAATACCTGTAATAACACGGTCTCCGCGGGTGAGGATATCCATGTCGTCAGTAATCATGGTACCCGGATCTTCCGGAATGTTGGTGTTTCGGATGTTAATCGGAACATTTGCAACTCTTGCCGGATAGATGGCATCTTCATGCAGAACGCTGGCACCCATATAGGACAGTTCTCTTAATTCCTTATAGGAAATGGAACTGATCTGCTTCGGATTCTTAACGATACGTGGGTCAGCGCACAGGAAACCGGAAACATCGGTCCAGTTTTCGTATACATCCGCTTCCAGCGCACGGGCCACCAGTGAGCCTGTAATATCAGAACCGCCGCGGGAGAAGGTTTTGACAGATCCATCCGGCCCGGAACCATAGAATCCAGGCAGTACAGCACGTTCATGCTTTGCCAGCTCTTCTTTCAGTGCTTCGTTGGTTTCTTCTGCCAGCAGACGTCCCTTGGAATCAAACTTGATCAAATCCCGTGTATCCACGAAATCATATCCCAGAAATGCAGCTACCAGAACTGCACTCAGATATTCCCCTCTGGATGCTACATAGTCAGCAGATGGATTCTTTCTCAGATTTTCACGGATTTCATCAAAATGCCGGTTCATATCCAGATTCATCAGTCCCAGGTTAATCTGGACTGCCATAAAACGGTCCGCAACAACCTGGAAAATCTGATCATAAGGCAGGTTATGGTCCATATGGGTCTTTACCAGATATAACAGGTCCGTTATCTTGCTGTCCCCATCAAATCTCTTTCCCGGTGCAGAAACCACGATAAACTTTCTGTCCGGATCTGCTGTAATAATATTCTTGGTCTTAGTCAGCTGAATTCCGTCTGCTACAGAGGAACCGCCAAACTTTGCGACTTTAATACCCATAAACGCATTACCTCCTGTGTTGTAAAAATAAATAATACCCTATTATATTACAATTTGTTGTGTTTTTCAACAATCTTTGCAAATTTCGCGAATTTTTTCGATTGCCTCGCTGATCAGTTCAGAGGTGGTTTTTCCTCCAGTACCAATCACGATGTTATGGCACTTGTTCACCGGAAGCAGAATCTTGTATGCATCGCTGCTTCCAATGGCAGCGGCCATGGCCGGTGTAATTTCGCCCAGAAGTGAATCTGCGATTACCATGCCGACAGGGCCAGCGATGATATCTGCCCGCCGTACACCAACCAATACGGAGTTCTCACCGGTGGCTGCCTGATCAGCACCAGCCTTCAGCATATTGGATGTGGCCGTACTGTTGGTTCCAACTGCAGTAATCTCAGCTCCGGGAACGGCACGGCGCACCGCTTCCACAAGCTGTTTTCCCAGCATTCCGCCCTGTCCGTCTATAATCAAAATCTTCTTCGCCATGGTTATCACCACTTTCCTTCTTCGTCGGACTTTTTGTCTTCGTCTTCCGGTTTACCCTGGAGTTCGCCTCTTTTCCGCTTCAGGTCATCGAGAAGTGCTTCGTCAAGAAACTCGTGAGCTTCCTGCAGTTCGGACTCATCCTCCATGCCCAGAATCTGGGTCACCCAAATGTTCTTGCGGTACCAGCTGCGGTTAATCCGTTCCAGTATCACTCTGTTCAGCAGGGTTTCCTTTCCTTCTGCACGAATCAGGTATACACGGGTAATCAATCCGGCATTCATGCTCTTGATTTCCACAATACAGCGGTTATGGCCGGCCTCCAGTACGGCACTCTTCAGGTCATCCGCCACATGCTGGCATATGGTCCGGGTTCCCTCTCTGCTGCAGATAGCAAAAAATCCTGCGGTGGCTGCTGCAGCCAGCATCGTTGCCGCAATATCACCAAAAGCCATAAAAGTCGCCAGATACATAATCAGCCCAAAGACAATGCCCATCCAGCGCAGGCGTTTAAAAAACTGTACTTTCTTTTTAATTTCCATATAATCAATACTCCCCCATATTACATCTATTATATGTCAGAAAGCCAATCCTTGCAATATTTCTTTTCTAACGTTTTCCGTACTTCCCTTTTCCGCAAAAAAATGATAGAATAGGACCATCTATATTAAATGTAAACATTGGAGGTATGATACTCATGAAATTAAATAAGCCATTAAACAAGTATTTTGACCATACAATTCTGAAGCCGGAAGCAACTTCCGCACAGGTTGAAAAGCTCTGTAAGGAGGCGCTGGAATACGATTTCTATTCCGTTTGCGTAAATTCCTGCTACGTTGGTACCTGTGCAGATCTGCTGAAGGGTTCTGACGTAAAGGTATGTGCTGTTGTCGGCTTCCCTCTGGGTGCATGCACAACTGCAACCAAGGTTTTCGAAACAGAAGAAGCATGTAAGGATGGAGCTCGTGAAATCGATATGGTTCTCAACGTTGGCGTATTCAAGGACGGTCACTATGACTATATCCGTGATGACATCCGTGCTGTAGTAGAAGCTGCTGCACAGTATGGTGCCATCGTTAAGGTTATTCTGGAAACCTGCCTGCTCACTTCCGAAGAAATTGAAGAAGCATGCAAGCTGTCCATCGATGCAGGGGCACACTTCGTGAAGACTTCTACTGGTTTCGGCAGCGGCGGTGCCAAGACAGAAGATGTAGCACTGATGAAGAAGACTGTAGCTGCAGCTGGTCTGGAAGTAAAGGCAAGCGGCGGCATCCGTGACTACGAAACTGTAATGGCTATGATTGAAGCAGGTGCAGACCGTATTGGTGCCAGTGCATCTGTAGCTGTAATGGAAGCTGCAAAGGAAAAGTAAGACGGAGGCAGAAGCCAATGAGTAAAGATAAAAAAACAAACCTGCTGAAGGCAGCCTTCTTCCTGTTTGTTGCAGTGGCCTGCCTGGTTATCGTATTCATGGGAGTTCCCGGCCGCGGCAGATATTATCCGCTGGTAGGTGCCCCTCTCAGTATTTTCGTAGCTGTAGGCTATGTGAAGCGTGCCTTCGATAAATACTGATTCAAATCAATATGCACTAAAAAACCCCGGTCCGCAGAGGATCGGGGTTTTGTTATGCTCTTATGTAATTCTAAAATTACAGGCCAGCCTGTGCTCTCAGAGTTTCAGCCTTATCAGTGTGTTCCCAAGGCAGATCTACGTCGGTTCTGCCGAAGTGACCGTAAGCTGCAGTCTGACGGTAGATAGGTCTTCTCAGATCCAGGTCACGGATGATTGCAGCCGGACGCAGGTCGAAGTTCTTGTCTACCAGTTCAGCGATAGCTTCGTCAGCAATCTTACCGGTGCCGAAAGTATCAACCAGGATGGATACAGGCTTAGCTACGCCGATAGCGTATGCCAGCTGGATTTCGCACTTGTCAGCCAGACCAGCTGCTACGATATTCTTTGCTACGTAACGAGCTGCATAAGTAGCGGAACGGTCAACCTTTGTAGGGTCCTTACCGGAGAATGCACCGCCGCCGTGACGTGCATAACCACCGTAAGTGTCAACGATGATCTTACGGCCAGTCAGACCGGAGTCACCGTGAGGTCCGCCGATTACGAATCTGCCGGTAGGGTTGGTGAAGTACTTGGTTTCTTCGTCCAGCAGTTCAGCAGGGATGATTGGCTTGATAACGTGTTCCATCAGGTCAGCTCTGATCTGTTCCTGAGTTGCTTCTTCGTCGTGCTGAGTGGAGATCAGTACAGTGTCTACTCTCTTCACGCCGTTTTCGTCGTATTCTACAGTTACCTGAGTCTTGCCGTCCGGTCTCAGGTAAGGAACAGTGCCGTCCTTACGAACGTCTGCCAGTCTCTTAGCCAGCTTGTGAGCCAGGGAGATTGGCATTGGCATCAGTTCAGGAGTTTCGTTGCATGCGAAACCGAACATGATACCCTGGTCACCAGCACCGATTGTGTCGATCTGGTCATCCATAGTACCTTCCTTGTATTCCAGTGCCTTGTCTACACCCATAGCAATGTCGCCGGACTGTTCGTCGATAGCGGACAGTACTGCGCAGGTGTTTCCGTCGAAACCGTATTCGCCCTTGTCATAACCGATGTCCAGGATTACCTGTCTAACGATCTTAGGGATATCTACATAGCTGCTGGTAGTGATTTCACCCATTACCATAGCGTAACCGGTAGTAGTAGTAGTTTCAGCTGCTACTCTGCCGTATGGGTCCTGTTCAAAAATCGCGTCCAGAATTGCGTCGGAAATCTGGTCGCAGACCTTATCCGGATGTCCTTCAGTTACGGACTCGGATGTGAATAATCTTCTCATTCTTTGTCTCCTCCTTGTGTCTCTTTTTTACAATAAAAAAACTCTCTTTGAAAGAGAGGCTCAGTTCATCATCTTTGAATCTGTCTCCCTCATCTTTCAGAAATAACTTCTGTAGGATTTAGCACCTTTTCTGCTCCGCAAAATCCGTCCGTTGGGCGGTTCACGTCACACCTAGGTTGCCGGGCTTCATCGGGCCTATTCCCTCAGCCGCTCTTGATAAGGATTGTGTGCCGATTTGCACACGCCATATATTATATACCCCGGATGAGGTAAATGTCAACAGGGAACTTCAATTTTTTGAACTTGATAATAAGAAGATCCGGTTCATCGCTGAGCCGGATCTTCTTCACGTCCAATATTTAATTCAATCTTCTTTTTTCATCCGTTTTCTGCTGGCTGCCCGTTTCTTCCGATCTGCCTCCTGACGGCGCAGTTTGGTTGGTGAAGGCGGTTTCAGACCGGCCTTTTCCAAAACCCTGGGCCATGGACCGAACCGTTTGCGGTAATAGTCAGCGTCGGGAATTTCGTATTTTGCGGGGAGATGGTCGAGGCCTGCCGCATGCACACACAGCAGGTGAAGCACCTCTTCATCGCTCATCTCCTCATATTTTTCGCAGCGGGCCCGCTCCTGCTCATCCAGCCATGGAAGCTCCCGCTTTAAATCCATCATCATCATAGCTTCTTTCTATTTGGTCCACTTTCTGTTTGCATACCAGCAGTCTTTCAGTGCGGTTCTTGCAATCAGCTTGCCTTCTGCGTCGTAAACCTGTACGCGGACTTTATAGAAGTACATCTTGTCCTTCTTACCTATGGTGTTGGTGTAAGTCTTACCTTCCTTAATCAGCATGGATTCATACTTGGAAGATTTCTTAGTGGAACGGTAGAAGTTGTACTTCACAGTATAGCCTGCCGCTTCCAGCTCTTCGATGATAGCCTTGTCCGCAGAATCCAGCTTCAAGGTCACCTTGGTGTTCTTATTCGGAGTCTTCACAGAACGTGCAACCGGAGTCAGATCTGCCAGCAGAGCTTTCACTTCGTCTGCAGACAGTTCCTTTTGTCCCAGAGACGGACCGATTTCACCGGTATAGAGTACGTCACTGCCGGATGTTACAGTCACCTGAACCTGTTCGCCTTCACCCTTGGTAAAATCTACGGTCACGGTGCTTCCCTTCGCATCAGCTGCAATTCTGGCCAGAGTTTCTCTGTCAAAGGTCATCGTACCCATCGCGGTCTTCACAGTAAGTGCTGCTTCAGTCTTATTCACGATATCTTTCACAGTAGCTGTATCCAGCTGAACCTTTACAGTTTCTGCAGCTTCGGTGTCTTCTGCTAATACCTGAACCACGATTTCAGCAGACTTGTTTTCTGTTGCCTGCTTGATGGTTTCAGCCACGTTTTCTTTAGTGATTGTGGCTGTTGCGGTTGAGCCGGAAACAGTTACTTCAGTTGGAGTGGTGGTAATAGTCTGACCAGCTTCGCCAGCATCACCGGAAGTACCAGTCGTGGTAGTAACGTTTTCTACGGCTTCGTCCTTTTCATCATAGAATGGGTCGCCGATATCCTTACCCAGCTGGCAGGTGTACTGCCACTGAATCACATCACCGTTCTTTACCTGGAACTGGGATGCACCCTGCTCAATAAACTTTCCATTATGGGTAATCATCCAGCCGGATCCGGAGCCCACATCGAACTCACCCATGGAGCTGTAAGGCGTATTGTCCACTTCAAAGTTGGTGATAGCGCCCAGATAGAAGCCGGACTTGGTACTTCCGCTGTAGGAAGCGCCGATTCCCAAAGCATCCAGCAGACGCAGTGTCACATCAGCAATGGTATCGCCTTCTGCGTATGGAACGCTTGTAGCAGGAACGATGATTCCCAGAGGGGTTGGATATTTCAGACCTTTTTCGTCTTCAATTCGTTCTGCAAAATCTTCAAAGCTTACGGTTGCATAACCCTTAATCTGACTTTCTGCCAGATCGAACTTCGGACCGGACGGTACGTCTGGTTTTTCTTCCTTCTTAGTTACGGTCAGAGTAATTGTATGTTCTGCAGCGTTAGAGTTTTCTTTACCATCGGCCGCAGTAAACTTCAGGATATATGTACCTTCTGTCTCTGCATAATACTTATAGTCAGCTTCAACTGCTTTTGCTTCGCCGCCGTTTACAGATACAGTATAAGTCAGAGTATCACCATCCTTATCAGTAAAGATGGTTCCCAGCGGTACAGGGTAGTACTTGCCCGCTTCGATGGAAGCCTCGGTTACAGATCCAGGCAGGACTGCTGGTGGATTGTTTTCCGCTGCTGCTCCACCAACGGTGATGGTGATTTCAGGCAGCATGGAGCGGGTGTGGAATGTGGTCTCATTCTGACGGGTACCGCATCCGCTGTCCGGAATATTTCTGTGGCTGTCGCCTCCGTCCGAAAACTGGGTTAAACCAATAACACCAACGCTGATATATCCATCACTTAATGTATAGCTTGAAGCTGTATTTTCTGCCGGAATTGTAACTTCTACATAATTCGTCGCAGTAATAAAGTTGTACTGTGTTCTCTCACCTTCAACAGAAGTTCCATTAAACTGGTACTTCAGGTGTACACCACCGTCGCCGTCATAATTTCCTCTATAGCCAGGATTATAATTTCCGGCCATCTTTGGAATTGGCTGATGGAGTCCATCGAAGGTTACACGAACCTTTTCGCCTGCTTCAATCAGACCGTCATTGTCACTTGCGTCGCTCACTTCTGTCACAGAAACATTTACCTTATCTCCGCGTACTACCTGATAAGCAGCACCTGCTTCTGTAGTTACACGGATGATATTGTTACCGGAAACGATATTGGCAGTATACTTACCTTCTTCTGCAGTCAGTACAGTCCAGGATTCACCCTTGTCATTGCTTACTGCAACCTCTGTGATTTTACTGTCCGCAGTTGGAGCCAGCTTCAGGTTTCCGCTTTCTCCGGTGAAGTACAGTGTGTCAAATTCAGCATCCCAGGTTCTTGCATTAGATGCACTGTAAGTAAGGCTGCCCTTGCTTGCCTTGGACTCAATTCCAAATTTTACACTGCTGTCATGTCCTCCCACCTGAATCACTGCCAGCCCGGTACGTGCAGGATCAGAAGCACCATATGTGCCGCTGTAACTTGTGCCGCCAATGACAGGGTCTTTCGCAAGTTCCAGCGCATCGTAGGACACTTCAATGATGGCAGTACCTTCTTTTAATGCAGTCAGCATCTTCCAGTCGCCTTCACCTGCAGATGGAGAATCTTTTTCAGCCAGGCTGATTACGTCTTCCCCTTTCAGGATATCGTAGTGGAAGTTTGGTGTAATGATATAGTTCTGATAGCTGAGTTTAATGATTTCCCATGCACGGTATGCCTTCAAAGTCTTGGATGCACCAACAGACATGGACAGATTGTTCTGAGCGTTAATGTTCAGAAGAACACTGTCTTCCGTGATGCTGCTGTTATCTTCCCCTGTTACAGAATAATTGTCCAGGCGGTAATCTGCAGCCTTGTCATTTTCGGTATAAACCGCATTTACACTCTTCTGATTATATCCAAGGTAGCCTGCCTTAGTGATTTTGCCAGGCGTGGAAACATGGTAAATCAGGCACTGCCCGTTTGCACTGAAATAGTATGTGGTGGTTCCGTTATCATGATTTTCAACAATTTTCGGTACAATTTCAGTTGCATAGTAGTATTTGTTTATATCGTAATTGTAAAGACGTGCTGCTGCACCGGTTGTAGTGGTGATAGTGATGGCATTATTCATGCCCAGCATCAGTTCTACGGCATAAGGTTCTGTTCCTTCTGCCAGAGTTTCAGTTTTCGCTGCTGTTTTAAAATCAGCAGCGTTTTCAGGAACAGCAGTATAGGTATAGCTGCCTCCAACGACCAGCATCCATCCGTCTGTTCCCGCAGGTGCAGTATGTCCGTCATAAGTTACAGTGTTTGTACTTACTGCTGCCTTATTGTCATAGTCCACAACGGACATTTCCGCGCAGCGCAGAACAATGTGGGTTCCCTCTTCAGCCTTAAATGCCATACCGCCATAGTTGTCGGTACGCACGCTGATCATGGATGCATTCTTCGGATAGTCCAAAGTATATACAGCATCCGCCCCTTTCACTGCGGTGATTTCTTCGCCTAAAATGTCTTTACCGTCAGTTCCGTAACCGGAGGAAACGTAGAATTTTGGTTCTAAATTATCCGGAACAGATACGGTCATCTTCTTGGTTTCAGATGAATTTTCAACAGTCAGGTTCACTGTATAGGTTGCAGCGGAGGTACCCTTGCCGTCGTTTGCTGTAAATACCAGGGTATATACTCCTGCTTCGTTAGTTACGAAGCTGTAATATCCATCTTCATCTACCTCAGCAGCTGCTGCCGTACCGCCGTTTGCGCTGACAAGATACGTCATATCATCACCGTCTGCATCGGTAAAGATTTCACCCAGCTTAAAGGTGAATGGCTGACCTGCAGTTACAGTTGCTTCCGTTGCAGCTGCCTGTCCTTCTGCCAGAACCGGAAGTTCATTTACGATTGCGTAGTTGATAGTGAAGGTTTCAGGACTGTTACTTGTTGCCTTTGGTTCAGAATTATACAGATATGCGGTTCTTGCTGCCGCACCGTTGTTTAAAGTATTGGTGAACACATCCGTTCTGCTTCCAGTTCCCTGGTTAAATGCATTGCTGGCAGAAAGGAATGGCAGTCCGGAGCTGTTAGCCTTACGGACAAAGGTTGCAGTAACTTTTCCATCCAGTGGATAGGTCTTCGGCAGGGATACGGTAATAATCTTATTCGCGTATACTGCATTGAGACCTTCAATCGGATTACCTTCCCCATCGGTGAAAGTTACATAGTCCAGAGAACCGTTGCTGGTTGCATGACCGATATACACACCGTTTTCGATTTCCTTAACTTTTACGGTAATAGTCAGCTGATCCTGACAATCACCAATCAAATTAGATGCAGCGAACGTCAATACAAGTTCACCTGCCTGGTTTGAAGTAAAGGAATATACAGCATCGATCGGTGTCTTATTCTCACCCTCTACCAGATAATAGGTTTCTGCTCCGGTAAAATACTTGTCCAGATCGATTTCCAGAGCACGGTCTTTCCATACTTCTGCTGTATCTGCCTTTTTCACGCAAACAGGAGGTTCAGTAGGAGCTGCTTCACGGAAGAAAATCAGAGTATATTGTGCAGTACCATACTTGGTTCTGCTATATTCCCCCTTTACAGTCATCGTCAGACTGCCTTCTCCATCTTCAAGTATCAGGGTTCCTGTATGACCAGATACAGTATAACTGTTGACAGCTGTGCCGAAAGTCACAGAAACAGATGCATCATCTGCAGTTTCATGAGGCAGGATGATATATACTGTTGATCCATCTTCATATGCTTCGGCTACAGATACTCCTCCAATACTGATATTTGTGGTTTTCGCATAGTATCGGTCGCTGAAATAGGAATGAATTGTCTTATCGGTAATATCAATAATATTATCTTTAACCAAAAGTTCTGTTTCCGGAAGAGATACTCTCTGTATCTCAACGGTAATAATCAGGTTTTCTGAAACAGCCGCTGCTTTGTAAGTTCCATTGGTACCGACTGTTTCTTCGTTATTCACTTTGACAATTGCGTTATAACCAGGATTCGTCTTTATGGTAAAGTTATAATCATCACCTTCATATACAGTTTCTGCACCGGTAAAAGTAAATTTCCCTGCTTCAGGAGCAGTAATCGTATATATTGCTTTCTTAACGATACCGTCTACTGTAATTTCTGTGTCTTCATTTACCACAGCGATGGTATAGCTTCCATTGGTTCCTTCTACAACTTCACCATTGGCCTTTACCACCATCGCTGTGCCGTTATAAGCAGTATCTACTGCAATTTTAAAGTTGTAGCCTTCGCCTTTGTATACAGTTGCTGCTCCGGTAAAAGTAAATCCTTCTCCTTCCGGAGCTGTAATATTGCAAATTTCTTTCTTAACGATTCCATCTACAGTAATTACAGTGTCTTCGTTTACTGCTGCGATGGTATAGTTTCCATTGCTTCCTTCTACCACTTCATCATTGGCCTTTACTACCATCCCGGAGCCGTTATAAGCACTGTCTACTGCAATTTTAAAGCTGTAGCTTTCGCCTTTGTATACAGTTTCTGTACCACTGAAGGTGAAGCCGTCTCCTTCCAGGGCTGTAATATTACAAATTTCTTTCTTAACAATGCCTTCTACGGTGATGTCTAAATCACTGTTAACATCTTCAACCGTATAGGTTCCGTTATTGCCTTCCAGTTCGCTTCCATTCACTTTGACAATCATGTTGCTTCCGTCATATCCTTCTGCAACAGAAACATGGAAGTTGTAAGAACTTCCCTCAAATGCAGATTCATTACCGGATACAGTAAAACCGTCACCTTTTGGCAGTAATACATCATAGGAAACCCCCATTGGAACGGTAAAGTGAATGGTATAGGAACCGCCAGCTACAGACTGAGGACCCATTTTTACAGTATAACTATAATTCATAGTTCCAGAACCATTAACCAGTGTGCATTGGTTTCCACTATGCTGAAGGGCGCCCTGTCCACTTCCACTAAGTCCTGCCTGTAATGCGGCTGTAAGACTTGTACCTTCGGAGAGCACAATATTAATTGTATTTCCGTTTTGTGTTGCACTTGTTATACTTACCGGAGCATAGTCTCCCTGTGTATACACATCCAGTTTCTGAATGGTATATGGTCCTGTCTGAGTGTCGACAAGATCAATCGTCCCACCGCTCACCGGCAGAACTGTCTCATCCGCCCACGCCACCGCCGGCATCATGGTAAACAGTATCGCCATTACCAGAAGCATGGACATTAATTTCGTAAATCGTTTCTGTCTCATATTTTTCCTTTCTGTTGCATTAACTTGTAATTTGGGAGTGGGCTGGCGGGCCGGGCACTCACCCGGTCCGCAGTCCACAAAAAGATGAAAAGAGCTAAAATTTATGGAAAACTATAATTTCACTTTCTTCGCCGCACTGTATGCGCCGTAAATTTTCTTTCCATTTACCGTCTTATAGGCACGGACTTTCACGTAGTAGGTCTTTCCTGCCTTCAGTTCGGTTACCTTCTTGGACAGGCTGCTCTGTCCTTTCACAGTGGTCTTCTTCACGTTTTTAGAGAAGCCGGAATCGGTGGCAATCACTACCTGATAGCCCGAAGCCACAGCGGATTTCTTCCAGGTGACCTTAACTGCATCACTTCCGGATTTAGCCGCCTTGAAAGCTACAGCCTTGTCCGGTACGCTTGCCTTGTATTCAGCAAGTGCGTAGAAAGACTGTTCGGTGGCCATCTGATCTACAACGGCTTCATACCCGCCGCTGGCCTGATTCACATGACGGAAACCGTGAACCTTCTCATCATAGAAACTGAGGAGGCCGTCCACCACAGAGTTTCCGTTCTTCTTAAACCGTTTATCTGTATTGGGATTGATGCCGCAGCGTACCAGTCCGCGAATCACCTGTGCACAGCTTTCGGCTGTCTTATCACCGAAGGTGCTGTAAGTACCGTCGCTGTGCTGCAGTTTGGACAGACATTCGATCCCATCGTCTATTGCCGATTTTACTTTTTTCTGTGACTGGTACGGTGCCAGTGCCGCCAGTGCCATACCGGTCATATCAGGATCCGCCTTGGCCCCGGATAAGGCCCATCCGCCGTCAGCCAGCTGCCCCTCCAAAATACAATCAATCAGCTTCATACGAGTCGTCACGTTTTTCACCGGTTCACCGGCTGTGGATGCAAACTTGCTGGTCTTTCCCTTCATGGATGGAATATCAAAATCCCCGGAGTCCAGAGCCTGCAGTGCCCATATTGGGCCGTTGATACCCTGCCATACCACCGCATCCAGATCTCCCAGGAATTCCAGCAGGTTGACACCGCTCACCTTGGAGGGATCCAGTCCCAACTGGCCGTAGGTAACGACTACGCGGGCATATTCAGTATACTTTCTGTCATGGAGAATCCCCTTCTGGCCGCGGTAGCCTTCCGCCAGGGCTGACTCCACGGCTTTTACGTATTTTGCCACGTAGGCATCGGACATTTTATAGTCCGCCATGGACAGTCCGTAGAGCACCCAGTCCCCTCCGATGCTGTCGCAGACCGGTGAAGTTACCGTCTTATACAGGTAATCCGCCGTATCGTTAAATACCGATGTGATTTCTTTCTGGGTTGCTGCCGCTGCACTGCCGATGTTTCCGCACACCAGAGTAATCATCAGCACCGCTGACAGCAGCAGAGAAATCAATTTCTGTCTTTTTTTATTCATCTTCTTTCACCTCCGTCAGTCCGTTCATGGTTTCGTCGCCCACATCGGCGCCATAGCCTCTGCAGGTGTAGCACCAGACGATTTCATCGCCGTCGCTGAGATAATAGGATGAGCATCCGTAGTTAGGGAACCAGCCGTTGACCTTGTACATCCAGCCGCTGGCCGGGCCGCCGTCGAACTCGTACAAGTAGCCGATGCCTTCGATGTAGTTGGATTCGTAAATCGGCGTGAAGCTGAACTCCATGTGGATATCGTTGTTCCGGCAAAGGGTGTTCAGTGCATCGAATACCGTATTGTCTGTGGTTCCCTTGTATTCCGTCCGTGCCAGAATCACCCCATCTTCCGGAATCCAGTCTTCCAGTGCCGGCGTTTTCAGATAATCCATGTTCTGTGACAGGGTATCGCAGCGGATTTCCAGTGTCACAGTTACCTGCTGCGGTTCTTTCGGTTTCAGGTTCACGTTGCCCTTATTGGATGCCATAGGGTTTTCGGAGTTATCCACCGCTGCCTCCTGGGCAGTAGGTCTGTCTTCCGTTTCATGCACATCTGCCCCCTGCATCTGCTGATTTTCCGTCGGCAGGTTTCCCTGGCCGTCAGGCAGCTTGGCATCGGGTGGTTCTATACTGAAAATAGAGATGCCGTAGGCAACCGCTGCCAGAGCCAGTGCGATAAGCACATATTTTCGGATTTTCTTCTTTCTCAGATTGCGGACCAGCTTTTCTGTCTGAGTCTGCTTTTCTTCTGTCATATTTCCTCCTGAATAAAACAAAAAGACTGCAGTCAGATTTCTCTGACCGCAGCCCGTTTTCGCTGTTTTTTGCAATAAAAAAATCCCCGGACGTTTCACCGACATCCTTGATTACCGAATAGCCTTATGCATGTCTCCTGACTTGGAACTCAACACCCTGTCCGCCTTCCCACGGGGCCTTACAGCTTACCGCAGTGGCATTATGGACAGCGCTCCTTCCTTACAGTGGCGGGACCGTGCAGGACTTTCACCTGCTTCCATCTTAGCTTCAGCATGGGCATTTAAACCGCATCTGAAGAACATAAAACCTCTATTTACTTTTAACACATCTATACTATCACGGCTTAAAACGAATTTCAAGCCCTTTTCTTGCCTTTTTTCTCTATTCGGTATATACTATACTGTAAACCAAAAGGTTCATTATTGAGTAAAAAGGAGAATTCAGCATTGGCTCCAGACAATACAAACAAACCGGTCCTCAGCGTCATCCGCGGCGGACTTTCTGAAAAGGCTTCTGAAAGCCGGAAGATTTTCGTATCTTCCTATATCACCGATACCCGTCTCATGGGGGTAGTGGGCGTTTACATTCACTGGCTGCTGCCGGATAATGAAACCCTGACCCACTTCCACCAGCTTTTCTATTTCGATGCGGAAGAGTACGGTTTCGATACCTATAAAAGTGTCCTGACCGGTGACGACGGCACTGGGCTTGATGAACTGCACGATGCAGAAAATGCTTTGCTGGGCGGCCTGGGCGGCAAGCAGATCAACCTGTCTGAAAAGGAAGCGCGCTACATGGTGCAGCAGTATGTGGATCTGAACCGGCGAATGAATCTGTCCCTTCCGGAAGATTATCAGGAATACCGTTTCCTCCTCTATCCGAAGGAAGATCTGGACCGTACCGAGGAATACGTGCTCATGTCCAAGCAGTGTCCGATTCTCAACTCCCCGTACCAGGTCATCACCTATTTCCTGATGCGTATTTTCGGCAAAGACTTCGGTGCTGCCAAGTTCCTCACCAAGAACTACGTCCGCACCAACATCTTTCCGGAGCACAAGACGGCAACTCTGTTCCGAAATTCTATCGACCCGGCCCCGGACGAGGACGGTTCCAACACCGGCTATTACGCCACCGATGATGATAAGGATTTTGGAACGTTCCAGACCCACACATCCTGGCTCTGCGAATCCCTCATTGAGTACGACCGGAACTTCTACATCGTAATCACTCAGGTAACCCTGGATAATCTGCGGGTTGTGAAGTTCGAGAAAGTGTCATCCTTCAAAATATCTCAGACGGAGGCGGTCATGCAGCTGGCACGTCCGGAATATGTAACGGTTTTCGATTTCTATGAAAACGCACCGTCATTCGACCGGAACTCCACGCCGCTGGCGCAGAAGGCCATGATTAACACCCATGACAGCGGTCGGCTGTTCATGATGTTCCATCCTAACAATGACCATGTAAAACGGCAGACCTACCTGCTGAACGATGATGTGCTGGGAACCTACTATGTATCCGACAGCGGTCAGATTGTAATCACCTCCTACAGCCAGGAAGGAATCCGGACGCTGGAATGGGACTTCTGCCATTCAGATCACATCGCCTTCGCAGAACTGGTCGGCAAGTATCAGTTCGACGAACCGGTGCTGGATGAATTCATCAGCAGCGGATTCGAAGATTTCAGCGACTTCGCCATGCTCATTGCCAAGGACATGTACGACGAGGACGATCCTCAGCCGGAATAGACAAAAAAAACAGCAAGACCAGCATTACTGCTGGTCTTCTTTAATTTCCTGTAAGATAAAATTGATTTCGTTTTCTTCCATTCCGCCGCAGCCTTCCACTCCGCAGCTTCCGCATTCTCCGCCGCAGCCTTCATCATCTGCTGCTTCGAAGGGATCCATTGCTTCCCACTCTTCACGGGTCATCTCTCTTTCACCGCCGCCGAATTCGCCGTATCCATCATCGTAGTATTCTGCGATACGTCCCAGCTTTCTGTCCATGGATACAGCCTTTCTGCAGAGCATGATGAACATCATCACCAGTTCAAAGGAAAGACGCAGAGCCAGGTTTGCCACCACCAGAATGGTAACACCTGCTACGAAGGAACCCAGTACAATCTGTGCGATACCTGCCGCAGTCACCGCACATGTCAGAATGATGTACAGGAACTTCAGCATATCTTCTGCATAAAAGCGGTTAAATGTCATCAGATTATACAGTTTTTCCTTGAATCCGCAGAATCTGCCTTCGTTGGATTTTCTGAAAAAAGTATAGTAAAGAACCACACCCAGTACCGCTGCCACGATAGCAGCAATGCCGGTTACCAGTGCGGAATTCACGTAATTCATCATTGGAGTGCCATAGCCGTAATAAAATCCGTTAATCATCTTTTGTTTCCTTTCGGTTGTTTCATTTCTTCTCTAATGATATACCAAAGACCCTTGTTGATGCAATGGTGAGAATGTGAAAAAAAGAAAAAATTTGCTGAATTCTGTAATTATGCGTTCTGTTCGTGCCCCCGGCAAACAAGTTTTAACAGTGCGTAAAGCCTTGAAATTTCAGCATTTCCGGTCCCTATCCACATGGAGCTTTAAAATTGTATACAATTCATTCCACAACTGTATGTGGATTTCACATATACCTGTAACCATTGGAAACACTGGTGTCAAGGGTATTCAAAAAGAAAGTTATCCTAAAGTTATCCACATATCATTATGAATTTTATTCGCAGGTTATCCTATTTGTTCGCACTGTCAGTAACAGGTAATTGATTTTTCATCGGCAGGCATAAAATTTCATTGCTGCCGTTCCACACTGCATCAGCCACTTTTCCTTGATATTCTGCGGTTTTCAGCAGTTCTGCCTCCCGCGGACAGGACAAAAATCCACATTCCACAAGTATAAAACTGCATGGCGGATCCTTCATCAGGAGAACATCGTTCTTCTTCATAGCAACTCGTTCTCTGCCGTCAGGAAGGCTTGTTTCCAGGGTTTTCTGAACGTTTTCTGCAATTTCACGTGCTGCATGCACATCTGTTCCTGCCTGTTCGTCCTCTGCATAAAAAACCTGCGCTCCGTATACGGATGTATCCTGTGGAAAACTGTTCAGATGGATGGAAATAACCAGCTCTGCACCGGATTCCTCCATGATTTTTCTGCGGTTCTGCAGATCTTCCCTCTTCTTCGTCGAGCTATCCTCATTATACAGACCATAGTCCCCATCCCGGGTCATGATGATTTTCACCTGATATTTCTCCGCCTCTTCCGCCAGTTTCTCCGCTATGGCCAGATTGATGTCCTTTTCCTGGGTTCCGTCCGCTGCTTCTGCTCCACCATCAAAACCTCCATGCCCAGCGTCAATGACAATCACGGGCAGTTCCACGTTCTCTGCGGGCACCGGCTGATTCACAGGCACTGATGCTGTCATAAAGCCCATGCAGGCCGCAAGACTGAGGGCAAAGCCGAGAACTCCGGCGATGTATATTTTGAAAGACTGTTTCATGCTGCCACCTCCATGAAATAAATGTATGACGGGGTTTGGCATTTTAGCCGGGTTGTGGTATGATGGTAGCAGAAAAGTACAAGGAGGATCTTATGAGTACAATCCGATTATATAGAGAAAACGTATATCTGAAAGAGGCTGAAGGATGTATCCTGACCAAAGAAGCTTCGAAAAAGGGCACCCTGATCACCCTGGACCGTTCCCTCTTCTTCCCGGAAGGAGGCGGTCAGAGCTGTGACCGCGGTACCATTGCAGGGTTTAAGGTTCTGGATGTGCAGGAAAAAGACGACGTGGTATACCACCTGGTGGACTGCCGGCCGGAAGAGCTTCCGGAAGCCGGTTCTGATGTGGAAGTAACACAGATTCTGGACTGGGATCACCGTTTCGATAATATGCAGCGCCATTTGGGCGAGCACATCGTCAGCGGAATTTTTGCCCGGGAATACGGTGGTGTGAACCGAGGTTTCCATATGGGGGAAGACTACATGACCATCGACATCAGCCTGGAAGAAAATCCGGATTTCGACAAGGTCACTTGGGACATGTGCCGCCACGTGGAGCTGCTGGCGAATCAGGTCATCTGGTCCGCAGCACCAGTACAGACATTTCGTTTCGGCACCCGCGCAGAAGCTGAGGCCATGCCCCTCAGAAAGGCACTGGCCTTTGATGAGGATATTTCTATAGTTTGTGTGGGCGACCTGAACGCAGAAGAAGGACCTGACGACTGTGTGGCCTGCTGCGGTACCCATCCTGCCACAGCAGCAGAAGTTGGCATGATCAAGCTTTACAAGTGCGAAAGCAACAAAGGTATGTTCCGCATCTACCTGGAAGCCGGACGCCGTGCCTTCCTGAAATATCAGGACCAGTATGATGTGCTGGACGAGCTGGGTACAAAACTTTCAGCCGGTCCTGCTGACCTGCTGAAAAAATATCAGGCTCAGCAGGATAAAAACAACGAGGCCCGCCAGCAGCTTGGTATGCTCCGCCGCCGTGTGATTCTGGCAGAAGCTGCAAAGATTCGTCAGGCCATCGAAGATGACAAGCTGGCTGCCCGCAGCGAGGGCCGCAAGCCAAAGAATCTGTCCTTCGATTACGAGGTTCTTACTGTAGATGATTTGCTGAATCTGGCAAAAGAACTCTTTGATGTCATTCCGAAGGTTCTTTTCCTGGTTCACCGTCCAAGCCATACCGTGCTCCTCTGTTCCGGCGGCAAACCGGACTGCGGCAAACTGGTAAAGGAAAACGCCTCCATCTACAGCGGCAAAGGCGGCGGCGGTGCTACTGCAGCCCGCGCCATCTTCCAGAAAGATGACTATGTAGATACCTTCATCGACCTGATTGACAAACATCTCCGATAAGAAACCATTTCTGTAAGGATGAAACATAAAAAAACAGTCATACTGTGTGACTTACGATTCCGCAGGCTTATGCCGAGGACAAGTAAGGAATACAGTATGACTGTTTTCTTTTTAAGCTTCTTCTATTACGTAAACGGTAGTCCAGCGTGCACCCCAGAGGAGGCACTGTTCATACTTTTCCATATACAGGTCTACAGTTTTTCCTTTAATGGCGCCGCCCACATCGTTGGCGATGGCATAGCCATAACCTTCGATATAAAGCAGAGAACCTAAAGGAATCAGTTTCGGATCCACAGCCACCGTCCCGAATTCACACGGCAGCCCGTAAGAGCCCCGCGGATTGCCGCTGAAATAGTAGGACACTGCACGAACTTTATCGTACTTCTTTACATACTTCAGCCCCTCCGGTTTGCCGAAGGCAATCTTCGTACCGTAACTGATGATTTTATCTTTTTTCTTTTTCAGGGTTTCTGTTTCAACCAGTTCTCTGTCGGTTTCTTCCCCATCAGTGTAGGTGACCAGATAAGTTTTTTCGATTTCCCCGCTTCGTCCCTTCTGGGTCACTGCAGTCTCACCGATGGTCATGGAGCTGTCCGCCTGATAAACGGTCTTAAACTTCACCTTTTCCCTTTCGCTCTCACTTACTTTAGTGACCCGCTTCACCGTCACTTCATCTCCCGGTTTCAGCGGAGTGTTCATGGCCGGTTCCACAATATCGTACCGTTTCAGCTGAACACTTTCTGTCCGCAGCAGTTCCTCCACAGTATACGGCAAAGTCTTTACATCCCGCCTTTCTCCGCCCACTGTCAGGCTGATATCGAAGGCTTTGGTGATATGAATCTCCATGCCATCCTCAATATCTGCCTCCGGTTCCAGATCAATCCGGTCTGTGCCTTCTTCGAAGTCGATCTGATGGGCCTTCAGGAATCCACCTACCGACCTTTCCGTGGTTTCATATATCATTTCCTTCACTTCTATGGAATCGTCCACATATACTCTGACTTCCTTCGGCATGACAAAGCCTGCAATAATCAGACTGCAGACCAGAATCCCGCCAAGAGCAGCCAGAACTTTCAGCATCTTCGATTTCTCTTTCATACTGAATCCTCCTTAAAACAACTCATATAGTTTACCATAAAAGGTCCTATATGGCAAGTTTTCCACCAATCGGAACGATTATTCGCCGGATTTTATCAGAGGACATACTTCGCTGAGAGTTTACAGTAATATAATAAAGGACTGCCTCCTCAAAAAGCAGTCCTTTATCATATATGTAGTCATGTGAGGAAGATTATACTTACTTTAATCCTAAAATCTGACGGGCTTCGTCAGGAGTTGCTACTTCGTAACCGAACTCTTCGATAACGCGGCGTGCACGGGCAATCAGCTGCATATTACTTTCCGCTAATTCACCTTTCTTGTAAACTACGTTATCTTCCATACCTACACGGATGTTGCCTCCGGCTGCAATGGCTGCATACATAACTTCCATAGCACCTTTGCCTACACCGAAAGCACTCCAGGTAGAATTAGGAACGGCTTCCTTTAAAGCATTCTTCATCAGAATGACGTTTTCGATGGTTGCAGGAATACCGCCCGCACATCCCATACAGAACTGGAAATGTACCGGTTCTTTCAGATATCCATTCTTCAGGAACCATGCTGCTTCGTGAATCATACCGATGTCGAAAACTTCTACCTCAGGCTTTACACCAACTTCCTGCATACGGGTACCCATCTTCATCAGGAACGGTGGGTTATTGTTAAATACGCCAAAGTGCATCCAGTTCATGGTACCGCAGTCATAGCTGGCCATTTCAGGCTTCAGTTCTGTAAACGGTGCCATTCTCTGTTCTTCAGTATTGGCAATGCCGCCCGCTGCAGTAAAGTTGAAAATGATATCACATTCAGGATGGTTTTCATGAACATAGTCCACAACCGCCTTAAAGGTTTCTACTTTCATAGAATCCTTACCTTCTTCATCTCTTACGTGTACATGAGCAACAGAAGCACCAAGCTTCCAGCACTGGTAAATTTCTTCACCGATTTCATGTGGCTGCAGAGGTACATTTGGATTCTGTTCCTTTGTCGGCCATGCACCGGTTGTTGCAACGGTGATAATTCGTTTGTTCTTTAAGTCACTCATAATCGTGTACCTCGCTTATATTTAATAATTTTCACTTGCTTTCAGCTGGGTGATTAAACGTTTATAAAAAGCATGCTGCATACGTTTCTTTTCTTCTTCAGAATACTCGAAAAAGCCTTTTCCAGACTTAACGCCCAGATTGCCTGCTTCAACCAGATCACGCATTGCCTGGCATCCTTTTTCAGAATTATTCAGTGTTGGGAAGATATTATCATGTCCTGCCAGCCAGATGTCTAATCCGCCCATATCCGCTACTTCCAGCATTCCCGTAGTAGCATTGCGGAAGCAAGGACCATATTTCAGTGCATTATCGATGTCTTCTGGATTTCCTGCTCCTATTTCTACCAGGTGAAATGCTTCCCTTGCCTGTGCATGAAGCAGACGGTTTGCAATCATTCCAGTTATATCCTTTAAAACGCACACTGGTTTTTTGCCGCTGTTTACATACAGATCATACACCTGCTGAAAAACTTCTTCGTCCATATTTCCGAATTTGGATAATTCAGCAATAGGGAGCAAGTATGCCGGGTTATACCAGTGTGAAATCATGCAAAGTGCCTGCCGTTCTTCGGGAAGATCAGCAATCATTTCGCTAAGCTTCAGAGAAGAAGTGTTGCTTGCGAAAACAGTATGCTTTGGACACATTTTGTCCAGTTTGGCAAAGAGTTCTTTTTTCAGGTCCATTCTTTCCGGAATAGCCTCAATAACATAATCTGCGTTTTTAACTGCTTCTTCCAGGTCATTATACAGTGAAATGTTATTCAATGCCTTTTCTATATCGGACTGCGGGATATACTCTTCATCAACCATAAACTGCAGTTCTTCACGCATCTTCTGAGGTGCATCTGCCAGACATGCTTCGAAAGCATCATATAAGCTTACCTTATATCCAGCCCTTGCAAATACATGTGCAATTCCATGCCCCATGGTTCCTGCGCCAATAACAGATATATTTTTAATCATCTAATACACAACTCCCATCTTACAGGTTAGCCACCATATCCGAAGATATGTGGAATCAGCATTGCGATAGGTTCTACATAAGTGGTCAGCACCAGTGCTACCAGCATAGCAATCAGGAACGGCCAGATATTCTTAACAAGTGAGCTGAACTTGATGTCGCCGATAGAACATGCTACGAACAGGTTCAGACCAACCGGAGGTGTCATGAATCCGATACATACATTTAAGGTCATAATCAGACCGAAGTGTACGATATCGACACCATACTGTGCTGCAATCGGATACAGGATTGGTGCCAGAATCAGGATTGCAGGTGTACTGTCCATTACACAGCCAACGATAATCAGTACGATATTGATGATTAACAGTACCACATACTTGTTATCTGTCATACCGGTAATCATGTCGGATATAGCTGCCGGAATCTGTTCCAGTGTAAGTACTCTTGCCAGTACAGTTGCAGCACCTACAATCAGCATGATTGTGGATGTTGTTACTGCAGAGCTTACCAGTGCATCGATAGTTTTCTTAAAGGTCAGTTCTCTGTATACAAACAGACCTACAATCAGTCCATAAAATACAGCAACTGCAGCTGCTTCTGTCGGAGTGAAGATACCTCCATAGATACCTCCAAGGATAATGATAGGAACCAGCAGTGCACCAATGGCATGTACAAATTCACGTCCAACTCTTGCAATGGAGAATTTCAGACCATTGCCCTGATAGCCATGCTTTCTGCAGTACAGCATGGAATAAGCGATCAGGCAAATACCTACCAGAATACCAGGACCGAAACCGCCCAGGAACAGGGTGGAAATCGGAGCCATGGTTGCTACCCCATAGGTTACCATGGTAATGCTTGGCGGAATGATTACACCTAAACAGCCTGCAGAAGCAATCAGCGCGTAGGAGAAGCCTTTATCATAACCTCTTTCAATCATGGATGGAACCATAATTACACCGATGGTTGCTACGGTTGCTGCCGCAGATCCGGAAATAGCACCGAAGAACATACAAGATACAACGGTTACTATTGTAAGACCGCCAGGGAAGTGACCAACCAGGGAATCTGCGAATCCAATCAGTCGTTTAGACAGTCCGCCGCCTTCCATAAGGGCACCTGCCAGAATAAACAATGGAATGGCCATCAGAGGGAATGAGTCACATGCAGTAAACATGGTTGTGCCAATCATGTTCCATGTAATATCTCCTGTGGCAAGTACATATGCAACAACAGACAGACCGATGGATGCGAAAATCGGAACGTTCAGCAGCAGAAATCCAAAGAAGCAGATAAATAATACTAAAGTACCGTTCATTTACTGCACCTCCCCATTCTTAAATTTTTTCACATCATTTATGATAATTACAATTGCTCTCAGTGTCATCAGGACAGTACCAACAGTCGGTGCCAAATAAGGAATCATCATATTAATATGGTTAGCCGGTGAGAACTGCGGTCTGGCCATCATAGAAGGCAGTACCAGACTGCCTGCATACAGCAGTGCGGCGAAAAATGCCAGAGTTGCTACTGTTGAAAAAATATGTAAAATGATTTGTGCTTTGCCTTTCAGAAAGAGTGGCAAAATATCAACGGTCAGATGTTTCCCGTCTTTTACAGCCTTACTTCCAGTCAGATAAATGATCCATACAAACAGATATCTTGCCAGTTCTTCACACCAGGATACGTTCCAGGAGACAAATCGGAAGATAATCTGAATCATAATGATTGTACACATTGCGGCGAAAAGCACTGCTGTTACATATTTTTCGATAAAATCTAATGCTCTATTTAACATGCTTTTTCTCCTCAGTTAAAATTGTGGGGCAGCACCGCGCCTGCGGCACTGCCCCAAGAGAAATAATTTTTTATTTCAGTATGTAGTTACAAACTCTTTACTGTTACGTTTATTAGCCGATTACATTACCGGTAACTGGTTCCAGCTTACCATCCAGATACATCTGGTTGATAGTTTCGATTTCTGCCAGATACTTGTCCAGGTTAGGTTCGGTTACATTTTCTCTGAACCAGTCATATACGCCTGCAGATGCATCGATGAATGTCTGTCTTTCATCATCAGTCAGATAGTGAATGTCCAGATCGATAGTTTCAGCCGCTTCCTGAGATGCTTCCAGGGAAGCCTGCAGCTGCCATTCTACAGATTCCTTAACAGCCTGATCTACCCATCCACGCTGTTCGTCAGTTAAGCTCTGGTAGAATTCTTCATTGATAGCGATAGAAGCTACGTCGTATACTGCGTTTACGTCTGTGCAGTATTCCTGTACTTCGTCATAACCACCAGTGTAAGCGATCAGGATAGGGTTGATCTGACCGTCTACAGTACCCTGCTGCATACCGGTAAACAGTTCGGTGAACGCCATAGGCATTGGATTGCAGCCCAGATCGCCGTAAATCTTCAGCAGGATGTCGTTTTCCTGAGTTCTGATCTTCAGACCCTGCAGGTCAGCAGCAGTTGTGATAGGGTGCTTGCTGTTTGTGATTGCCTGCCAGCCATTTTCGTAGCAGCCCAGTACTCTGAAGCCAGTTTCAGCAGCCATGTCTTCGAACATCTGCTGGCCAACTTCACCGTTCAGGAAGCACTGCATGGATTCAGCACTGTTGAACAGGTATGGCAGCTGAGTAAACTTGAACTTATCAGTAAAGTTTGCCAGAATTACTGCACCAGCTTCTGCCATCTGCAGGGAGCCGTTCTGTACAGATTCATACAGTTCTCTGTTGGAACCCAGCTGGCAGTTAGGATAGTTTTCAACTACCATTGTGCCGCCGGACAGTTCTTCCAGGATTTCAGCAAACTTATATTCACCCTTAGTGATTGGATGTTCATCGTTTACAGTACCTGCGAACTTGATTACGATAGGTTCTGCAGTTTCGCCTTCAGTGCCTTCGCCCTCATTGCCGCCGTTGCCACATGCAGCCAGGGAGAAAATCATAACGAATACTAATAACATGCTTAATAACTTCTTACTCATTTTTTACTCCTCCATTTTATGATTTGCTATTATTCAGCAGTTGCCTTATATAAGAGCAAAGAGTGTGCCAACAACTGTTTCTGAATTATAGCCCGTTTTTTATTTCAATTTCCGTTAATCTTTGTCGCATTTTTAAGAATCTTTGTCGTATTTCTGAGAATTTTACTAAAAACAATACATTTTCCTCATTACAAATTCTTTATTTTTTTCTTTTGAAACGATTTTTTATTTTCCCGTCGTAAATCTGCGACTATTTTTGTCGTTATTTTGCGAAAAGTCTTATTTTTGCGACACCTTTATCATATCTGCTTTCCTTGAAGTTTTCTGTAAATCAGTGAACGGTGTACATTAAGCTCATTGGCAGCCTTCTGCACATTATTGCCACATTCAAGCAATACCTTTTGAATGTATTCCAGTTCCAGTACCTCCATTTTCTGCTTCAGCGGCAATATTTTCAGATGAATGTCGGATTTTGCTGCTGCAGTTTCGGATACCTTTTTAGCCTCGAAATGCTCATCCTCTGATTCCAGATTTAAAATAACGTGTTCATTTCCCGTTACCACATAACGTTCAATGATATTTCTTAATTCTCTTACGTTTCCCGGCCAGGAATAGCTGATCAGCTTCTGATGCTGTGATTCTGTCAAAGCAAAATGTTTTCCATATTTACGATTAAATTTTGAGAGAAAATAGTCTGCCAATTCCTGAATGTCCTCTTTTCGATCTCTTAACGCCGGTAAATTCAAAGGCAAAACATTCAGCCTGTAATACAGGTCTTCTCTAAACGTCTTTTCCTTCGCCATCTGCAGAAGATTCCTGTTTGTAGCGCCAATTACGCGTACATTCGTTTTCTTCTCCGTATCACTTCCAATACGGCGAAATTCTCCTGATTCCAGTACCCGCAGCAATTTTGACTGCATATTCAAAGGCAGCTCCCCAATTTCATCCAGAAATATCGTCCCGTTATTTGCAATCTCAAACAATCCTGCTTTACCTTTATTACTGGCTCCTGTAAATGCGCCTTTTTCATACCCAAACAGTTCAGATTCCAACAATTCTTCCGGTATAGCGGCGCAGTTAATCGGTACAAAAATTTCATCCTTTCGTAAACTGTGATTGTGTATGTAGTTTGCAAAAACTTCCTTACCAACACCAGATTCCCCATACAGCATTACCGTGCTGTCCGTTGGTGCTATGATTTTCGCAGTACTGCATAATTCCGCCATTGCATCACTTTTATATATGATTACGTTGGACTCTTTCTTTTTCTGATCAAAATATCCCACTGCATCCTTATATTTGTCAGTTCGAAGTCTTTCTTTTTCCAGTTCGTCAAGAAACATGTCCATATCATTTCTGGCGCGGCTGTATGTTACAACCATCCTGATATTGCCTTCACGGTCAAATACAGGTGTCGTCATTGAAACAACTTCCTGCCCTTCTCTGTTTGTAAAAGTTCCTACTGTTTTCTCCCTTGTTTCAATAGAGTTCAGCGTAGTTGATTTATTTATAATCCCTTCCTGAATCAGTTCACGGGAATTACGCGAAAGAAGATATTCTTCCGGTGCACACAGTATTTCTGCAGCATCTTTATTTACAAATATGACATTCGCATCTGCGTCGGTTACAAAAATATTGGCAAAGCAGTTGTTCAGAATTAAAGTTAATTCCTCTTCGCTCAGATTTTTATATCCTTTCTTTTTCATACTTACTCCTCCTTTTGTATAAGTACATTCATCTTCTCCCTCCCATATTCAATGCAATAATTAAGCCAAAGCGTCATTCATATTTTGGCATAAGAATTGCTTATAGTTTTTATTAAACATAATCAGCTTCTTTTTCATAACATCTCCTCAACTAACGAAACAAGTCTGGTGCGTAAAACACACCAGACTTGTCTATTTTCCCCTGACATAATTAAAGAGAACCTCTTACGAGGTTCTCTTTTTATACGCCGAAGCGCAGTATTTCTTTTTATGAAAGAATGGTAATCTCTGAGATTAGTCTTCCATTACCTTCAGTTCTGCTTCGAAGTGCAGTTCGCAGCCTGTAGCAGCCTGAATATCTTCCTTAGTGAAGTCAGGATGTAATTCAGTTACCCAGATACCGTCTTCTCTAACTTCCATTACGCCCATTTCAGTGATGATCTTGGAAACGCATCTTTCAGCAGTCAGAGGCAGGGAGCATTCCTTCAGAATCTTGTGTGCACCCTTCTGAGTGTGCAGCATTACTACGATTACTTCAGGACAGCCTGCGCACAGGTCCATAGCACCGCCCATACCAGCAACCTTCTTGCCAGGTACGATCCAGTTAGCCAGGTCGCCGTTTTCAGCAACTTCCATAGCACCCAGTACGGTAGCTCTTACGTGGCCGCCTCTTACCAGACCGAAGGATTCAGCAGTGTCGAAGAACTTTGCTCTAGGCAGAGCAGTTACATAAACACCACCGGAGTTGATGATGTCAACGTCCAGGTTGGATGCATCAGCAACAACGTCGATACCAGCGAAACCGTTTTCGGAGTGGCAGGTAACCATGATGTCTTCAGGCAGGTAGTCAGCTACCATTGTAGGTAAGCCGATACCCAGGTTGATGAAATCACCGTCTTTAAATTCTTTTGCGCATCTCTTCGCAATTCTTGCTTTTAAATCTGCCATCTTTCTTCTCCTTCCGCAATTGCTTCTACCAGAACGCCCGCTACGCCAAAGTAGTCAGGGTCGATTTCGTTGATTTCTACGATCTTTTCTGCAGAAATGATAGTGTGATCTGCAGCACCTGCCATTACGTAGTTGAAGTTCTTAGTAGTCTTAGCACAGTAGTAGTTACCAAACTTATCTGCTACTGTAGCTCTGCAGAATGCATAGTCAGCTCTCAGAGGCATTTCGAACAGGTACTTCTTACCTTCGATTTCGATAACCTTCTTTTCTCTGCCCAGTTCGTCCAGTTCGGTTTCCATTGGAGTACCTACGCCGGTTGGAGTCAGGATGCCGCCCAGACCATAAGCTGCTGCTCTGATCTTTTCAGCCAGAGTACCCTGTGGAACCAGAGTGTACTTCAGAGTACCTTCAGCAACCTGTTCGTTGATCATTGGGTTTACACCAATGTGGGAAGCGATGATGTGGTCAACCATGTGGTTTTCCAGCAGCTTACCGATACCTCTTGCAGTCTTTGCACCGAATTCGCCTGCAGGCTGTCCTGGAGCCAGACCACCGTCGTTACCGATTACAGTCAGGTGCTTAACACCCTTTCTTACCAGAGCATCCATCAGTACTTCTGGGGAACCAGTTCCCAGGAAGCCACCGACCATGATTGTCATACCGTCCTGTACGCCAGCAACTGCTTCGTCTGCGGTCATAATCTTGTTAATCATTTTCTATATCACCTTTCTTTGGAAAAACAATTCGTCAGAATTATCTGTCAGCAACGTTTGCCTTCTTTTCCCAGCCACGCTTCTGAACTTCCTGCATGATGTAGGACATAACGTGGTCAGCATACTTACCAGGACCGAAACCTGCATCATAACCCAGTTCCTGAGCCAGTTCGTGGGAGATTCTAGGACCGCCGCAAGTCAGGATCATCTTGTCTCTCAGACCTTCAGCTTCCATCAGTTCAGCCATCTTAGTCAGGTTCATGATGTGGATATCCTTCTGAGTTACAGTCTGGGATACCAGGATAGCGTCAGCGTTTACTTCCTTAGCCTTAGCGATCAGAGCTTCGCAAGGAACCTGGGAACCCATGTTGTAAGCTACAACGTTCTTATATCTTTCCAGACCGAAGTGACCGTGGAAGCCCTTCATCTGGATGATAGCGTCGATACCTACAGTGTGAGCGTCGGATTCGATGGATGCACCAACTACAACGATGTCTCTGCCGATGTTTTCGCCGATCCATTCGCCGCACTGTACTCTGTCATATACTTCACCTTCTACCTTAGGAACTACGATTGCAGTGTAGTCGATAGTAGGAGTTGCGGAACCGTATACGTTGAAGAAAGTGTAACCAGTGGTCAGTTCGCAGTAGTAAGCTACGTTTGGTTCTTCCAGACCCAGCTTCTTAGCGTACTGCTTAGCACATTCTTCAGCTTCTTCACCGTAAGGAACTGGAAGAGTGAATGCCAGCTGAACCTTACCGTCATTTAAAGCGTCGCCATATGGCTTAACTTTTGTTAAATCTACCTGAGTAGTTGCACATGTTGTCATTGTATTTACTCCTCCTTAATTATTCATGATCCATAAATAATGCGATGAATGGGTTGAAGTAGTTTTCACCCTTGGTGCAAACGCCTTCCAGACCGTGACCACCGTCGAATGGACGCTTAACGCCGCCGAAAATACCCTTCTGGATAGTGTCGAACAGACCAGTTTCTTCTACTTCTGCCAGCAGAGCGTCAGCCTTAGCCAGAACTTCCTGAGCTCTTCTCTGGATGATACCATCCTGCTTGAATTCGATTTCGTCGCCGATGTGTCTGCAGTTATTGAAGATGTACTGAGCGTTTTCGATAGCCAGGTATCTGTCCTGCATCAGTGGAGTGTGGATAGCTTCTGTCAGCATACCGGTCAGCAGCAGGGACTGGTTAGTCCATACAGTTACCAGGTTGAACAGAGCATCCTGCAGGTGACCCTTGAAGATGTTACCAGTCATGAACTTTGTAGGAGGCATGTACTTCAGTCTAGCCTTAGGGAAGATTTCTCTTGCCATCTGAGCCTGTGCCAGTTCTAACAGGAAGCCGTCTTCAGTGTTAGGGTCCATTTCGAATGCGTGACCCAGACCCATCTGTTCTTCTGGAATGTTAGCCAGAACTGCGAACTGTTCGTTGATGAACTGAGAAGCAGTTACAGTGTGAGCAGCTTCGATAGCATCGTCAGTAGTCAGGTAGTTATCTTCACCGGAGTTGAAGATGATACCGCAGTAACCGATGATTACTCTGGACATGAACTGGTCAACCAGAGTTCTCTGCATGTTGATGTCTCTGAACAGGATACCGTAGATAGCGTCGTTCAGCATTACGTCCAGTCTTTCCAGAGCGCCCATTGCAGCGATTTCAGGCATGCACATACCGGAGGAGTAGTTACACAGTCTGATGTATCTGCCAACTTCTTCACCAACTTCGTCCAGAGCCTTTCTCATGATTCTGAAGTTTTCCTGAGTAGCATAAGTACCACCGAAACCTTCAGTAGTTGCACCGTAAGGTACGTAGTCCAGCAGGGACTGTGCAGTAGTTCTGATTACAGCGATGATGTCTGCACCCTGTCTAGCAGCAGCCTGAGCCTGGATAACGTCTTCGTAGATGTTACCGGTAGCTACGATTACGTAGATGTAAGGTTCCTTACCTTCGCCGATAGTTGCCAGGTATTCAGCTCTCTTAGCCTTCTGAGCGTCGATTCTTTCGAAAGTAGCCTTGATTGCAGGCTTCAGAGCTTCGCCAGCTTCTTCTACAGAGCAAGTAGGCAGTTCCATCAGGTTCAGCTTACCAGCAGCGATTTCTTCTGCGATTTCCTGTGGAGCCTTACCAGTCTGAACGATTGCGTTACCGATCAGGTAAGCAGCACCTGTAGGCAGAGCACCAGCTTCCTTGATGTGGTCTACTACTACGTTTGGCAGTGGGTTGTCAACTTCGTCCACGCCGTCAATACCCAGCAGTCTTACGATAGTTCTTTCTGTGGATACTGTTGTGTGACGGTCAATAAAGTCCTGCATGCTGTGAGCAATGTTAGCTGCATGCTGACGTGCGGAGTCAACAACCTTTGCGTCAAGATTTAATTTGCTTTTCATCCTTTTTCTCCTTATTTAATATATTTTTTGGCTCTTTCAATTATCTCAGAACTGATACCCAGCATCTTTGCAATATTCAGAGCATCTTTAGGTACTTCACCCTGTTTTTCTACTCTATACAGACGGTAGTCCATATATTTGGAGATTATATTAATCCGCTCAGCACGGCGCGCATATTGGATTTCTCTGTTCAGGAGAGTGAAATTAACATCTGCCAGGCCTCTTACCTGCATATTAATTACACCTTCCGTCTCAGTTACCGTCTCAAAATGGGTCGTCATGAGGGTAATATACGGTTTTTCCATGAGATATTCCACCAGGGCCTTGGTCAGTGCCAGGCCTTCCACCGGATTGGTGCCGGAGGCAATCTCATCGATAAGCAGGAGCGTTCTGTCCACACTGTGGTCCAGAATTTCCTTCAGTTCTTCCATTTCGCTGCCGAAAGTGGAAAGACCTCTTTCCAGGGACTGGCTGTCCCCTACGAGGATCTGCATGTAGTTGGAAAGACCAACTCTTGCTTTTCTCGCCGGTACGAAGAATCCATACTGGGTCAGAATTGCAACCTGTCCGGACAGCTTGAGGGAAATCGTCTTTCCGCCCATGTTTGCCCCGGTGATACAGGTCACACCGTCAGCCAGTGAAATGGATACAGGGCAGTATGGTTTGCCCTTGGAACGGAGAATGTCTTCCACCTGCAGGTTTCTTCCATCCTCAATTTCAATCACATGCTCGTCGGCAATTTCCGGCTTGGTGCAGTCGTGATGTACGGCATATAAGGCTTTGCCCAATGCCACATCCAGCGCACCCATACGCTCGCAGTTATCCAGCAGAACGTCTGCATAGCGGGAAATGTCTTCAGAAAGTACTTTGCGGATTGCTTCCTCTTCTTCTTCCAGTTTTGCATGGAGATCGTCCATCTGGCGCATGAGCTCATAAATCGCCTCATTGGCCTTCAGCTGGAACGTAGCGGTCATATAGTCCTGATCCACCATTTCCAGGTCTTCGATGGCTTTCACCTTCTCAAAATCCGGCTTGTTTTTCGCTACGACGATATCAAATTTCGGCGTCAGCATGATGCCGTGTTCCTTCTTGATTTCGTCACGCTTTACCTTCTGTTCCTTGCGGATAGCGATCTCAAATTCACGCTTCTGGCCGCGCAGATTTCTGAGAGTTTCAGAAAACTCGTCATAAATATAGAAGGTGTTGATTCGGTCACGGCGTGGATCCAGAATATCCAGAAGCTCTGTCGTGTCCGCCGGAATATATTCTTCCGGAATGCACATCTGACCGCCCTGACGGCCTAAATGCACCAGTTTTCTCATGGAAAGAAGCAGACTCTTGATTTCGTAGATTTCAACTACGGTGAGTGTCTGGTTGGCAGAACGTTCGATGGAATAGGATACATCCTTGATTTCCATGAAAATCTGCTGAATTTCTTCCACAAGTCTGCTGTTTTCTCTTACAAAGCATGTCATAGCCTCGACTTTATCGAGTTCAGCCTTCAGTTCTTCTTCTTCTCCAGGATAGAAAGGCTTCGTTTCCTTCAGAAGCTTCTTACCGAACGGCGTGTTCAGATCAATGCTCTGCATGATATAATCCAGACCGGTTTCACGTCTTGTTTTTACGTTTGCCAGTCTGCGGTTGGAACCCATTCTCATAAATCAGATACCTCCTTGCTACACTCTTACGTCGATGATCGGCAGCTCAGGCAGGGCTTCCTGCATAGCTGCTACCAGTGCATCACTGTCGAAAGTGTAACCGCTTGGTGCCCACGGATTTACGGTAATTGCTGCGATTTCGATGTTCTTCAGAACATTGACTCTGAAGCCCTTCTTACGCCACAGTCCCCAGTCCATGGCACTGAGAAAAATCTTTGTAGGATTCTTCAGTATGAATTTTACCCTTTTCAGCTTCTTCAGATTAATATCTGCAATTACGCTGTTGGTAAAGGCACCTGGTATGTAAACATATTCGGTGTCATCGTCGATTTCATCATCTATGAATCTTGATGAACCAAGGCCGGTCGCCAGATCCAGTTTGTTTACCTTGCCGTCTCTGCTGATCAGCATAATCTTGTCATCAAAGTTGTTTTCTTCAATCAGTGTTCTTGCTTCACACTCTTCCATTTCAGGAATGGAGTAGAGGTTCACAATATGAGCCGTTTCGTCTACCACTTTACGCATGCTTCTGGAAAGAACTGCGCCGGTAGATAAGATGATTGCATCAGATGTTTCCGGTGAAGCGATGGATTTACGGTCGATCGCGCCGTCAATGAGGATCAGCTCACAGCCGTACTGCATCATTTCTTCACATACCCGTTTTGTATCCATTGCTGCAGGCGGACCTGCAATCTGTACATAACCGCTGTCTGCTACACGGCAGATCAGCAGGTCACCCATCGGTGTGGAATATCTGGTCTTCTTCAGAATTTCCAGGCCTGCATCTGCCAGCTCATACAGCTGTGTAGGCACTGTAACGATGGTATCCTGATCTAAATAAATCTTGGGTTTTTCTGTACCGGTAACCAGGTCCTGGCTTTCTCCGTCACGGCCGATGGAGGTGATTCCCAGTCGGATTCCTTCATCCATAGCCTCTTCGATGAGGAAGTTCATGGCAGTGGTCTTTCCGGCATTCTTTGCCATGCCTACAATAGACAAGGTTTTGTATTTAGTTGATAAATCGTATAATAAACCCATTTTGAAAATTTCCTTTTATCATACCTGTAGGGGAGACCAGAGGCCTCCCCCATTCAGGTAATCATTATTTTTTTCCGAACGGAACGTCCAAAAATTAGTGAGCGTTTCTTTCGTGTCTTGCCAGGTTAGCAGGTTCCATGGATCTGATTTCAGGACCTTCACCCAGAGCGGAAACACCCTGATACTTGTAAGTCTTCTTACCAGTGCAGTAGTCGCAGTTGCATTCTACGTCTGGTAACTGAGGTTCGGTGTAAGTAGTGATAACGCCTTCGTAGTTTCTCAGGATTACCTTGTGAGGAGTCTGGGAAACGATGTACTGAGGCATTACTGGAGTCTTACCGCCGCCACCAGGAGCGTCTACTACGAAGGTAGGTACTGCGTAACCGGAAGTATGGCCTCTCAGACCTTCGATGATTTCGATACCCTTGGAAACAGTAGTTCTGAAGTGTTCGATACCGATGGACAGGTCGCACTGGTAGATGTAGTAAGGTCTTACTCTGTTCTTAACCAGTTCGTGCATCAGTTCTCTCATCTTGTGCTTACAGTCGTTAACGCCTCTCAGCAGTACAGTCTGGTTACCCAGAGGGATACCTGCGTCAGCCAGCTTACGGCAAGCTTCTGCTGCTTCTGGAGTCAGTTCCTTAACGTTGTTGAAGTGAGTGTTCAGCCAGATTGGGTGATACTTCTTCAGCATGTTAACCAGGTCATCAGTAATTCTCTGAGGCATTACAACTGGAGTTCTGGAACCGATTCTTACGATTTCTACGTGAGGAATCTTTCTCAGTTCGGAGATGATGTATTCCAGAGTTTCGTCTTCTACGCACAGAGCGTCACCACCGGACAGCAGAACGTCTCTAACCTGAGGAGTTCTAGCGATGTATGCGATACATGCATCGATATCTTCTCTGGATCTAGCGCCGTCTGTTTCACCAGCCAGTCTTCTTCTGGTGCAGTGTCTGCAGTACATGGAGCACTGGTCAGTGATCAGGAACAGTACTCTGTCTGGGTATCTGTGAGTCAGACCAGGAGCTGGGGAGTCAGCGTCTTCGTGCAGTGGGTCAGCATCGTCTGCATCGGATCTGTGCATTTCTGCCAGAGTTGGAACAGCCTGCATTCTTACTGGGCACATAGGATCTTCTGGGTCCATCAGGGAAGCGTAGTAAGGAGTGATACCTACTCTGAAGCCGCCGATAACCTTAGCGATTTCTTCCTTTTCCTGTTCGTTCAGGTTTACTACTGCACAGATGTCTTCCAGAGTGGATAATCTGTTTTCAACCTGCCAATGCCAGTCGTTCCACTGTTCTTCAGTAACGTCCTTAAACAGAGGGATGTCTTTCCAATTTCTAATTGCCATAGTGTTTTTTTCTCCTTTAAATAAACTTTTAGAGTCCCGGCCCCGGTTAGAGGGCCGGGCAGTTTTTTAAATTAGGTTTATAAGAATGAGATATTCGATCGTCAAAAGTACGAATTAAGCGTACATTTCAGCGAACAGGTTTCTCAGACCTTCATGTTCTCTCAGGCACTGCAGAGTGATTTCTGCGTGGCCCTTGGTGTAACCGTTACCAACGATCATGTCAACGTCCTTACCAACGCCTTCTGCACCCAGAGCTGCCTTAGTGAAGGAAGTAGCCATGGAGAAGAAGTATACCAGACCTTCATCCTTACATGCCAGGATGGAAGCCATTTCAGTATTTTCGATGTTTACGCAGTTGATTACGATGTCTGCCAGCTTACCGTCAGTTACATCCATAATCAGGTTGTAAACTTCTACAGCGTTAGTAGCGTCTGCTACCATGTAAACGTCAGCCAGATCTAAAGCCTTAGCTCTTGCTTCGGACTTAGGGGAACCTGCGATGCAGATTACCTTACCAGTTACGCCAGCTCTCTTCTTTGCTTCGTACAGGCACAGCAGACCGGACTTACCGCCGCCACCGATGATTACTACAGTCTGACCTGGCTTAACCAGCTTTGCAGTCTGAGCAGGAGCACCAGCAACGTCTAATGCGGACAGAGCCAGACCTTCTGGCATGTCTTCTGGTAACTTAGCGTAGATACCGGACTGGAACAGGATTGCCTTACCCTTGATATCTACCTGGTCGATTTCTGGTCTTACTTCCAGAATTTCGTCGATTCTCAGTGGAGTCAGGGACAGGGAAACCAGAGTTGCGATCTTGTCGCCAACCTTCAGGTCACCAACGTATGCAGGTCCGATTGCTTCAACAGTACCGATCAGCATACCGCCGGAACCTGTCCAAGGATTCTTGTGCTTACCAGCCTTAGCTACGATACCCAGCATAGTTTCCTTGATCTTTTCGATATCGCCGCCAGCTCTCTTTTCGATTTCAGTGAAAGAAGCGGAGTCGATGTTCAGAGTCTTAACGTCGATCAGAACTTCGTTGTCATAGATTTCGTCCATGTTGTTATCAACAACATCTGCTGGCTGTGGTAAAACTCCCTTTGGGGAAACTACACGGTGAGTACCGTAAGGACATCCTTTTTTCATTTTCTTATTCCTCCTGAATAAAGTTATTTTTTCTTTTTAAGTATATGCTTTGAATTATTTTCAAGCATTCATTTGCGGCCGAGCCGCGGGAGTGACGATTAAGCGTACAGCTGTGCGAACAGTCTCTTGATGTCTTCGTCGTCTCTCAGAACCTGCAGAGCGTAGTTTGCGTGGCCCTTAGTGTAACCGTTACCGATCAGCATGTTAACGTCCTTACCAACGCCTTCTGCACCCAGAGCTGCCTTAGTGAAGGAAGTAGCCATGGAGAAGAAGTATACCAGACCGTCATCCTTAGTACACAGGATGGAGGACATTTCAGTGTTAGGAATGTTTACTACGTTGATTACTACGTCAGCCAGTTCGCCGTCAGTCAGTTCAGCGATTTCCTTGTACATGCCAACAGCGTTAGTTGCGTCAGCTACCAGGTATTCGTCAGCACAGTTTACGGACATTGCTCTGTTGATGGAAGTCTTGAAACCATCTACGCAGATAACCTTACCGTTGATACCAACCATCTTCTTAGCTACTGCGCAGCACAGGATACCGGACTTACCGCCACCACCGATAACTACTACAGTGTTGCCAGGACGGCAGATCTTAGCAGTCTGAGCTGGAGCACCAGCTACGTCCAGAACGGACAGTGCCAGGTTTCTGGAGATGTCTCTAGGCAGGATGCCGTACAGACCGGACTGGAACAGGATAGCCTGACCCTTAACGTCAACCTGGTCGATTTCAGGTCTTACTTCAGTGATTTCTTCCAGCTTCAGTGGAGTCAGGGACAGAGATACCAGAGTTGCGATCTTGTCGCCAACCTTCAGGTCACCCTTGAAGTTAGGACCGATAGCTGCAACCTTACCGATCAGCATACCGCCGGAACCAGTCCATGGGTTCTTGTGCTTACCAGTAGTTTCTACGATGTTCATGATAATCTTCTTGATTTCTTCAACATCGCCGCCTGCTCTCTTTTCGATTTCAGTGAAGGATGCGGAGTCAATGTTCAGAGTCTGAATGTCGATCAGCACTTCGTTGTCATAGATTTCCATAGTGTTGTCGATCTTTTCAGCTGGCTGAGGCAGCACACCCTTCGGTTCGAGAACTCTGTGGGTTCCGTAAATATCACCTTTTTTGAATTCCATAATGATTTTCTCCTTTTAGTAAATTAATATTGCAATAATTTTGAGGAGGCATATTGGTTTACACCTAACCGCTCGCTCCTCCGCTCTATTATATTAAGCAATAAATATGCCAACCGTTTAAAAACATCTGCAGTTTTTTTATCTTCACTGTTTTCAAGCCATGCAGACTTTCGATTTATTTCGTCACGGAAAATTAAGGTAATTTTCGAACCGTTTTCGTTTCACCTCCAAAAAAGGTGAACATTTTTCGGTTCACACCCGATTCGTTACTGAATATCGTACTTTTTCTTTTTCCGAACGATCTGAGTCTGGCTGATGCCCAGGGCCTTCGCTGCCTTTCTGGTAGAACCGTATTTATCACAGGCATAGCGTATCAGTCCCTTTTCATATTCATCCACGGCAAGCTGAAGATCCAGTTCCTGCTGCGGCATATATTCGTTTTCATCTCCTGTAAGTTCAGGCAGCTGAGTGCTGGTACCGTGGAAAATCTCACCATGGCTGTCGCGCATGACATCCATCAGGCTGATTGTGTCCCCTTTGGCCGAGATAATCAGGCGCTGCACAGTATTTTCAAGCTCTCGGATGTTGCCCGGCCAAGGCTGCTGCTGCAGATATTCCATGGCTGCATCGTCAATTCCGCGCCGGCGGCCAAATTTTTTGCCGTACTTTTTCAGGAAATGTCCCACCAGAGCCGGAATATCTTCCGGACGGTCTGTCAGGCATGGAATCCGGATCGGAACTACATTCAGACGGTAATACAGGTCTCTTCGGAACAGTCCTTTTTCAATCCAGTCTTCCAGATCCCGGTTGGTAGCAGAAAGAATGCGGACGTTGGTTTTAATCGGCGTGGTGCCGCCAACCCGGTAAAACTCGCCATCCTGGATTACACGGAGCAGTTTTGCCTGCATTTCCAGCGGCAGTTCGCCGATTTCGTCCAGGAAGATAACTCCGTTATTGGCAGTTTCAAAATATCCCTTCTTGCCTGTGGCTGATGCACCGGTAAATGCGCCCTTTTCATAGCCGAAGAATTCAGATTCTATCAGGTTTGGCGCAATGGATGCGCAGTTAATTTTAATGAACGGCTGCATCTTTCGGTCACTGTTTTTCTGAATGATATTGGCGGCCTTTTCCTTACCTACCCCGGTGTCCCCGAAAATAATCACATTACAGTCATACTTGGACACACGCATCATTTCTTCCAGCACCTGCTTCATGGCACGGCTGCGGTATACGTAGTCTTCCTGCATTGCCACTTCTTCTCCTCTGCCGAAGGTCATGTTATCCGTCTCAGGTACCAGATTATCCAGCTTTTCCACCAGCTCAAAATGAGCATTTTCAAAGTATGGTGCCAGTTCCCGCACCACTTCCACATCATAGAGATCATAGCCGTCCAGATAACCCTCGGCCTCACGGATTTTGAGAGGTTTGGTAAGGGACTCGGTGATGTACAGAGCGATGTTCAGATTGTTTATCAGATTGGTAAAAAGTACGGTACCTCCCCACTTGGCCGCCAGAATGTTAATGGTCTCAGCCCCTGGAATTTCAGCACAGTTGATGGTCATGTCAAAATATGAGTCACGTTCCAGACGCTTCATACATTCCAGCGGTTTCAGGATGTCCATGTAATGAAGTTCACTGAACACCAGGTTCATCAGCTGGTCTACTTCACCTCCGGTGATGCGGAGATCTGTACGCTTGTCAAAAATTGATACAATTTCCGCGTCCGGACCTGCTGCACGGCGGATGACATAACCGTAGAGAATGTTGGTAATCAGGCTGTTTCCCACGATGAGGAACTTTCTCCGTTCCGGATCCTGTACCATCTGATGGAGGCGGAACAGTGTACCGGATTCATCAAAAGCAAACATGAGAAGGTTTTCCGGCACGCCTTCTTCCTTACGAACCAGTGAAATCTGGCTGTTTATAATCATGTAGCCATCGGCCTCAATCTGGTGAAATACAGGGTCGATGGAGTGAATCCGTTCGATATGCATGGGTACAGAAGCCAGGGATGCATTACAGAGAATTTCGTCTCCAACCTTGAAACCCTGCGGATTATCAAACTCTGCACCGATCTGCTCAATGACACCAAAAGCAAGACCGCCGGTATCGGTCACAGGATTATGCAGTTTGCCGCGGCGAATGACGATATCGATAATCTTCTGCTTAATCAGTTCTTCATTTTCATTGGCCTCTGTGCGGATCTGCTTGAAACTGGTACCTTCCAGATGAATCTTCTTTATGGACATGCGGAGTTCATTGGGATAGATATTCCGGTTGTTATCCAGCCGCCACGCAGAAGTAGGGAGTACCTGCTGGGGTTCCAGCACGCGGCTGATGTTTAAAGTTTTCTTCATATACGGATGCTCCTTTTCGGTTCACCAGAAAATCAGTGATGCTAAATCGGTTCACTTCGTTGTTATTTTCAATAATAATCCATTGGCACGCAAATTGCAATATATATTTTCTGTAAAAACAAAATAGTTGTATGGCGCCATATAACTACAAAGTTAAATTTTTTCTAGAGTAAAGGAGATATTAAAAATGGAAGAAAAGAAGTACACTTCTACATTAAGACTGAGAATGTCTGCAAAGGATGCTCACTACGGCGGTAACCTGGTTGACGGTGCTCACATGGTTCACCTGTTCGGCGACGTTGCTACTGAACTGCTGATTCAGATCGACGGCGACGAAGGTCTGTTCTGCGCATACGACAACGTAGAATTCCTGGCACCTACTTATGCTGGTGACTACATCGAAGCTTACGGCGAAATCACTAAGGTAGGTAACACTTCCAGAAAGATGGCTTTCGAAGCTAGAAAGGTTATCGTTTCCAGACCTGACATCAGCGCTTCCGCAGCTGACGTTCTGGAAGAACCAATCGTAGTAGCTAGAGCTACTGGTACTTGCGTAACTCCAAAGGAATGCAAGAGAAAGTAATTTCGTTTTAACGAATTTCATCTTTTGAAACTTTAATACCGACGAAAACAAAATGGACCTCGTAAGAGGTCCATTTTGCTTTTATTTTTAACAGTTCTTCAGATATTCGATTTCTTCTCTGGTCAGCTTGCGGTAATGACCCTGCTTCAGATGTCCCAGACGGATGTCACCGATAGCCACACGTTCCAGAGTCTGCACAGGGTTGCCCACTGCAGCAAACATCTTACGCACCTGACGGTTCTTGCCTTCATGGATGGAGATTTCCACCAGAGTGGAAGTACGGGTACCTCTCAGAATCTTCACATAAGCTCTGGAAGTCACGTAACCGCCGATATCCACCCCTTTTCTCAGACGTGCAACCTTTTCGTCGGACAGAACGCCCTTCACCAGTGCATGATAAGTCTTATACACTTCATGCTTCGGGTGGGTCAGGTGGTATGCCAGTTCACCATCGTTGGTCATCAGCAGCGCTCCGCTGGTGTTGTAGTCCAGGCGTCCTACAGGGAACAGGCGGGCATCGATGTCCTTAACCACTTCCATTACAGTCAGACGGTCCTTATCGTCTTCCACTGTAGTTACCATGCCCAGCGGCTTGTTAATCAGCACGTATTCCAGCTTCTGGCTGTTTTCAATCAGGCGGCCGTTTACCATAACCTTGTCGCCTTCCTGCACGTCATAGCCCGGTTCCTTCATCACGGCACCGTTCACCTTTACGTTGCCGTTGGCAATCAGTTCGTCTGCCTTTCTGCGGCTGGCCACACCGGCCTGCGCGATATATTTGTTTATTCTCATCTTTCGTGTCTCCTTGCAAAATATCATTCTTTGACATTCTATTTTATCATAAACCGCCGTCTTTTGGCAAGCTGTATATGTTAAGAAGCCCTGCCTCTGCAGTTCTCCGCCAGATTTCCTCCCTGTCCGCTGTGTACATCCTCCGTTCCTTCATCCGCTCCAGGAATTCTCCTCCGGCGAAAGTGAGCCGCCGGTACAGACCGTCTTTTTCCTCCAGAACTTCCTGTGCATAAGCAAGCAGTTCCCCGCAGGCAAGACTTCTCGGCAAAATCAGAAACTCTTCCCTTTCACTCCGGCATGCGTTATATCCGGCCAGACTTCCCGTGGTGATGGCCTCTGTATGGCCTACGAAGAAGCCTGCTTTTTCACCAGCCACAAACAGGTTTTGAAAGCCCTCCGCCCGCATGCTGTCTTCCCGCGGGCTGACACTCATATAACGGACGGAATTCCCCCTGCTTCCTCCATAGGGATCCAGAAACCGGACAGTTTCAAAACCGTGTACAGTCCGCAGATCTTCCAGATTGAAATAAGGGCTCATCAGTTTGGCCTGCCCCGTATCAATCAGAATAATATTCTCCGCAAATTCCTCCAGTGCATACTGCTGGCAGACTTTTTCACTGAGTTTTTCCCTGTGGATCAGTGCTTCAGGCAGAGGAATGACTGCAAACCCGTGGTGGTTCAGTTTCTCCTGAAGTTCCTTCGAAAGAGATGTTTTCTCCAGCTTGCAGGAACCACTGACTGCTCCAAGCTTGTCGAAGCAGGAACCTGCTTTCCCGTTTTTCCGCCGTGCAGCCAGATCCACCCCACCGCTGCGGGCAGTGAGGCTAACCCTTGGGCCGAAAGCCGGACACCGCTGTATACACATAACGCAGCCATTTCCGTGACGGCTGCAGTTTCCCATGGGACCGCTGGAACCTGCAGCATCGATAAAACAGTCTGCTTCCATCCAGCGGACCCGTCCGTCCCGGATTGCCTCCACTGCCGCAATCTTCTTTTTTCCGCCTTCTGACGACTCTGCCAGCTTCACATCCACGGCCCGGCTGCAGAAATGGATTTTGACACTCAATTCCTGCAGAAGTCTGCGGACCGCTGGCTCCACCAGTTCTGCATCATAAAAAGAGGCATGCTCATGCCCCGGAAAATTTACATTTCTGTGTACGGCACACTGGTCTGCGATTTCAAAGAGCTCACCTGCCCCCATGGCCCGGTTTTCTTCTTCCGCTGTGAGCCGCCCGTTATTCCGCATGATTCCGCCCACATTTCCCGTCCCCAGAAGAAGGTCCGTCTTTTCCAGCAGAATCACTTCTGTCCCCTGTTTTGCTGCGGATACAGCTGCGGCACATCCTGCCCATCCGCCTCCTGCAATTAAAATTCTCTTCATAATAAGAACCCTCCCTGACTATATCTATGTCAGAAAGGGTTCTTTTAGACGAAGTTATGCTTCCTTCTTTTTCGTGATCCAGAGAACTTCCGGCGGCCGGTTCGGCTGATTGACCATGTCCGTCCGGATGCAGTGGTAAAGTCCCTTATCCAGAGATTTTGCCCAGTCCAAAACCTTCAGACGCTCCAGATACCCCTCGCAGTGGCCCTGGTACATGGTGATGCACAGGAGTCCATCCACATCCAGCATCTTCAGTGCTGCCGCCAGGGCTTCCAAAGTACTGCCGGACTCCGTACTGATGGATTTGTCACCGCCTGGCAAGTATCCCAGATTAAAGATGATGACACGGGGCCGTTCTTTTATGTAGTCTGCCATCTTCGCGTGACTGTCGTGAATCAGTTCCACGTTGTGGATTCCCTCTTCATGCAGCCGGGCCCGCGTAGTCTCAATTGCACTTTCCTGTATATCAAACCCGTAGACTTTGGCAAAACGCTCCGCCAGCCAAAGGGTATCATGGCCATTGCCGCAGGTGGCATCCACTGCTGACGCTTCCGGATCCGCATACTGCAGGCACATGGTCAGAGCCAGTGCGGTTGTATTTTTCAGTACATTCATAATCTTTTCCTCCACTTTTCACACTTACTGTTATTTTATCATGGCCCGGCTGCATTTGCAAAGCTTTACTGTCACTCCATCCTCATCTGTATGACTGCAGGAGCCGCAGAGTCCCATGGCGCAGCACAGGTTGGCAGGATTAGGCCGTATTACCAGAGACTTCTGCCGTTCTGAAAGGCCTCTGCAGAGAAGATCTGCATAATATGGGCTGACCAAAAGAAGCACTTGTTTTCCTTCTTTCGCTTTCCGGCAGATGAGCCGGTGAAGATGCTTCTGCGTTTCTTCGTCCTTCAGAGTCATCGGTTGATAATCCAAATCCGCCAGATACTTCTGCAGAAAGGACTCCGGAAGCCCTGCATTGTCTAAATACGATATACAATACTCCGGCCGTTCCGCTTCTTCCAGCATATGTACCAGCGGCGCTGCCGCCACCCCTCTTGCAATAATCAGTTCCGGCAGTTCCTCCATCTGTTCACTGCCGGGAAGGCCGTTGTAATAAGGTCCTGTCATGTACCAGATGCCCTCCCGTTCTGCAGTTTCTGCAAGGTGACGTGTTTTAGGCCCTGCTGTTTTCAGCAGGAATTCCAGAAATCCCGCTTCACTGCGCAGAACAGAAAGGGGCGTCCGCCATCCAAAAGCCTCCGCCATCATATAAGCCCCGGCCCGCCTGCACCGCTGTACAAGGCCGGGAGATGCTTCCACCCGGACAGCTGCAAGATCCGGGGAAAAAGATGTTTTGCCGAGAACCTGAAAGGCCGCGGTCTGGTCCCATGGGTCCGGTCGGATTATTCCGCCCTGCTGCAGATATTCGCTATAGGGGCACGTCCCCTGCCACCCGGCTCTTTCTTCACAGCTGCAGCGGCCTTCAGATTCCATGGTGCAGGTATAACATTGCCCCGTTTGCATCAGATGGCAGGGGCAATATTCCGTTCCTCTGTCACCGCAGATATAATTCATTATTTATTCTCCTCCCTTTCCTCTGGTTCCCCCAGCATTTCGAATCCGAAATCCATCAAAGCGTAGGCATCAGAGAACCAGTTTCCATCATTGAGCACCACGGCAATCAGGCTTATGTCTCCACGGGTTGCCGAAGCTGCCAGAGTTCTTCCCGAGGCTTTGGTATAACCGATTTTAATACCATCACCTCCCTCATACTGGAATACTGTCTTGTTCTTATTCACGAAAGTTCTGCCGGCTTCATCTGCATCTTCACTGCTCCACTTCTGCGCTGCAGCAATCCGCCGGAAGTCTTCGTCTTTCATGGCTTCCCGGGCAATCACGGCAAGTTCCCGTGCCGTGGTATAGTGCTCCTCATCATATAGCCCGTGAGGATTGACAAAATGGGTATTTTCACAGCCCAGTTCCGCCGCCCGCTGATTCATCAGTTCCAGAAAGTTTTCCGTGTTCCCTCCCAGGGCAGCTGCCAAAGCTGCCGCAGCATCATTTCCTGACTGGAGCATCAGACCATAAAGGAGTTCTTCCAGGCAGACCCGCTCTCCTGTTTTCAGATAGAGAGAGGAGCCTTCCACACCCTCTGCGTCCTTTGGAATGAGAATCTCACTGTCCAGTCCCACACCCAGTTCCCGGCAGATGTCCAGTGTTACCATGGCAGTCATAATCTTGGTGGTACTTGCAGGTGACATTTTCTTATCTGCATTGTACTCATAGAGCACGGTGCCGTCGGACGCATTGATAAGGATTGCACTCCCCGCGGAGATTGCCGGCGCCCTGGCAGAAGCCAACGTTAAATCAGACGGCTCAGAAACAGGACCTGTCACCATCCCCATCACTGCAGCTGCCAAAAGAAAGCAAAAAACAAACAGCACACGTTTCCTGTTCACATTTCATCCTCCCCACTCCGGCTTACACTGACAGTTTACGGAAAAATATAGATTTCTATGCTGATTTTTTTACAAAATCATAAAGAAGCTGCATTTACAACGACCTCCAAAAGTGCTACACTTTACCGTATAAAAGGAGGTTCCTCGCTATGAACAGCCGTCTTTCTACAATAAAAACCATCATTATGCTGGCATGGCCGATTGTGGCAGAGCAGCTTATGATGACCACGGTTCAGTATATCGACACTGCCATGGTCGGGTCTCTTGGAACCCAGGCTACTGCAGCGGTAGGAGCCACCGGGAGCATCAGTTTTCTTCTCTTCAGCATCATGGGCTCCATGGGTGTCGCATTTCTGTCCCACATCGCCCGTGCATGCGGTGCAGGAGATCAGAATCGGGCACGTGCCCTGGCATCCCAGGCTTTCATCATGGTTCTGACAGTCGGTACCCTGCTGACCATTATTCCTCTGGCACTCTCTTCCCGTATTCCTGTATGGGTGCGTGCCGACGAGGCAATCCGGGATCTGACCCGTGTCTACTTCATCATTGTAACCCTTCCGATTCTGGCTCGGGCTGCCACCATTATTTTAAGTGCATCCCTCCGTGCCGCTGGGGATACCAGAACGCCGATGAAGGTAGGTATCATCGTTAACCTGACCAATGTGACTATGAACTTCCTGCTGATTTACCCGACCCGTTCCTTGACGATTCTGGGGTTCACTTTCACCATGCCGGGTGCCGGACTAGGTGTTATCGGTGCTGCAGCAGCCAGCGCATTTGCTTTCGTGGTCGGTGGAACACTCATTACCATCGCCTTCTGGCGTCATCCGATGCTGTCCCCGCGTGGACTTAAAATCCGTCCGGACATGGATATACTTCTGCCTTGCCTGAAGACAGCGCTTCCGAATATTTTGCAGAGATTCGGCGTGTCCATGGGCTTTGTAGCCTTCGGCACCATGGTCAATTCTCTGGGCCAGGCATCCACCGCTGCCAACTCCATCGCCAACACAGTAGAGCAGCTCTTCTACATTCCAGCCTTCGGTATGCAGACAGCAGCTTCCACTCTGATCGGCAACGCTTATGGTGCAAAGGACGGCCAGCAGATGAAACGGTATGCCTCCCTCTTCATGCCAATCCAGGTGACCATCATGTTCACAGCAGGTCTGCTTCTGTTTATTACAGCACCAGTCCTGATGAGTCTCTTCTCAAAGAGTCCGGAAGTCATTACTATGGGAGCCACAGTGCTGCGCATGGTTGCCGTATCCGAACCGTTCTACGGCTTCTCCGTTATCACGGAAGGATTCATGTTCGGGGTTGGCAAAACCAAAGCACCGTTTGTTTACAATATCATCGGGATGTGGGGTGTCCGCATCACCTCCACCTACATCTGCACCCAGATTCTGGGCCTGGGCCTGATTTCCGTCTGGGGCTGCATGATTGCCCATAACATGGTAATTTTCTGTATCTACACAGTGATATACACCCGCCAGCTGTGGAATCCGCTGCGGGACACCAACCGTTAACGCTAAATTTAACTAAATGAAGGAGAAAAACATGAAGCAATCAACTTTAAGAATCCTCAGCCTGGTTCTGATTCTCACCCTGCTGGCAACGTCTGGTGCTATGGCATTTGAGTTTAAGGACACATCCAACATGAGCTATTCAGAAACTTCTGATTATGCTAGGGAGCTTTTTGCCGAAACAGACAAAATCCCTTTCTCTATAACCGAATTTCAGAACATGAAGCCTGTACTGGATGAACTGATTTTTATAGAGAAAACACCTGCTCTTGCTTCCAGTTCTATCCCCGGTCTTGCCTGGTATGCAGTAAAACTGCAGCCACTGTCCGGATTTGAAGAATTCTTTGAGAAAGCGAACTACCCCGGCTATGATAGTGTTGAAGTTTATACCTCTCAAACCAAAGATGGAGAATATCAGCTGCTCGGTTATGCCAATTTTTCAAACCATCAAACAATGAACGCTTTCTGCTATGGTGCTGCTGTGTTCTCCTATAATTTAGAGCCATACAAATATGCCAAAATTCGTTATTTAAGATATGATGCTGGTGTCAAAACATACACGGAATACTCTGATCCTGTAAAAATTCCGGTCAGACCGATTATGATGCCAAGCTCCCCAGCCATGTACAAAATCACTTCATCAGAGGCATTTGTAACTTTTAGAAATGAATCCGGTCTTACCCGTGTGCTTCAGATTCGCGAAAAAGGTGCAGAAAAGTGGGCTTCAGTTTCCAAGTCAAAGCTGGTAAATTCCTATAAATCCAAATCCGGAGGATATACACTAAAACTTGACACTTCCAAAGAATACGAACTCCGGGCGCGTTATTATAAACAGATAGATGGCAAGAAATATTACAGCGATTACGTTTATTTCGGCGGTTACAAAAACCCAAAAACTTCACCAAATCTTGCTGTCAAATTCCTGCGCTATGACTATGGCAAAGATGATTATGCCCTCTATATTACAAAACAGAAAGATTACACCTACACATTTGTAGACATGGGCAGAGGTGCACCGCTCAAATCTTATCAGATTGCATCCCGAAAATCAGGAACCAGCAAATGGACGTATACCTATGTGAATTCACGCAGCTCCTCTAATCACGGATTTCTTCCTGCCAAGTATGGGTACGAATATAAGGTCCGCCCATATACCACTGTCTCCGGAAATAAGGCGAAAGCCTCTACCTGGTCTAAAGTATATAAATGTACCAACAAGTCAGCTGCATATGTCAACGAGGCTACCCGGGAGGATAATTCCGCAGGTCATGTAATTTATGATCACAGCAAAACCTACGAGCAGAATTACCAGATTCTTCAGGAGAGAGTTTGGGATCTGACCTTCGAGCGGTTCTGGGATGATGGACTGTCACCAAATTATGAAGACCGGGGCACTACAGGAAAAATCGACCACAGCAGAGTGGATGAAGGATTTATTGGTGTCAATGCTTTCGGCGGCGGTGACAGAGAAGCTCTTTTGGAAATGTTTTCCATGTACGCCGAAGATTCTGAAGTAGCACATGCACTCCTTGCATGGGTTATGTCCTATTCATCAACCTTTGGCCATGCCAACAGCGACTTCTTCGGGTTCAAAGATGTGAAGAAAACAAAGAACGGTTTCATCATGGAAATGAACGGACAGCAGATTGAAGTAGAAAAGGCTGAGCTCGGAAATACTTTCTGGTTTGACATGACCGATTAATCATTCTTTTATTTAAGCGAAAGAGGCGGGCCCTTTAGGGTCCGCCTCTCTTTTTTATACAGTATTTAATTAAAACTCAAACTTAATCTGTCCTGCTGCTACCGGATCTTCATCTTCTGCTTCATTCAGATCCGCATCCACAGCCATTACGCCTTCCACGTCGTCGATTGGAGGCAGTTCCTTCAGAGAGCTGAAACCGAAGTTCTTCAGGAAGGTATCAGTGGTTCCGTAAAGAATCGGACGGCCCACAGCTTCAGAACGGCCCTTTTCGCAGACCAGATCCTTCTTCATCAGACCTTCCATAACGCGGTCGCACTTGATGCCTCGGATGGCTTCAATTTCACCCTTGGTTACCGGCTGCTTGTACGCAACGATGGCCAGTACTTCCAGCGCAGACTGGGACAGGCGGCGTGCCTTTACCGGCGTACACAGACGCTCGATGTAGTCCGCATTTTCCTCTCTGGTCACAAACTGGAAGGTTTTATTGATTTCACGGATCACGATGCCGCGGCCTTCCTGTTCATACTCTTCCTGCAGTTCCTTAAACAGGTCATAAGCTTCCTGTTTTGTAATATCAAATACATCTGCCGCCGCCTTTACATCCAGCGGCTGCCCCCATACAAACATCATGGACTCGAAGGCAGATTTCATACTCTTTTTACTTGCCACCTGGCACCTCCTGTTTCTTCTTCCCCGTTAACTCTTCCTCGTAACCCTCAGGCAGACCCGCAGTCGGAATATCCAGACTCACCGTGCCGTCCACGTTTTGGCCGGCAGACACCTGAATATCACCGTAGGTTGAGGACTGCTCCACATGAACAATACGGTTCTTGGCCATTTCCAGCAGGGAGACGAAGGTCACCACCACATCGTAGCGGTCCTTCTTGTTGTGAATGAACTCCTTGAAGCTGAAGAACTGACCGATGCTCTTTTTCAGCACACCTGCGATATAGGAAATACGTTCTTCCATACGGGCACGTTCCCTCTCGATTCGGGTATAGTGTTTCCGCACGGAATCTACCTTCTGCTTCTTCTGGATGAAGAGGTTGAAGGCCGCAGCAAACTGTGCCAGGTCCAGACGCAGGTATTCATCCGGTTCTTCCAGATAGGCAGAAATGTCTTCCTGCGGTTTTTCGTAGATATGGGAGCAGCGTTCTTCCTGTTCCGCCAAAATCTCCGCAGCCTGCTTGAACCGCTTGTATTCCAGCAGCCGCTGTACCAGTTCGGTTCTCGGGTCTTCTTCCACCACACTGCCGTCTCCGGCATCCACCATACGGGGCAGAATCATTTTCGATTTTATTTCAATGAGGGCCGAGGCCAGTACCATGAATTCGGAAGCCACATAGACGTCGGTTTCCTGCATGGTCTGAATATAGGCCAGATACTGGCTGGTGATTTCACTGATTTTAATATCGTAGATGCTCATCTGTGCATTTTCAATCAGGTATACCAGCAGATCAAACGGTCCCTCAAAAGTCTGCAGTCTAACTTTATAACTCATTTATATTTCTCTTAACTTTCTTTGCTTTCCAGATAGTTGTAGAAGAGCAGAGCTCCTACTACAATTACGCATCCCACCACTTCGTTTACGGTCGGAATCTGACCCAGGGTAATCACTGCAATCAGAGTGCAGAATACAGGGTCTGCAGTTTCCCAGGTGGACACATACAGGGAGTTTACATGTCCCATACAGATGTTGAACACCGCATGTGCACCCATCTGGCAGATAATTGCCATCATGGCCACATACAGATAGTCTGTAAAGGTATATCCCAGCAGCAGTGTACCGGTACCGAATGCTGCTGCAATGAAGCAGATCAGGCAGGCAGAGAACACCAGCAGGATATAGATGCCGCCGTCCACGCGTTTTCTTACATATCCGCCCACTGCAAAATACAGGCCCATAAAGATACCTGCAGACAGGCCCAGCAGATTGCCTGCCAGCTGACCGCTGGTCAGAGCCGCCATATCAAATCCCATTACCACAGCACCACCACAGAGAGCAATGGCGATAGCCCCTACAGACTTCCAGGAAACTTTCTGTTTCATGATCAGAACTGTTACCAGCAGAACAGCCAGCGGATGGAAGGATGCCAGCACAGCCGCACTGGCCACATTGGTCATCTTTACAGCATTAAACCAGCTGAAATAGTGGATGAACAGGAACAGGCCGGACAGACAGCACCAGAGCAGGTCTGCCTTGCTTACAGCCTTCAGCAGTGCCTTCTTTTCCGGATTCACCAGCACAGGAATCAGGAAGAACGGCAGCACAAGGGTTAAACGCCAGAAGCCGATTCCGATGGCTGGAATGGCAGTCATGGCACTGAGAGAGCCGGAACACGCACCGCAGATGACAGCGATGATTACGGCGATTTTTGCATGTTTTGCGATAAAATTCACTTCAGGTGCACCTCTTATTCAAACAGTTTCCGCAGGTTTACATCGTATGGAGGGTACACTACCCCCTTTTCAGTTACCACTGCGGTGATGTACTTATGGTCTGTTACGTCGAAGGCAGGATTGTAGGTCTTAATACCTTCCGGTGCCATCGGCTTTTCGTACCACATTTTATAAATTTCTTCTCCGTTGCGCTGTTCGATGACAATCTCATCACCGGTCGGAGTGTCCAGATCGATGGTGGAAGTCGGAACGAACATATAGAACGGAATCCCGTATTCCTTCGCCAGAATTGCAACACCGGAAGTACCGATTTTGTTGGCACCGTCCCCGTTTGCTGCCATACGGTCACAGCCTACCACGATGGCATCAATCCAGCCGTTCTTCATGACGATGGACGCCATGTTGTCGCAGATCAGAGTCACGTCGATGCCTGCGCGGTTCAGTTCCCAGCTGGTGAGGCGTGCACCCTGCAGCAGAGGACGTGTTTCGTCAGCAAAGACTTTGAAGTCATAACCCTTTTCGTGGCCCAGGTACAGCGGCGCCAGGCAGGTACCGTACTTGGCTGTGGCGATGGTGCCTGCATTGCAGTGGGTCAGAATCCCCATGCCCGGCTTCAGCAGGGAGAGACCATGCTCACCCATAGCCTTGCATGCTGCCACGTCTTCTTCGTGAATGCGGCGTGCTTCCGCCTTGAGAACTTCCTTCGTCCAGTGAATCTTGCGTTCTTCGTCATTTCCCGGTGCAGCTTCGCAGCCTTCCAGGTAGTCTTCCATGGTCTTCACCATCCGCTTCAGTGCCCAGGACAGATTTACTGCAGTCGGGCGGGAAGAGTTCAGGTAATCTGCCACTTCCTTTACCTGCACTGCAAAATCTGCCGCAGTCTCAGCGTTCAGATCGCGTATGGAAATATACAATCCCCAGGCAGCTGCCACACCAATGGCTGGTGCACCGCGCACCTTCAGCTTGAAGATGGCATCCCACACGTCTTCCTTGGTCTCCATTCCGATATATACTTCTTCACCCGGCAGTCTGGTCTGATCCAGAATCAGCAGAGCATCGTCCACGTACCGTACCGGTACGATTTCATCAAATTTCATCTATGTATCCTCCTAAAACATGGTAATCAGCGTTTTGATAATCATAACACCTGCAAAGATGAGTACCAGTCCGGCAGCGCCAAGAAACACGTACTGAATCAGCCGCACATCTTTTTTCGGCTTATCCGTATATACGAAGCCCCTTTTCCAAAATGGCTTTTCTTCATTTTTATACCCAAGCGCTTTTTCCAGTTCATCCTGTTCTGGTTCCAGGTTTCTATTTCTTTCTTCCATGTCTGAACACCTCCATCTTCACACTTATCAGTATAAGTCAGGTGCAGGGCCCATAATATCCTCCGTCTGCTTTTCTGCCACATCTGCCAGGAACCGCAGATAGTCTGCATAGTCCAGAATCACCTCTCCGCTGTAGAGGTTGGTGCTGCCTGCAATTTCTTCATATTCCGGCGGGTTCATCAGCATTGCGATTACAGCTGCATTGCCGAAATCATCGCTTTCCCAGTAAAAGTTTTCATCCCCGGTCAGATACCAGACCACATCGGCATTGCTGTACATCCCCATGTAGAAAGCCAGGTCGGTCATTTCACTCCAGATTTCTCCTGCAGTCTCGTCACCAGGTTCCCATTCTACCGCATCAAGATACTCATCCCGGAAGCTCATATCCAGATTTCCGTAAAAGTCATAGAGATGACAGTTTTCCACAATGTGGTCCATCCATTTTACAGCCTCAGGATCCAGTACATGCTCTTCAGGTTCCAGTTCCTGCACCGCATACTCCGGAGTGGCTGTCATAAAATCACCTGTAATATCGTCCGCGATATTCATAATCAGGGAACCGCAGGCTGTAACCAGGGAACCGAAGAGAGACAGACTGATTACGGCAGTGACGATGATTTTCGCCAGCCTGGTATTGCCGTTTCCGCTGCCGCTGCTTTTTCCTGCGCCTTCCCGTACGTTGTCCAGCAGGCCTCCCAGCATGGTCTTCAGGTCTTCCAGCCCCTCCGGAAGTTCCAAAACCGGGTCTTTCGCCTCGCAGTTTTTCGCGTGGCGTTCAAATTTCCGCTTCAGACCTGCGATAGCGTCTTCACCGGAATCCTCTGCATCCTTCCACTTCTCAAAATGTGCGTCTCTCTGCGCCTTCGTCGCTGGCGCAGCTCCGCCCACCAGCACGCTGTAGGCATGGCGGATCTGATCCTTCTTCCGTGCCACGTATTCCGGGTCATCGGCATAGTCCGGCAGTGCCAGACGGCGCATGTGTCTGTCGTAGGCCTTCTTTATATCTGCGGTACTGGCCCCTTCCCGCACACCAAGCACTCGGTAATAATGTCTCTTATCCATATGCTTTCTCCAATCCTTTTTTCATACCCTTTGGATTACATACTATATCACGGTAATTATACCATAGAAGGCCTTTCACCGCAAACAAAAAGGGCAAATTGCTCTGCCCTCTTCCAAACTTATTTTATTTATTGCTTTCTACGAAACGCTTGATTTTCTTTGCTGTAGTCTTCTCAAAATCTTCTTCTCTCAGGTTGATTTTCTGAATACGTTTGAACAGCGGCAGGGTCTTGTTAATCTTATCCACTTCCGCCCAGAACAGCTTTTCCACCTCAGCAGAATCTGCAGCTTTTTCTTCGCCCAGAGCCAGAACCACTTCTTCTTTGTCCGGAATGATGGTTGCAGTAATCATATCGTTATTGGAGCTGCCTTCCTCTGTACCGGCCCATACCAGGGACTCCGCTACATAAGGGATTTTGCCCAGCAGATATTCCAGTTCTTCCGGGAAAACATTCTTTCCATTGGCTGTGATGATGACATTCTTCTTTCTTCCTGTGATATAGATGAAGTTTTCAGAATCCACATAACCCAGGTCGCCGGTATGGAACCATCCCTCCTTCAGAACTTCTGCAGATGCTTCCGGCATGTTGTAATAACCCATCATGATATTGCGGCCCTTCAGGCAGATTTCCCCGATGCCGTTTTCATCGGCGTCAGCAATCTTCACTTCCATTCCCGGCAGCAGATGGCCTACAGAAGCATTACGCATAAACTTGTGGCTTCCCGGATTCAGTGCTGCCATCGGTGCACATTCGGTCAGACCGTAGCCCTGAATCGCAATAAAGCCCAGGTCATTGAAGAAGGTCAGAATATCCGGGTCAATTGCCGCACCGCCGGAAATAATGATACGCATCCGTCCGCCGAATACATTGTAGATATCCTTCAGCAGCTTTCGGTTCAGGTCCAGACCCACTTTGGAAGTCAGACGGTTCACTTTCATCACCTTTTCCACCAGACCTTCCTTGCCGCCCTTTCTGATGTTTTTAATGATACTCTTATACAGAGTTTCCACAATCAGCGGCACTCCCAGGAAGATAGTCGGTTTTACTTCCTGCAGGTTCTTTACGATGTATTTCAGACCTTCACAGTAAGCGATGGAAGCACCCTTATACAGCGGCATCAGGAAGCCGCAGGTGCATTCGTAAGTATGATGAACCGGCAGTACAGAGAAGAAAATATCTTCCGGATAGACTTTCACCAGTGTCGGTGCCACCATCAGATTATCGCAGATATTGCGGTGGCAGAGCATTACACCCTTGGCAATACCGGTGGTGCCGGAAGTAAACAGAAGAATGCTCATGGTATCCGGATCGATCGGTGCGTCCAGGAAGCAGCGTTCTCCTTCCTTTACCATCTGGCATCCCTCTTCCACCAGCTCATTCCAGCTCAGTACGCCCTCTGCAGAGGCTTCTGCATTCATGTTTACCAGCAGTTCCAGTTTCGTCTCACCGCTTTCTGCCATGTTCCGGAACATCTTTTCGAACTTTTCCGTAAACAGAATTGCAGTCACTTCCGCTTCGATAATCAGCTGCTTCAGATCTCTGGCAGCAAGTTCCTTATCCAGCGGCACCACTACACCGGTACCGCATACTGCGGCCAGATAGCTGACTGCCCACTGATAGCAGTTTTCACCGATTACACCGATACGCTTTCCGGTCTGTCCGCGCTTCATGAGTGCAGTACCCAGACCATTGATGTCATCCATGGCCTGGCGGTAAGTAATTTCCGTATAGCCCTCATCCTTTCGGAACTTCTGCATGAAAGCAGTCTTTTCTCCGTAAAGCAGAGTGCTGGTTTCCATCATCTGTTTCAATGTCCAGATTGGGCGGCTTTCCTTGTATGCAATATATTTATTCTTGCTGGTATTCAGCTCTTCGATGACCTTTTCTGCCTGCAGTTTGGCATCCAGAATTTTCAGCTCCATGTTCTTTTCATTGTTTTCCATTTTCATATCCCTCTTGTTTCGCTCAGAAAAATAGTTCAAATTTTTTAACTATTTTTCCACTTTACCATTAACCGTCCCTTATGTCAAACCTTTTTTTCGTAAAAAAATACCTGCAGCAAATTTCTGCTGCAGGTATAGTGTACCCATTTTTAATTTTCTTCCTGTGTAAATTCCTTCGGATCTGTGATAAAGAAGGAACCGATGCATGCCAGCGCCGCTACGCCGACTAAGATCCACATAACCAGTGGCAGACCGCTTGTGTCAGCGATTTTTCCCAGAACAGGAGAAACCACGCCGCCGAAGCTGTTTGCCAGCCCCATGGTGATACCGGAAGCCAGACCGATATGGTTCGGCACGAACTTCTGGCCCAGAGCCACAGACGGACTGAAGGCAAAGTTCAGGAAAATAGCGCATGGAATCACCAGAATGGTGCACAGCAGCACGGAGCGGGATAATGCGAATACGGCCAGACATGGAGTCAGCAGCAGAAGCCCGAAACGGATGGTTTTGCTGAAGCCGAAACGGTCAGCCAGATAGCCGCCCATCAGAGTCGCACAGGCACCAGCCAGAGCCCACAGAGTGGTGATGGAGCCGGATAATGCTTCAGACTGCATCAGTACGTTCATGTAGAACATCGGTACGAAGGTGCTCATGCCTACGGTGATAATAGAACGGAGGAACGCAACTCCGGTCAGCTTCAGGAATGCATTCCAGTCATCCTTCTGTCCCGATGCCATGGCTGCCTTGGTGGCCTGAATTCCTTCCGCTGCAAATTCTTCCAGACGTCCGTGCTGTGTCCACATGAAACCTGCCATCAGCAGAACCGGAACTGCCAGCAGACCGGTACCCCGCAGGTCTCCGCCCATGAGAGTAATCCCCGCTACAGCCACCATAGGACCGATTGCACCGCCCATGTTTCCGCCTACAGAGAAGAGACTGATACCCTTACCCTTATTCTTTCCGGATACATAGTTGGCCATACGTCCGCCATCCGGGTGGAAAATAGCTGCACCAATACCGTTAAAGAGCACCAGGGCAAACATGACCCAGTAACTGTCCACAAAGCCCAGCATGGAAATACCGCAGCCCGCCATGAGAATCCCCAGTGTCATGAGCCACGGACGTGCGTGCTTGTCGGCCATGTTGCCGAAGAGAGGCTGAATGATGGACCCTACACTGCTCAGTGCAAAGGTCAGACCTGCCGTCTGTGTATAGGTCAGGCCTTTCTGCACCATCAGGAACGGCAGAATCGCCGGCAGGGCACCGCCGCCCAGATCGGCACAGAGATGCCCCATCATCAGAACATAACTATATGCTGATTTTTTTAATTTTTTCATAAATATAATAACCCCCGAAAATCAATTTTTCGCTAAATTTTATTGTAGCACTTTTTGATTTCGGGGGCAACTTTTGATTTTATTTATTTGTCACAGTTTCTGCAGTACGCTGCGATGGCTTTTCCTGCAAAATCCGCAGTTCCAACGCCGCCAGCCTTATCGATGTTTTCTGCAAAACGGCCGTCACCGGTGTACATTTGACCAAGACCTGCCAGAATCCGCGGGGTGCAGTTATACATATTGTCAGTGATGAAGCTGCGCAGCTTCTGTACCAGAGCCTGTGCGTCTTCGTGGCTCGGTTCTGTACCGTTCGACATGAGCTGGCCGAATTCGGCGAAAATCGCCATCATTTCACCGGCGATACCAGAAGCGGTATCCTCCGTCCAGTCCTTGGTTTTTTCTTCAAATTCTTTGTATGCTTCGGACTTTCCCCACTGCGCCTTGGCTTCACGGGCATATTCATCCATTTTCTTCGTATCAAAAGCTGTAAAATCCATGTGTTTCACTCCTGTCAATCTGATTCCACGGGCGTATAAAAGGAGGTTTTCCAAATGCTCTTTTTTCATCTCCAGCAGCTGAATCTGCTGATCCAGTGCCCTGTTTCGGTCGAAGCTGCTGCTGCTAAGGATACGGCCGATATCCTGCAGCGGAAACTCCAGTTCCCTGAAGAACAGAATCTGCTGCAGCCGCTCCAGTTCCGCTTCACCGTAAAGCCGATACCCTGCTTCCGTCACTTCAGCCGGCTTAAGCAAACCAATCTGATCATAATGGTGCAGAGTGCGTACGCTCACCCCGCTCATGCGGCTCACTTCACTGACCGTCAGTTTCTTCATACTTTCACCAACCTCCTTCTGTCCTGTGGTAAGTATACCATACACTATGACGTAACGTAAGGGTCAAGAAGAGATTTTGCAAATTGAACGCGCAAAGAACGAAAAAAGACTGGCCTCACAGCCAGTCTCTCTTTTCAAAGTCTGTTAAAACAATGTGGTCCGCTTCAGCGCCTTATACAGTATCCAGCCCAGCACGCCGCAGGACAGGATTTCCCCGATTCCCACGGTCACTACCAGGAACCAGTAAGCCTCCTCAGCACCATACACATGCATCAGCACCGGCGGTACAATCAGACAGTTTGCCACAATTGGGAATACAGGTCCCAGCACCGGTACACGGCGCCCGATGATACGGGTTCCCAAAGCACCAAGCAATGTGGCTACTGTTCCAAACACTACGTCCCATGCCGCACAGCCTGTCATGAAGTTAGCCAGAAAACAGCCGATGGCCAGTCCAGGCACTGCAGCCGCGGTAAACACCGGCAGAATGGTCAGTGCCTCCGAAATGCGAAGCTGAATCACTCCGCTGGCCAGACCCAGCATCTGCGCAAAAAACGTAAGCAGCACATAAAGTGCCGCAATCAGGCCTGCCGTCGTCAGGTCTTTTACACCAAACTTTTTCTCTTTCATATTTTCTTCTCCTTAGTTTTGTTTTACGTGAGGATGGTTTCGAACTCACGTTATATCTCTACGGCATATTTCGCCGTAAAAATCTTCTCCGGTACTTGAGTACCGCGTAATCACTGATCCGGTTGATATAAATCGGATCGAAGATACCTCCCGCCATACCGATAATCATGGTCCCCTGCAGGAATTTGGTATACATCATCTCGGCAGACAGCGCTTCAGATGTTGCACGCATCTGCGCGGTTTTGTCCACACGGTAACCTTCCAGACTGTCGCCATCGGCCACAATCTGATCAATCAGATCGTTGAATTCCATGTTTGCCTGAAGAAATGCCTCGTCATCCAGCATGGCAACCTGAATCATACGGAGAATAAAAACCTTTTCTTCCTCCGTATCGTAACGGTAGCCATAGCTTAATGCAATCTCATACACGCTCTTCAGCAGCATGGCAATAAACAGCGGAATGTCGGGAATGCCGGCACCCACCAGTCCCAGGCCTACCCCCTCCACGGTGGAAACCAGAAGATTGGTTGCCTTGGCAGATTTTGCCTGTTTGGTAAACTTGCGGACCGATTTGCGGTCAGCACCCAGCTCCGCCGCATAGGTATTAATCTGAAAATCTTTTTCCTTCTGCTGCTTATTATAGGTCTTCTCGATGACACCTGTGCCCTTTTCAAAAATCACCTCGAAACCCTTGAAAAAAGCCGCATTCAAAGTACTGGACAGCTTCTCAGGTACGAAACGGTCCAGCTTGTTAATGAGCACGCTGGTCGGACCCGCCTGCCGCTTTTCAGCAAATTTCGACTCTTTTTTCAGCAGGTCTTCCCACTCTTTTTCCCAAGGTGATTTTTTACTGAACAATGCCATCTCTGTTTCCTCTTAGTCTTCGATGATTCTTCCGTTTTCGTCGTAATAGAACACCAGCGCGCTGAAAGCGGCCAGCAGAGCCCACGGTAAGATTCTCTTGGCTAAACCGTTCTTCTTTTTCATAATTTCATTTCCCCCTTTTTCCCCGCAAAATAGTTCCATCCGGCTTCATTGCCGCTACGGGTTTCTTCACTGTTCAGTATACCACGGACCGGCTGGAAATAAAAGAAAGAAATTCCCTCTTCACAGGAAGTTCACCACGAATGTCCCTACATATTCCATCCCGTCGGAAAGATGCTGGAAATCGCCGCGGCAGAATTCCGCTTTCAGGCCGCATTCCTGTGCTGCCAGCTGGAAATGACAAAGTGCAATGCCCATATCCACCATCTGCATATCCAGTTTGTCATCGCTGCCGGAACCCGCTGTACGTTTCAGGAAGAAATGTGCCTGACCGTCACGGAGAAGCACACGCCAAGGCTGCCGGTTCACTGCGGAAGGTGCCAGACGCACCATTTCCAGAGGCTTTGCCAGACTGCCCGCATTTTCTTCTGTCAGCGGTGTATCAAAATCACCATCAAAGAACAGTTCTCCGAACGGCTTCCGCTGGTCAGCTTTGACACCGGCACGCATCATTTTTTCACGCATGGACATAGTTGCTGCCGGGTATCCAATCGGTGTGGCACACGGCATCATTTCATCTGATTCCAGCTCCATCGCTTCCTCAAAAGCTTTGCGGTTCATGGTTCCGCCCAGCCAGACGGTCCCCAGCCCCAGGGACTGTGCATACAAGATAAAGGCTTCGAAGGAATATCCAAATGCCAGATTGGCATCCGGTCCTTTATGAACTTTGCCGCCCACATACAGGTCTGTCCCCGTAATGACAGGACATTTCAGATTGTTTGACTTTCCGTCCATCATACGGAATTCCACCGGAATACCAAAAGGATTCTCAATGGTCTTCGCAAAATCCATCAGCTGTGCTTTCGTCTTTTCATCCAGCGGCCGCTCACTGTAAGTGCGGACACTTCTTCTTTCTTTTATCTGCTCAATCATGATTTATTCCTTTCTTTGATACCACAGCACCGTTTTCAGTGCCGGCAGCAGGAAAACTGCGGTATCCAGTCCTATTCTTCATCATAGGAATAACCCGGTTTTTTATAGAGGAATTCACGGTCCGGAACAATGATTTTATCCCAGACTTCCGCTTTCCACTCCCCTTTTTTGACTTCTTTGATCGCAACGGAAACACCGGAAGTCTCACATCCCAGTGTCTCAGCGATTACTTCTGCGATTCTTTCTGCACACAGTCTCTTCTGCTCTTCCGTTCTACCCGCAAAACATTTTACTTCAGCATGAGGCATGATATCTCTCCTTCTATCTTTCCGCCTAATCAGGCCAGACAATCTCCGCTTTTCCCGGATTCTCTGCACTATAGCGCACCTTCGCCAGAGTTTGACTCTATTATAACACATGAACCGGAAGCAAAACAGCCATGCCTGTCACGAATATTACCTGTTTCCTCTGGATTTTCTTCCCGCCATTGCTTTGCAGTTTTTCCAAACAGTAGTGAATTCAGCATGTCTGCCTCACAGGCATACGTATAGGAAATCTGTACAGGTGTCAATTCCGGTGGAATTAGATTGACTTTAATTGCATCGGTATGAACTCGGTAATTCAGTTTGGACAGTTCCCTGTTCAGATTCCAATTTAATGATAACCGACTGTTTTCTTCAGACTTCAGGCGCTTATAATCCTTGATGATATATAATTTGAACTCAGGAGAAATCCAGGATGCGAATTCAAATGCAATGTCAGCATGTGCAAATGTACCGCCATAACGCCCCGCTTTACTGACGATGCCAATCGCATTCGTTGCCCCTATCCACTTCTTCGGTGACATGGTAAATGCATTTGCCCCGGCTTCCTTTCTAAACCCCTCGAATTCGAGGGGTTTAAAATTTTGGTTATGAAGAGACTCCCATAATCCTAGAAATTCGATAACATCACGACCCCTCATCCAGGTTTGAATCACAGCGGTTGGATCATCACTCTTATATCTAGCGATATCCGTAATCGATATATACTCATTTTGAAAATCCGAAGTGTATATTCCTATCTCAAATCCATTTGCATGAATCACTTCTTTCATTATCTTTGCCATAATGTACCTCCTTCCCGTTCCAAGAACATTTGTTCCTTTGCATTTTAACACAATACACCCCAAATTACAATACAGTTTTTTCCAATTCTCAAAGTATCAAACCACGTCCATAAAAAAACAGGTCCTGCCAAATATACCGCAGAACCTGCTTTGATCATTATCAGTTTATATCTTTTTTCTACCGCTTTCATAAAGGTACAGGTTTATACCGGAGAGGACTGCATTGCCGATGGCTAACATAGTATGAACAATGTTCAGATTATCAATCGCCATGTAAAGCCAGATTAATCCTGCAATGGAAAAGGCAATAGCTGCCACAAGATGAAGCTTCCAATCTTTCTTCTTTTCAGCAGCGGGTACAGTATCGTTTTCTTTCACAGCATGAATGGTTTCATCACCGCAGTATTCCTCATTTAATAAATAGTCAGCGCTCACACCAAACAGCTTGCTCAGCTGAAGAATATTGTTTGCGTCCGGAAGCGCTGTGCCGTTTTCCCAGCGGCTGACTGCCTGCCGGGATACGTTCAGTTTTTCAGCAAAATCTTCCTGGGACCAGCCTTTTGCTTTCCTGAGGTTTATAATTTTATCTGATAACTTCATGTTGAAATCCTCCTTTGGTTTCGGTGATTTCATTGTAGCAGACTCCCGGGATAAAGACCACCGCATAAGCGTTACAATTGCGCAACAAAACTTTACATTCTTTTTTACAGCCGTTTTATCTCATTTTGCAGATTCTCCAGGAACCTGCCTGCATGAGCACCATCCATCTGTGTGTGATGAAACTGAAAGGATATAGGAAGATCGTATCGGAATCCTTTTCTTCGATATTTCCCCCAGATTATAAATGGGTTATGAAATATGCCGCTGTTCATACCAACTGCACCGTCAATTTCGGTATCCAGGATTGCAGATGTACCGATTACCATGCAGCTGCCTGACAGATCCCTGTCTTCAGCAGTCTCTGATACCAAGGCTGTATATTCCAGATACTCTTCATTGAATTTCTCCAGATCCGCGTTGTACAGGATATCGCAGGAACTGACTTCTCCGTCCCTGTTTTTTACAATGGTGTTGACGGCAAGAGTATCGTATTCCATAAGTTTTTCCCCGACCGGAAGAAGATAAAATTCTTTTACAGGTGCCGCTGCTCTTCCGATGCAGTAATCAAGCAGCATATTAAATTTCATTCTCTTCTTTTTCGATACACGAATCAGATTTGTCACATCCATAGTTTTAAAAAACGTAACCATCGGATTCGGTGCCTTCATCCAAAGTTCGTAGGCTGAGGCTCTTGTTGTATCTTTCGGATTAACTTCTCTGGTCATTTGGCTGGATCCTCCTTCCTTTTCAGCGGGAGTACAAAACGCTGTGTCGGATATCCGAATTCTGTCAGCAGTTCTCGTTCTGCAAAACCCAGCTGCTTCAAAATATCCCGATGTCCGGTATCGGCTTTGTCACCCTCACGGTACGTGGTCATGCTGATTTCTTTTCCGGGGAGGTATTCTTCCAGAAGTGCATCCAGAAAAACTTTCTGAATTCCCTGATTCCGATACTGCGGATGAATTCCCAAAAAATCAATGCTGCCCGAGTGATATGAAAAGGCCATTGCTCCAATCAGAATATTGTCATCTTTTAAAATCAGCGCCCGTTGTTCTTCGATACACTTTGTAATCTCATTCAGATAATCGGCTTCATTCATAACGGGATAGCCATCGATTACCAGCCGCATCAAGTCCATCCAGGCCGGAATATCTGTCTTCTGTGCCATACGGATATCATTCTTTGCAAAGGTATGTTTTGCCGGAGTTCCATGTAAAGTAAAGCGCAGCTGCAATGGATAGAATGTTCCGCAGTCCCGATACTTTGCCGGCGGAACCTTATACATGGACTTAAAGGCAGCAGAAAAAGACTGCTGACTTTCATAGCCACAGATAAAAGCAATTTCGATAATCGGCTTGTCCGAAAATACCAGCAGTTTCGCCGCTTCCGTCAGCTGACGGCGCTGAACATAGTCATGAACGGTCATGCCGACCGTGCCGGTAAACTTTCGGTGCAGGTGATACCTGGAGTAGTGAACCGCTTCAGAAACCTGTTCCAGGTCCAGCTTTCCGTCAAGATGGGTTTCGATATATTCAATAACAGTTTCCATATCAACTGCGTGATTTTCCATTTGCTCATCTCCTCTCCCCATGGAAGTATAGCATTATTTTCAGCCCGGGTTTTAATAATTCTTGCTTTCTGCAGCATAAAAAACAGGTAACACAGCGTACCTGCTGCATTACCTGCCTGATCAGATTCTATTTATTTAATTTACAGTCCGTATCCGATTGCAACAGCCAGCACCAGCAGTGCGCAGTTTACCAGCAGCATGAACAGCTGCAGAGGAATGGACCACTTGAACCACTTCGGATAGCTTACTACAGTCAGACCCAGAGTGATCATCAGCAGAGCATTGGTCGGATAAAGCATGTTGGTGAAACCGTCACCGAAGCAGAATGCCTGTACCGCAACCTGCTTGGACAGACCAACCAGCTCAGCCAGAGGAGCGATGATCGGAATCAGCAGGAATGCTTTGGCAGATCCGGAACTTACGAAGAAGTTGAGAGTCAGCACCAGGATGAAAATCATGATGGACGCACCATAAGCACCCATTTCCGCAACAACTTCAGATACATAGTATAAGATGGTATCCATAATGCCGCCGTTGGTGATAATCAGCTTTACGGACATTGCCATCATAATCAGCAGAGCAGAAGGTGCGATACCGCCGATACCTGCGATAAAGTCCTTACCGATGTTGCCGCCGTAGTGGGAAGCCTTTGCTGCGAGAAGGCCGCCAATTAGGAAGAGAACTGCCATAACCGGCAGGGACACTGCGGACAGAGCCGGTACAAAGAAACCAGCTACGATGTACGCAATAACGAGAACCAGGGAAGATGCGAAGATCTTCACAGTTTTGCCCAGGTACTGTTCGTTTGGCAGAGCCTCAATCGCTGCAATGTTTGCGTACTTTTCCTTCTGCTTCAGGTCCTCTTCATAGACCGGAGACTTGGTTGGATCCTTTTCAATCTTGTGGGCATAACGGTACAGGAAACCATACAGGATGCAGTAGCAGATGACGAAGACCAGAATACGGAAGCCCACACCGGAGAAGGCAGGCAGTCCTGCGATTTCCTGTGCTACACCTAAAGTAAACGGATTCAGGGTTGCAGCAGAGAAGCCGAAGCCCGCTGCCAGTGCACTCATGCCCAGGCCTGTCATGGAGTCCCAGCCCAGTGCATGGGACAGTACAATTACAATTGGAACCAGCGCCACCAGTTCTTCAAAGATGCCGAATACGGAACCGAAGAGCATGAAGAACAGAGTCAGCATGGCCATCAGCTTGTACTTGGAATTTTCGAAACGGCGCACCAGGCCGTTCATGATGTACTTCAGCATACCGCTCTTATCCAGAGCACAGAACACGCCGCCGATAATGCAGATGAAAGCGATAATCATGATGACAGTTACGGCATCATCGCTCCACAGCACTTCAAAGGGAGCCGTGAACCATCTCCATACCGGATAGCCGCCAGCCTCTGTAAAGGCAAAGGTTCCCGGAACGATAGCTTCTTTGCCGTCGATAATTGTATGTTCAAATGCACCGCTCGGAATGACATGCGTCAGAATCCCCGCCCCAATCATCAGGAGCAGAAGAATGAATACAGAAGAGAAGAATGACTTCTTACTGATCTGCAATCCAGAATCATTATTATTCATAAAACACCTCTTATTTTACAGATTAAAATTTACATACAGAGCCATTCTACCCTATTTCATGCCATAATTCAACCACAACCAGCTCCGGACGGTTGAAAATCCGGATTGGCATCAGGCTGTTTCCCAGCCCCCGGCTCACATACATGGTGGTTTCTCCTGTCGTGTGGGCACCTTCCGTATATTCAGGGAAGAACCCCTGTCCCGGTGCGATAACTCCACCGATGCCAGGCAGACGCCACTGCCCTCCGTGGGCATGGCCCGTGAATACTATATCGATACCTGCTGCAGCATATATATCCAGCATTTCAGGTCTATGTGACAGAAGAATGGTGAACCGCTCCATGCTGTCCAGGTTCTCCAGCTGTGTCTCCATAACCGTTCTCTCATCTTCCAGTATATTTCCTTCCTCTTCGGTCTTTCCCACGTTGAAAATCGGATCCAGAACTCCCATCAGTGTGATTTTACTTCCGTCTGCTTCCAAATCCGCGGTTTCATTTTCCAATATGGTTACACCGTACTCCCTCAGTCCTGCTTTCAGCTGTTCATATGCTTCCGGAATCCGGTTTTCGTGGTTTCCCGGCACATAATAACATGGAGCCACTTCCATCGCTTTCCGCGCAAAATCCAGGGCAACCCCCACATTCGTACTCCGGGAGTCAATCATATCCCCAGTGATGACGATAAGATCCGGATTCTGTTGGACAATTTTCGATATAATTCGACGCTGCTCCTTACCAAGCGCTTTATTATGCAGATCGGAAACCTGCACAATAGTGTATCCGTCAAATTCTGCCGGAATCCGCCCGCTCATGACCTGCGACCGGCTCACCGTCAGATCATTGTTCTGCCAAGTACAGAACCCCGCCAGAACTGCCGCAGCCAGAAGCACTGCTGTAATTCGTTTCTTCTTCATCATAAAATCCCCTCCGGCTAAAACAGACTGAGCTGCTGCCCCGCCGTCTTGTCCTCAAATTCCTTTAAATATGCAAATACCTGGTCAGGCCCATACATGACGCCCTGCTTTTCACAGGTTTCCTTCACCAGTGCCGACAGTTCCTTCTCCCTGGGACTTCCGCACACATAGTTCAGACCGAAGTCATGAAGATACCGCTCCTTCATTCCCGGGAAGTGCCGGTCCAGCTGCCGGAAAAAGTACTCCCGGTTTCCTTCCCGCATGGTCACACCTGCACCAAACCAGATGATGCCGCGCACCCCCGCATCCACACACATATCCAGCAGAGCCCGGATGTTCTCACGCGTATCATTGATATACGGCAAAATCGGTGTCATCCACACCACCGTCGGAATCCCGGCCTGCTGCAGTTCCTTCAGTACCTCGTACCGCCGGGATGTGGTGCAGACCCCCGGTTCGACGACCCGGCAAAGCTCATCATCGGCTGTCGTCAGCGTCATCTGCACTACGGCCTTTGTCTTGCTGCCTATTTCCTGCAAAATATCCAGATCCCGCAGCACCAGGTCCGATTTGGTAATCAAAGTTGCCCCAAATCGGTATTTGGCGATGAGTTCCAGCGCCCTGCGGGTATATTTCAGTTCTTTTTCCAGCGGAATATATGGATCCGCCATGGATCCTGTTCCAATCATACATTTTGTCCGTTTCCGGCTCAAAGCATCCTCCAGAAGCTCCAGAGAGTTGGCCTTCACCTCGATATCCTCAAAATCGTGATCCATTTGATAGCACGAACTCCGCGAATCACAGTAAATACAGCCATGGCTGCAGCCACGGTACAGGTTCATCCCGCCGCCAGCCGACAAAATCCCCTTTGCCGTCACTTCATGATATCTCATCAGGCCATCCTCCTTTCCAGCACACACTTCCACTCTAAGTGTACCCTCCGGTTCCATCCCTGTCAATGTCGAATACTGTCGAAAACTTTTCCGAAAAATCCTCCAACTAAGTATAGCTTTTCTCCCCAGAATGTGGTATCATATTCCGAGTGGTGAAAACGCCTTCGCCATATATGTGCGCTCGTAGCTCAGGGGATAGAGTAGTACACTCCGAATGTAAAGGCCGTGGGTTCGATTCCCACCGGGCGCACCAAAAGAAAGCCTTGGAATTTCAATAGTTCCAAGGTTTTTCTATTTCTATAGGTATTTAATTTTCTACGGCCATGACTAACATTTGCCTAACAATCAAAAAAATTCTATAAAAAAGGACGATTCTTCACCATAAACCGAGCAATTATATTCTAAATGTGTGCATCAAATCATCAAATATAAAAAGCCAAAGTGAAAATCACTCTGACTTTTTCTCAGCATCAAAACTTTGTTCTATTTTGGTTTTTTCTTCAATCTGTTCCTTCAGTTGGAACCCCCGCTCTTCATGAAAAAACCATACTGCTGCATTGCATATAAAGGCAATTATAAGAATTCTATTTACGTTCTTCATAAATTCCGGTCTTACTTCATCCTTATTATTTATATCTCGTATAAGCCATACCAAAATATATATAATGTTAATCAATATAAAGGATATAATCAAAGTCACACCAATCAAACGGTATATGCTGACATCTCCCATATATCGCAAAACGGATGTTGAAAAGGCAATTCCTCCAGTAAAAGCGAGAACTATTGAGGCAAATATCCCTAAAATAGTTATATACTCTCTTTGTGCATCTTCCAACTTTCGTTCAGTTTTCTTCACTTTTTTTTCAGTTTGGTTCGCCTTTTCTTCTATTGCAGAAATAACAGTCTGTACCGTTTCAAGATTCAAACTTAAATCTTCTTCTTTGCGTTTTAGTTCTGTTATACGACTTTGCAATTCTGAATTATGTTTTCGCAAATCACCGATTCTTGAAGCCTCTAATGAAATATGATCGTGTAACTTGTTTAATTTTCTATATAGCCATTTATATTCAGCACATTTACTTATTTCGCTTGAAAATCCGCAGTTAAACAATGGCGGTTTTGCCCTCAAACACACCGCCATATTGTCGTTGGCTTCACATTCACACTTTTCCTTAACTGCAGTTCGTATTGCCTCAATGTTGGAAAGAATGATATTAACGGTTTCACCGTCTCCAGGGTTTATAAAAGTACTCAAGATGTGAAGTGTTATTTCATGATACTCATGTCGGTCATGTTCCTTGTAATATGACATGAAATCATCAATCAATGCCTCAATATCGATATCTTGTGAACTTTCCAGCTGCTCCAAAATTTTAATCATTAGTGTACACCTCTAACGGTTAGCCTAAGAGTTTGGAATCATCTTCTTTGTAGTAGGCTTGAATTGCATCGATAGTAATAAAAGACTCATTATTATCCCTTGCATCTGACCACGGTGCCTCACGATGAGTTTTTCTGACCATGTCCATGGCTCCAACATCCTTATATGCATTTATAACAGTATCTATTATCTTCTGATCCTCAAGGTCAATGACATCATAAGGATCGTAAATTTCATTACTTGAAAATTCTTTTATATAATCTACGCCTCTAAAAGTTATTTTTTCACTTATAGGAGCATTGGCAAAAACCTTAAACCTGTGGTATACAGATTCAACAACAGGTCCATACTTCCATGCGCTTATTTCATCGTCAAACATAGGTACACCAGTTTTCACGAGTTTCATTGCCTGTACATAGTATAATAACTTTTGAAGTTTTAAATGGCTTACAGGCGCATCCATTTCAATTGATTTGTTCACAATATAATTTGCGACATCTATCGCATTATATTTTTCTCTATTCATACTTTGCACCTCCTCGAACACCAAATTCAACTTTTCATTTTATATTATGTACTCTGTTGCAAACAAATGTAGTATTCTATCACATCAAAACAAAAAGTCAAGTATTTTTTATACCCATTATAGCCCTAAGAGCCATTTATTGCAAGCAGAAAAATAGCCATGGAAGTCAATCGCCATATGTGGTAGCTCGATGAAAATCAATCCACAACACCCCTAAAAAGGTCAAGTTTTGTCAAGTTATGTACTATTTTACTTCTTTCAACTTGTTCTGAAGGATTCGTTTTACAGTATTCTTCTTTGTTATGAATGCATTATGCAAAGATCTGACAGGCGGCTTACCCACAGTATGATGAAATCCTTTTTCATCCTTATATGTCCAGCCACCTTTGCGGCCATCACCATGCAGTGCATATTCGCCTGTACCAAATTCGTTCCAAATGGCATTTTCCTGTGGACTTCCTATAACAGCTTCCAGATTATCTTCATCCACTATCATTTCCCATGAGTCTCGAAGACTTCCTGTGTCTACAGGTGTATTACTCACTACCTGTTTCAAAATTTCTCCTGCAGATTCATATAATGCGGCTATTAGTTTATCCTGTATTTCTTCCTTACATTTGTCTGTGTATACTTCGAATTTCACATTCATTTCAATTTCATCTCCCGTCTTGCGATTAAAGCATGTACATCTGCTGGTGCCACCTTAACTGTAAGTAATGCATCCATCAGTTCTTCATGCTTTTCTGGTGGAAATATGCGGATAATGCGGAGAAGTTGTTCTAATGTATCTTTGTAGTCTTCGGGCTGCATGTTTTCTTCCATTTGCTTAAAAAGCTGTTTCAGCTTCCGCTCTTTTCTCTGCTGTTCCTCATTCAGTTTTGCAAATTCCAATCTGTATTTCAGTGTTCTCATGTTTCCAACCTTTCTTACTTCGTCATAGGTACTTTTTCATAGTGCCAGATTGCTTCATACTGTCTGCGGAAGTCCTCATAGTCCTTTGCCTTTACAGGAATAATCTGGCCACTATACCGTCTTAGTTCATCTACAGATATATTCAGCTTCTCTGCAGTCGGCTTCAATTGTTCATCGGTCATGTCCTTTGTTTTACCAAGGTATCTGGTTTCTTCCTCTTCCAACGCCCATTTCGATTCAGATACAAGCCTGCAACGGCAGTTGATGACATCCTCTGCTTTACCTGCAGAATCCCTTGGATGAAGTAATCCATTGCTGAATTTTTCATCTAGTTCCCGAATTTCCCCATCCACTCTTGCATGGCTGCTTCTGGTTCGTGCATCCAATGTAGCAATCCATTTTTTCTTACAGTCAGCACCTGCAGCCTTTGCCGCTTTCATTGTTTCAAATGACGCAGCTTCTATAATTCTCCCGCCTTCCGTTCTGGCAATTCGCATTGCTCTGTTAAAAGTAATTTTGCTGGCGTTGTCAATGTTCCTGGCAATGTTTGTGTAACTGTCTGACGTAGCAATACCTCTGCTTATCTCAGCGGCAACACGTTTTTTCAGTTTTTTCACATCAATTCCAAGACTCTTATACAAGCTGACCGACAGTTTTGAATCTGTCTGTAATGCTGCAATTACCTTTTTCTGATCAAATGGTATAAGTAGTGGAACCCCCTGCTTCTGAAGAGAATATAGCCCGCCTATGAACCCTGTTTTATAACTTTCATTCAGATATTCTTCTATGGTTTCATACTGTTTTTCCTGTAGTGGCTTCAGTAGTTCTTCTAAAATATCCAGTATTGCTTTCTGGTTATTAGCCTGATATATTTTGCTTTGACCTACGCCCTGCCCATAATCATAGAGAAGAACCTTTAATTTTTCTCTTGTATGTTCACTGGCATCCTGATAGATTATCTTCAATGCTTTCAATAATTCTTTTTCACTTTTCAGATCAAGCAGCATCATTTCTTTTTCGTATTTTTTCAGCATGGTTAATCACCTTCAAACATTCATCCAGCAGACCTTCTTTCTTGCAGTCTGGCAGATTTTGATAACTGAATTCCACAAAATTAAGCGCTTCTAATGCATCAGCTGATTTAAGCACTCTACAAACCTTCTTTTTCAGCCTGTCCATTTTTCTATTCAGCTTTCCCCTTTTCCAAATATTCATTTTTTTCCCTTTCATCTAAAATCTTCTGTAGGCAATTCAATGCTTTTCTTTTGACATCCACTGCCCACCTATATGATCTGTCAAAACGGTCTGCAGCTTCCTGTAAGTCTAAGTGTTCTACATACAAGCAATAAAGCATTCCGTACTCTTTTGCCCCCAGCAGTTCCATCGTTCTGATGATTTCCTGACGTTCCTGCCAATATCTACTGATGTCTTCCTTTAGTATTTCTTCACGTTCAATATAGTTTATAGTCAGGTTTTCAGTCATATCTGGTCGCTTACTGGTCTGCACCTTGATATTATTAAATGTTACTGTTGAAAGACTTGCACGGCTTCGCATGTCCTGAATCTCATGCTTCCTGTTTTCAATCATGTAATCATACTTTTCAATCTTCCGCAAATAATCATGCGCTTCCATTTCATCACCGCTAATGGCAAAAGCAGGGATTTTTCAACCCCCGCCCCTGCATCATTTGTCATTGTTACAGCTTTATAAGTCCACCCAGTTCTCATTTTTTCTTTTCTTGGCTTCTTCCATAGCTTCCAACTTCGCTTTTTTTTCATTATCCAGATATAAACTGGCTTTTAGAATTTCAATTTTTGCATCTTCCGCATATTCTTCTGCATTTACCGCAGATTTCAAGAAAAGTTCACGGCTTACCGAATCACTTCCCCCCATACCAACCACCGCACGGCAAAGCTGCCTGAATGACTTGAAAATATCGGCTTCTTTCTGTCCTGCGTATTCTGCCCTTTTAAGAGCAGTTACAGAAGAAAAGTCTAACGCAATTTTGTGTGCATTAACATCCCTTCCAATAATTCTCAGCATTGTAGGGTTTTCACCGTGTTTCTGAATCATTGCCCGCAGTTCTTCCTTTTTTAAAATTCCACTGTCCAGCAGTGCCTTGTCTGCCTGATCAATAGCTTCCCCGTTCAGCTGGTAGAAATCTGCAATTTCATTCAGATATGCTTTTTCTGTTTTGTCAACTTCTTCATCCAATTCAGACTGAATGGCACGCAGTTTTTCTTCATATTCCTTCACAAATTCTGCATGAAGGGTGAAAGCTGCGTCTCTTGTCATTTTTTCCTCTTGTTCATAAACCTTTTTAGCCGCCTTGGCCTTTTCGTTTCTCCAATTATCCAGCTTGCCGAACGTCTTTCTATATGCAGCCATTGCCGCATCAATGTGTTTTTCCAGATTCATAATTTTCACCATTTAACCTTTCACAAAATATATTTTTGCCATTTGGCATTTTATAACTTTTTCATTACACTCTATCAATTATGGTAATATTAAACTTGTGCATTCGCCGCTCTTCTTCGTCCTGATCCAAAGCATATTCAATACTGAACGGATTCTTTCCAATATCCAGTTCTTTTCGGGTTTCCTTCGCATCAAGCTTGAACAAATCCACAGGTTCTGGACATTCCATCATATTGATAAGGATAGTACCTTCGAATTCTGCAGGTATAACATATTCTTTAAAGTTATCATAGTGAAACACTTTACTTTTTTTCTGATAACCCTCTGAAAAATACCTTTCCCACACTCTCCACTTGTTACAGGACTCATCCCAGTCAATCCATATCATGTCAGGTTTTTTTCTGCTCACTGAGAATTTCTCAGCTTTTTCAATTCGCTTTATTACTGATACCTTTATTGCCATATCTAACCTTTTCTTTCGCTGCAGCAAATATTTCATCAATGCGCGGACTATCTGGTTCTTCATCAAACAGATCACAAAGTTCCCGCAACTCATTTATTGGCATAGCCTCTATTACTTCATCCAGATACCTTTCTTCAGCTGTCTTTTTTCTTCGCTCTGCTTCATTCAGCAAAACATCAATTCTCTTTCTGTGCTTCACATTCATTGCTGCTACCATTCATTTTCCTTTATGTCATTTTCAATCTGCTGTAACCGCCTGATAACTTCCTCAGTTTCAGTCATGGTTCTGCAGCTATTAAAAATAGAATTACATGCATTTATAGCAACCTGTGCTGGTGTTTCTGGGTCTTCTACAATTTCAGCCAGTCTTTTGCTACACACAGCCAGCTTACCCTGTAAGAACCGTACTGTTCCACTGATGCACTCATCCTGACGCTTCTGTAATTCCATTTTGAATTCCTCATCCCGTAAATACTTGTAAGCGGTTTCACGGGAGATGCTGGCCTTTTCTGCAGCCCTTGTCACAGTTGGTTCTGTCAGCAGAGCTTGCAGGAAAGACATCTGTTTCTGATTCATAAGTTATCCCCCCGTTTTCTCATAGAATCTGAACCTTGGTGCATTGAAGCCTACAAGAAAATTTCCTGTTTCTCCACTTCGCTGCTTTGCAAGGTTTATATTTATAATAGCTTCGTATGGCTTCACTCTTTCTGGATGTTCCAATTTGTCCAGTGGTATCTTATGGAGCAGAATAACATTATCAGAATCCTCTTCAATGCTCCCTGATTCCTTCAGGTTTGCCATTGTTGGTTCATTATTCTGGGCATCACGGTTTATCTGACAAAGGAGCATGATTGCTACATTCTCCTTCATAGCCATTGCCTTCAGTTCGTTTGTCATGTAGGAAAACTGTTCCCGTTTCCCATTGAAGCTTTTTCTGGCCTTCATCTGTGTAAGCTGGTCAATCACAACCAGAAAAGGTTTTTCCTGCCTGATGGCTACCCGTATTTTTTCAATGTCACTGACACCTTCATACATTTTGAATAGACCTTCTTTTTCCAAATCATGAATATAGTCCTGTGCAATGACCTGTGAATTGTTTTGAAACCTTCCAGTTTTAATGTTTTCATAATCTGCTTTGTGTTTTGAAATGCAAAGCCGCTCCATAAGCTGCAGTGATGACATTTCCAAAGGAAAGAACAGTACCTTCTGACCGCATTCTCTAACATGGGCTGCAACCTGTAATGCAAAAGCTGATTTTCCCACACTTGGCCTTGCTGCTATGGCGGTCAGTTCCTTCCTCTTCAGCCCATTTGTCATGGAGTCAAGTGTTGGAAGGCCATACTTGACTGGCTTCGCCTTGGCTCGTTCATCCATGGCCTTTATGAATTTATCTGCCAGTCCAGAATCAGCCTGCACGGAAGTCCGTGATGTCAGCAGGAAGTCAATTCGTTCCAGTATCTTCTGAACATCCTTCTCATCTCCCAATCGGGCAATTTGCCGCAGTATCTTGGCCTTCTGCCAGGACTCCTTAATCTGCTGGTAGAATAGGTCTGAATAGCCCTGAATCATCTTCATCAGTTCAGTAATACCAACACAGCTTTCCTTGCTGATTTCCAGTGCTGACTTTCCTGCCTTCAGCAGCCTGAATACATCAACCAACTGGAAATCAGCATCTTCAAAATACTGCATATCCTCTGTATGTAAGCCCTGCAGCCACGCCCCCAGAAGAATTCTTTCCTCGCTCATAGCCACCTCTCGATTTCTTTCAGCTTTTCACTGGCTGTCTTATATGCACCAATCTTCACCAACTGCTGTAGCCGCCTTACTTCATCCAGCTTTTCTGGGCATTTCCCCTCTACCTCAGGAATCAGGCTGCCTTCTATCAGTTCGTTCCATTGTCGTCTTATTTCACCATCACCAATCATATATTTTCCCTTCATCCTGCTTCTCCGTTGCCCTTTGTTTTCGTTCCCATGTCCTGATTGCCGCCTTCCAATCTCGCATTTTATTCTTACCAATCATCCACCCTGTGCTGGTGTAATAATCCACGAAAGCTTCAGCTTCTATACCGTTTCTTCGTTCAGTGCAGTAGTTTTGTACTTCCTCTATCGAAGGGGGTATAAATATATTCTTACTTTCTTTATTTCTTGGATATGGTCGTTCTTTGGTCACGTCTTGGTCATTCTGCTGGTCACTCTTATCGTCTTTAGTTTGATAAATTCCCCATTTTTCAATGGTTGCAATGCTGAACTTGTTGGTCGTTTTGATGGTCACTTCTCCCGTCTTTTCAAGATGACTGAGGGCAGTTCTTACTTGCCGTTCAGTCAATCCAAGTTTTTCAGCCAATGCTTTTCGTCCAAAGACAGCTTGGCCAGCTTCCAGTGTCATTCCTTTATATGCTCCAGAATGATAGTTTGCTGTTAATAGCAGATGTAGAAACACACTTTTCGTGGCACTGTCACCATACCATTCCCAATCTAAAATTGATCTGTTAATCTTGATGAAGTTTTTCATGGTTATTCACCACTATTAACTCCACAGGTGTTCAGGTAAAGTTCCAATTTTTCTGCATTGAGCATAAACTTAGTTCCTACCCTGATGTGCACCACTTTATTAGAAAGGCACAGTTTTCTTAAACAGTCATAAGAAAGACCCGTTTCGGCTGCTGCCTGTTTTAATGAAATCATCCGTGTCATTACTACTCACCAGCTTTCAATACTTCCACTGCTGCAAGAACTTTCTTTTTCTTTTCTTCAGGCATCTCAGTTCTCATCCATCTGCAAAAGGTGGCCTCTGATACCTTCATAGCCTCAGCAACCTGCCAGTGCTTAATATCTGCATGTCTAAGTTCCTGCCGTATTTCTACATTATTCATATCTGTTTCTTCTCCTTTCATATTGACTGATGATGATGCTTGTGTTATTATAATATCACAAAATCAACATTTATAACATAGTTTAAAGTTGCAATGTTTATATTTCAATCGTTAATTCAACAAATCGTTATTAGTTAGGGAGAAGAAAAAATGACAGAAACTACAAATATAATGTTAAATAAAATGATTGGGTCAAGGCTGCGGGATTTAATTAAAGAATATGATGGCAAGCAAGAAATCACTGCAAAGCACCTTTTTCTTCATAAAGGTAGTATCTCAAGATATTGCACTGGTGTAGCCCCCCTTCCAGAAGATATCGCACAAAAGTTAGCAAATCGGTGGAACATTAGAGTTGAATACATCCTTTGCAAAGATGATTTTAAGACAAATTCTGATTTATTGTGCTATGTAGAGGACACAAACCACAAAGCCTTCTTGGCTCAGATGGAATATTTGAAAACATTGGGTTTTGAAACAATTCTCACATGTGACCTTAATTGTAAAAAGAGTACCGTTTACGAAAACAAAGAACGTTTGCTTCCATATTTGACAGAGAAATGTATAAACGAACTCCAAGATGATCCTGACTTCAAATTACCCTCTAATCAGTTTTATGAAAAAGTTGAGGATGAGTGGTGCTTACTTGCATTGAAGAAACCTGTCGACGAATTTACAGGATTAGATTTAAGGAAATTCAATAAACAAACCCTTGTTGAAGAAGGTAATGCTTATTTTGATTTCTTTAAATATGATGCAAAAGAATCTAATTTTTTAGATGATACCTTTTATATCGTAGTATTCTTCAAGGTCTACTACAACAATGAATATGTTGGGAATTTTTCACTCCATGATATTCAGAAGGTCTTCAAAATTATTGATGAATATGCGAAGTGTACTCTAAACACATTCATGGTACATGATTACAAACTATACAATAATTTGTGATTTACGATATCTTCGTCGGCATCGTAAAAATATATTTAAAAAAAGAAGTAAAGGAGAAAACAAAATGAAAAACAGTGAATTAAGAGAAAAATGTATTCAGTCTCTGGCACAGCTAAACGAAGAGGCACTTCTTGCAGTATTTGGTTACCTTGAGTGCATTTGTAAAATCGAGAAAAACAGAGCGAATACATCCCCAGAAAGACTTGCCGAACTCGCTGCAGAAAGAAAGGTCGCAGAAGAAAAAAGGAAGCACGAACAAGCTGAAAGAATCAGTGAACACATTGCTTATCAGAAATCATCCGAAAAGGCTTTTGAATCTTGGGTTAATAAACATAAGGCGTCTTTTGATTTGACTGAGATTCCTTCGAGATACTGTTCGGATTCTGGCGATCTTCAAATTGTTATGAATTATGTAATATCACAGCTAGGCTATAAGCCATCAGCAGAAACATTAAATGCGATATGTGAGACAAATAACGCAACTTTCATATACGGTTTCAGAAAAGGCACCAGTTACATAAAAAACACCTTGAAAAAAGAAAGAGCCATCAAAGGCGGCAACCTCTGATGGCTCACGGTAACACCAAGGGAAATCCTGATGCATACCAGACACTTTATTGTATCAAGATTTCCCCTATTTTTCAACTCAATTCGACACAGTTCGACATGAGAAAGGAGAAATCATGGCAAGTATCAGAAAGCGGGGAAATGGCTTTCAGATAACAGTCAGCAATGGCCGTGATATAAACGGCAAGCAGATTGTTGAAACAACTACTTTTATACCAGATCCCGCAAAGACAGCAAAGCAGAACGAAAAAGCCCTACAGCTATTCGTCTTGGAATTCGAAAAGAAGGTCAAGGAAGGAACATTCTTGGATGGCAGCAAGCTGACCTATTCCAAGTACATTGAAATCTGGCTGGAGAAGCATGCCAAGAACCAAATGCAGGTCACTACATATGAGCAGGCAGTGATCGCACTGAAGCACCATATACTTGGCAAAATCGGCCATTTGAAGCTTACAGAAATCAAGCCCTTGCATCTTCGTCAGGTTTATGAAGATATGCAAAATACAGGTTATGAACTGAACGGCAAGCACAAGGAATATAGTGTTGGAACTATCAAAAGAATCCACAGTGTAATCAGTGCAACACTTACAACAGCGGTGCAGTGGGAACTTATTGATGACAACCCATGCCGTAAAGTAAAGCCACCTAAAGGCGAGAAAACCAAGGTTTTAAAGCACTTTACACTTGAAGAAGCACAAGTCTTCCTGAACTATATAAAACAGCCTTATATGGTTGATTTAGGCGGTGGAAAGGAAAAGAAATATGATGAAACATGCATGCCTTATCAGCTTCAAGTTTTCTACAATCTGGCCTTATTAGGCGGTTTCAGAAGAGGAGAAATTCTGGCATTGACTTGGAAGGACATTGACTTCAAAACTAATACCATCACCATTTCCAAGTCCCTTGCACATATCAAAGGACAGGAAATCGTGAAAAGCACCAAGAATCAGACATCTAACCGTGAAGTCATCGTTCCTGGAAGCTGCATCACAATGCTGAAACAGTTAAAGGCAGAACGGAATGTTTTCAGCCTGAACGGTGAAGACTTTGTCTTCATGCAGGACAACGGAAAGCCAATGTGTACATCTACACCAACCAATGTATTCAGGAAGACTATCCGCAGATACAATGCTGATCTGCAGCACACTGTTAAACTTCCAGAAATTCCACTGCATGGGCTTCGGCACACATCAGCAACTCTGCTTATATCACAGAATGTCGATGTGAAAGAAGTATCTTCCAGATTAGGACATTCTACCACCAGTACAACACTGGACATCTATACACACGCATTGAAGAAGCGGGATGAAGAAGCATCTAACATTATGGGCAGCCTGTTTGAAAACAAGGCATAACTAAAGGGGCATATCAGCCCCTTTTATATTGCTATTCTTGACTAACAATGACTAACATTTGACTAACAAAGTTACGAAAAAACATAAAATGTTAGTCAAAGATATAAAAAGCACAACCAGCGAAAATGGCTATTTTTCAACGATTATAGAAAGATACGTAAAGATGAAAAAAGACTTTTTCAATTCTCCGAATGTAAAGGCCGTGGGTTCGATTCCCACCGGGCGCACCAAAAAAACAGATACTCGTATTCGGGTATCTGTTTTTTTCTTGTCCAAAGGTGGGAATCGGACCCGCGAGGGCGCGAACGTAGTGAGACAGCCCGGTGAGCTGTCGAACAGTGAGCGGTCCGCAGTCCCCTGAAAAAGGGGACGAGGATGCAGGGCTGCGAAGCAGACCGGTCGATTCCCACCGGGCGGAAGCGTTCCTTATATCCAACAACTGACTCAGGCAATAGAAAAAAACCTCCCTTCGTTACAAAGACGGAGGGAGGTATACTCACAAATTGCTCGATAAATTGGAATTTATCATTAACTTTCTTTCTCCTCCTCTTCTTCCATTCCCCTAATCGTATAAAGCAAAGAAAGTATTTTCCCTATTCCCATAAAAACCATACCAATCAGAAAAGAACTAATCCAATACTTAAACGCATTAGAAAAAACAAAATGAAATGCTATTGTATCAGGTGCGGGAGAATAGGAACTACTTCCCTTGGACATTCCCAATAAAACACCAATCACAAAAACTACAATCGCAATATTTTGAAAGAAAACAGCATTGACTATTTCCCCTGTACCAAAGCATCCTCTTTTTTCAGGAGGATAAAGCAATCCATCGGGTGTAGTATGGAGAGCATCACAAATCCGTACTAACATATCTAAATCTGGATATGATTTCCCTCGTTCCCAGCTTGAAACAGTCTGGCGAGATACATTCAGCTGCTCAGCTAATGAATCCTGCGACATATTCTCTTTCTTTCTTAGCTTTTTCAGGTTAATACTAAAATCTGACATTGTATTTTCCCCCTTTCTGTGTGGCTAATATAACACGATAGGAGTCTGAAAACAAGCAATAGTTCTTTGCGTAGTTACTACAAATAGCAATTGCTCGATAAATTCCAATTTATTTTCCCACCAATCCCCTACACATCCGTCGTCTTCTGATACTCCAGCGTGTACCCGTTAGGATCCGACAGGAAGAAGGAATATACCGGGAACTTCGGATGGTGGGCAGGCGGTCCTTCCAGTCCAAGAACCGGGAGCTGCGGATTTTGCAGGGTCTGATACATTTCATCCACCGCCTCGACGGACGGCAGATTGAAGGAGATGCAGGCGCCGCTGGCCATAGGACGCTCAGGGCCATAATCCACGAAGGCCAGATACCCATACCCACAATCAAACCAGACAGTGCTGCCCAGGTCTTTATACACCGGCAGCCCCAGAACACGGGTATAGTACCCTTTCGTTTCGGCAATATCTCTGCAAGGGAAGAAAATTACACTGGATTCCGGCTTCATATTCTGTACCTTTCCTTTCAGCTTTTCATCTGCTATAATTTACCTATATTATGAACACAGGGAGGGTCCCATGTCAAACCGTTTCTTAAAAAATAAAATAGTCCGTTTGCTGGCAGGATCAGTCCTGGCCGCAGTCCTTTTGCTGCTGCTTGGCGGAGGAGTGCTGTTTGTTGCCGGCTGGCAGGATACTGCGACCTTCGAGGAGGATGCCGTAATTGTTCTTGGCTGTGCTGTAGAAGGAATGGAACCGTCCGAACAGCTTCGCTGCAGACTGGACACCGCCCTGGAATACCACCGTCAAAATCCGTCCGCTTCCATTATCGTAACCGGCGGACAGGGTTCCGATGAAAACGATACAGAAGCCGCCGTCATGGCACGTTACCTGATTGCAGGCGGAGTGCCGGAAGAACAGATTTTACTGGAAGACCGGGCCACAAGCACGAAAGAAAATTTCGAATATTCTGCAGAAATTCTGGAAGAGCAGCTGCCGGCGGGAAGCAGTGTGTGCTTTATCACCAGCGACTTCCATATTTTCCGTTCAGGAAGGCTTGCCAAGCAGGCAGGAATCCATGGTGCCGCCCATCTTCATGCGCCGACCCCTGCAGGCCGTGTTCCTGCGAACCTGTTCCGTGAGCCTATTGTACTTCTGAAGATGTGGTTCATCGATTAAATCGATTAATAAGAAAGTAAAAAACCTCCCGGGCCCGGGAGGTTTCGTTGTCTATAAGATCTTTATTCACCTTCAATAATTGCCAGCATGAGAATACCCAGAATGATAATTCCGATAAACAGGTACTGCTTCTTTGTCAGTTTTTCCTTCAGGAAGATTCTGGACAGCAGCAGGGATACCACGCATACGGAAGACAGGATTGGTGCTGCAATAGCGCCGTTTCCGCTCATGGCATATACGTAGGTCAGCTGACCTGCCGTTTCGCAGACAGCAGCTACAATCTTATCTTTCTGCTTTGGCAGTTCGAACTTCACCTTTTTCCACTGCATGAATGCAAACAGCACCAGGCCTACGATGGCAAAGGTCAGCTCGTAAGTAATGTTTGCGACCAGTTCGATATTTTCTTCGGTTACGCCTACCAGCGGGCTGGTCTCCATTTCCAGGAAGAAGATATCCAGGAAGCTGCCCACGGCATCGATCACTGCGTAGCAGAAGGGCATGATAAACGCAACGACAGCCAGTTTCTTGCCCAGCTTTTTCTCCCGGTTGACCTCTGCGCTGCGCTCCGTGTAGCTGACGCCGATGATACCGATCAGAATCACGCCGATGGCAACCCAGACCGCGGGGGCAATGGTCTCGCCCAGGAAGATCACACACAGGAGAGAACACATGGCGCCGGCTGTGTTCTCGATGGGGTCGGCCAGGGA
>JAZTZZ010000020.1:0-14949 GCA_045637765.1 Anaerovoracaceae bacterium | reverse complement strand
ACATCTGTGTAGTTAATCGAAGCTGATTCAGAAATGTAATTCCCGAATAATATCCAATTACCTGATCTCCGTCAAAAATATACTTTTTCTCAATAATTTTGTTTGGATTAAGGATACTTGGTCCAAAAATAGTTTCTTCCGGAATATAATAAAGTCCACGCTCAAAGCGAATAATTTTATTCACGCCACAAAGCTTATTTAATTCTTTGTAAATCCATGGTCTAGAATAATTCATGTACTCTATATCCGAAGTAAAAAAAGGATTGTTTTTCCCAAACTTGTCACATAGATAATTGTATAAACTCACTTGAACGCACCTCGCTTTCTATTAGTATTATATTCGTCCACAGTGAAATTATACTTCATTTTACTTACTATGTCAATTTTAATATATTTTCATTCATTCACTCATTTAACTAAATTGCTTCATCTATATTAATTACTCAAATTTGATAAAATTTTTCTATGCAAATTTCACTTAATTTACCGAATTTTGCAAATAACTCAAATTTCAATTTTAGTTTCTTTTAGTTAGTTAAAAGTGAACATTCAAAATACAATGTCCACTTTTAAATTCTCAATGTTCACTTTTACACATCCAATATCTACCCTGCAATCATATTCATTATCTCTTTTGCAAACGCAATGATAATACCGCCAGCCACGGTCAGTATTCCATTCGCTCTCTGCGATGGATCGTGGCCCTTCAGCGACAGCCCTACCTGCACGATACCAAGACCAATCATAATCATTCCTACAGCTCTTACCAGGGAGAACAGAAAATCCGACAGGTTATTGATTACCGCAATTGGATCTGTTGCTCCGCCTGTAGCAAACGCATACTCCGGCAGAAACAGCATCAATATTACCACTGCCACTGCATACAACAGATATCTCTGTTTTCCAAGTTTCTTCATAAAATCAGGTTCATTCATTTTCTTCATTTCTTTCTACCTCCAAAATTTGTATTGTTCCAACTGCACGTGTTACCTCACCGTGTCTATAGGTTGACTTTCCTCCATCTGAACTCTTTTTCAGATTCGGATGCCGTAAGATGTCATACTTTCTGTCCCTCACCGGTCTTTCTCCACGTATAAAAAGTAGTGCATCTCGATTATCCAGCATACGCACCTCATCCGGTGACATCAGCTCACGGCCACTATTTTGATAATTTGTCGAGTAGCTGCCACTCCGCCCACTGGTCTTACCATAGGTATTGGTATCGATGGTGGCTTTACCAAGCAGCTCACTTACATACTTATGCGTCCCCTGTTCATTTCCTCCAAGATACAGGAAACTATCACAGTTCCCAACAACAGACTCCCACTGTTTCTCAAAGAGTGCCTTCAGCTGAGCCAGGTTCTGTAGGATAATAGACACCGAAACTTCTCGGGAACGCATGACAGAAAGGATTTTGTCAAAATCCTCCGGCAGCGACACATTGGCAAACTCGTCCATGACGAAGTGACAGTGCACCGGGAGGCTGCCGCCGTACTTATGGTCTGCGATGTAGAACAGCTGTTGAAAGAGTTGTGTGTAAAGTATGCTGACCAGAAAATTGAAAGATGTATCGTTGTCAGGTATCAATGCAAATAGTGCCACTTTACGCTCGCCAAGAGACGGCAGATTCAGCTCATCTGTCATGGTCAGCCCCGCCAGACTGTCCAGATTGAATTTTTCCAATCTAGATGCTAAGGTAATCTGAATGGACTTCAGGGTCTTGGCAGAACCACTGCGGTAATCCCGGTAATACTTCACGGCGATGTGGCCTGGCTTCTTTTCCTCCAAATCGAAGAACAGGTTATCCAGATCACTTGGCCGGTCGCTGTCCTCCTCGCTCACATCACCGGCACGCAGTAGCTCCAGCACCATGGAGAAATTCTGCTCTTCCTCCGGTGCTTCATACTTTAGATAAAATACCAACGCCATCAAAAGCATGCTGGCTGATGTATCCCAGAACGGATCACTGCTCTGGCTGCCCTTTGGTGTGGTACTCTTAAACAGATTGGTCACCAGCCGCTGCACATCATTATCTGTCTGCAGATAAACAAAGGGATTGTAACAGTGACTCCGATTCATGTTTATCAGGTCCAGTATCCGAATCTCATAGCCTTCTGCCTCCAGCAGGTACCCCAGGTCCCGCAAAATTTCTCCTTTCGGGTCCAGTATGACGAAGGACGTGTTAGCCTGCATAATGTTTGGCTTACAGTAAAACCTGGTTTTCCCTGCACCGCTGCCTCCTATGACCAGCACATTCAGGTTCCGCAGATGGATTTTGCCGTTTAATCCGAAGCGAACGTTCTGGGTCAGTAAAAGATTTGCCGCCTGTGGTTTCTGCAGATACTTCCGGTTTATCTCCAGGGGATTCCCCCACCGGGCAGAACCGTGTTCTTCACCATGACGGTAATTCTTTCTGGTGCTGGCGTAGATTGCAATTCCAAATATATACAAAAAAAGAAATAGAACCACTGATTTCAGGCTGTCACTGCAAAACGTGACTTTCAGTGGTTCTATATTCCCTTTTGCGATTTCTGCGATGAATTCAATCAGACCACTCTCCAAATACGGAGCGAAGACGAGTCCAAGCCAGACCGCTATTGGCATTCCTATCGTTGTCAGGATAATTGTTTCAGCCCGTTTATCGTTCCCTGTCATGAAGAACCATGCCTCCTCGGGTATGCTGCTGACGCAGTGCACTTAATTTATCCCGTACCGATGGACGTTCATTATCTGCTTCTTCTCTGGTACGGGTCATATCGCGATGCCTGAAGTTGTTTCCGGACCGAAGGTCTTCTCGAGTCCGCTGCTGGTTTGGGGACTGGCCATCCTTTACCGTTGCCAGATGGAACCGCTCAATAATTCGGTTAATCTTCGGGGCATCTTCCGCTCTGGTGATGATATCAATGACCGGCTCGTCAGAGCTGCTTCGGTCCTTAATATCGCTATAAAGTACACCGTATCGCCGAGCCTCCCGTTTGAACACCTCCAGATCTGCTTCAGGAATACTGAATACCGTCAGTTCCCGGCCAGACTTAATCAGGCTTGTCAGACTGGTTCTTCCCAAAGTCTGACGTTCCTCCCGGATTGCTGCAGCCATTAGGACTGCCAGATTCTTTGCTCCGGTGCCGCTGACACGAAGCACCACTTCCATACCTTCCAGAGACAGACGAACCATCTGCTCTGCTGCATCTGCTCCATGCATCATAATAAATCACCTCCAAATAAAAACTCCTGACATTTCTGCCAGGAGTACTAAACGATCAACTATGTGAAAGAGTTTATTTCTTTCATGTCTTCTTTCATTTTCTCTAATATTTTTTCATCTAAGAGCTTTCTTGTTGCATTCTTCAACTGATTAGTATAAAAATAGACACTATCCTTTTTTATTTCTTGGTCGTAGTTTAGTGTCAATTCTACATATGCATCTACAAAGTCTTTTATAATTTCGTAATTTGCTTTGAAGCATATTTCAGAAAGTTCAAGAATCTTAGTTTCTTTCCCTATCATGGATAATTTACGCAACAGTAACTCTCTAGATAATACTTGCAATTGCTCATGAAGAATTTCGATTTCTTCAGTCTGCTCCAAAACTCCATATCTTCCAAGATTCTGTTCGATTTGAAATACTTGATATCTCAAATCTCTTAATTCTATATCTTTGGCATTATTAAAAATCATGCTATGAAACAGCGGTAATGATTGATTAAAATGCATATCATCTCTGCATATTATCTTTGCATTTGTGATCCATTCTGATAAGATATCATAAATATTAGTTCTTTGATTAAAAAGTTGCAACGCTGCATTCTGCTTCTGAATATTTTTGCTTTCTTCTATCTGTAAGCTTGCAGCATCTGCAGATTTTTTATTAGACAAAAAAATAAGTATTGTTGCAACAACGTATATTCCCGTTAAAATACACATAAGCCAATCAGTAAAATTATTCATTGTTTTCGCCTCCCTCTACACTATAAAATGATAAAGTTTACCACCAGTAAAAGTACTGTCCCAATTTCTTCAAAGGTACATATGTCAAAAAAAGGTGCTAGCATTATAGTTGCATATACAAAGGAGATAGATGTACACCAAACAAATGTGAATTTTTTCACATGTTTTTTGAATTTAATTTTCTTCCACATAAAAATGGTTAAAAGTAAGGATTCCATAAATGCTATAGATGTAAAAAAATCATCATATAATCCAGTAAACCAACCTGACCCTAATGCAACGCATGAAAGAATTATTGTTATAACAATACCTGCGATACACATAAGGCTGTTATACATTTTTTCACCCCGTAGGACGTTAACTATAAAAGTTCCAACATTATTTCTTTTCATTTTCCAATCCCCCTTCTAATTGTTTCTTATATTGTACATGAATATCAATTATTTCACAAGAAACTTTACATTTTTAGTTTTCTATCAACCAAAGTCCTTGGTCTATCTCTAACACAAGTGACACAATGTCCTTATTTGTATGATATTACCAGTATTGCAAAATCCATTTTCAGTACAACTGTGGCAAATCAACTATCGTACATATTCCTTATCACTTAATTCAACACTTTTCGTTCCTCGTATAGACTCAAGCTTTCCACTCATATTTTGATATCGGGTAATAATCCTATCACAAATAATCACTCGGTATCTACTGTCATTCAATTCAACTTTCAAACATTCTAGTTTTGACTGCAGATTCACCTTCTGTTCGACTGAAGTACTCTTCCGTATCTTCAGAGCCCGAAGCTTCTGTATCTCAGCCCGCAGCGAAAACACCTTTTCATTCAATGTCTTCCGGTAATCAAAAAGCTGCTGCAGGTCGTCAATGCGATGTTCCTGAAGCAGCCTCACTTCTTTGGATATTTCATTCAGTTTTATGAGATCATCCTGCAGTGCCGGTGATACCTGATAAGGTTTAATCTTTCGTTTTGGCATATACCCAAGTAAATAACAATAATGGTAATACAATCCTCTCAGGCCACCGATTTTGCGTGATTTTCCTTTCTTCATGGTATGACTCCGTCCGTGATACTTGCGGATACCGCTGTATACAATACTCTTTCGGACTTCTGGCGAATTGCATCGAAGTCGTCGCCTTATCTGTTCATTGCTATACTCTTCTCCCATCCGTATCAAGCGAATCGGCCTTTTCCAGTCTTCCTGCCGTATGGTCCAGTACTTCCGGTTTTCATCAAACTGGCAAATATATCCCATGGACGAAAGGTGATACCTGAGCTCCCTCAGATTGCAGCTAACCGATAAAGCATCATCAACTGCTTCTCTTGCAATGTTAAGCCTGGTTGGTGCTCCTTCACGCTCAGCTTTTGCAAGTTGATAAGGGATACTCCTTCCGTGACCTTCCACCACATCCAGTTGGTACTTTCTGCAGATTTCATCGTTGATTTTGGAGATGTCTGTCCACTGCTTCTGTCTGCATCTCTTTCCATCCAGGAAGGACACAGAGTTCACCACAAAATGATTATGCAGACATTTCGTATTGAGATGGGTTGCAACTACCACCTGGTATCCTTCGCCCCAAATAGTCTTGGCCAGCTCCATCCCAATGTCATGGGCTTGCTGCGGTGTCACTTCCCCTTCTGCAAAACTCTGATATCCATGGTAGGCTATAATGCCGCCGTCTTTTCCAAACTGAGATTTCACGGTATGAAACTGCTGCCGGGCGATAACAGGATTACAGTTAATACCCGACACGTAAAACTTTTTCTCAGTCTTTTCTTCGTTCACTGCGTAGTTCATGACATCTTCCAGTGAGTCCAGTTTTTTACACCCAAGCTTCGAATCGGTCTTTTCCGGATTCATTGCATAGTTAATCGGATGATCTAGCCGCCCCCGTACCGGCCATATTTTAGTTACAGCCATGATACCTTCTCTGGAGCAAGAAACCTTTCTTCGATGGCAAGCTGGAACTGATGCCACCGTTCTATTTCATCTTGCAAAATATCTGCGTTAAGAAATTCTCCATTTTGCAGTTTCACTACCAATGTCTGCAGTTGATTCGAAAACGCAGCAATCTGATTCATAACCTCGTAAAATTCAGCATCTGGCTTTTCCTTGGGTACGCGGTTTCGTAATAGCATCCGGATATATTCAGCCTCCGTTAAACAAGACACATTTGCAAAATGTTTTAAATATTTTTCTTCATCGATGGTTAACCAAATCTGTTTTTTTACTCTTCGCATAATACATACCATATTTAGTTTTTTCCATTCAAAAAACATTAAAAGGCAGCAACTAATACTACCTTTTAATCTTAACCAAATTTAATCGCTATCCTTTGATTTTTTTTAATAATTCGGGGATTTCATTAAATTCATCTACCCAAATAATATTTAGATCCAGTTCACTAAAGAAATGCTCCTGTAATACATCATTAACCATTTTGAAACGGTCAATTGAAGGGTTAATTTCAACTTCAGATAATTTCAGTCTTCTCATTATCGCATAATGTCTACATTTTCCATTATCAGATTGTCTTTTGGCAGCAGCAATTTCTAATAATCTTCTCAAGTTTGGATCGGTCATTGATAGACCTACAAATAGGCACGTATTATTCATTAAGAAATTTAACTGACAGATATTAGCCCAATTGTAAGGATCCAAACTAAGTTTATGATATCCTTCTTCTGAAAAAACTAATAATGATTTGGCAAGATTATCATACTCGCCCTTTTTCTCTGGTAAGAAACCATGCACATGATATATTCCTAATTCATCAGCATCAGCCACCACGCCCTCACTATAGATGGAATGATATTTAATGCGGCATCTTGTAAGAACTTTCTCTACTAAATCATCAAAATTATAATTCACAATTGCCTTAATTCCTAATTTACCCCGATTAGGAATACACAATTGTCCGAGTTCTTCTAACAATTCTGATGATTCCACAGCTTCCTTATATAATATTTCTTTTACAAAAGTTTCAAAATCAAATTGGAATCCTTTTCTTAAGAATCTTGTTTGTAAAAGTGGTGATGAACCATTTTGATTTTTTAGTCCCTTTAGAATTATTTCTTTATCTTTACCATCCAATGTGATATTTTTTTCTTTCAGTTTTTTGTCCATTAATGCTAAATATAACTCTGAAATTAATTTATCCCATGTGGCAATTTTTGCATCTTTTGAGGCACCTGCTCCTAAAAATAAGACTACATTATCATTAGAATATGCCTTTCTAAGATTTGAAATATGATTATCTCGATTTATATTTGATTCTTTTTTCGTTCTTTCAACACCAATGGACACTGCCTCTCTAACAAACAAATTACTCAACTCGTTTAGCGACTCTTCAAATAGTTTTTCATTAGATTGACAAATTCTCACAAAATCATTAATATCCCATATTACTATTTCTTTTTCCAAATAGCTAAGCTTTTCTTTTACCTTAAGTTTACAATCCGATGAAACTTCATTAAAAAATAAGTACATAAACACATCAAAATTTGTTCCTTCAATAAAGCTATGTACAACGGAATTTGTAATAAAAGATTCATGAATAATCTTACGTCGGAAAACCTTTACATCAACAGCCACTATACCTTGGATATCATCAATACCATTAGGCAAAGCAAAATCATAACTACGACCATTACAAAAAAGCCCTTGTCTAATACACTCTTTGCCATCTTTCTTTAAATAATCCTGTATCATAATAAATGCCAGTTTTTCAAGAGCTACGCCGATGTTTCTTGATTCATATGTATATATACATTCTATCAATCTTTTTTTAATATCCATGACTTACCTCATCACAATTTTTACTTTAACCTTTTTTTGATAATATCCTTTTTGTATGATTAAGTCAACTAATAATCTTAACTGGGGTTTCAGGGCTCTCCCTGAGCCTTCCCTTTCGTACCAGGAGTAGAAAGGGTCTGCTTGCTAAGACAAAGATAGGACAGATATCTGCCCTATCTCTCAAAATCTCTGCTGTGGGGTTTCACCTGCACAGCTTCAATTCCGTTCCAGGTTCTACGGAATGCTTCCGGATATCGGAACCTGTCCATATACTTTTTGATCTGATCCTCTGTCAGACTGGTGAAGGTATCACTGTCTGCTGGTGCTTTGCAGATAAAAAAGTCGCCGGTGATAATGTCATACATTCGTCCCCGGCTATCATAGAGTGCCCTGTTTAAGGTCATTCCCAAAAGCTTTCCTTCATCATTACAGATGAGAGCTGCATCGTCATCAAATGGGTAAATACATTGAATCAGTCCTCCGCCAACAAGTCGCTGCATCTCTTCCAGCGTATGCTCAAACTTGATCACCGATGGTGCTTCCCCTGGTTTCACCAGAAGAGCTATAATCATATCCCTTTTTTCATTCATCGCTCTATCCCCCTGTGCTTTTCATGTACCAGCTCAGACTCCGGAACCTTGCGGATTTTGCCGGATTCCCTGGTATACTCATATACACAATCAGCCAATACCTGCTCTGGCGAATTAAAATTCTTGTTTCCGTTACGTACCAGCTCTCCTAACTTTGCTGGAGAATTCTTTCCTTTCGGCAAAATATACACTTCCTCAGTGGATCCAGGCAAAATATAGAAGTCTTCGTCCACCTGTAATCTAACTGTTTCAAGTAGATTTGGATAAAAGATTACGGACGCACCACCTTTTAAAAACTGATTTGTAGCTGCATACATAAAATCACCCGGTTCTACGCAGATACCCACCGGAAAGTCTTCATCTTCAAAGAAGAGATTCATCAGCATCTTCTCTGAAGACACGACTACTGGAGGAAACATACGTGGCATATTTTGATTTGCCAGCTCATCAAGCTGTTCCACCGTAATCCCCCAGACCTCCATCAACTCATTGGGTATTTTCAAGGAGCTGCATTCATCCTTATCAAATGCATACAATCTGTATACCTTTGCTAAATCCTCTTCGCACTTATGGACAATATCTTCAAGCATTTCGCGGTTATATTTTTCGTTTACTACGCTGTATCCAATCATGCTTTTTACATCCTCGAATCGGGTAACATCAGGATAATTCTTCGCATAACCCCTGCGTTCAATCTTCACATAGGCTTCTGCAATACGCTTCATGATATTCTCAGGATTCTCATTCTGCTGATATTCTTTATAGAAGGATTCACAGTATAATACTGCAGAACATCGAATCCCAGCAGCAGACCTTATCATGGTGATTCCTTCGTAAACCTGGTCATTCTCCTTCACCGCTCGGACTATTTCAACCTGACTGCCGCCGTACTCCTCAGGCATATATGAAAGGATATTATCCTTCACATACTCTAAAAATAATGGATATGAAATCATATTCTACTCCTCCCCTTATCGTTCAGGTTCTCTTTTTGACGTATGCTTCCGTTTTCCGTGTGATTGCGGCAAAACACCTTCTGCCGCCAATTCCTGATGCAGCGCACGGTCCAGTTTCTGGTAGTCATCAGCCATCTCTCTCAGCACCTTTTCCATATTCCAGCATCCCAGGAATTTACGAAAATAGTCCCTGAGGTTGATACCGGGAGCAGATACGCTGTCATCTCCAAGCACACCCAGAATTTCCAGTCTGCCATCGAAGATTTCGATTTCTTCTACCGTAACGTGATGATGCTGATAGGCTTCCGGCATGAATTCCATAAAGTGTGCTTCCACCTGATTGATAAAATCTCTATAACTGATCCCCGGTTCCATCTTCTGCCTCCTCTTCCGGCTCCAGCATCTGCCTGTAGCCCTCACCTCGTTTCAGACACGCTTCCTTATCGGCAGTCATCGCCTCCAGTAGCAGTGTCATTTCCTCTGTCACCAGTATCACATCTTTCGCTCTCTGTTTCATACTCTCCCTCCTTGAAATACGAAAAGGAGCAGCAATGCCGCCCCTTTTTGAAGGAATATCTGTTATTCCTGTTCTTTTCTTCTTACCAGAAGTAAGATGGATCCAGCAGAAATCAGCATCGCCAGAATCCACATTCCAATTGGTGTATTATCACCGGTCTTTGGAACATCTGTCTTCGGTTCCTCTTCCTTTGGTTCTTCCGGAGTTAGCTTTGGTTCTTCCTCTGGTTCATCTTCCTCAGGTTCCTCCGTTGGCTCCTCTTCCGGTGCTTTCAGAAGTACTGTCTGGCCTTCATCAGTGATATCCTGATGTTCTGCTACCTTCGTTTCAGTTTCTGCAGTTCCATCACCATCCAGATCCGTCAGCAGGAACAGTTCTTCAAAGACTACCAGAGACTTGCCGCCAAGCTCGCTGCCATCGAAGGTGAAGGTCACATCCACACTGCCGTTTGCTGCAGTGGCCTTAAATCTGGTTTCTGCAGTTACAGGCTTGCCGTCAGCCAGAAGCTGGCCGCCTGTCGCCTGATCCATCAGTACTCCCTTCAGAAGATATTCTCTGCTCACGGTCAGATTCCAGCAGGTCACTGTATCCACGATAGTCACAGACTTATCTGCTTCAGAGATATGGTCATTTGTCTCGCTGTCGGTAGCTGTGGTTCGGATAGACGGGTCGCTTGGTGCCGGAATGTATGGCACATCCGGTCCCTTCGGTACATCTTTCGCATCGTTTCGAATCTCACCGCTGGTCAGATTGTCCAGGGTATTAATCTTAATCTGTACGGTCTTTACAGTAGAATCCTGTCTGGCAAAGGTAACGCTCTTCACAAAGTCCATGCCTTCCATCTGTACCACTCCGTCCAGAGTGACTGCCGGTTCTTCTGCATCGCTGATGGCACCGGTCAGGCTGCCGCTGACAGATACAGTCACGTTTCTGTCCTTGGCAACTTCGACGATATATACACTGCCATCTGCTGCCTTCAGGCTGGTCTTTTCGTCCTCATCCAGTCTCACCGATTCTGTTCCATCCAGGCTTACATTTAAAAAGTAGTCAAATACCTTGTTGCCTTTATCGTCCACTTTCTGAATCAGGTCCTGCGGATCCTCAGGGTTTTCAGGGTTTGGAATCCTGACTGGTTCATGGACAGTTTCTGCCGTCAGGTGATGGACCTCCTTCGTGGAAGTCATCACCAGAGTATGAGCCTTCGGATTGTTTACATCCTCCTGCTTTTCTTCCATGGTATACTTTGCAAAATATCCTGTATAGGCAGCCTCCGGCACGTACTGACCGCTCTGACCGTCATAGGTGTAGCTGTAAGTACTGCCGTCTACGGTCAGCATCAGTGTTTTCCTATTTGGCAGGGTAATATCAGCGGGCGTACTTTCAGTTACTTCCACCTGATAACGGGTCATGTCCGCATAATTTGTTTCGTGTACTGTGTTCGAACTGTTCACGAGAATCTTTGTATTTGGGTACTCCTTCAGAAGGTCAATGGTGATGCTGGCCTTACCGTGGCTTTCCATGACAGCCTTAATAGTCATGCCGTCGCAGTCCTGGCCATCCGCATCCTTACTGATATACAGAGTCTCAGACTTCACATCACCTACCACGAAATAGAATGGCGTTTCATTCAAATAGTAGCCATCTCTTGTCTTTACTTCCTTCAGGTAGTAAAGGCCTTCCGGAAGCTTGGTCTTTGACAGTGCTCTGCCAAGTCCATCTACTGCGATGACATCAAGACAAGTGTCTTCCTTCAGTTGCTTACCGCTATACGCAATCGGCTCTGCGTTGTAGATACCAAACATCGCTCCGCTGCCGGAAACGTAACTGTCGGTGTCAAAGCCAGTTTCGAATACTTTGCGAAGATCAATTTCTACAGTGAACGCTTCGTTGACGGCCTGAACCTTATCCCAGACAAGCGCGGTAAACTGATCCTTAAACTTCAGCTTGGCCAGCCAGGACTTAGAAGTATCTGCAGTCTGTCCATCCGGTGCAGAAAGCTCACGGACGATGTATGTACCAAGAGGCAACGCACTGGAGACCGCGGTTCCGTTTTCCCCTGTTGTAATAGTTTCCACCAGGTCAGAAAGTGCATAACGGGTGGTCTTATCGATTCCATCCAGCACCAATACGCCGATTCCATTTCCTGCTGCAGACTGGCTGCAAGCAATAGTAGCTGTATAACCATCGGCATAAGTGATGGCAAACGGACGCTGTGCTGCCACGGTACCATCCTCGGCAGTATCTGCAGTCTGATTTGAAATCAGGGTTACAATATAATACACATCGCTGTCTTTGGTTCCTTCATGACGTTCTGCTTTCACGGAGACGCTTGTCTGCAGCTCACGATAGTATGTAGGCTTATCAGGAGACAGCGGTGTGAACCAGTCAATAATCTGGTCACCGTAACGGATTGTCGGTACCACTGGGCTGAAGTTACCATCCACTGCATCCATCGGGATGGTCAGGATGGTTTTGGTCAGGCCGCCGTAGTAGTACATCTCGGTACGAATGCCGTCGCCAGCCAGGAAGTATACTGGCGCAGATGGTTCGGCTGCTGTAAAGATGGTTGTGTTTCCTTCGGCAGTCTGTGTGTAACCGATGCCCAGGGAAACTGCCGGAGTCACTGCAAACGGACTGCTTACAGTAGTTTCTGCTGTTCCGTCGAGCTTAGCCGCGGCTGCAATCTCAATGCCGTCCCAGTTCATGAAGAAGCCTTCTTCATTGTCTGCTTCCTGTGTGTAGGTTACCTTGTATTCCTGAACTGCCATCTTCTCAAAGTTTCCATCAGACTGACAGTCCTGCCAGGTAATGCCATCCTCCAAGAGCACTTTGTACGCTTCTCCCTGGCAGATCATCGGATAAATCGGCTGGGGATCTTCCATTGGATTGCTGCCAAGGTTCCATTCTGTAATATCTGTCCATCCTTCCGGTACCATGTACTCTCGGATACTGCCGGTTTCATCACAGGTCACCCACTGATAATCGGTTGTAAACTGATGAACCACATAAATCTGATACGTGCTGTCTTCCAGCTGACAGACTGCAGGTTGTCCTTCTGTTGGATTTATCAGTGCCACCGCATTCTCCCATTCAAAGTGAGTTTTCGTCTCTTTCTCAGGCGTTTCTGAGCCTTCTGCAGCCACTTCACGCTCTTCCACGACCACATCTTCTGCAGTCAGCAGATATGGTTCATAGAGTTTTGCCTGGAATCTGCTCACACCGATATTACCAAGCTCACCTTCACCATCGGCTTCATATACATCAGCCTGATTCCATGCATCCAGCACGTTTCCAAAAGCAGACTCGTAGTTGGCAATAGGATTTACTGGCATATCTCCTACCATGGCAGATGGATATGTGATGTATTCATCCAGCGTCGGCAGGTATCCCGCAGCAACGGAAGTGGTCTTTGTGATATCCACATCTGTCACATTCTTACCGCCAGCCTTATATTCCATCTGCAGGTTCACATCATAGCGGTACTTCAGCTCGCCTTCGACAGTTTCGTAAACATAGGAGTAGCTTGACGGTTTCTGTTCCGGTGTTGTGTAAACACGCAGATATCGGTTGTCTTCCGCCTTGTCTCTTTCACGTTTGAAGTAAAGCTTTGCTCCGCTTTCATGGTCATAGGTACCTTCATCATAAATAGCACCATCTGCGTTGTTTCCAGAGTGAGTGCTCTTGTCAGTCGGAATTGTAATGACTTCATTGGTCGCCGCATCGTAAATCACAGGACCGTCGTTACCGTCGTTCAGCTTAATGTCCTCTGCTGCAAAGATACCGAATACCGCATCCTTCAGCTTGGTCAGAGTGTACTTCGGTGTCCAGACTTTGATTCCGTTCTTGGTAGTCTCTTCAAAGTCAGTCAGCATCTCCCCTTCCTTTTCGATGGAGATTTTGCCCTTTACCTGGTTGTTAGGCATAGCTACAGCCTGGTAATACTTTTCGTATTCCGTACCGTTGAGGTGACCATTCTGCTCCGTCACGCTGAAGGTGTAGTAGTTGATACCGCCTTCATTTACATAGTAGCCGTCTGGCAGCAGGAACTCTTCCAGCTGGTAGGTACCAAACTCCAGATCATACGGGATGGTAATCTCCCCGTTTTCATCACAGATAAAGGTGTAGTCTTTTTCTGTGGAGTTGATGTCAGCTGCATTTGGCAACAGTCTTCCGTAGTTTTCAGATTTGGTCGGATCTGTCAGCAGAGGATTTCCTATGTAGCGGATATAGAAGTGAGTGCCTTCAAGGTCCACTGCCTTACCGGTTTCCGCATCGGTCTTGATGACCTTCACTACATTTTCTTTCTTCTTATCACGGATGTTCCAGTCATAGCGATTGTCCTTTTCGGAATCGTTCAAATAGTAGCCATTTCCATGTTCCCCGATAAACTGATCAAATGCTTCCAGTACGAATGACGTATCATCGGCTGCCACTTCTTCTACCCGGTAGCTTCCGTATGGAATGTCGTAGATGTAGAGGCACCCGTTGGTTCCCACGGTCATATCAGTTGCGGCGTTATTGGCACCGGAAGTATCTCGAACTACTCTGTAGATTCTGGTTCCGGAGGCATCCAGCCCTTCTTCCACAAAACGAATATATGAATGCTCCTCAAAGCCCCGGGACTTCAGATACATCTTCCACCTGGAGTCCTTTGACTTCGTCTGCACGCCGGAACTGCCTTCTTCATTGAACACGTCCTCCGACTCATTGGATTTTGAGAGGAAGAGACGGCCGCGGTAGCAGTCGTTGATAAACACGTCTTCGTCATAGGAGAGCGTTTCATCCATGCTGTCCAAAGTACCTGTTGCACTTCCGTCTGACCAGGTCACAGTGTACTGAATGTCTGACCAGTTTTCCGGCTCGTCCATACATGCCTGGCTGTTTTCGGTAACTGCATAGTAGCTTGCAGTATATGTACGCTCACCGCTGTCAGGTTCGATGAATCTGCCTGCAGGACGGGTTTCTGCGATACGGTAGGAGACTTCTGCAGTCCACTCACACTGGGTCGGTTCCACACTGCAGTGAGTGGTCACATTACCGTCCTCATCTTCTTCCGTGTGTTCCAGACTTCCGGACTCAATTTCAGTCAGCAAAGTCTCATCAGGCCATGGCTGATCATAAAGAGT
>JAZTZZ010000019.1:0-116006 GCA_045637765.1 Anaerovoracaceae bacterium | reverse complement strand
GATATCCTTTTCTTTTTCGAAAATGTTTGTCATTTTAATTTCTCCTTGTTTTTAAATTCACCTCCGTTTCCCTTTGCAATTTCATTATACAACCTGTAAGTTACTTACAGCAACACGAATAGATATCCATTTATCGACAGGCTTTGCGCTTTTTTATTGTTCCAGCTTTATATTCCTGCACGTATTTGGTCGGTTTTGCACGTATTTGGTACTGCCTCCCGGAAAAATCTTATGATATAATCATCATGGAATGTTATACGTAAATGAGAGGTTATGTATTTGAGAATTGCAGTATGTGATGATGATGCAATCTGCCGTGAGCAGGTTGCTGAAATAATAAATAATTATACCGGAGAACGGAAAGTTTCCGTTTCACTTTCTGTCTTCGACAGTCCGGACGGGCTGCTGCAGGCCGCCAGAGAAAGCAAGGGTTTCGATATCTACATTCTGGACATTATCATGCCGGACACCACCGGAATCCAGCTTGGCGGGAAACTGCGGTCGGAAGGTTTTGAGGGGAAAATCCTCTACCTCACATCCAGCGCAGAGTTCGCCATCGACGCCTTTAAGGTTCAGGCTTCCGACTACATCATGAAGCCGATAAAGGCAGAAGAGCTGACCGCCGCACTGGACAGACTGATATCTGCTGTGGCCGTCCGAAAAGAAAAGTGCCTGATTGTCAAGGGCAAAGACAGTAATATCAAGGTGAACTTCGACCAGATTCTGTACACAGAACTGGTTCAGAAAACCATCGTTTATTACCTGCTGAATGGCAAGCGTGTCGAAAGCAGTTCCATCCGTTCCACCTTCTCGGAGGCCATGCAGGACCTGCTGCGCGACCGGAGGTTTTCCCTCTGCGGCAGCGGCCGTGTGGTAAATCTGGATTATATCGTGGAAATGGATGGAGAAAATCTGATTTTTAAGAATGGGACTAAAGTATATATCGGCCGGCGGGCTGTGCGGGAGATCCGCTCCGTCTGGTATGATTTCTGGTTTGATGGAGGTGAGTAAATGACGCTGATCCGTGAGTTTTCGACCATGTATGCTTCCATGTTCAGCTTCGTGCTGTTCATGATTCTCTTTGAGTCCCGATATCCGAAGCGAAAGACCATGACGCTGACCTTATCGCTGATGGTTCCTCTGATGCTGGCCAATTTCGTCCTGCTGTTTGTGCTGGGACCGGTGAAAATGAGCACTCTGGTGCTTCTTACCTGCAGCCTTCCAAGCCTGATTTTCTTCTGGCTCCTGGCAAAGAACCGTGACGGCCGGTTCTTCTTTACCTTCTGTTTCGCGGACACTCTGATGCTGGAAATCATCGATATCACAGCCATCCTGGACTTCTATCTGGGAAATACCTATATTTTTACGGCGGCGTCCAGACTGATTCTCTGCCCTCTGCTGGCACTTATCATGTACCGCTTCGTCCGTCCGGTTTATCTGGACCTGCAGCGAAAAATCAGGAAAGGCTGGTATATCTTCACCGCCATCGCACTGCTTTTCTACGTGGTGCTGTCCATGGCCATGAGCGTACCGACCCATATTCTGGAGCGGCCGGAACAGCTTCCGGTATTTATCCTGCTCCTCGTGCTGATGCCTGCCATTTACCTGCACATTTTCACCACTCTGCGCCATCAGCAGAAGGCCTATGAAATAGCTGAGAAGGAAAGCATCCTTCAGGTTCAGGTTGCCAACATGACTTCCCGCATGGAAGATTATATCGAAGCAGACAAAAAGTTCCGGACTGAGCGTCATGATTTCCGCCATAAGATGATGGCCATTGCCGGGCTCATCGACAGGCAGGAGTATGGAGAGCTCCGCAGTCTGGTGCAGGGATACTGCGATGCCTCTTCCGAAATTCAGGTAAAACGGTACTGTGACCATGCGGTCATCGATACAGTCCTGGCTTCTTATCTGCAGCTGGCTGCACGTAAGGGAATCCGTATCAGCACGAAGCTGGCTTTTCCGGACAAACTGGCGGTGAATGAAACCGAACTTGCTACCGTCTTCGCCAATGCGCTGGAGAACGCCATCCATTCCTGTGAAAAAGTTTCACCGGATCAGCGGTGTATGGAAATCACCGTCCTGACCAGTCCATGTTTCATGTTCCAGATCCGAAACAGCTGCGACGGTGCTGTGGCATTTGACGAAAACGATATTCCAATCAGCCCGGAAAAAGGCCATGGGTTTGGTACCAAATCCATCGTTTCCTTCTGCGAAAAGAACCACGCTGATTATGAATTCAAAGCCGGGGATGAATATTTTGCTCTGCGGATATCCTTCCACTGATGAAAAAAATCTATTTTAGAACGAAAAAACAGGAGACGGTTTTCTTACCGTCTCCTGTTCTGTTTTCTATTCAAATTGCAGAGATTTCTTTACATAAATGTACACAGCAGAATCGGAATGAAGATTGCCGGCAGGTAGTTCATAACCTTGAAATTGGTTACGCCGATAATATTCATACCCAGAGCCATAATCAGAATGGAACCCACGCAGGTCATTTCTCCGATTACGTAATCTGTCAGGAATGGTGCTGCCGCCTGTGCAATCAGTACGATACCGCCCTGGAATACCAGAACAAATCCTGCCGCCAGCATGACACCGATACCCAGAGATGCTGCAAAAATCAGGGAAGATACCAGGTCCAGCGTCGCCTTGGTAATCAGCATGGAATGGTCGCCGGTAAGGCCGGACTGAAGAGAACCTACAATCGTCATGGCACCCACACAGAACACCAGGCTGGCAGTCACGAAACCTTCTGCGATGGATGGACCGCTGCCGTCCTTATTCTTAAACCGTTCTTCCAGTTTGCCTGCGAAATGATTCAGATGCTTATCAAGATCTGCCAGTGCACCAATCAGTGCCCCTACCGCCATGGAGATAATTGCAATCAGCGGGTTGGTGCCGCCCAGAGCCCCATCGATACCGATATAAATGGTACACAGGCCAATCCCCTTCATTACGAAGTCGGTGGCGTTCTGCGGGATCATTTTGCGGAATAACAATCCGACAGTGCTGCCGATAAGAACCGTCGCCACATTTACCAGAACACCAAACATTATACTGTACCATCCTTATGAAACGCTCCGGAAATGTCCTGGCCGCTCTTTTTCGCTTCTGCTTCCAGCTTCTCTATTTCAGCCTGATGAGCATCAATCTCATCACAGTACTTCTTCATTCTTTCCAGGTCCGGTGTTCCCCCTGCCTTGATGGTCAGGTATACGTATTCACCCAGAGCTTCTTTTTCATCCTTAATCTTTCCGCGCTCCAGAACCACCTTACCCTTGGCCTTGCTGTAATCCAGGGTATCCCCTGCCACATCGCCCACTTTATTTGCAATCTGACCTAACTTATCCATAAATGCCATATTCTTTTCCTCCTTGCCTGTTACGTCAAAATATTCTGTTCCTATTTTAACACCATTATGCTAAAATGAAAAGTAGTCAAATCTGCTTTTCACCAAGGAGGTATATCATGTTATTGGGACGCGAAAAAATCGATTTTCTTTATCTGCCTACTCCGCTGGAATATCTGCCGAATATTTCCGAAGACCTGGGAATCAACTTATATATCAAAAGAGATGACCTGACTCCTCTGGCCATGGGCGGCAACAAGCTGCGGAAACTGGAATACCTGCTGAAGGATGCCAAGGATCAGGGCTGTACCTTCCTGCTGACCGTAGGCGGCGCTCAGACCAACCACGGCCGTCTGACCATGGCTGTGGCCCGCAAATACGGCATGAGAGGTGCCATTGTATGTGTGGACGAGTATCCGGGTGAACTGTCCGCAAACCTGCTCCTGGATGGTTTAATGGGCTGTGATGTTTATCTGAAAAAAGAAGACGGCATTCATTCCTCAGGACGGCTCATGCATGAGACTGTTGCGGAAGTCACTGCCGCAGAAGAAGCAAAAGGTGAAAAGGTTTACTATATTCCGCTTGGCGGATCCAACGAACTGGGCATTCTGGGATACTACGAATGTGCGCAGGAACTGGCAGAGCAGGTAAAAGACGCGGGAATCGAAGGCTGCCGCATCATCTGTCCGGTAGGAAGTATGGGAACCTATATGGGCATGCAGGTTGGCATCCATAACGAAAACCTGCCGATGCACCTGACCGGCATCAGCATCATGCCAAGACCGGATGCGGTGGCAGAGGCTGAAAAATATTTTGGTAAGTGCAGGGCCTTTTACGGAGACGAACTGAAGCTGGAAATGAAGCCGGAAGACTGGGATATCCGCACTGAATATGACTGCGGCGCCTACAACAATCCTGTGAAGGAAGTCCGTGATGCCATCTACTACATGGCGGAAAAGGAAGCTCTGATTCTGGACCCTTGCTACACCGGCAAAGCCTTTGCAGGCCTTCTGCAGATGGTAAAGGACGGAAAAATAGCGCAGGGCGAAAACGTTGTATTCATGCACACCGGCGGAAGCCCGGGAATCAGCACTCCGTTCCACAGAATCGAAATGGAACGTGAACGTGGCTGCTGCATGCACATCATCGAATAATACAGATTCTGTAAATAACAAAGGGACTGCAGCCGCAGTCCCTTTTCAATTCATATTATTTCTTTGGAGTCTTCACCTGAATCTTGGTAAACGGTGTATAAACCAGCTTGCCTTCCAGGCTGCGCACGCCTCTGACCTTATACCAGTAAGTGGTGCCAGGTTCCACGTTCTTTGTCTGAACAAAATATTTCTTATCAGCATCGCTGGAAGTGAAAATTTTGGCGTAGCCGCTGGACTTCTTATAGGAACGCCAGATCTGATAGTATTCCACGGCGTAGCCGGAGTTGGACTTCTTCCAGGTCAGCTTCACCTTTTTTGCTTCCGGGTAGGATTTCAGAGAAACCACCTTGGTCTTTTCGATGCCGGCTTTGGTTTTCTCATACTTCGCCTTGTAAGCATTCTCATTCATGGTCTTTACCTTCACCGTAACCCGTTTTTCTCCCGCCGCAAAATCTTCCGTTTCTGCCGCTCTCACAATAATCTGCGCGGTTCCCGGTCCCATCAGAGTCACACGTCCGCTGCTGTTTACCTTCGCCACGGAAGTGTTGGTGGATTCATAGGAAAGCTTTCCTCCTGACTCTGTCACTGCCCCCAGGAAGAAAGCAGCAGACAGGCGGGATTTCGTATAGGAATCCGCGCTGGTAATCATGGCAGGCAGCGGCTTGCTCACATTTACTGTAATATTGACAGCGGCTGCACCGAATCCGGAAGCAGCTTCTGCAGTTACCGTAATGACTGCACTTCCCGGACCCACCGGTGTCACCAGACCATTTGCATCTACCCTTACCACAGACTCATTGCTGGAGCTGTAGGTCAGCGGAGCCGGAACAGCGGTGCTGATTCCCTGCAGCTGGAACGGACTGTCGCTGGCCGCCACATCATAGTTTGTAACGGATGCAGTCAGGTTCTGCGCTCCCGGCAAAATCTGATAGAAGGCAGTTTTTGTTCCGCTGTAGTTTCCGATAAATTCCACATTGACCGATGCAGTTCCGGCTGTACCGGCATTCTGCACTGTAAACACATAATCCAGTCCCTTAATGAGGCGGTTTCCATACATATCGGTAATAGTCAGGTCTGCAGGAATCTGTTCCGTTCCATTGTATGTCATGTCAGGAATTGCCCCGATGGTAATTCCCGCCAGGTTGGTGGATGGGCTGATGGAAAACGGCACCATCTGGTAATCCGTATAGTAACCAATCCCCTGAATCAATGCGTATGCAGTCCCTGCATTGGCATTCTTCAGGTAAAACACCTTGTAATCCACACCCTCTGTCAGCGGCATACCGTACTGGGTTACTCTGACCATCGGTGTATGCACCATTCCCTGGCTATATGTATAGCTGGATGTACCCACAAAGGATACCGTGGCCTCTGCCACAGACAGGGTGCTGGTTGCTGCAGGCTTCGGATCCATATACATGAAGTTCACATCCACGCGGCTGCTGTACCCGTCAATATATCCGCTGGAGGAGTACTGCCACATATGGTACTTGCCTGCATATTCTGTAAATGTATCATAGGATGCCAGCCATACCGGCCACTTCTGGCCCAGGGCATGACCGTCTACCGTCTTATTCAGGAAATTTCTGTTTGCATAGAAACCTGCTTCATAGCCCCCTGCTTCGATGGTCTGACAGAACATTTCTGCATTTTCTGTCATCTTCAGCTTGGAGAGCTGGGCATTGTTCAGACGGCCTGCATTTCCCCCTGCAAACTCGTAATCCATATACACTGGCAGATCCAGCTCAATTCCGTTCAGCAGTTCCAGAGTGTATGCCGCTTCCGCATAGGCTTCCAGCGAATCCAGAGCCTGTGAAAAGAAGTATGCACCCACCATGAGTCCCGCCTCTTTCGCAGCCTGAATATTCTGCTTGTAATAATCGTCTTCAATGAGTTTTCCGGCCTGGCCATAGCCTCTGGCGCCTACACGGATGATGGCGAAATCCACGCCGTCTGCCTTGGCTTTCTTCCAGTCCACTTTGTTCTGCTGGACATAGGATACATCCACCCCATCCACAATGATGGCATTGGCAAATGCACTGTTATGGCTGTAAACAGCCCCGGTAAATCGGGATACACTTGTGGTATCCGCGTAAGCTGCCCCTGCCGAAAGTCCAAGTACAATCAGCATGACAAGCAGTAAAATCAGTTTTCGTTTCATTCCTTGTTCCCCTTTAATTCTCTCTTGTGATTTTTCCAGTATATCACAAAAAGACCGGCATTAAAACCGGTCTTTTCTGGAAAAAGATATTTCTGTTACTGTGCTTTGAATTCCTTCCAGTAGCGGCTGTACATGTCATCCGCTTCCGGTCCCAGATTCTGCAGAGTTTCGCAGCGGGACAGAATGTCGTCACTCGGATTCAGAATCGGATTATCGGTCAGATCCAGAATCTGTGTATTCGGAATTGCATATGTCAGATATTCGAAGTTGAGGCGGGCCGAATTCTCTTCATACATGAAGTTGAGCCATTCATGTGCGCCTTCCAGATTCTTTGCGCCCTGCGGAATCGCCCAGCAGTCAGTCCATACTTCCGTACCTTCCTTCGGAACGACAAAGTCCAGATTTTCATTTTCCTCCTGTGCATAGAGCACATCACCGGAGGCGATAACTGCCATGGCTGCAGATTCCCCTACCATCAGGTCGCGGGCGTTGTCGTTGGCATAGCTGTAAACCAGAGGCTTCTGCTCAATCAGCAGCTCGGTCATTTCCTTCAGTTCCGCTTCACTGGCAGTATTCATGGAATAGCCCAGAATCTTACCGGCAATCATGTAGCATTCACGAATGGAGTTCGGCATCATGAACTGCTGTGCATAATCCTCATCCCAGAGAATTTCCCAGCTGTCTGGAACCACGTCCATCAGCTCCGTATTGTAGATAATACCATAGGTACCCCAGGTATGCGGCAGGCAGTGTTCCATGCCGGGATCGAAGACGTCTACGAATGCACGGACATTTTCCTGCAGATACTGGGAGTTTGGCACATAACGGAAGTCAATGGCATCCAGCAGGCCTTCCCCGGCCATCTTATTGATCATGTAGTCAGAAGCACAGATAATATCATACTGTGCGGTCTGATTCTTCACTACCGGATACATTTCTTCGTTAGTATCAAAATAGTCCATAACTACTGCGTAACCGGTCCGTTCTTCGAATTCCTCAATCAGATCCGGATCCAGGTAGTCACCGAAGCAGTATACGTACAGTTCGCCTCTGGTGTCCCCTGTCGCTGCAGCCCCCTTGAAGAAAGAGATTTTGGCAGAAAATCCGAGAAGCAGACAGAGTGAAAGTCCGAGGGCAATGATTTTTCGGGATGACATGCTGCCGCCTGTACTGCCGCCTTTATTGCGGCTGCCCATGATGTTAGCTGCCACCAGTACCAGAAGTACGGTAACAAAGATAATCGTGGACAGTGCATACAGGGTTGGACGGATCCCCACCTTCACCTGGCTGTAAATCAGGGTGGACAGGGTATTAATGCCTGCACCTCTGGTAAAGTGTGTAATTACAAAGTCATCTACAGACATGGTGAACGCCAGCAGGAAGCCGGAAACCACGCCCGGCATAATATCAGGCAGTACGATTTTGAAGAAAGCGTAGACCGGAGTTGCACCCAGGTCCAGAGCCGCTTCGTAAGTCAGATTCTGCAGCTGCTTGAACTTCGGCATTACAGACAGGATTACGTACGGAATGCAGAAGGTGATGTGAGCAAACATAACCGTACCCAGATTGAGGGAAATCCCGAACATGAGGAACATCATCATGATGGAAATACCGGTTACGATGTCCGCATTCAGCAGCGGAATGTTATTCAGTCCCATGAAGAAGGACCGCTTCTTTTCTCCCATGGCGTTGAGGCCGATGCAGGCCAGAACACCGATTACGGTTGCGATGGTTGCGGACCACAGTGCAATGGAAAAAGTATTCCCCAAAGCTTCCATGATCTCTTTATTCTGGAACATTTCCTGATACCACTTCAGGGAAAATCCCTGCCATGCACTCATACTCTTGCCGTCATTAAAGGACAGCACCATCAGAGTGCCGATAGGCAGATAGAGGAACAGGACGATAAGCGCCAGATAGAGGGCGTGGCCAAAGCGGGCCAGGGTCGTTTTTTTCGTACTCATATCAGATTGCCCTCCCCGTTCTTATCAAATTTGTCGATGAAGGCCATGCTGATAACGATGAAGACCATCATAACCAGAGACAGGCCGGAACCCAGATTCCAGTTGGAACTTGCCGTAAATTCCTGCTCGATGATGTTGCCGATCAGGTTAACCTTGCCGCCGCCCAGCATGTTGGAAATGGCGAAAGTGGTCAGGGACGGTACGAATACCATGGTCACACCGCTTACGATGCCCGGTATGGACAGCGGAATGATGACCTTGCGCAGTACAGTGCCGCGGCTTGCCCCCAGGTCGTAGGCTGCTTCAATCAGGTTGTTGTCGATTTTCACCAGAGCATTGTAAATCGGCAGCACCATAAACGGCAGGTAGTCGTATACCATACCCAGCACTACCGCTGCAGGTGTATTGATAATCTGCAGGTCAGGAAGGCCGATACCGTTGAGCATCGCATTGATTACACCGCCCTTTTCCAGCAGAACCTGCCATGCCATGGTTCTTAAGAGGAAGTTCATCCACATAGGCAGGATGAAGAGGAATACCATGAAGCCTTTCTTACCCAGCTTGCTGTCCTTCAGAATCAGTCCCAGAGGGAATGCCAGAATCAGGCAGATTACCGTGCTGACAAAAGACAGAGCCAGGGACAGGCCCAGTGCCTTGGCGTGGTCCCCCTGAAACATGGTCAGCACATTGTCGAAGGTAAATGCGCCGCTTCGATCGGTCAGGCCATACAGTGCGATAACGCCCATTGGGATCAGGGTTCCGCAGAGTATGAATACCAGAAACGGACCGGAAAATATACTCTTTAAGTTTCTAGTCATCGAGAGAAATCGCCTCCTCGTCTTCAGACTGCGGTTTATTCATAATCTGAATATTTTCAGGAATTACGTCGATGGAAACATGCGCACCGATCGGATAGCTGGTGGTATTCTGCGCCAGCCATTCATATCCGCCTGCCTGGATGCACATTTCGTAATGAACACCGATGAATACATTGGATGTAACCACACCGTCCATGGCACCTTCCCCAGGCTTTCCGATAATGATATCTTCCGGACGGATAACCACGTCCACCGGCTTCTTGTTTCCGAATCCGGCATCGATGCAAGGGAATACGTGATCACAGATTTTAACACGGTAGTCTTCCATCATCATAGCATCGATGATATTGGAGTCCCCGATAAAGTCCGCAACGAAAGCGTTTTCCGGTTCATTATAAATCTGTTCCGGTGTGCCAATCTGCTGAATGTAGCCCTGGTTCATAACGACAACTTTATCGGACATGGTCAGAGCTTCTTCCTGGTCGTGGGTAACGTACAGGAAGGTGATGCCAAGTTCCTTCTTCATGCGGATCAGTTCATACTGCATCTCCTGACGCATCTTCAGGTCCAGAGCACCCAGAGGTTCGTCCAGAAGCAGCACTCTCGGCTCATTTACAATGGCACGTGCGATAGCGATACGCTGCTGCTGACCGCCGGACAGAGAATCTACAGAACGCTTTTCATAGCCGGACAGATTTACCAGCTTCAGGGCATACTGAATCTTGTCCTTGATATACTGGTCTGTCTTGCCGCTGATACGCAGGCCGAAAGCGATGTTTTCTGCAATGTTCATGTTCGGGAACAGGGCGTATTTCTGGAATACGGTGTTAACGTGGCGCTGGTTCGGCGGCACATTGGTAATATCCTTTCCCTCGAAAATCACCTTACCGGTGTCGGGTGTGGTAAATCCGCCTACAATACGCAGGGTTGTAGTCTTGCCGCAGCCAGATGGCCCCAGCAGAGTAATGAACTCATTTTCTTTAATGGTCAGGTTGAACTCATCGAGAACTTTCTCACCATCATATGCTTTGGATAAATCCTGTAATTCAATCAATGCCATGGTCGCTGTTTAGAAACTCGGTGGGGTGCTGACCCACAGAATTTCAGCTCCTTTCTTCGAGGTAATATGGTGCGTCTTATCCGGGATATAGTAGAAAGACTCGCCAGCCTTTGCCCGGTATACTTCATTTCCGATTTTAATGGAGATTTCTCCCTTCAGCACATAGCCGAATTCTTCTCCTTCATGAGGTGTGTCAGGGTAGGTGCTTCCTCCTGCCTTCAAAGTCAGCCGGATGGGCTCCATCATGTTTTTCTGAGCGTTTGGAATAATCCATTCCGTGATGGTCTTCTGCTCTTCGTCCACCTTCTCAAAATAGTCTTCGTCCCGGAACACCACCTGTTTCTCACTCTCCTGCCTGGAGAAAAAGCTGCTCAGGTCCGTGCCCAGACACTGGAGAATATCTTCCAGGGTAGCGATGGACGGTGATGTCAGGTCATTTTCCAGCTGGGAAATGAACCCTTTGGAAAGTTCGCTCCGGTCTGCCAGTTCCTCCTGGGTCAGTCCGTTCAGTATTCGTAATTCTTTAATTCTGCTGCCGATTTCCATGATGCCGCTCCAATTCGTCCAAATACAAAATACGAAACAGTACATTTATCCCGTTTCGTAAAAATAAACTTAAAGTTTAGAAATACTAAACCTATGTACTTGATATTATACAGAAGCCCCTTGAAAAGTCAAGGGATTTCGCAGGACTTCATTATGTATACATCAGCAGCAAATTCTGGATAAAAACGGCCGGAGCACATCTCTGCGCTCCGGCCATTATTCTTCGTCTTTATAAAATTGACTATATGAAATTATGCGTTCAGCTTTTCGCAGGCCTGTGCACCAGTCATACCTACTTCCACACCCAGTGCTGCAGCTTCCGGAGAAACTGCCTTTACAGGATTGCAGAGCAGCGCAGCGAAATCAGCACCGCTTACAACAGCTGCAGCATCGCCAACTGCCACTGCAGTATCCATATTCAGGTATCCGCACATAATATAGCCTTTCTTGCACTGCAGAACCAGCATATTCGGATGGCCTTCACCGCCAGGTGCCTCGATGGCAATTCCCTGCACCGGCTTGTGAGCAACTTCCAGCATTTCAATCTTTAACATATTTATTTCCTCCTTGACCGTTTCGAAAAGTCTTCTTATAATATACTGTGATTATATCCAATCTGTAAATTCAATGCAAGAGGTATCTGTTTACATATGAATACGAAACACAGCAAATACGGCGCACTGGTCGCTATCATCGCAGCCATCTTCTGGGGTTTTTCCGGATGCTGCAGCCAGTATATCTTTGAAAATTTCACGGTGGATGCAGCACACCTGACATCCTTCCGTATGCTCAGCGCAGGAACTATCGTGGTTCTGGCGGGTTTTGCCACCGGCAAAATAAAAAAGTCTGACGATATGACGGCCATCTGGAAGAACCGCAGCGATGTGATTCAGATGCGGGTCTTCGCGGTCTTCGGCATCATGCTCTGCCAGCTCAGCTATCAGAAGGCCATCTTCTGGACCAACAGCAGCACGGCTACAATCATTCAGTATACCGGTCCGGTTATGATTATGGCGCTGACCTGCGCCATGGCGCACCGTCTTCCAACCCGCAAAGAAGTCACTGCCATTATTCTGGCCATGACAGGAACCTTCCTGCTGGCCACCCACGGCGATATCCACTCCATGGTTATCACCCCCCGCGGCCTGGCCTGGGGCCTCTTCGCTGCAGTCACCATGGTGACCTATAACATGCTGCCGCAGAAACTCATAAAGAAATACGGAAGTATGTGCGTCACAGGATACGGTATGGTCCTGGGCGGCATCGTCCTGACCGTCATTACCCGTGCCTGGGAAGCTGCATGGCCGCCGGATCTGAAGCTCTGGCTTGCCTTCGGTGGTGTGGTGTTCTTCGGTACGGTGCTCTCCTTCACCATGTTCCTCTGGGGCGTAGCTCAGATCGGTCCTGTGAAAGCAAGCCTGATTGCCAGCCTGGAACCGGTAGCGGCTACCGTAATTATGATTCTCTGGCTCCACGCCGACTTCCTCTTCATGGACCTGGTAGGATTCACCTGCATCTTCCTGACTGTATTCCTGCTTTTGAAAAAAGAATCCTAGGCACATTCCAGCAGATACAGACGGAGAACCTTTTCGATGCTGTCCATATCAATGCTCCCGTCTTCCCTGTCAAAGGTAAGAATCAGATTATCCCACAGATGAATCCCTGCAGCATGATAATCGTCCAGTCTTTCATGGAGAGATACAACATAGTCTTCCTTATGAATACTTCCGGCATGTTCCAGGTAAATAATTTTCCCGTCCCGAGGCCGTCTTATGACAAAATCCGGATGGAGTCGGCGGTAACCGCATTTCAGCGTTACTTCGTATTTAAATTCGATACCCCAGCCGGTAAGCAGCATGGCAATCAGCATTTCTGATTTGGAATGATAATGAATACCACAATAAATAAGTTCCCGGGAATCGGACCAATAGGAATTCTGCTGGTCCTGCACCTGATCCCAGGGCATACCCTGTATCCGCTGCATTTGCTGCAGCCCCAAAACTTCCGGAGACAGCACTCTGTAATTTTTCCTGAAATGTTCTATCACTTTTAAATCAATTTCAATGTCCTCAAGCTGCTTTTCAAGCAGCTTTTTCTTTTCGTACCTGGCAACCAGAGAGCTGTCTTTATGAATACTGCGTTCATTGCCCTCGTGATAAACATAATAGTATTTGTACTTTCCGATTTTCTTCTGAAACAGAGTTCCTTTCGGAAGCGAATCCAGCTCTTTCCTTATTGCCTGCTCCCGTTTCACCAATAATCGCTGATATACATTCAAATTGTCCTGAAAAATCATATTCCAGCCCCTTTCTTACCATTATTTTACATTATGTGTAATTTATTGTCAATACGCAGGTTTGCTGTTTCGTTGTTTTGGCGGAGCGGATGGTTTTTTAAGCGAATCCGCTAAATTTCGCATATTTTTCAGAAAAACAAAAAAACTGGCATTTTCCCGTTGAAAATCACCCTGAAAAATGCCAATTTCAATACTAATCATTCAGTTTTCGCTGTTCTAAGACCTAAAAAAGTCATATTTTAGCAGAACAGCCCGTTTTTTTAGCGGAATCGCTAAATTTTATCAAATCACCGCTAAAAATTACTCGCCATTACTCGCCGATAACCCGAGTTTTATTTAATAAAGGTTCCCAGAATGTTTCTGGCAAGAGATGCGCCGAGATTTCCTCCCAGCTTCTTACCGAAACTTCCTCCAACGGAAGCTCCCAGGGTCTTCCCCAGTTCCCGTCCGATGGTGTTTGCTGCGGAGTTTGCAACACGCTGACGGCGCTTTGCAGCTTCCCGCTCTTCTCTTTCCATTTCCTTCTGAATCCGCTTTTCTTCTGCAAGTCTTGCTTTTTCAGCCTCTTTTGCAGCTGCTTCGGCAGCCTTGGCTGCAGCTTCTGCTTCCGCCTCCTGCTGCTCTGCCAGTGCCTTTTCCTTCATCATTCTCTGCATAAATTCAAAGGCAGAGTCGCGGTCAATGTCGTCCTTGTATTTCAGATACAGGTTGTTTTTCAAAATCTCCTGTTTCTTTTCTTCATCGCTGATCGGACCCATCATGGACTGCGGCGGCAGGATTTTGCACTGCTTCACAATACCCGGAATACCTTCTGCATCCAGAACGGAGATAATCGCTTCTCCGGTACCCAGACTGGTCAGGACTTCGTAAGTGTCGAATTCCGGATTGGTACGGAAGGATGCAGCAGCAGCCTTTACTGCCTTTTCATCCGCAGGAGTGTAAGCACGGAGCGCATGCTGAATCTTGTTTCCCAGCTGACTGAGTACTACGTCAGGAATGTCCTTCGGAGACTGGGTGATAAAGTAAACTCCCACGCCCTTGGAACGGATCAGCTTGACTACCTGTTCAATCTTGGACTGAAGTGCTTTGCTGATATCCTTAAAGAGCAGGTGTGCTTCATCGAAAAAGAAGACCATGCGCGGCTTTTCCATATCGCCCACTTCCGGCAGTGTTTCGAAAAGTTCAGAAAGCATCCACAACAGGAAGGTTCCGTACAGAGTGGTATCGTTTACCAGCTGGCGGCAGTCCAGAATATTGATGCTTCCGCGGCCGCTGAAATCTCCGCCGAAGAACCAGTCTGACAGGTTCAGTGCAGGCTCCCCGAAGAACTCCTCCCCGCCGGCTGCTTCCAGGGCAACCACGTGACGGAGAATGGCAGTGATGGACTGTTTCGCCATGGCTCCGTATTCCATGGCAAGCTCAGCATTATGCTCGTTCGCATACTGAAGCATGGCCTTCAGGTCCTTGGTATCAATCAGCAAAATATCCTGGTCATCCGCGATTTTGAAAATAATGGTCAGAATAGCAGTCTGTGTATCATTCAGGTTCATCAGACGGGACAGAAGAACCGGACCCATTTCAGAAATGGTGGTACGAACCGGAATGCCCATCTGGCCGTAAATGTCCCAGAAAGTGGACGGATATGCGTGGTAATTGAAGCCGCACTCCGCCAGACCGAAACGCTGAATACGTTTCTGCATGTCTTCGCTGTCCACTCCCGGACGGCACATGCCGGACAGATCTCCCTTGATGTCTGCCAGGAATACAGGTACACCGGCATCACTGAAAGATTCAGCCAGCACCTTTAAGGTGATGGTCTTACCGGTACCGGTTGCCCCTGCAATCAGGCCATGACGGTTGGCCATCTTCGGCTCGATGCAGACTTTTTCTCCATTGGATTCTCCAATCCAGATTTTATTATTATAGAGCATAGGCTTTCCTCCTTACTTTGCTTCTCCGTTCAGCAGAGAAAGTACATTCATTACCTGCATTTCCACACCGGTTACCAGGCAGCTTTCATCGATTGTGAAAGTAGAGTTGTGCAGGTCCACACGCTCACCCATGGCTTCGTTATAGCAGCCCAGCTGGAAGAAGCAGGACGGACGTTCCAGGGCAAAATAGGAGAAGTCTTCTGTACCCAGATTTGGATATTTTTCGCGGGTTACATTTTCTCTGCCCAGCAGGCTCACTGCATTCTTTTCCACCACTTCTGCCACATCATCGTTATTTATGGTCGGGCCATAGCTTTCCATCAGAATAAATTCCGCCTCACCACCCATGGCTGCAGCCACAGACTCTGCAATATTCTTCACAGCATCTCTCACGAAAATTCTCTGCTGCGGATCCAGTGTGCGGATAATTCCGTTCAGTGTTACCAGATCAGCAATCTGATTGCGCACGGTACCGCCTTCAATTCTGCCGAAGGAAACAACAGCAGATTCCACTGGTGCTACATTTCTGCTGACAACGGTCTGAACCGTATTCAGAACATTTGCTGCAATGATGATGGCATCCACACCGCTGTCCGGATGTGCACCATGGCTGCTCTTTCCCTTGATGCGGATGTCAATCATGTCGGATGCAGCATATGCCTTTCCGTATTTTAAACCAACTTCACCGACTCTGTACTCCGGACTCACATGGAGGCCTACTACATAATCTACATGAGGATTTTCCAGGCATCCTGCCTCAATCATGCGCTTGGCTCCGCCAATGGATTCCTCTGCAGGCTGGAAGAAGAACTTTACGGTACCCTGCAGTTCCTCTTTCATTGCAGCCAGCACTTTAGCGGCACCCAGCAAAATGGTGGCATGAGCATCGTGCCCGCACGCATGCATGATTCCGTCTTTTTTCGATGCGAACGGCAGACCGGTTTCTTCCTGAATCGGCAGTGCATCGATATCAGCTCTGACACCAACCACAGGACCTGGCTTTCCGCCTTCCAGAGTTGCCACAATGCTGCATCCATCCAGAATCACTTCATACGGAATTCCATACTCGTCCAACTTGGAAGCCAGATATTCCACGGTTTCCTCCTCATGTTCAGATACACATGGATTCTCATGAATCGTTCTTCTGATTTCAATCAGCTCTTTTTCGAAATCTGCGTTCTTTAAAATGTCATTTACTTTCATAATTTAATTCTCCACTGTCCGAATTTTCTGTTATAATATACCTATCATTATAAAGAAAAAAATTATTATTTTCAACCAATGAAAGCAGGATTCTGCAGAAAAGGAGAAGATACAACATGTTAATCGAAGAAAGAGTAAAGCAGCTCATCGCTGAAAACTACGAAGAAATTGTTGCAATCCGCCGCGACTTCCACAAACATCCGGAACTGTCTGAACAGGAAGAACGCACCATGAACAAAATCAGCGAATATCTGACCGCATGGGGCATTCCGCACCAGACCAATATCGGCGGCCACGGTGTGGTTGGCGTTATTGAAGGAAAGGCACCTGCCTGTGCTGCCAGAAAGTACGAAGCAGTCGGAATCCGTGCCGACATCGATGCTTTGCCGGTAACGGAAGAAGTGGACTGCGAATTCAAGTCCGTCAATGAAGGCGTAATGCATGCCTGCGGACACGACATCCACGCTGCCATGCTGCTGGGTGCTGCAAAGGTTCTGAAGAGCATCGAGGATGAATTCTCAGGCACCGTAAAGCTGTTCTTCCAGCCTGCAGAAGAAACTGTCGGAGGTGCTGACCAGATGATTAAGGATGGCTGCATGGAAGGACCTGCTGTTGGTGCAGTTCTGGCATTCCACGTGGCTCCATATCTGCCTACCGGCTCCATCGAATTCTGCCGCGGCAAAATGAATGCTGCAACCTGTGACCTGAATCTGACCGTAGAAGGTATTGCCTGCCACGGCGCACATCCGGAAGGCGGAATCGACTCCATCGTAGTTGCATCTCAGATCGTAACTGCTCTGCAGAGCATTATCAGCCGCAACCTGTCTCCAACAAATCCAGGTATCATCACCATAGGTAAGTTCATTGCCGGTACTGCAGAAAACGTAGTTGCTGGCAGCGCACAGCTGACCGGTACCATCCGTGCCCTGGACCCTGTAACCATGAATACACTGAAGACACGTATCACCACCACCGCGGAAGGTATTGCTGCAGGCTTCGGTGCAAAAGCTCATCTGAACCTGGTGGATGGCTATCCTGCCCTGATCAACAGCAATGAAATCTGTGCGGAAATGGAAGCTCTGGCAGAAGAACACATCGGCCGCGATATGATGTACTTCATGGAAGAGCCAAGCCTGGGTGCTGATGACTTTGCCTTCTTCACACAGATGTGCGATGGTCTGTACATGAACGTGGGTACAGATTCCGGCAAGGAAGCACATCCGCAGAAGCTGCACAGCGAATGGTACAATCCGGATGAAGAATCCATGAAGAACGGTATTCTGATGGAAGTACTGGGTACTCTGAAATTACTGGCGAAATAAAAGGAGATTATTACTATGAATCTGATTAAGAAATATGAAGATCTGCAGCTGCGGGATACAGTCGTAAAGGTAGACCTTTCTGCAATCGCAGAAAACATGCGTCTGATTAAGGAAATGTGCGGTCCTGACGTGGCAGTAATGCCGGTAATCAAGGCAAATGGCTACGGTCACGGCGCCATCGGTATCGCTCCTACTCTGATGGAAGCAGGTGCTGCATACCTGGCTGTTGCCACTCTGACGGAAGCGCTGGAGCTGCGCCAGGAATATCCTGATTATCCAATCTTCATTCTGGGCCATACCCCGGACCGTCTGATGGATATCGTGGTAGAGCATAACTTTACCCAGACTCTGGCAGATCTCTCCCAGGCAAAATCCCTGTCTGCAGCGGCTGTACGTGCAGGCAAGACTGCAGTGACTCACCTGAAGGTTGACACCGGTTTCCACCGTCTGGGTATCTATGATGAAGAGGAACTGTACGAAATGACACAGCAGCCTGGTCTGGAAATCGAAGGGATCTTCTCTCACCTGGCGCTGACCAACAAAGAAGAGGACCAGAAGCAGTTCGATTTGTTTATGTCCATGATTGAAAAGCTGGAAGCACGTGGCTGCTCCTTTAAGTATAAGCATATCTCCGACTCCATCTCGCTGGTGGACTATCCGGATTACCGCCTGAACATGGTTCGTCCCGGCGCACTGATCTTCGGTCTCCGCGGTTTCCACATCGGCTATCTGCCGGTAGAATGCTGCATCACCTTCGAAAGCCGCATTACCCAGATTCATGAAGTAAAGGAAGGTGAAGGGGTTGGCTACGACTATCTGTGGAGAGCGCCTAAGGATACCCGTGTAGGCACCATGCCTTTCGGTTATGCAGACGGTTACCCTCGTAACATGAGAGACAAGGGTTACGTAACCATCCACGGTGTAAAATGTGCTGTACTGGGCGTAATCTGTATGGACCAGGTGGTTGTGGACCTGAGCGAAGTTCCGCAGGCACAGGTTGGCGACATCGGTGTCATCTACGGCAACGGTGAAAACCAGATGACCATTCAGGAAGCTTCCGAACTGGCATCCACCAATAAGAACGAAATCGTCGCACGTATCCTGGCAAGACCGCCGAGAGTATACGTAAAATAATAAACCAGTTCGTTTGCCTTTCCGGCAAAATACCGGTTTTCAGCGTTTTTTCCCTGATTTCCGGTATGACAGGGGGTAATGCAATCGGAATAAAATGAAAATAGGAACAGATTCTGCATTTTGCAGCAAAATCTGTTCCTTTTATTTTGTATTTCTTCCTTCTGACTCGCTTTTGGATACTACATTTGTCTCTTCAGCTGGGTAATCATACCGGATTTTCTTATTTTTTCAAAGAATTCCGGTATGATACGATTTCAGACTTCGGTCATTCCAGATTCTCATCATAAATCAGTATAGCAGTTTCGAGATTTTTTTCCGGATACTCCGGATTCAGCAGCATTCTGTGCTTCTTTGCGCGGAACGGTCCGGAAAACGATTCCGAAGCATAATACACTTTCGTATAAGGTATTCCGTCGATTGGCGTTAAATCGAATTTTCCGCGGTTCTCATGCAGCACCGCCTGTTCATCGAAGGTATAAAGCGGCTCGATATATTTGGTCCACGGAGAATGGTAGTAATAAATCAGGGTGGCGAAAGATTCACTGCCATCCTCATTCTTTATAAGGATATTTCCGCCGCCCACAAATCCCCTGTAGGTTTCTCCACAGTACTGCAGCCGAAGTGTTCCATCCTCCAGTTTCTGAACCTGAACCAGACCTTCCTCATATGGTATGAAAATCTGTGGTATATGAAGCAGGCAGTGTATACCAAACATAAGTGCCACCACCACAGTTGCCGTTACTGCCATGGTCCAGAATCTGCGTGTCCGCAGCATCTTTTGAAACCGTTTCAATGCACTTACTTCAGCTTCTTCCATCACCTCATCTACAGGCACAAGAAGTACTTTTTTCATCTTCTCTGCTTCCTCCCGACAGTACGGACAGGATGCAAAATGTTCTTCCACCAGAACCCGGCTGTCCTCACTGACCACCTCATCTACATAAAGTGGAAGAAGATCTTTTATGATATTACAGCTTATTTTATTCATATTCACCCTCCTCGATCAGTACCTGGAGCTGCTTTCTCGCCCTATAAAAGGTTACCCGGGCCCATCCTGCACTCCTTCCAAAAATCAATCCGATTTTTTCAAAAGGCAGTTCCCCGAAGACCCGCAGGTGAAATACCTCCTTATATGGTTCTTCCATATCGTGCAGAAACCGATGAACAGCCAGGGCCAGTTCCTTTTCTTCCACCGTTTCCGCTACCTGGTCAGTGGACACCATCAAGGACGTACCATCTGGCTCCAGCTCTTCCCCGCTTGTTCCCTCGGCAAAACATTTCTGCTTCCGCTTCCAGGAGAAAAACGTATTCCGGGCTATGGTATAAAGCCAGGCGCGGATGTTTTGCGAACCATCGAACCGGTCTGCAGCCCGCAGCGCTTTCACGAATGTCTCCTGTGCCAGTTCCTCCGCCAGATCCTCGCTAATACCAAATCCCCGCAGATACAGATAAATTTCTCTGAAAAATTCCGTATACACCTTCTCAAAATCCACGCCTTCACCTCCTTCTCACTGATATAACGCACTACTTCTCTAAACGTTACAAAAAAAATAGCCTTACGGCTATTTTTATCGAATAAAATTAGTTCCCACACGCGGTTCCTTTTCCGGGAGGCCGTAGGCTTCTTTTCCGAGCTGAATGCTCTTCATGAGGAATACCATATTTCTTGCTGCGGTGCGCATCATCTGCATACCCTCTCCATCCTGCACGGCCTCTTCTGCATCGTTGCCATGAATGCCGTTCCAGTACTGTCCGGAGGCAATCGGCATGCCGCTGATGGTGAAGTATTTGTTCAGCTGGTCAAAGGTTGCTGTCAGTCCGCCTCTGCGTGCAGAGGTAACTGCTGTACCCACCTTCATGGTCAGATCCAGGCCGCAGCTGTAGAATAATCTATCCAGGAAGGAGGACAGAGTACCGTTGGCGGAAGCATAATATACAGGGCTTCCGATAACCAGACCATCACATTCTGCAAGTTTGGCTGCGGCTTCGTTGACACAGTCATCGAAGACACAGTATCCGTGTTTCTTACAGTATCTGCAGGCAATACAGCCGCGGATGGCCTGACTTCCAATCTGCAGCAGCTCGGTTTCAATGCCTTCTGCTTCGAAAATCTTAATCATCTCATTGAGTGCGGTATAAGTACTTCCCTCTGCATGGGGACTGCCGTTAATCAGTAATACTTTCATAATTCTTCTCCTAACTTGACCTCAATGTCCATCTCCTGCGCCCGCTTGGCATAGCCAGCAGAAAGTTCCTGCCCCACCACAAGCATCTTTTTCGCCCGGCGGCCACCGAATCTTCTTGCTACTGTTTCCAGCTCATACAGGGCCATCTGGTCTACTTTTCCGTTCTTGCAGGAAATGAAGATCGGAACATTACCCTCCAGTGCCAGTCCATCGATTTCATTCTTCACATTGTCATCGTCGTACCAGGTGTCGTCTTCCCATGCAATATGTGCACCCACGCGGACATCACTGTACCGTCCGGTATCTTTCATTGCGTAATAAGTATGCAGTTCCAGGATGCATCCTGCATCATGGAGACAGTCCTTAATCATAAAACTCTTATATTCGAAGGTAATCCCTTCTCCATTGGCTGTCACACGTTCCAGAACGCCTACGGCGCCCAGCTGTTCCAGATACTGATGCAGTTCCTTCATGGACCGGATGCCTGGTGTACGCTTCAGCAGACGCTTTACATCCTCACTTCCCATATCTACCATCAGATCCGTCAGCTGATATTTGGTGCACTCCCGCAGGAAGGAAGAGAAACCGTTCCATTTGCGCTGGTTCTGTACCGCAATCCGCCACATGGCATTCACATCGTTTTTAAACGATAAATCGTCAAGGTGGCTCTTATAGTCCTTCTGGGCATTGTAATCGATGCGGCCGCCATAGAAGCCAATCACATGGTCCAGCTTCAGCTCTTTTTCATGACGCTCCGCCAGCTCTTCGATGGACTTGACATCCTTCTGCTCGATGATGTTCAGCTTGCCGGTTGTTACATTGAAGGTGTGCATCGGCGTCGGGTATTTTGCGGAGAGAATGCCCATGGCAACCAGAATCAGGTCGCCGCCGCCGGTCAGGTCGAAGAAACACTGGTTCCCCGCCCCGTACTCTCTGGCCAGCACCGCATCCATGCTCTTCACGATGGCATTCAGATCCCCGTAAGGTACCTCAATAAACTCCATCTCATGGTCGCCGCAAAGCTTTTTATGGCAGCGTTTCAGTTTGCCTCTGGCTTCCAGGCTCATAGTACGTTTATAACCGAAGCAGATAACCTTCTCCATGTGAAAATGGGTGCAGGTAATCAGATTCTCAATGGGTTCTTCGTCGAAAAATTCAATCAGTACGTTCATAGCGTCCCCCTTTTGCTGGGCCGGGCTACAGGCCGCGGATCAGTCTTACGTAAAATTCAACGGTTTTAATCAGTGTCGGAATCGGAATGCGCTCGTTGTTTCCGTGAATCATAGCACGTTCTTCTGCTGTCAGGTACATGGCAGAGAAACGGTATACACGGTCGCTGATGGCGTTATAGGAACGGGAGTCACTGCAGGCCATCATCAGGTAAGGTGCTACGATGGCATCCGGCCATGTATTATGTATTGCATCTTTCAGTTTCAGCCATTCATCACATGTCGTATCGGAATAAGGCGATGGGTTCATGGCATTGACTGCTTCAATCTTAATATTGTCGTTCTTGATGACACTGCGCAGGTATTCCACCGCACTGTCAGTGGTATCGGTGCCCAGCAGACGCAGGTTTGCACCAAAGCTTGCCTTCGGAGGCAGAACATTGTATGCTTTGCTGCCTTCCAGGCGGGTCATTGCCACAGTAGTGCGCATGAGAGCATTGAGCTCACCGCCTGCCATACTGCAGTATGCAGACAGAACCGGTCCGAAGAGCCACAGGTTGGCAAAAATCATACGGTACAGGAAGGTGGAATGACGTCCCAGTGCGTCAAACATTTCTTCCACCGGGCGTGTCATCTGGGTCGGGAACGGATGCTTTTCGATGGCAATGATTGCATCCGCCAGCTGCTTCAGTACACCGTTCTTTGGAGGGGTGGATGCATGTCCGCCGTCGGATTCCAGGGTGAAATTCACGTTCAGCATGCCCTTTTCGCCGATTCCAACCACCGCACAGGACTTGTCAACCCCAGGAAACACACCGTCAACTACCGCGCCGCCCTCATCTACAACCAGAGCAGGCACAATCCCACGTTCACGAAGCCACTCTACAATCAACGGACAGTCTTCTCCATCCACTTCTTCTCCGCCGGAGAAGGAAAGATACAGGTCATTTTCCGGTACGAAACCACCTTCACGGGCAAGCAGAGATTCCAGCGCTTCAAAGATGCCGCAGAGAGTACCCTTGGTATCCAGTGTACCACGGCCCCAGATGTGACCGTCTTCCACGATTCCTTCGAAAGCAGGCTTTACCCAGCCATCCTCTTCAATCGGCACCACGTCATAATGTGCCATGCATACAGATGGTTTTTCAGCACTGCGGCCCGGCAGCTTGTACAGCAGACCGCTGCGGCCGATATGATGAAGTTCCGCACACCCGTGCACCAGAGGATACCGTTCCACCAGAAGGGCCTGGAACTTACGGAATTCCTCCATATCCATCTTTTCTTCTTCGTAGTAGGATACGGTTTTGCAGCGGATCATGTCCACCATATTCTGCACGATTTTATCGTGGTCCAGATCAATCGGATCCTCCACACCAGGTGCTTCCACCGGCGGAACGAACTTCACTGTTCTGAAAATTACAACCGCTGCCAGCACCGCCAGTGCCGCCAGCAGAATCCATACAATTGCCATAATTATACCCAACCTTTCTTATACATAATTCGTGCTGCGCCCAGCGCAATCAGCACACCCACAGGAACCAGCACGCCTACTGAACCGGCCAGAGACGGAACAGCCAGGAAGAGAACCAGCATGAAAATCAGCGGTGTGATTGCCAGCTTCCAGTTTTTGCTCACATATACCACTGCCAGACCCCCAAAGAGTGCAGGCAGAATATTATCAAAAGCAGGTGCCAGTACCGGAGAATTCAGAATCGGTGTAATCGCTGCAAGGACGCAGACTCCCACCACCAGAACCAGAGTGGTTACGATGGAACAGGTGGCAATGGCGATGGTAGAGATAATTTCCCCTTCTTCACTTCCCGGTTTTACTTCGGCATTTTCCATGGCATTCAGTGCACTTGGTGCCTTCAGACTGGTCAGGTTTCCGGTTACGAACGCAAGGTATGTGCCGCCTACCCCCAGCATCGGTGTATAGGTGATTACTTCAATCACACCAACCGTCCAGTAAATCGGTGCCACACCTAAAAGCCCCTTCAGCACAGCAGACATTTCCGGCCATGCATCGTAATATACACAGATGGCAACAGGAACCATGAGGACAACCACACAGGCAGTCCAGATCCAGATTTTGCCGTATTTATCGGTTTCTTTCATATAGTCACGCATGTCAGACAGCCTCCTTTCCTAAACAATCAGCGGTGTAACGATCACCGCGAATACCATGGCGCCGACCATGCTGATGGCCAGTGCATAGGTCTCCAGCCACTTCATGTTCTTCTTCGTGATCAGAAGACCGAGGCCTGCCATAATACCTGCAGATGCCAGCAGAACGAAGATCGGAATCCAGCCCTCCAGACCGCTGCGGATATCCGCAAACACCATGCCCAGGAAGGCGGAAATCATGCCCAGGAACAGGGAGGTCATGAAGATGTCGCCCCACTTGCTGTCTTTATTTTTCAGATTCACCACACCGCCCTGAATCTTCTTCATGAGGATCGGCGGAAGAATGATGCTTGGCATAATACCTAAAGTCATTACCCAGGCAATCGCCGCATACACCTTCGGATCAGCAATCATTTCCGACAGGGACAGTCCCAGCGCGTTGGCTGTAGAAGTGGCCGCCGGCAGTTCATATGTAATGGCACCGATGACACTCATACGAATCCACGGCAGCGGAATACCCAGGAACTTGGACAGGGTTACCACTCCGATGAGGATGGAAATGGCAGGAGCAATGGTAAATACGGTGGTTGATACGATAGTCTTTTTCAGCTTGGATGTGTCCATTCCCAGTTCCTTACCGCGGCGGTAAGCCCGGATCAGGAAAAAGAAGGACTGTGCAAGCACGAACAGGATGACGCAGACAGCCACCCCATACAGAAAGATACTGTTGGTACTGAACATGTTGTTTCCTCTTTTCTGAGTATTTTTTATTTTCTGCCGATATTGCGGCATAAGGTCAGATATACGATGACAATCATCGGAATGGTAATCATAAAGCACGGATAAAACAGGTGTCCCGGAACGGCCCCATAGAGAAATCCTCCAATCATTGGCCCTGTGGCCATACCGATGTCCATGCCCACATAATAGGTACTGTTGGCCAGGCCCCGCTTTTCAGGTCCCGCCAGCAGAAGTGCCGTAGACTGGCAGACGGAGCACATGATTCCGTAGCCTCCCGCCATAAATACCGATGCGGCAAACAGAAGCAGGTTGCTTTCCATGAAAGTCAGGCAGATCATGGCACCGAGGGCACTGGCTGAGCTGGCCAGCACGAAGGTGCCGTATGGCAGCTTATCAAAATATTTGGCCAGGGACAGACGCAGCACCAGCAGCACCAATGCGTAGACCGGGAAGAAAAGCCCCACGGTTACATCCAGTCCCATGGTTTCCGTATACCGTACCAGGAAGGACTGGGTGGCATAATACGGAATGGTAAACAGTGCAATTACAAGGGCTACCGGAAGCACCCGCCTGTCCACAAACTGCAGATGCAGTTTCCGCTGTACCCGCATATTTCCCGCATCTGCCGGAGCTTTCGGTACAGGAAGTCCTTTATCCTTTACAAACTGAATAATAGTCATGGTTCCCAGGGCCGCTGCCGTGGCAATGAGAAAGGCTGCACGGTAGCCCAGATGCTGGTAGACAAAAACACCCACCGACGGGGAAATGGCCATGCTCAGTGCATTCATGGTACCGTAAAGCCCCATGCCGGAGCCGATTTTGTCCCTTGGAAGCATGTTGCTCATCCAGGTGGACAGACACACGGTACAGAAAGAAAAGCCCACGCCATGGACGATTCTGGCCGCCAGAAGCAGTCCTGACGACGGTGTCAGTACATAGCCCACGCTGGCGATGGCCATAAGCAGGGAACCAATCAATGCTACATGATATTTTGAAATCCGGTCAGCCAGGTTGCCGACGAAGGGCCGGCAGAACAGGGAGCACAGATTCATGGCACCGCCCATCAGGCCCATAATCGCCGCAGAGGCCCCCAGACTCTCTGTAAATCCCGCAATCAGCGGTGTCACCATCATGGGACTGGCCATGAAGAAAAAGCTGGCCGCAAGGACCAGCACAATGTCTCTTGTTAAAAATCGTTCTCGTTTCATACTATATAGTCTGCCCTTTTTGCGCAGAAATGTCAAGTTTTTCTCAACTGTTCAGTGCGATGGAAAGATTCAGATAACCTGCGAACGATACCCACATCAGATACGGAAGAAGAAGCAGGACCGCCTTCCTGTCTACCCCACTAAACCGTACAATCATAACCAGAATCAGCACCCAAAGCAGGCAGAGCCAGAAGAAAGCCTGCCAGTAGGCTTCCATGCGGAAAAAGAAAATGGGCCAGGTCACATTCTCAAGTTCCTAAACTATATGCAGCGTGCTTTGTCCCCTATACCGTCCCCTAAAGAAAAACGGCCGGAAATTCCGGCCGTATCTTATGTGAGTTTGGTTATGAAATTACAGACCCAGGGAATATCTTCCGTAAGCGTCTGCTGCCTTCATAGCAGCCACTACCTTTTCAGGAGTGATGATGATTGGCATGTTGTTCAGAGTATCGCCTTCTGCGCATGCTGCTTCTGCAACTGCCATCAGCTGTTCGTCAGTCACGTCAGCCAGACCCAGCTGCTGGAAGGTTACAGGCAGATCCACGTCGATGCACCAGTCGATGATATCCTGCAGTTCTTCGGTATCGATGTTTTCCAGTACCAGCTGTGTCAGAGTACCGAAAGCAACCTTTTCTCCGTGATACATGTGGTGGCATTCTTCCAGAACGGTCAGACCGTTGTGGATTGCGTGAGCGCCAGCCAGACCTGCAGATTCGAAACCGATACCGGACAGCAGAGTGTTGGCTTCGATTACCTTTTCTACTGCTTCTGTGCATGCACCTGCTTCCAGAGCAATCTTAGCCTTGCGGCCTTCTGCCATCAGAGTTTCGAAGCAAAGCTTTGCCAGAGCAACGGCTGCAGTTGTAGCCATGCCGCCTGCACAGTTTGCTGCGTTCTTAGCTGCAGCTGCTCTTGCTTCAAAGTAAGTAGCCAGAGCATCGCCCATGCCGGAAACAGTCAGTCTAACTGGGGACTTAGCGATGATATCAGTATCCATCAGTACCAGATTAGGGTTTGCAGGCAGGAAGAAGTATTCTTCGAATACGCCTTCGTCAGTGTAGATTACGGACAGTGCGCTGCAAGGAGCATCAGTGGATGCGATGGTAGGACAGATGATTACCGGAGTCTTGCAGTGGTGTGCAACTGCCTTTGCAGTATCCAGAATCTTGCCGCCGCCTACGCCTACGATGAAGTCACATTCCTTTTCCTTCATTACTTCGATGAGACGGTTGATTTCAGTCTTACAGCATTCGCCGTTGAAATAGTCGAATACGATTTCAAAATCCTGGCCTTCGAAGCTGCTTTCCACGATCTGGCCGATTCTCTTGTAACCGGATGCAGTAATCAGAATCAGAGCCTTCTTACCGTAACCCTTTACATAATCGTAGAGCTTACCCATTTCGCCTGCGCCCTGTACATACTTGCCTGGGCTGATTAAAATTTTTGCCATAATAATTTACCTCCCTCATTGGATAGAAAAATCAAGTTCTTCCGGAGATTATTATACCATATTCTTCCGAAATGTAGTATAATTTCCCCATGAAATATTTTCTCAAGGAGGAATAATATTATGTCCAATGTAAAGAAATACCGCTGCACCGTCTGCGGATATATCCATGAAGGCGAACTGACCGAAGATTTCAAGTGCCCGCTGTGCAAGCAGCCGGCTTCCAAGTTTGAGCTGATTGAAGAACCAAAGGCAGAAGGCAGCAAGTACGCCGGCACCAAGACCGAAAAGAACCTGGAAGAAGCCTTCGCAGGCGAATCCATGGCCAGAAACAAATATACCTATTTCGCAAACATCGCAATGCAGGAAGGCTACGATCAGCTGGCTGAAATCTTCCTGAAGACTGCCAGAAACGAACAGGAACATGCACGTCTGTGGTTCCAGGAACTGGGTCACCTGGGCGATACTGCTGCAAACCTGAAGGCTGCAGCTGAAGGCGAAAACTACGAATGGACTGACATGTACGACCGCATGGCCAAGGATGCTGAAGAAGAAGGCTTCCCTGAACTGGCTGAAAAGTTCCGTAAGGTTGGTGCCATCGAAAAGGCTCACGAAGAAAGATACCTGGCACTGCTGAAGAATGTAGAACTGCAGCAGGTATTCGAAAAGTCCGAAGAAATCATGTGGGAATGCCGTGTATGCGGCCACCTGGTAATCGGAAAGAAAGCTCCGGAATCCTGTCCTGTATGCGGTTTCTCCCAGAGCTTCTTCGAAGTGAGAAAAGAAAATTACTAATTTACAGCACTAAAAAACTCCCTCAGCACGAGGGAGTTTTGATTTCTAAAATACCATCTGCACCAGCAGCATATAACACACGGTGCCTCCGGCGATGCTCAGCAGGGTATTCCGCTTCCACACGTGAAGCAGTACTACCAGCAGGCAGGAGAGAAACTCCGGTATGCCATGGGGCGCCGCCGCCAGAGATACACCCTTGAGGCAGAAGACCACCAGCATCCCCATGATGGCGAAAGGCAATACTTTGCCCAGATAGGCGATGTAGGCCGGTGTTTCCCGGTCACCGCGGAAAATCAGAAACGGGAGGAAGCGCAGGGCCACAGTCACCAGTGCTGCCACAGCCACAATTCCAAATGCATGCATGTCCATTACGCTTCACCTCCTTCGATTTTGCGGCGAAGGCCGGTCAGAAGCAGAGTAATCACAATCATGGCCGGAATCAGGAAACTGCCGGCGCCGAATACAGCCAGGCAGGCCGCAGATGCAGCCAGACCCACCAGGGCCGGACGGTGATCCTTCGTACTGAGCCACTGCTCCACGAAAATGGTCACAAAGAGCGCCGTCAGAGCGAAGTCAATGCCCTCCGTATTGAAGGGAATCACCTCTCCCAGCACTGCTCCAATCACAGACCCGCTCACCCAGTAGCACTGGTTCATGAGAGATACCAGGAAGTAATAACGATGCCGTTCTTTCCGATCTGCAGGATTTTCTGAAATGGGGTCACTGCAGACCAAAGAGTAGGTCTCATCGGTCAGGGCAAACATGAGGTACGGTTTCTTCCGCCCTGTTCCCTTGTACCGGTCAATCATGGAAATACCATAAAACAGATGTCTGGCATTGACCATGAGAGATGTCAGAGCCGTGGTCAGAAGGCCTGCACCGCCGGTCAGAAGATCAATGACCACAAACTGCAGCGATCCTGCGTAGATAAACAGGCTCATTGCCAGGGCCCACAGCGTGCTGTACCCCTTGGTTTTTAATATAATTCCAAATCCGATACCCAGTACCACGTATCCGGTCAGCACCGGAATGGTGTCCACAAAGGCTTTTCTAAGCAAATTCTTTTTCTCCGTCATTTTTCCACCGCAAAATCTCTATTCCACCACGTTCCGCAGCACGCCCACGCCTTCAATGGTGCAGACGATTTCATCTCCGTCCTTCAGGTATTTCGGCGGATTGAAGCCCATGCCTACGCCTGAAGGAGTACCGGTGGCGATAATGTCTCCCGGTTCCAGAGTCATGCCCTGGGAAAGCTCGCTGATAATGGTCGGAATATCTGCGATAAGCAGACGGGTATTGGACTGCTGACGCACTTCACCGTTCACATGGCAGGAAATATCCAGCTGCGGCGGGAAGGAAATCTGATTCTTATGTACGATGGAAGGCCCCATAACGGAGTAGCCGTCCAGGCTCTTTCCCCGGAGCCACTGTACGTGCTGTCTCTGCACTGCACGTGCAGTCACATCGTTAAATACCGAATAACCGAAGATGTACTCTTCCGCTTCTTCCGGCTTAATATCACGGCATGGCTTGCCTATAATCACTGCCAGTTCCGCTTCGTAATCCATTTCTTCGTCGAAATCCGGACGAACAATTGGTTCTTCATGGCCTGTAATGCGGCACGCACGCTTACCGAAGTAAATGTGCTGCTCGTCCTTCTTATTGCTGGCAGCATCGAACATTTCTTTTGTTTCTTCCTGGTGAGAACGGTAATTGATGCCCACGCAGATGATATCGTGAATTGGACGTGTGATTGGAGCCAGCAGGGTGATGCGGTCCAGCGGCAGCGCCGCCTCGTGCGCCTCATGCCATGCACGTTCTGCCAGCATCAGCTCCACTTCACTCACATTGGTGATGAAGTCCACCATATCTGTATATTCCTGGTCGATTCCCAGTGCGGTCAGCGGAACTGCCTGCTTTCCATCCGGCAGAATCGCCCCCAGCTGACGCTGACCGTTGATTTCGTATGTAATAAAGTTCATATTCCAAGACCTCCTGAAGTCATCAATGGAATTATTATAGAATATTCAGAAATCATTTTCAATCCCCGAATCATCTGCTCCTGTACAGAGCGGCAAAATTGTATTAATAATAAACCGGTCAATTGCCGCAATGTCCAGATCCTCATTGGGGCCGTCCATGGTCACAAACAGATCCCGCCCCAGCAAAATATCTGCCGCATGGTAATCCGCAAGCCGCAGCTTCTGTGTCTCTCTGTATCCAGGCTTGTGATACAGTCCGAAATGCTCATGATACACCTCTTCCTCTGCTCCGAATACAGTGTAGTCAGGATACATGTTTTTCCAACGGCCATCTGCCCCCAGAAGCCGTAGCTTCTTTTCATACTGGAATGGCACACCAAAGGTGTGGTAACGCAGGGCGATGATTGCCTCCGATTTGGAGTTGGTATAAAATCCAAGTCCCGTATCGTGCTTCAGTTCGCTGCGGTATGCGGTGTTCTCTGATGGCGGGTAGGACTTCCGCCGCTCACCAGTCTTCAGCTCCGGCGGCAGAGTCTGCACCGGGAAGATTTCCTCATGACTGTGGTATCCATCCAGCAAAGCATCCAGTTTCTTCAGATTCTCCTCCAGCAGTGGGATTTTCTCCAGCGCATTTTTCTTCTCCAGCAGCCCCCTGAGCAGCTCCGGCTGCTTCCAGCCGATGTAATAACGCTTGGGATTCCCTTCGATTTTATAATAATAACGTTTCTCGCCATTCATCATCCGCTCGTACAGCTGCTTTTGCGGATATTTTTCAGAAATTTTTCTGAAGTTTCCTAGCAGCATGGCTGTTTTTTTCCGTTCTTCTTTAATAATCTCCAATATTTTCATGCTAATGCCTCCATTTATGGGAAATATTAACATATTCCAAAAATGAAAGCAAGGTGTTAAAAAAAACTATCCCTAAATCAAGGAAACCTCTATCTCAAAGGATAGAAGATTCCCAGATCAGGGATAGAATACCCTTATCCTAACCAGCGCAGTGCCATATACGCGTACGCTGCGGCACCTGTGCTTAAAATACCGTCGTTAAACAGGGCTTCCGGATGGTGTACTGCCTGCGGATATCCTTCTGCAAAGCTTCCTGCGCCGATATTGAAGCAGACAGACGGAACTTCAAGGCTAAAGAAGGCGAAGTCTTCGCTGCCCACCGCAGTCTTCTCAAACTTCACTACGTGCTCTTCCCCAAGCAGTTCTTTCGCATAGCCGGTCAGCTCAGCAGATAATTCTGCATCGCACTTCACGCAAGGGCAGTAGTCGAAGAACTTCACTTCCACATCGCAGCGGAGCGCCGCACCGACACCCTTTGCCACTTCTTCAATACGTGTCTTGATAAATTCGTTCTTTTCACCGGTCGGATCATTGGTACGGATGGTCCCCCACATTTCAGCATGGGCAGGAATGATATTGGACGCATGGCCCGCCTGGAAACGGCAGGTTGTAAAGACACCGTACTCGTTGGCATCCAGCTCACGGCTGTTGATTTCCGCCAGAGCCACGTGAATCTGAGCCGCAGCGGTAATCGGGTCGATAGCCACATGCGGTGTGGAGCCGTGGCCGCCCTTTCCATTTACTTTGATATAGTACTGTTCACAGGATGACATACCCACGCCGTCAGCCAGCACGATGACCGTACCGGACGGAATATCCGTTCCGATGGCCACATGGAACATGTATGCTGCATCAACCTTCGGATTTTCCAGCAGGCTATCTGCAATCATGTCCTTTGCGCCCAGGAAAATCTCCTCTGCCGGCTGGAATGCCAGCTTCACAGTACCCTCAATCTCATCCTCGTGCTCTTTCAGCAGCTTGGCAGCCCCCAGCAGCATAGCAGTGTGCATGTCATGGCCGCATCCGTGCATTTTGCCGGGAGTCTGGCTGGCAAAATCAAGCGCTGTCATTTCCTGCAGCGGCAGAGCATCCATGTCCGCTCTCAGCAAAATCGTTTTGCCCGGCTTCTTCCCTCCGGCCAGAGCCACGATGCCGGCACGCCCGCAGTCCTTCGGCTCATAGCCCATGGCGGTCAGCTCGCTGCGTACCTTGTCCAGAGTATAGTTTAAATCAAATCCGGTTTCCGGATGCATGTGCAGATCTCTTCTTACTTCTTCCAGCCAGCCCTGCAGCTGAGCAGCCTGGGATAAAATCATGTCTTTCATTCGTTCCGTCCTCCCTTTTTGCTATTCTATTATTATATGCCTTATTATGTCCCCTTTCAAGGTAAAAAAACAGCCGGGATGCATCGCTGCACCCCGGCCTTTCATACATATTTTTCAGTTATAATTCAAACCCGAAATAATTCACTGCATTCTTCCAGCAGATGTCTTCCACCATCTGACCCAGCGCAGCCAGGGAATCTTCATCTCCCGGATACTGTCCGCTTTCCACCAGCTGTCCCAGCTTTTCGCAGAGGATGCGGCGGTAGTACTCATGGCGTACGAAAGATGTGAAGCTTCTGGAGTCGGTCAGCATACCCACAGAACCGCTGATCTGTCCGGTTTCCATGAGCTGCTCAATCTGTTCACTGATGCCGCGGATGTGGTCCAGGAGCCACCAGGCTGCACCGTACTGCACCTTACCGCAGTCGCTGCCATCGGCTGCGCTGCCTGAGCCGAAGTTTACGGCCATGGTGGCCATCATGGCACTGTCATTTGGATTCAGGTTGTACAGAATAGTTTTCGGCAGGTGGCCTTCCCCTTCCAGACGGCCCAGGAATGCACTGAGCAGGAACGGATTGGTCGCTTCACCGATGCTGTCGCCGCCTGCATCCGGACCGAATGCCTTGAACACCTTCGGAGAGTTGTTCCGGATCGGTCCCAGGTGGAGCTGCATTGCCAGTCCTCTTGCTTCATATTCTGCTGCCAGGAAGCGGAGCAGTCCGCCCTGGTAAACAGCGATTTCTTCTTCTGTCAGAGTTACCCCTTCCAGGGCCTTGGTCATCACTGCTGCGTGGTCCCCTTCTGCATAGCGGAAGTGGAGGAATCCGTGGTCAGTTACCTTGCATCCTGCTTCGGAGAAGAAATCGAGAGACTTCTTCAGAGCCAGAGTCAAGCCTTCCCAGCTGTCCACAGCCACGTTATATCTTTCAGACAGCTGTGCCAGAGCGCGCTCCCAGTTTTCCTGCTGGTCAATATGCAGGAACCGATCAGGTCGGAAGGACGGCAGAGTGCGGAATGACACGCGGCCTTCCTCATATTCAGAAGCCAGTTTCAGATGCCATGCCAGATCATCGGCAGGGTCGTCAGTAGTGCAGAGGATTTTCGCCTGTGCCTTATCCAGCAGGGATACCGCGTCAAAACCTTCGCTCTGCAGCATTTCACAGGTCTTATCCCAGATTTCCTTCGCAGTTTTTTCGCTGAGAGGCGTATGAATTCCGAAGTAACGCTGCAGCTCCAGGTGAGCCCAGTGATACACCGGGCTGCCGATCAGTTTCGGCATGATTCGAGCAAATTCGACAAATTTCGCGTAATCAGAAGCGCCGCCGGTAACGAATTCTTCTGCCACGCCGCAGACACGCATGCAGCGCCACTTATAGTGGTCTGCTTCCAGCCACACCTGAGTCAGGTTGCCGTAGGTTCTGCGCTCATAAATGTCCTTTGCAGGCAGGTGGTTATGATAATCAATAATCGGGCAGTTTTCCCCATGGTCAAAGAACAGCTTGCGGGCTGTTTCGGTGGTCAGCAGGAAGTCCCGGTCCATAAATGCTTTCATTAGAATTTCTCCTTGTTAATCCACAGACCCAGAGCAGGGTTTGGAATATAGTAGATTTCTTCGCCGTCCGGCAATACGTTGTATCCGTACTGCAGAGTTTCCGGATTGTAGCGTGCAGTCACTTCGTCATAGTCCGCCCAGCCGAAACCTACGCCTTCGATTTCCTCACGGGTAATCTTGTCCTTCTTTACCGCATAGGTGATGGAGAAGCGGTCATCAGAGGAGCCGTGAATCAGGTGCGCAGCAGCACCCATGTTGTCACGGAGATCCTGATTTTCTTCCTTTTCGAACTGTTCCAGAGTATTCAGACGGCCCTTGTAGCCGTACTTGCGGATCAGCTCATCCACCTTCAGGTCCTCCCCAAAACGTTCAATGCCCGGCGCCAGCACCAGCAGCTCACCGCCGTCAGCAATAGCCATACGAGTACGGTAAACAGACTTGTTGCCCAGCCAGGTGGTGCGGAACTCGGAAGGATCCAGGTAAACGACACACTTCTTAATACCCGTTTCTACGAAGTCGATATTCTTTTCCTGCGCCTGTTCGATAGCCTTTTCCAGTACCAGCCGTGTATCGCCGATGAACATACCATGCTGATTGATTACACCGCCGGGTGCAGTGCACACGGTCAGTACAAAAAGAATCGGACGGTCTGCCAGGAAGTGAGTCATGCCGTAGTCGAAGACTTTGCGGACCGGGGTGTGGTCCTTGCCCATCATCCGCTCCATGCCATAAACGGCGCCCACCATGTGGCTCTTGTTGATCATGTCAGCACCGCCGACACCTACGAACAGGTTCTTTGCGTGGTTGGCCATACCGATTACTTCGTGAGGAACCACCTGTCCGATGGAGAGAATCAGGTCATACTTCTCGTCCATAACCAGCTTGTTGACTTCCACGTCCACCGGATCGTGCCACAGACCCTCGGTGATTTCTTCCAGGTATTCAGCCGGAACTTCGCCGATTTTCACCACATCCGTACGCCAGTTGTGCTCCAGGAAACGTTCGAACGGTACATCGCCAAACATCTTTTCCGCTTCTTCTGCTGTCACAGGCACATGGGTTCCCAGCGCCGGCAAAATATCCACTTCGCAGCCCATCTCGGTCAGTGCGTGGTAGTAAACATTGGTGATGAAGCCGGAGTTGGAATGAAAACGTGTAAAATCAGGCGGAATAATCAGCACGTGGTTCAGTGTCCCATGCTGAGCCTGCCAGTCTGTCAGGCTTTCCAGCAGAGCACCGCGGATTTCTTCCGGACTCATAATCGCTTCTGTATTTGCATAATAGAATTTTTCCATAATGAAACTCCTTTTTTATACGCCGCTGTAGGCAGAGAAACCGCCGTCCACCGGAATGACGATACCGGTTACGAAACCTGCTGCCTTCTGATCCACCAGGAACAGGAGAGCGCCCAGCAGCTCTTCCGGCTGGCCGAAGCGTCCCATAGGGGTTGCTGCCAGGATTTTGCCGGTACGTGCAGTCGGTGTGCCGTCTTCGTTAAACAGCAGGCTGCGGTTCTGATCCGTAGCGAAGAAACCAGGGGCGATAGCATTAACGCGGATGCCCACCTTGCTGAAGTGTACCGCCAGCCACTGAGTAAAGTTGGAGATGGCAGCCTTAGCGCCGGAATAAGCCGGAATCTTGGTCAGTGGAGTGTAAGCGTTCATGGAGCTTACATTGATGATATTGCAGCCTTCACGGCCGATCATGTCCTTAGCGAATTCCTGGGTAGGAATCAGGGTACCGATAAAGTTCAGATTAAATACGAACTGCAGGTCTTCATCGTCCAGATCAAAGAAGGTCTTGGTATCTGCGTCCAGATCACCCATTTCGAAGTATTCCTTGTCGGTGTTTGCTCTGGCATTGTTGCCGCCGGCACCGTTGATCAGAATATCACATGGTCCATAAATTTTCAGCACTTCTTCGTGAGCCGCCTTCACACTTGCCTTATTGGTTACATCCACCTGCACTGCTGCTGCTTCTCCGCCCAGGGCGCGGATTTCTTCACAAACTGCTTCCGCCTTGGAAACAGTACGGTTCAGGATGGCAACCTTTGCTCCGCAGAGAGCCAGCGCCTTTGCGAACTCCTTGCAGAGCACGCCCGCGCCGCCGGTTACAACGGCTACTTTACCGTCTAAAGCTGGTCTATAACATAATTCCATAGTTTTTTCCTCCGATTCTATAATACATACTTTTCAATACCAACTGCCACTCCATCCTCATCACAGGATGTGGTAATCCAGTCCGCAGCCGCCTTTACAGGCGGTTCTGCATTATCCATGGCGATACCAATGCCGGCCGCACGGATCATGGTAATGTCATTGAGGCCGTCGCCGAAGGCGATGGTTTTTTCGCGGGGCACGTCCAGGCGGTCAGCCAGATCCAGCAGAGCCTGTCCCTTATTGGCGTTCATCTGGTTCAGCTCAATGTTCTGCGGTGAGGAGCTGGTAGCCAGGATTCCCGGGAACACCTTCGGAATCTCAGTGAGAAGCCGCGCCCGCAGGTCCATATCAGTGGTGAAGAACTGAATCTTCTGTACGTTCATCCCCGGACGGTCTGCACAGTACCCTGCCACGAATGATTTCAGTTCCGGCACCGGACGGCGCAGGTCGTGGAACATTTTGCGGATTTTCGGGTCCGCGATTACATGATCCACCTGTTCTTTCAGTGCGGCCGTCATCCAGGCTGCATTATCCATGTAGCAGTCATAAATAACTGGCTTATCATCCAGCCATTCCATGATTTTCACCGCCTGCTGCCATGGCATCTCCGCCCCGCAAAGTGTGTCCATACAGCCTTCGCCCTCTTCACTGCGCACCTTCATCACCGCTGCGCCGTTGATAGTTATGGCGTAATGCACAAAAGGCAGCTGCCGGATTACATCCGGCATGCCGCCATAAAATCTTCCTGTGGTAGGTACAACCGCCCAGCCGGCTTCTGCCGCCGCCTTCAGCGCAGCAAAATTCCCCTCGCTCAGCTCCTTTGCAGAATTAAGCAGAGTGCCGTCCAGATCCAGAGCGATGATACCTGCAGGAACTCTACGCATTGTAGGTACCTGCGGAAGTATTGCCGCCGTGGCCGGTCCAGTTGGTGTGATAGAACTGGCCTCTAGGCTGGTCGATACGTTCATATGTATGAGCACCGAAATAGTCACGCTGTGCCTGCAGCAGGTTAGCCGGCAGGGTTTCGGTGGTATATCCGTCGAAGTAATTCAGAGCGGAGGAGAATGCAGGCATTGGAATGCCGGCCTTCACCGCATAAGCAACCACTTCTCTCCATGCAGGGATCAGTCCCTTGATGGTTTCTGCAAAATAGTCATCCAGCAGCAGGTTGTCCAGTTCCGGATTCTTATCGTAAGCTTCCTTGATCTTGCCCAGGAATACGCTTCTGATGATGCAGCCGCCTCTCCACATGAGAGCAATGCCACCATAGTTCAGGTTCCAGCCGTAAGTCTTCGCTGCAGTACGCATGAGGGTATAGCCCTGTGCGTAGGAAATAATCTTGGAAGCGTACAGTGCCTTGCGGATCATTTCGATAAATGCCTGGCGGTCGCCTTCAAAAGCAGGGATTTCGCGTGGGAATACCCTGGAAGCAACCACACGTTCTGCCTTCTGTGCAGACAGGCAGCGGGAGAATACCGCTTCACCGATCATAGTCAGAGGAACACCTTCATCCAGTGCGGAGACTGCGGTCCACTTACCGGTACCCTTCTGTCCTGCAGTGTCCAGAATATAGTTTACGGTAGTTTCACCGTTCTCATCCTTGTAACCCAGAATATCTCTGGTGATTTCGATCAGGTAGCTGTCCAGCTCGGTTTCGTTCCATGCAGCGAATACTTCGTGCATTTCTTCCGGTGTCATGCCCATGCCGTCCTTCATCAGCTGGTACGCTTCGCAGATCAGCTGCATATCACCGTATTCGATACCGTTGTGTACCATCTTTACGAAGTGGCCGGCACCGTTTTCGCCAACCCATTCGCAGCAAGGTGCACCGTCTTCTACCTTGGCACAGATTGCCTGGAAAACAGGCTTGATGTGTTCCCATGCCGCAGGGGAACCGCCCGGCATCAGGGACGGACCGGTCAGTGCGCCCTCTTCACCGCCGGAAACGCCGGAACCTACATACAGCAGGCCCTTGCTTTCCACGTAAGCAGTTCTTCTGATGGTGTCAGGGAAGTGGCTGTTTCCGCCGTCGATCAGGATATCGCCTTCTTCCAGGTACGGAATCAGCTGGTCGATCAGATCATCTACTGCCTGACCTGCCTTAACCATCATCATGATCTTTCTTGGCTTTTCCAGGTTTGCAGCCAGTTCTTCCAGGCTGTAAGTACCGATAATGTTCTTGCCTGCTGCTCTGCCTTCCACGAAATTCTTCACCTTATCGGTGGTTCTGTTATATACTGCTACGGTGAATCCTCTGGACTCCATGTTCATTACCAGATTTTCACCCATTACGGCCAGACCAACCAGGCCGATATCTGCTTTCTTCATTGCTTGTTCCTCCTGCAAAATCCTATCTCTGCACTCTTGCGTTGCCTGCGTAGATGTCCCAAACCTGCTTTTCATCAGCTGGTTCTGCATAGTCGTTCAGGCTGCTTGCTGCCAGTACGCCGGTAGCCCAGCCGAACTGGAGGCACTTTTCAGGTTCCCAGCCCTGCATCAGACCGTACAGCAGACCACCGGTGAAACCGTCGCCGCCGCCGATTCTGTCCATTACAGGAATGGTTCTAGGTTCTTCGATGCACCACTTGCCGTCAGCCAGCAGGATGCCGCCCCACAGGTGTTCGTTTGCACTGATTACCTGTCTCAGAGTGGTACCGAATACCTTGGCATTGGAGTACTTTTCCTTAACCTGGTTGATCATTTCCTGGAAGTTTGCAATCTTGGAGGAAATGTCCTTGCCGCCTGCTTCAGGACCAGCGAAGCCCAGGCACAGCTGGAAGTCTTCTTCATTACCAACCAGTACGTCTGCTACGGATGCGATTCTGTGGAATGCATCTCTCAGTTCTTCTTCTCTGCCCTTCCAGAAGGTTGCTCTGTGGTTCAGGTCGAAGCTTACCAGAGTGCCGTACTTTTTAGCAGCTTCTGCCACTGCCAGACAGAACTGGGTAGTTTCTTCACTCATTGCTGCAATCAGACCGGAGATGTGCAGGATACCCACACCTTCCTGACCGAAGATTCTTTCGATGTCAAATTCATCGATGGACAGGGTTCTGCCCACTTCACCGGCTCTGTCGTTCCATACTCTTGGAGCTCTCAGACCGAAACCGGAGTCTGCAATATTAAACTGGTGACGGAAGCCCCATGGACCGCCCTGTTCTACTTCTGCGCCTTCGTAACGGATGTTTCTGCTGCGCAGTTCACTCTTGATGAACTCTGCAATCGGGCTTCCCTTTACGAATTTAGTCAGCACCAGACATTCTTTACCCAGAGAAGAGGACACATTCAGCACGTTGCTCTCTGCGGAAGTGCACTGCATGATGAAACGGTTGCTGTTATGCACAGCCATTCTGTCTTCCGGGGTGATACGCACACCCATGCTGGTAGGACATGCGATGGCATAGCGGTAATTTTCACGGAGATTCAGTTCCATAGTTATAGTTCCTTTCTTATTTATACGTTCATTTATTTACAATACTTTTGCCGTATGCCTTCATGGCACACAACCTGATATTTTATTCTACAACAGATTAGTTTGCAATGGAATTGCATTTTAGAGTGAAAAATATTGCAAAAACACGCATATCATGCTATACTGCAGAAAAATCCCGGGAGGTCCGCTTATGTCCAGCATTTTCAAGTACCGCGACAGTTCCATATACAGCCATCATTCCATCGATGTCCATCCCGATATCGATGAATTTGCAATGCACGCTCACGAGTGGCTGGAGGTTCTCTACTTCATCTCCGGACGTGGGACCTATCTGGTTGAAGGCAGCCAGTATCCGATGGAACCCCACGATGTGTTCATTCTCCGGCCTGCGGAAATGCATAAGCTGGTCATCGATCCAGAGGTTCCTTATGAGCGGATTGTGATTCATTTTTCCCCGGACATGCTTTCGGAGCTGGATCCGTCTCACCATCTGCTGCGCCCCTTCTATGACCGGCCGCTGGGCCAGCAGAACCGCTACAGTCTTGCCAGTGATTCGGATGGTCTCCTGCGGGCTGCCTTCAGTGCATTCAAGTTCGATCGCGTCCCCGATGTGCGTATGAACCTGACTGCACGTCTTTTGCTGATTCTGACCGCCCTGGACGGACTCCATGGTTCCGGTCAGCTCCACACCCCGGCTCCGGGACTTCAGAGTGAACTGGTAGCCTACGTGAACGAGCATCTTTTTGAGGATATCTCCGTCCAGACCATCGCCGATGCCTTTTACCGGAGCAAATCCCAGGTCAGCCGCCTCTTCCATCAGGCCACCGGTTCCCCGCTCTGGGACTATGTGGTCATCAAACGGCTCATGGCAGCCCGGGCCATGATCCAGCGAGGGGAAGCGGCCAATGCCGCCTGCACAGCCTGCGGTTTCTCCGATTACTCAGCCTTTTACCGTGCCTACCGCAAGCACTTTGGAACATCGCCGCGGGAAGACGCACCAGGCAGGGGCTTGTAATTCTGCCTGTTTTAGGGTAAAATAAGATGTTATAGTTATTCTGGAGGTATGTATTATGAACCGAATTGTAACCATGGTCTCCCGTAATCTGTTCAAAGTTCCCGGCCTGTGGGTGAAGCTTTGCCGCTACGCAAAAAACGCCCCTGACCATCCGGAACAGGAGCAGGAACGTTACGACCATATTCGACATATTTTGACGCTTGGCGTTACCAGCGGAAACATCCATATGGAAATTACCGGTCTGGAAAATCTGCCGGAAGAAGACGGTTTCCTGATTTACGCAAATCATCAGGGACTCTTTGACTGTGTGGCACTGGTGTATTCCTGTCCGCGTCCTCTGGCTGCTGTCTGCAAAAAAGAGCTGAAAGGCATTCCTTTCGTTCAGCAGGTTATTGACTGCACCAGATCTTTCCTTATGGACCGTGACGATGCCCGCCAGTCGCTGGGGGTAATTCAGGATGTTACGAAGGAAGTTGCCGGCGGCCGCAACTACGTTATCTTCCCGGAAGGTACCAGAAGCCGCGAAGGCAATAAAATTCAGGAATTCCATGCAGGTTCTTTCAGAGCAGCCATTAAGGCGAAGAAGCCGGTGGTTCCTGTAGCAGTCATCGACACGCATAAGGTATTCGATGCCAAGGGCTCCGGTCCTGTCCACGCACAGCTCCACTACCTGAATCCGATTATGCCGGAAGAGTTCGAGGGCATGAAGGCACAGGAACTCTGTGATATGGTGAAAGCAAGAATTGAAGCGGCTGTCACCGCTTGCCAGTAAGAGAAAAAGGAACTATTTCCACGTGGAAGTGGAATTAGTTCCTTTTTTTAATGCGCTAAAATTTTCTGCATCTCCCGCAAAATCTCCATCCCCAGTTCATACTCCTTCTTTCCGGGTTTCGTCACGGCAGGATACTGCAGCCGTTTATATGGATTCCACGGCAGGAATATCAGTATAACGAACAGAATGACGGTGGCGAGAATGACTCCCACGGATCTGAAAAAGCCGATGTCGACAAGATTCGACAGGAATAGACCGATTTCGCAGGCTAAGGTTAAAAAGTATCCCGCATATACAGTCCCGCATTCAGAATCGTAGATAGGCGATTGGATCAGATCAGACATGGTAAGCCAGTTTTCACCGACTTCATGCCGCTGCCTGCTCAGCAGCTTGATGATGGCGTGTTCGCATCCGTGACAGCGTCGAAACTGCTCATGCAGTTCCGGCGTCTTATAATGATTCCTCCTTGCGAAAAGAATCACCATCAGCGGGAAATACCCCAGTATGCTGAAAACCAGGACAGCCAGAAAATTCATGAAGCCGAAAAGTTTCCAGACCAGTACACAGAATAGCAGAAGCAGTCCCATAACACCAAATATCAGCCGCCCGCTGCCCCGCTCAGCAGAAGGCTTATCATCAGTCTCCGCCTCTCTTTTCTGACGCTCCAAAAGTTCTTTAAAGGAACCGGTTTCCAGTACCACTTTCCCCTCTCGCCAGCAGCCGTATACCGCATTGGGATTCGGGAGAGCTGTGTCCCCGATTACAATTCCCCGGCTGGATGAATGTCCTACAAACATATCTTTTTCCTTTCTGTTATCAATTTATCCGGCGGCACCAGCTGCTTCAGGCTGCATACCGCTGTGCCTGGGTGCTGTACAGGTCATAATACTTACCGCGGCTTTCCATCAGCTGGCTGTGGCTTCCCTTCTCAATAACACATCCATGCTCCAGCACCACAATCTGATCGGCACAGGCTGCACTGGACAGACGGTGGGACACAAAGATGGTAGTCTTGTCCTTCCGCAGGTTATCAAACTGATTATACACTTCCTGCTCCGCCATCGGGTCCAGTGATGCCGTCGGTTCGTCCAGAATCAGGATATCAGAATCCCCGTAGAAGGCTCTCGCAATGGCCAGCTTCTGCCACTGACCGATGGACAGTTCCACCCCGTCTTTTTCGAATATACGCATGAGCGGTGTATCATAACCATCCTGCAGCCTTTCTATGTAGTCAGCCGCACCGCTCTGTTCCGCAGCCTGGCGGACTGCAGTGCTTTCTGCCTCTCGGTGAACATCCCCGAAACGGATATTTTCCTCCACGCTCACCGCATACTTGCCGAAATCCTGGAAGATGACACCGTAAGTACGGTACAGACTCTGCAGATCGTATTCCCGGATATCCTTTCCATCCAGCAAAATCTCTCCTTCACTGGGATCATATAAACGCATGAGCAGTTTCACCAGAGTGGTTTTCCCGGCGCCGTTGAGGCCTACCAGCATGATGGTTTCCCCTGCATGAATCTTCAGATTGATGTTTTTCAGAGTATCGCAGGATGCTCCCGGATAACGGAAGCTTACATTGCGGAACTCGATGGAATGGGCACGGCCGTGGTTTACAGCGGCCGGCTCTGCAGAAACGGGTACCACAGTCTGCTCCTCCTTCATGTAATCAATCAGATTGTCAATAAACAATGTACCTTCATAGATAGTACCCGAAGAAGTAATCAGTGTGCTGACACATGCAGCCGCTGAACCGATGGCACCGGTGTACAGAGCATAGTCACCGATGAGGAACTCCCCGGTGAAAACTTTCTTTGCGATGAGTACATAGAACACCAGATTCGCCGCACCGGAAACCACTGCGATAAAGCCGTGCCATACACTTTCCCCCAGAATCAGGCTGCGGAGCCCTTTATAGTACTGGCCGAATACCTGCAGATAGCGTTCAATAAAGGTACTGCCCAGATTGTACATACGGATTTCCTTTACCATGTCCTTGTCCACCAGCAGGTTGGAGTAGTAATTCATCTGGCGCCGCTGGCCGGAACGGTGGCGCATGTACTGAAAATTCTTCTTGCGGTAAATAAAGTTGATAACCGCTGATGGGACAGATACTGCCAGAATCACCAGAGTAGCCCAGATCAGATCCGGAACTGCCAGAAGAATCACCAGGTAGCTGACGAACTCTATGGCTGTGCTGACCATGCTGAAAGTTTCTGACAGAATGGTCAGAGGACGGGCACCTGCTTCCCGGCTGGCGTTTTCCAGCTTCTCATAAAAGGCCGGATCATCAAAGGACGCCAGATCCACGGTTTCCGCCTTTTCCATCATCTGCAGCTTCACCTGTTTCACTACCTTTTCACCAGCAATCCGGTTCAATGCACGGCTTGCAGTATTGATTACCTGAAGCAGTACGCGGTAGACGAAGAGCACAATCAGCAGCCGGAATACGGCAGACTGCCAGAATGTGCTTTCTGCCAGACCGCCGCCCTGAACCGCCCCCTGAAGCTCATTCAGGATGTTTTGCGAAATCAGGGCCCCCATAACCGGCGTAATCCCCTTGAACAGGGCCACAAAAGTCAGCAGGAATAAAATCCAGTGACCAGTGTCCCAGACCAGTTTCACGATATACCCAAAGCGGCTGAAAAAGCCTCCCAAAATACCCTTCTTCATTAAAATTCCCCCTTTTTATCCTGTGCCCCTTCATTCAGCTTCATCAGCAGTCCCAGGAGCATTTCTTTTTCCTCCTCATCCAGCACACTGAAAAACTTTTCTGCACGGATCCGGCGTTCTTCCGCCAGTTCTTCCCTCCGTACCAGACCTTGCTCCGTGATGGAAATCACAGTAGCACGGCGGTCCTTTATGCTTGGCTCTCTCCGGACATATCCCCGTTCCTCCAGAGCTTTCACCGCTTCAGACACGGACTGGGGCCGGATACCCAGCTGCTCAGCTATCTGCTGCTGACTCAGCTGCTGGCCCCCTGCCAGCATATCCAGTACATGTCCGAATCCCCTGCCTGGCCGCGGTCCTTCCTGGCGAGCCCCCATTTCGCCCTGCCCGCTTTCCCCTGCAGGATGTCTGCGCGCTGCCCCCGCTGCACGCATTAAATTACGCATTAAGTCTCTTTCATTCATATAACATTACCCCTTTCTGTTTTTTGCATTTTAATAAGGTACCTGTATATTTATATTATAATCAGGTACCTTATTATTGTCAAGCCTTATAAAAAAGAAGCTGCCCTTCATGAGCAGCTTCCAATTATCTGTTTTAAATTACTTCCAGAATTCCAGACCCTTGTCGTCGATACCAGCGTTCTTTGCTACGAATACAGGGTTCTTGCCTTCCTTCTTCTGCTTGCAGTAGTCATCCAGACACTTCATAGCAGGCTTCATCAGCAGCAGGATTACAGGTACGTTTACGATTACCATCAGACCCTGAGTCATGTCAGCCAGGTTCCATACGGTGGAAGCGGAAGCTACAGCACCTACGAATACCAGAACAGTTGCCAGAATTCTGAAGGCCAGGATACCAGTCTTGCTGACTTCTCTGTTCAGGATGAAACGCAGACAGCCTTCACAGTAGGAGTAGTTACCAATCAGAGTAGTGAATGCGAACAGGGACATTGCTACGGACAGGAATACAGGACCAAAGCCACCCAGGTTTGCAGCCATTGCGTTCTGAACATAAGTAGCACCACCCATATCAGCATTGAATTCAACGCCGGAGGACAGGCACATGAATGCAGTAGCAGTACAGATCAGCAGAGTATCGATAAATACGGACAGCATCTGTACCAGACCCTGCTTAGCAGGGTGGGAAACGTCTGCAGTAGCAGCTGCGTTAGGAGCAGAACCCATACCAGCTTCGTTGGAGTACAGACCTCTCTTGATACCGTTCATTACGCAGGAACCTGCGAAACCTCCAAAGATTGCCTTGAAGTCGAATGCAGATTCGAAGATCATGCCGAACATTGCAGGGATCTGCTTCGCGTTCAGAACCAGTACAACGATTGCCATCAGAACGTAGATAACGCCCATGAAAGGTACCATGTATTCAGTTACCTTGATCAGTCTTTTCGCACCGCCGATAACGATGATACCGAACAGTACAGCCAGGATGATACCGATGATGATCGGAGTTGTTTCATTGTAGAAGCTGAATGCAGTGAAGGTATCCTGCAGGTTGTAAGAAGCCAGCATGTTGTAACCAACTGCATATGTAGCAATAATCAGAACAGAGAAGATTACACCCAGCCATCTCTGACCCAGAGCATCTCTCATGTAGTAAGCAGGACCGCCGTAGCTTGTGCCGTCAGAGTCCTTCTTCTTATAAATCTGAGCCAGTGTGGATTCCACGAATGCAGATGCACCGCCGATGATAGCAGTTACCCACATCCAGAATACAGCACCCGCACCACCTGCACAGATTGCAGTAGCTACACCGATGATGTTACCGGTACCTACACGGGATGCAGTGGAAACCATCAGAGCACCGAAGGAAGAAATACCGCCTTCTGTGCTTGGCTTTTCCATAATTACCTTAAAGGATTCAGTGAACAGACGCACCTGGATAAACTTGGTGCCTACTGTCAGAATGATTCCGCCAGCCAGCAGAATCAGAGGAACGCACCACGGCTGATATAATACGCCGCTGACTGCGTTGATGATGTTGTTGATAATGTCCATCATAGTTAAAGTTCTCCTGTTTAATAAAACAAACTAAAAAAATAAATTCATACCCAAATATTATAAACAATATCTTAACAAAGTGCAAGAAAAAAATCCCGCCGAACCTGTAATTCAGCGGGATTTCTGCACTTTTTACGTTTAATATTTCTATTTCTGAGGACCTGCAGCAACCAGTGCCTTGCCGGCATCGTTTCCGCAGAACTTTACAAAGTTATCGATGAATCTGCCAGCCAGATCCAGAGCCTTTTCTTCCCACTGTGCAGCATCTGCATAAGTGTCACGAGGGTCCAGAATTGCAGGATCTACGCCTGGTAATTCAGTCGGAACTTCGAAGTTGAAGTAAGGAATGGTCTTAGTAGGTGCTTCATTGATTGCACCGGACAGAATGCCGTCGATAATACCACGGGTATCCTTGATGGAGATACGCTTGCCGGTTCCGTTCCAGCCGGTATTTACCAGATAAGCCTTGGCGCCGGAAGCTTCCATTCTCTTAACCAGTTCTTCTGCATACTTGGTTGGGTGCAGTTCCAGGAACGGCTGACCGAAGCAGGAGGAGAAGGTTGGAGTTGGTTCCGTGATGCCTCTTTCAGTACCAGCCAGCTTTGCAGTGAAACCGGACAGGAAGTAGTACTGAGTCTGTTCCGGAGTCAGGATGGATACAGGAGGCAGTACGCCGAATGCGTCAGCGGACAGGAAGATGACATTCTTCGCAGCCGGTGCAGCAGATACAGGACGTACGATATTTTCAATATGGTCAATCGGATAAGATACGCGGGTGTTTTCGGTTACGCTCTTGTCAGCGAAATCGATTTTGCCGTTTTCATCCAGAGTTACGTTTTCCAGCAGCGCATTTCTTCTGATTGCGTTGTAGATGTCAGGTTCAGATTCCTTATCCAGGTTGATTACCTTGGCATAGCAGCCGCCTTCGAAGTTGAAGATACCGTTATCATCCCAGCCGTGTTCGTCGTCGCCGATCAGCAGTCTCTTAGGGTCGGTGGACAGAGTGGTCTTGCCGGTACCGGACAGACCGAAGAATACTGCAGTATTTTCGTGGTTCATGTCGCAGTTTGCGGAGCAGTGCATGGAAGCAATGCCCTTCAGCGGCAGATAGTAGTTCATCATGGAGAACATACCCTTCTTCATTTCACCGCCGTACCAGGTGTTCAGGATAACCTGTTCTCTGGAAGTGATGTTGAATGCAACACAGGTTTCAGAGTTCAGACCCAGTTCTTTATAGTTTTCAGCCTTTGCCTTGGAAGCAGTGTAAACTACGAAGTCCGGTTCGAAAGCAGCCAGTTCTTCTTCAGTAGGCTTAATGAACATGTTTGTAACAAAGTGAGCCTGCCAAGCCACTTCCATGATGAAGCGGATGGCCATACGGGTATCCTTGTTAGCGCCGCAGAAAGCATCTACAACATACAGCTTCTTTCCGGACAGCTGCTTCTGTGCCAGACCCTTCACGGTTGCCCATACTTCTTCACTCATTGGATGGTTGTCATTCTTGAACTCATCGGAAGTCCACCATACAGTGTCTCTGGAGTTTTCGTCCATTACAATGTATTTGTCTTTAGGGGAACGGCCGGTGTATACGCCAGTCATAACGTTTACCGCGCCCAGTTCACTCACCTGGCCCTTGTCAAAACCGGTCAGCTCAGGCTTCATTTCTTCTTCAAACAGTAATTCGTAAGAAGGGTTATGCACGATTTCTGTCGCTTCAGTGATACCGTACTTTGTTAAATCAATCATTGCCATCTTTCTCTACCTCATCTCTTAATTCTCTTCGTGTTTTCGCGTTCAGGCTGATTATTTTTTCAAAATATCCGGAGCCGTCCCTCTGCCCCATCTGCAGTTTGCAGCAATTCCGGGCTGGACGCACTCCTCTAATTTACATTATACTTAAGCATTCGGAAAAAGCAAGCGGAAACCTCAAATCTTTACAATCTTAAGGTTCCCGCCGGTTTGACTTAATTATTTTAAACACTTATTCTTCGACATTGGACCATCCAGCAGATCCCAAACCATTACTTCGGACTTGACCGGGTCTCCGGCAAATCCATCTTCAATGTACATGCAGTGCTCAGCACCCAGTTCCGCATAAAGTCTTCTGGCATTATCGTTACCTACTACGACACAGACGCCCATGCGCGGATAGCCTTCCGCACAGCCTTTTTCTGCAATCTTTTTTACCAGTGCGCTGCCGATACCCTGTCCACGCATATTTTTTTCCACGTGAAGGGAATATACGTAAATGCAGTTTTCAAGACGGTGATACGGCTTGAACCCAACAAAACCCGCCAGCTTCTCCATTGCTCCCTCTTCGGCCTCTTCCATCACCATGAAAACACCGTGTTCGGGCTGGGTGATGTAGTCACTCCATTTGGCACAGATGGCCTCCATAGTAAGAGAGTCCAGATAGTCCTGTGAAAGAAGTCCCTTATAAGCTTCTCTCCAGTTCCGCAGGTACAGATCTGCTATCTGCTCAACGTGTTCTGGCCCAGCCAGCCGGATTTCAAATTTTTTTATGTTTGATGGACACATACTGCCGCCTCCTTGTGCTATAATCTACCTATATTATGAACACAGAGAGGGCTGCCTGTCAAGGCTGCATAGAAAACCATGAGACATAAAAAAGTAAAAAATCTGGACCGCAGAATGGATGCGGTCCGCAGTTATCTGATTGAAGACATTGGCGGCAGTGCGCTGGCTCTTGCGGAAAGCGCAAGGAAACACAGAGGTCAGTGGAGAACATATTTTGCGGAGCTGCAGGGTGCAGATGAAAAAAAGGATGCCAGACTCTATATGGAACTTGGATGCGGCAAAGGCAAGTTCATCAACACTTTGGCCCAGTCCGATCCGGATGCTCTCTTCCTTGGAATTGAGGGACTGGATGCGGTGCTTGTCCGCGGGCTGGAACGGGCATCCGAAAATCAAATCGCCAATCTGCGATTCATTCAGGCTTACGTAGCCGACATCCGCGATTACTTCGCCGACGGCGAACTGGATGGCATTTACCTGAACTTCAGCGATCCATGGCCGAAACCACGCCACGAAAAGCGCCGCTTCACCTACGGAGATACACTGCTGAGATACCGTCAGATTCTCAAACCGGGCGGCTTCGTTGCCTTTAAGACAGACAACGAAGAACTCTTCGAATTTACTCTGGCCGAAATCGACCGTCTCGGCCTTACCATCGAGGAATTGTCCCGCGACCTTCACGGGCCGGACTGCACTCTGGCCGCGAGAGAAGTCACCACCGAATACGAGGACAAGTTCAGCGGCAAAGGCAAGAATATCAATTACGTTAAAATCAGATTCTAATAAAGAACCTCCCAGCTATGCAATGCCGGGAGGTTTCGTCATTCTATTTAAGTTTCTCCGTATGCCTGCACACCGGATATCCCGTGCAGCCGTAGAAGCGGCCGAACTTTCCGCTGCGGGGAACCATCCGGCTGCCGCACTTCGGACAGGTACGCAGCCCATCGCATCCATCGTCAATTAACGATTTAGACTGAGCCGCATCACGTTTTGCCAGGTCACGGCCCAGATGCTCAAAAACCTGCTGATTCATCCGGCAGTCAGCCAAAGCCCGGTGTGCACCGGCAGATGAAATACCGTAATGTTCTGCCAAATCCACCAGTCTGTGGTGGTGAAGCTGAGGCAGACAGTATCTGGCCAGCTGCAATGTATCGATATAATCATTATTCGGAATGCAGTTCCAGAACCGGCGCGCATCCCGGTACAGGAATTTCATATCGAAGGAATGGATGTTGTGTCCAACCAGTACGGCATCCCCCACAAACTGCAGGAAGTCGGCCAGCGCCGTTACGAAGTCGGGACTGCCTGCAACCATATCATCATAGATGCCGTTGACCCGGCTGGCCTGCCACGGGATTGGCCGTCCCGGATTTACCAGAGTAGAGAATTCATCCACCACCTGGCCGCCTGCCACCTTCACCGCAGAAATTTCGATGACCTCATCTGAGGTACAGGAAATCCCCGTGGTTTCCAGGTCGAAGACCACGTAATCGGGCACATATGCAGTTATCTTTTTCCCCATCGTGTTTCCTAACATCCGTCTTCCCCTCTATACAAACCGCTGTGCATATCCGCACCGGCGGCAAAGTTCTTCTGTTGCTTTTCGGCACCGGAATCCCTGAGCCATGGCCTCCGCCCGCTCTGATTTCAGAACAGAATCAAGATCGTCCTCAAAGATATTTCCCAGGTTGATAACGCCCTCGCCATCCAGGCAGCACGGTACCACAGTTCCGTCACAAAGAATCCCGAACTGGTCACGCATGCCCCAGCAGACTACTTCCTCGCCCTGAACCGGGGCGTTCAAATCCGGCCATTCAAACCGGTCGCCCCACTCCAGATGAAGCTTATATCGGATTCGTATGCCACGGGTGTTTTCTTCCCAGCCGCCTTCCAGCCTCTGTCTCAGGTAATCCATGGTCCGGTCGTTTCGTCCGCCGTCATGACCCCGGTTCCAGAGGCGGAGCACCACAATGATGCCGGCCTTTGATGCTTCATCCGCAAAATCCGCAACCTCCCGCAGATACCGCTCATAGGCCTCCTCCGTCTGTCCTGCGGTCCCGCCCAGTTCTCCCTCAAAACTGTGGAGAGAAACGCTCACCTTATGGGGTGCTGCCGCAATCAGCTCGGCACCACGTTTTGCCAGGAGAGTACCGTTGGTAGTGATGATAGACTTAAAGCCTCTATCCTTCGCTATACCGATAAACTCCGGCAGCTGTGGATGGGACAGCGGTTCCCCCATGAGATGATAATAAACGTGCTTCGTCCGACCTTCCAGCTTAGTCAGCACCTCTTCAAACTGCTCCCGGTTCATGCGGCCCGGCTTGCGGGAATGACCGTGGCAGAAGGAACAGTTCATATTGCAGATATTCGTAATTTCTATGTAAACTTTAGCGTACATTGGTTTCTCCTTTTATCATAGAATCATTATACCGCAGTAATAATGTGAAATCTACTGGATTTTGGCAAATAAAAAGCCCTCCGAAGAATCGGAGGGCTTTTTAGAGTTTTACAGTTTGTTACAGTTTATTCACTTTGATTAGAGAACAATAAATGCACAGCTCGCAGCAGGAATTTCTACATTACCTGTTACCTTAACCGGTTCTAATGAAGGCAGTTCATCATTGCCGCCCAGAGTCAGAACCTTTCCGTTCAGTGTCATGTTACGTGAACGAAGAGTTTTTTCACCGGCCAGCAGATAAAGATCTGCTTCTTTTGGAAGAACTACAGTAGTTGGTTCATTGGAGTTGTTTACAACAAGGTAAGCAACACCTTCTTTGCCGTCTCTGCGGGAGTGGGCATATACGTGAGCGCCCTCTTCATTCTTGCCTGCATCGTAAACAGTAGTACCCATAATTCTGTTCCAGAGAAGTACTGCAAAGTAGTTCGGTCTTGGCAGGAATGTGCCATGCTTCAGATATCCGTAATCAGATGAAGCCAATGTGTTGTGGAAAATGATACCATCTGTAACTGCTGCAAATTCACCCAGCTCGTTTAATGTACGAGGAACATCTGCATAAGTTGACGCCCATGTATTTCCTCCGCAGCCGGCATCTCCGGATTCAGTTACCCACATCTGTCCGCCCGGAACGTATTTATCACGTTTAGGAACATACTGTCTTGCACAATGACCAGGTACACCTAAATATTTTTCTGTAAGAATTGCTTCGAAAGGCCAATGTCCACCCATGGCTGCACCACGTTCTGAAACGCCGTTGTAGTAGTGATAGCTGAATACATCCATCTTGGATTTATATTCACCTAAAAGTTCTTCTGTAGTTACCATCTGGAATCCTGCTGCAAGGCCGCCGCCTGCCTGGTCCATACCGATTCCGAACATATCGATGTCGCCTACTGTACAAGGGCCTACGAATAAGCAGTCAGGATAGTTTTCTTTGATCCATGCACCGAAAGCATCGTGGTCACGTGCATGGTCTGCTGCAGTATAACCCTGAGGAAGTCCTGACACTGCGATTAAGTTAGGTTCGTTGGTGAATTCCACTGCGCTTACAGGAACACCATGTTCAATACTGTAATCCATCAGCATCTTTGCCTGTGTGTTATCCCAAGGTTCATCAGCACTGTGATTACCCGGACAATTTGCAAAGGAAACCAACAGTTTGCCGTCTACAGCCTTTACAAAGTCGAGCAAATTTGTCCACTGCTCTTTCGTTAAAAGATTCTGGTAGCCTGCCGGAACCTGTCCGTTTGTGTGTCCATCAAAATCATAATATGTCTTGTTTGCCCATGTACCTGACACTCTGATCCATGCGGTTCCCAGTTCTTTTGCAAGTTTGATCAGGCGAGGGTTTGTTGTATCGATTGGGTCATACCACTGCTGCAGATTGCCCATATCTGACCAGTCTTTGATCAGCGGGAATTCTTCAGTGCCATCTACCTGCGCATCTGTGTAAGCCTTCCAGAAAGTACCGCCTGTTACTTCTGTCATTTCTACATTGTAGGACACAAGACGTTCATCTATCTGTCTCAGTTCATTTAATTCCGTTGAAAGTGTTACAAATTTGCCCATAGTTCAGTTCTCCTGTTTTCTATAAAGTTACACCTATTATAGCAAATATCTTCTGTTTTTCCATCCTTTTCCTTGATTTTTCTTTTCATAATGATATGATTAAACCATAAAAAAATAAAGGAGAACATTACCGCAATGAATAATAGCCCAATTGAAAGCGGTTATCGCAGATTTGGAATCCGCGATAAAATCGCATACGCTGCAGGGGATTTTGGATGCAATATGAGTTTTGCATTAAAATCTTACTTAATGATTTATTGGACACAGTATATGGGCATGGGAGAAAGCCTCTATGCACTGCTGTTAGTTGTAGTTCAGGTATGGGATGCAATCAATGACCCGTTAATCGGTGCAATGATCGACTCTGACCGTCGCAAGTATAAGCGTGGTAAGTTCCTGACATACATATTCATCGGTTCTATCGGACTTTTAGTTGCCGGTGCCGCTACATTTGCTCCGTTTAAAAATGCCTCCGAAGTTGCAAAGATTGCGCTTTATGTAGGGGGTTACGTTTTCTGGGATGCATTCTATACCGTTGCCAACGTACCTTATGGTTCCATGTTACCATTAATCACTGAAGATGCAGGCGAAAGAGCACAGCTCTCCTCATGGCGTAACGTAGGTGCTATGATCGGCGGTATTGTTGCAGGCGTTGTCATCCCGCTGATTATTTACGACAAAGCAGGTTACCTCTTAGGCGAAAAGATGTGGATAATTGCCCTCTTCATGGGCGTTTTAGGATTCGCTGCATTCCAGATGTTAATCAGAATGACAACAATCCGTATAAATGTTGACGTTCGCTGCAATGATGCTCAAAAGTTCAACATTATCACTGCAATCATAAACTTCTGCAAGAACCGTCCTGCAATCGGAGCAACTCTCGGTGCATGTTCTGCATTCATCTCCATGTACGGAGCTCAGGCTGCAACTGCAGTTATGTTCCAGTCATACTTCAAGAATGCGCAGATTTCCGGTCTGATGCAGGTAGTTTCTATGCTGCCTATGTTCCTCTTCATGCCGTTTATCGCAAAGATTGTTCGTAGATTCGGTAAGAAAGAAGCTGCTTCCTTCGGATGCATTTTCTCAATTATTGCATGCATTCTGATGGTAGTGGTTCCAATTCCGGGAAACAATACAGGTATGCTCATTTACTTAGCATTACAAATCTTAAATGGCCTGGGAATGGGCGTTTATGTATGCGTATCATACTCCATGATGGCCGATGCCATTGACTACAACGAATGGAAATTCGGAGTTCGTGACGAAGGTACAATCTATGCAATCCATTCATTCTTCCGTAAGCTGAGCCAGGGTGTATTCCCTTCCATCGGCTTAATTGTAGCAGTAGCTTTAGGTTATATAGCTGCCCTCGGTCCTGAACAGCCATTTGAAGTAGCGCTCAGCATGCGTTATCTCGTTGCAGTAATTTATCTGATTGCAGCAATCGTTCAGTTCATCAGCGTAAGATTCGTCTACAACATTGACAAGAATACATTGGCAGTTATGACAGAAGAATTAAATGCCCGCATCAAATAGTAAACAAAATCTCACTTAATTACAAAACAGGCACCCTCACTTATGTGAAGATGCCTTTTTTTTACGTTATTTTTCTGTAAATATTTTATATTTATTCCCACTCGATGGTGCTTGTAGGCTTATCGGAGATATCCCACAGTACTCTGTTGATACCAGGAACTTCTGCGATAATTCTGTCTCTCATCTTGCACAGAGTTGCGAAAGGAATTTCTACGGACTGTGCAGTTACTGCGTCTACAGTGTTTACTGCTCTGATGATTGCAGCCCAGCCCATGTGTCTCTTGTCGTCCTTAACGCCTACGGACTTCAGGTCAGGAATTGCTACGAAGTACTGCCATGGAGTTGGAACCATCTTGTCCAGTTCTTCTCTTACGATAGCATCCGCTTCTCTTACTGCTTCCAGTCTGTCTCTGGTGATAGCACCGGTACATCTTACGCCCAGACCAGGACCAGGGAATGGCTGTCTGTATACCATGCCGTCAGGCAGGCCCAGCTGCTTACCTACTACTCTTACTTCGTCCTTGTACAGCAGTCTTACAGGTTCGCACAGTTCGAACTGCATGTCTTCAGGCAGACCGCCTACATTGTGGTGAGCCTTAACGCCGTCGGATTCAGTGATGTCAGGATAGATAGTACCCTGCGCCAGGAATTCGATGCCTTCCAGCTTACGTGCTTCTTCTTCGAATACTCTGATGAATTCAGCACCGATAATCTTTCTCTTCTTTTCAGGATCAGCTACGCCTTCCAGCAGACCCAAGAATCTGTCGATAGCATCCACGTAAACCAGATTTGCATCCATTTCATCGCGGAATACCTGTACTACCTGTTCCGGTTCACCCTTACGCAGCAGACCGTGGTTTACATGCACGCATACCAGCTGCTTGCCGATAGCCTTAATCAGCAGTGCTGCAACTACAGAAGAGTCAACACCGCCGGACAGTGCCAGCAGAACCTTCTTGTCACCAACCTGTGCTCTGATTGCTGCAACCTGTTCTTCGATGAACGCTTCAGCCAGCTCAGGGGTTGTGATACGTTCCATTGTTTCTGGACGTTTATTCATATCCATTTTTTTATTCCTCCATATATTATAAGAATTGCAAAAGTTTACGCTTGTACTACCTTACTATTATACTGCAAAATTTCTCCGCCATCAATATTTTTTCGTCAGCGAATTCTCATTTTTTTACATTTCTCCGCGTTGCATTTCGGCTTTATTTGGGGTATGCTATACTTAACAAAATCCGCCTTTAAGCGGCGAATATATGGAGGTAAAAATGAAACGTACTGCTGAAGATATTATGAAAATGATTCAGGAACAGGACATTAAGATGGTTGACTTCAAAATCGTTGACATCAACGGCCAGTTCCGTCACGTAACCATTCCTGCGTCCCAGTTCACACCGGACACCATGAAGGAAGGTATCGGCTTCCACGCTTCCAACTACGGTTATGCAGTCGTAGAAAAGAGTGACATGGTCTTCATCCCTGACCTGGACACTGCAGTGATCGACCCATACTGCCAGATTCCTACCCTGTCCATCACCGGAAATGCCATGATCATCGACTATCCGGAAAACCGCCCTCTGGCCCAGTATCCGAGAAACATCGTGAAGGCCGCCAACCAGTACATGAAGGACAGCGGAATCGCCGATGAGATGATTATTTTGCCGGAATTCGAATTCCATGTATTCGACCAGGCTGGATGGTCCGTACGTCCAAACAGCATCGGCATGAACATCGATGCAGACCAGGCTCCTTGGAACTCCGACAGCGAAGGTCTGGGTACCGTGGTTCCGCACCAGAAGAACTATCACATCGCTCTGCCGTTCGACGCAACTTATGAAATGCGTTCTGACGCCTGCCTGGAACTGGAAAAGATGGGCATCGCCATCAAGTACCACCATCCTGAAGTTGGTGCTTCCGGTCAGTTCGAAATCGAACCGATGCTGGGTGAAATGACCCATATGGCAGATGCGACCATGATGATTAAATACGTAATCCATAACACTGCTCTCCAGTACGGTAAGGTTGCCACCTTCATGCCAAAGCCTGTATACGGCGAAGCGGGCAACGGCATGCACGTGCATATGCTGCTGATGAAGGACGGTCAGCCTGTCTTCTCCGATGATGAAGGCTACTCCCACCTGTCCAAGGAAGCGCACTGGTTCATGGGCGGCCTGCTGAAGCACGTTGCTGCACTTTGTGCCATCACCAACCCAAGCACCAACTCCTTCAAGAGACTGGTTCCAGGCTTCGAAGCACCGGTTACCGTTGGCTACGCAACTTCAAACCGCAGTGCGGTTATCCGTATCCCTGCCTACGCCAAAACTCCTGCTCTGCGCCGTTTCGAAATCCGTAACCCTGACGCAACCTGCAACCCTTACTTCTGCTATGCGGCTCTGCTGATGGCCGGCCTGGACGGTATCAAGAACCAGATAGATCCTCACGCAGAAGGCTGGGGTCCATACGACTTTAACCTGTATCACCTGTCCGACGAAGAAAAAGCGAAGCTGACCCAGCTGCCAACCCGTCTGGAAGATGCTCTGGATGCCCTGGAAGCAGACCACGCATTCCTCACCGAAGGCGGCGTATTCCCTGAAGAGCTCATTAAGAACTTCATCGCCCTGAAGAGAAAAGAATGCTCCGAACTCTCCAAGATTCCACATCCTGCAGAATTTGACAGATATTTTAACTTATAGAATCCAAAAAGAGCTGCACATGCAGCTCTTTTTTCATGTCATTTTTCTATCTTTTCCCGCAGCTTTATCGTCGTTTTGGTGAAATCATGAGGCTCGAAATCAACCAGTTTTCCTGCGGCCATGACTTTATCCTGATACTCGTGTGCCAGGAAATGAAAACGGTACAGGGTTCTCACGCCCTGTTCCGCAATCCGGTCTGCATGGTCAAATACTTCCTGGGTAATGCAGGCGATTTTTTCTTCCGCAGAGGAATCCATCCCCACTGCCACCCTGCCAGCACCGCTGGTGACCAGCTCCACTTCGGCACCCTCCAGACCCGCCAGTATATCCCGGGCAATTTTCAATGCAGCCTGCTCCATGGATTTTGCCGGGTTATCCGCGATACGGTCTGCGGTACAGTCTGCCTCTTCGCCGCGCCGTGCTTCCGCCAGACACTGCTGCTTCGCCAGATCCCGGAGCACCAGCAGCCAGGTCACCATATCCTGATCAAATCCAAACCGCTGTGCAGTATCCTGTGCAGGAGGAAGTTTCGCCATCAGTTTATCCAGCATGTCGTCGCCGTATTCATCATGATATCCGCACAGCACCTGCAGCCGCTCCGGATCCATGAGCCGCCGGGCGATTTCACGATGCAGTCTGTTCTGTTCTTCCATGCCGGTTACCTAGATAAACTGAATCTCCACACCGTTGGGATCTTCCACGAAGAAGAACTGCACATGTGGGTTTGGTGAAAAGATTGGAGTCGGATTGAATCCCTTTTCTTCCATGGACTTGTGGTATGCAGGTACATCGTCCACCACGAAACCGATGGAAATGCCGGTGCCCTTAAATGCTGCATCCGGTGCTTCGATCAGTTCGATGCAGGTTTCCCCTTCTCCGTTGGCCAGGAACACGATGTTGTGGCCCGGCTGCTCGATTTTGCGCTGAATGGTCAGACCGCAGAACGCTTCATAAAAGTTTACAGACTCCTGCAGCTTGGCAGTGCTGATGGTTACATGTTTCATTTTCATAATGGTACCCTCCATATGTTCTTTTATAAAAGACGCCCACGAAAAGCCGTGAGCGTCTGAAAATACGTATTTTGCTAAATTACTTTACGTCTCTGGAAGTATCCTTCAGGATAACGTCGTGTGCGCCGCCTTCTACGATGGAAGTTGCGGAAACCAGAGTCAGCTTCGCCTTCTGCTGCAGTTCCTTGATGGACAGAGCACCGCAGTTGCACATGGTGGACTTAACCTTGGTCAGGGACAGGTTTACGTTATCGTGCAGGGAACCAGCGTATGGAACGTAGGAGTCTACGCCTTCTTCGAACTTCATACGAGGGTCGCCGCCCAGGTCGTATCTCTGCCAGTTACGTGCACGGTTGGAACCTTCGCCCCAGTATTCCTTTACGTAAGTGCCGTTGATGTTCAGCTTGTTTGTAGGGGATTCGTCGAATCTTGCAAAGTATCTGCCCAGCATGATGAAGTCAGCACCCATAGCCAGAGCCAGAGTCATGTGGTGGTCGAATACGATACCGCCGTCGGAGCAGATTGGTACATAAATACCGGTTTCTTCGAAGTATTCATCTCTTGCCTTCGCTACTTCGATAGTTGCAGTAGCCTGTCCACGGCCGATACCCTTCTGTCCACGGGTGATACAGATGGAACCGCCGCCGATACCGATCTTGATGAAGTCAGCACCAGCATCTGCCAGGTAACGGAAGCCTTCACCGTCTACTACGTTGCCGGCACCGATCTTAACGGAATCACCATACTTTTCTCTTACGAACTTGATGGTGTCTGCCTGCCATTCGCTGTAACCTTCGGAGGAGTCGATACACAGAACGTCTACACCAGCTTCTACCAGTGCAGGGATTCTTTCTTCGTAGTCACGGGTGTTAACACCAGCACCTACGATATATCTCTTTTCAGAGTCCAGGTTTTCGTTAGGGTTGGACTTGTGAGTATCATAGTCCTTACGGAATACAAAGTGAGTCAGTCTCTGCTCGTCGTCGATGATTGGCAGAGCATTCAGCTTGTTATCCCACAGGATGTCGTTTGCTTCACTTAAAGTAATGCCCGCCTTACCGTAAATCAGCTTATCGAAAGGAGTCATGAATTCGCTGATCTTGGTGTCCTTATCCATTCTGCTTACACGGTAGTCACGGGAAGTTACCAGACCTACAATCTTACCTTCAGCAGTACCATCTTCTGTGATAGCGATGGTGGAGTGGCCCTTACGTGCCTTCAGTTCCAGAACGTCAGCCAGAGTCTGATCAGGACGCAGGTTGGAGTCGCTGGTTACAAAGCCTGCCTTATGTGCCTTAACGCGGCGAACCATAGCTGCCTGATTTTCGATTGTCTGAGAACCGAAGATGAAGGAAATACCGCCTTCCTTCGCCAGGGCAACTGCCAGACCGTCATCGGAAACCGCCTGCATGATTGCAGATACTAACGGAATATTCATGGTAATAGCAGGTTCTTCACCCTTCTTAAACTTTACTACCGGTGTCTTCAGAGAAACATTGTCTACAGTACATTCCTTGGAAGAAAATCCAGGTACCAGCAGATATTCGTTAAAAGTTCTTGAAGGTTCGTCAAAATAGTATGCCATTTCTTGTGTCTCCTTTTCCACTATATATAAACTAAAAACTAAACAGAATATTTTATTTATTTTACACTAAGTTTTATGCGGTTTCAAGGGTTTTAAACAGGTATTTTTTAGATAATTTTTGTTTACTCTCAGGAATTTTTGTCATATAATTCATACTGTATACTCGGTATATTCCGTAAAAAAGGACATTATTTATGAAAAAATACACTTTGAAACTGACATCTCTGGCCCTGGCTTTGCTGGTGGCATCTGTACCGCAGACTGCAGTTGCTTCCTCAGATTATGAGGCTGCGGCCGTCCATTATGAATATGATCTGAACGCAGACCCCCCTGCAGATCCGGGCCGAATCCCCCGTTTTCAGCTGGGTGCAGACGGAATCTACGTGAATCCGGATGCGGAAGAAACGAACCAGGCAACTCTGATGATTACTGGAGACCTGATGTGCCAGTGGCGTCAGCAGGAAGCCGCCTTCACCAGTGATGGCAGCGATTTTGTTGATATAGACCAGATCCGTCAGCTTAAGGTGAAAGAGCAGAAACGCATCGATGAGTACACGGCATTCATTCTGGAGGAACATCCTTCTCCGTTTGAGACTGCTTTCACCATGCCCATTCCACACTATCCTGTGATACCGCAGCCGGAAGGGACGTGGAACTTTGATGAATCGTTTCAGTATGTACGGGAGATTTTGCAGGGCGGTGATCTGGTCATCGGAAACCTGGAGACTATGCTGTCCCACAGTTCACCGCTGACCATGCAGTGCTACACGCTGGAAGGCCGGCCTTATCTGAACAGCCCGGTGGAGTTTCTGGATGGACTGGACTACGCTGGCTTCGACCTGCTGACCCTGGCCAATAACCACAGCTGCGATACTGGAGTACGCGGGCTGCTGGAGACTTTGCAAAACATCGACCGCTATGGTTTCCTGCGCACCGGGGCCTTCGCCGATAAGTCGGAACAGCGCTGTCTGATTGCAAACGTCAATGGCATCAAGGTCGGCATTGTGTCTTATGCTTCTTATTATAATACGAAAGATGCCAACTTTACGGCAGAGGGCCAGAAAGTGCTGCTGAACCGGTACTCCACCAGCAAAGCCCGCAGAGATATCCGTGCAGCGCGCAAGGCCGGTGCGGAGTACGTCATCGCCTTTATGCACTGGGGTACTGAAAATACTCATGAGCCCACATACCTGCAGAAGCGCAATGCTGCCAATGCTGCCCGGGCCGGTGCAGACTATATCGTGGGTTCTCACCCTCATGCCATCCAGCCTTTTGAACTGATTGATACGCCGGATGGCCGCCAGGTTCCGGTCATCTACTCCATGGGGAACTTTCTTTCCTGTATGCAGCTGGATGTGAATAATGACAGCCTGATTCTGCAGCTCGACCTGAACCGGGATGCTGACGGTGAGGTAGTTCTGGCATCTCACAATCTCTATCCATGTACGATTATGCACGACCTGGAGATCACCGATCCGGCCTCCGGCAGTCTCTTCGCAAAAGTCCGGACCGACCGCTATGTGGTGACGCCCCACGATGAAACGTTCGGACCAGGTGCCGCATTGGCCGGCCGCAGCTATGCCAGCCGGCAGGACCTGAAATATATGGCCCAGTCTCTGGACCGTTACAACACAGTCTTCGAAGGACGTACACAGCTGCCGCTGCCGTACAGTACTGTTGAATAAAGGAAAAAGTGATGCTTTGCCTCATGTGCATTGCATCACTTTTTTTATCGCAGGTTATATCCCCTGCAGCTCTTACAGCAAAATATTCTTAATCAGCAGGCTGATACTACCGTCGGGCTGCTGGATGAACTCCATGGCCCGCTGGTCCGCGAACAGGTCTGCCGGAATCTTCACTTCGATGCCGTCCGGAGTCTTTACGGACTGCTTTTCGAACCGCTTCACCGTCTGCTGTCCTACCTGCACGGTGGCTTCTGGATCGATATTTTCATTCACCAGGTGTTCTTCCACCATCGGTGCGATCTGCGGATAGTCACGGAGAACTTCACGGCACATTTCGCTGATAACCGGCTCTTCGTTTTCAGCCAGATAACCGTGCATGCGGCTCATGAACTCCTGCTCCACCACCTTCTTGTCGCCCAGAACTTCTTTGTTGGCCTTCTGCATGGCCTTCTTCACCGCCATCAGCTTGGACCGCTCAGAAATTTCCGGAAGGCATCCCAGGATTCGGGAAGACAGGTACGCCTCCCTGGACTCGTCCATCATCAGGTACTTCTTTTCGATGATGCGCACTTCCAGGCTGTCCAGGTTGACGATGAAGGCCTCCTCCAGCTTGCGGCCTGTACCCGGCAGCAGCACACGCTGCTCCACGATGGTCAGATTTCCGTTTATGTAGTAGTGGCTGTAGCCGTCATTGTAGTTCATCTTCAGCGCCGCAAAATATCTGCTTCCGCCGGATTCGGCCATCATGCAGATCAGGTCGCCGGAAGGCACCGCTTCGTTGCCGCTGACAATCTGATAAATCTGTTCCGCCAGCATTCGGCTTTCTTCGACAAATTTCGCAGTGAGGGGGTCAAGCCCGGCCCCGCCATCAGCCATCCCCACGGTTCCCGCCGCAGCACCTGCTGCAGCCATTCCCAGGTCACGCATTCTCTGACCGAAACCGTGGTCATCGCGAAGAGTGCCGGTCTGCACATCATCACTTTCCAAAGTCTTTTCGAAGTGGGTTTCCAGGAACTCCCGCACCCCTTCGTCTATAAACATGGGTTCTGCAGACAGAACCGGCACACCAGATGCCGGATCCAGCGCATGCAGAATCGCTTTCTGTATCATAACACTCATTATTCTCCTCCTAAGATTTCAAGCAGGTCATCACGGGTGAAGGTTCCGGTGCCTACTTCATCGCCGCCCAGAATGGACTCAGCCAGCTGGCGCTTCTTTTCCTGCAGCTTGACGATGTTTTCTTCGATGGTATTCTGTGCGATCAGCTTGTAAACGTTGACCACGTTCTTCTGACCGATACGGTGAACACGGTCGGTAGCCTGGTTTTCCACGGCTTTGTTCCACCATGGGTCGAAGTGGATTACCACGTCAGCCGCAGTCAGGTTCAGGCCGGTACCGCCAGCCTTCAGGGAAATCAGGAAGACCTTAACCTGATTGTCCTCACTGTTGAAGGATTCCACCAGCTCCATACGGCGTGCGGGAGGAGTGGCACCTTCGATTTTATAAAATTCCACGCCCTCAGCAGACAGCCGCTTTTCCAGTACCTCCAGCAGGGAAGTAAACTGGGAGAAAATCAGCATTTTGTGGCCGGACTCCATAACACTGCCGATGAGTTCCATACAGGAATCCACCTTGGCCACGGATCCACGGTAACCATCGTACAGCAGTCCAGGATCGCAGCAAAGCTGACGGAGCCGTGTGAGAGCTGCCAGCACCGCAAACCGTTCCTGACGGAAGGATGCCTCGTCCTGACCCTTCAGCATGAGACGCAGCTCCTGCACCTGGGCATCGTAAAGCTCGCGCTGCTCCCCTTCCATCGGAATAATCAGATTTTCTTCAATCTTATCCGGCAGGTCGCGGAGTACGTCTTTCTTCAGACGGCGCAGTACAAACGGAGAAATCATCCGCTGCAGACGCTCGGTCACCGCTGCATCCTGAGAGGACACAATTGGTTTTTCGAACTGTTTGCTGAACTGGTCGTAGGAATAGAGGAAGCCCGGCATCAGGTAGTCGAAGATACTCCACATCTCACTGAGACGGTTTTCAATCGGTGTACCTGTGAGAGCCACCTTGAAGGAAGCCCGGATCTTCTTCACAGCACGTGCTGCCTTGGTGTAGTGGTTCTTAATGTACTGTGCTTCATCAATAACCTGTACGCCGAAGTGGAGGTTTTCATAGTGCTCCAGGTCGCGGCGCATCATATCATAAGAAGTGATGCACACCTCATCCTCACCCGGCAAAATACCCTTAATCAGCTGTTCACGCTCCGGCGCACCGCCTACGATGAGACGGGTTTTCAGAGACGGAGCGAACTTCTGGATTTCGCTGACCCAGTTGTACAGCAGGGATGCAGGGCATACAATCAGTGTCGGCTTCATAGGACGTTCCGCAGCCAGACCCTCTTCATGCTCAGAAAGCAGGAAGGAAATCACCTGCAGAGTCTTACCCAGACCCATGTCATCAGCAAGGATTCCGCCGAAACCATTGGATGCCAGGGTTTTGAGCCACAGGAAGCCGTGCTTCTGGTAACTTCTCATTATATCGTTCAATGACGATGGAACTTCGAAATCGTTATCGTCCACCGTACGCATGTCCTTTACCAGACTCTTGAAGTCTCTGGTACGGTCCACCAGGATGCCATCCATGGCACCGCTGACCATCTGTTTGTCCAGATAGAGCGCACGGAACCGCGGAATTTCCATGGTTTCCTTCAGCAGGTCTTTCTGGCTGAGACCCAGTCCCTGCTGCAGATCTGCCAGAGCATCCATATCTTCCTCTTCCAGCTGAATGAAGTCCCCATTCTTCAGACGGTGGAACTTCTTCTTTTTATCATAACGGCTGAGAATTTCAGCCAGTTCTTCCTGTGTAATACCTTCCGCATCCATGGAAAGGTTCAGCATATCGCCGCCCAGGGATACACCCACGGAAACCTTCGGTGCATTACGCACGGAGATTTTGCGGAGAGCATCGGAAACGTAAACGGTCCCCAGCTCCTGCAGGGCATTGACACCCTCGGTGAGGAAGGCATAAAGGCCAGACTCGTCATTGGCCAGCAGACGCTCGCTGACACCGGCCGATGTGGATTCCACCGGCAGCCATACTGCCAGAGCCTGCCATACGGACAGCTCATCCACCAGGTCACGGTCCGCAAGACCGGAGCCACGGTCCGCAGACAGACCACGGTACAGGGCATATTCCCTGTCACCATAGCTGGCGATGATACGGCAGGTCACCACATCCTTTTCCGGACTGTCCAGATAGAAGTGATACTCACCGCGGGCCATTTCGAAATCATCTTCGTGGAATTCAAACTGTTCCACCTCAAATACACGCTTCAGCTGCGGCAGCAGTTCCCTGCAGAATGCAGGAAGATCCGTCCGTTCGATGAAAAACTCATGGTGAACACGTGCCTGACGCGGTGCCAGACTCTTCAGCCAGTCTTCCACCGCATCGGCCCGCTCTCTGTGCATACGGTATATTTCAAAATCTTCAAATGCGAAAATATACTCCCGGCCCACACGCACCTGGAACGGTGAAGTAGACCCGCGGACGCCCAGGATTTTGCCGTGAGTGAACGGATTGGACTCATCTCCATACTCTCCGGTAAGGCGCAGGATATGCTGCGGCCAGCCCTCGCCCATCTGCCACAGATCCTCCGCAAATTCCTGTCCCTGTCCCATGGAAACAGCCACATGAATGCCGCTTTCCTCACAGAGGAAGAGCAGCTCTTCCAGAGCCTCGCCATCCAGTACCAGAAGTCTGGATGCAGCAGGAGCCACCACGCCCATGGCAGGCGGGCCCGCATGACTCATGATAAACCGGGCGATGCCGCGGCTTTCCGGAGCGATACTTTCTATAGTATGGGTAAAGGTCAGGTTCTTTCCGTAGGAGTGGGACTGGCCGGTAGCCATCAGTTCCTTGAACTTGCCTGTATCTTTCATGACGTACATGCGGTCTGCCCCGATGCGGAACTCCACACGGTCTCCCGAAGGCGACAGATGCAGCACCGGCTCGATGCGCACGCGTCCGTGAACCGCCGGTTCCGTAACCGGTGCCGTTCTGGTTCTGGTCCGTTTTTCCAGCAAATTCTTCATCACCGGCGTGGTCAGTTCCTTTGGTACGTAAACTTCCACCGGTGCAGGAACTGGCGCAGGCTCTGCCGGTGTTTCAGCTGGGATGGCGGATTCGGTGTCTGCCGCCGCATCGCTGCCGGCCGCCGGTACCGCCTCATCGATTTTACTGTAGTTTCCTTCCGGACGGGTATAAAGTCCCTGCTTCACACGCCAGTCCGCATATTTCAAAAGAACCGCCACACAGTGCTTGCACACTCCGCCGCCATTGGTGAATGCCAGACAGTCACAGGATGAAGTAATGAGCAGCTCGCTGTCACGGTCGTATTCCAGCCGAACCTTGCAGTTTTCGGCAGCAGAAAGCCGCACACGGGCCGTTACCATATCCCTCACCATCATGGCACGGCGGCCGGTACCCCTCTGTTCCGTTACATTAAACTCCGTCACCCTGTTCTTCGAGTAGTAAATCTGCAGCCCCCGCTTAAATGTGGTGTCCTGCGTCATCTTACGAATGGTCTCTCTGGTCAGCATGGCGATCCCCTTTCTGTTTTTTTAGTACCTTATATTTTACCACAAAATCGGTGGTGGGGTATAGTAAAAAACAGACATTTCCGAAGAAATGTCTGTTTCTTTTCTGTATGTTCTATTCAACTTGAAGCTTCTCCTTCAGCGCTTCCTGCAGTACCAGAGAGAAGTTGATATTCTGATCCATGGCCATAGTATTCAGCCAGGAAGGAATGGTCAGGGTCTTTTTCACTGACTTTTCGAAATGAACCTTCGCATAGGCTGCCACATCAACTGACACCATATTTACAAACATCTCTTCAGGCTCAATCTCCAGTTCTGCAGCAATTTCCGCTGCGTCAATATCCCTCAGAGGTGATGCCACATCTACGGCGGTCCCTTCCTTTGCACAGAAAAACAAATGCCCGGCCAGGCAGTCAATCGCCATGTTAAACGCTTCTTCCAAACTGCTTCCACATGTAGACAGCCAGTTCAAATCAGGAAAAACAACGGAATAACCACTGTCCTCCTTAAAAAAACATGCAGGATATGAAGTTAACATTTTTTATACCTCCTTAATTCCAGCTTGCTTTAAAATTGATTTTTCAGTACCACGCGGCAGCTCTCTGCAGGAAAAAGGTATTGTGACCTTTCCAGGCTTGATTGGATGGACATAATGTCGGTGTGATCCCTCCTGAGATTTGAAAATCCACCCGTCTGCACGTATGATACGTTCCATTTCCCTTGGCTTCAAAGGCATAACATGATACCTCACTTTCGATTATACTAAAGCTATACGTGTCATGTCAATACGTATTGATATATGCAGGTGCCATTTAAGCAGTCCGGACATGAACACCTTTTCCCATATAATACCAGTATGATATCTCCAGTCAATTCATTTTTTTCAAAATGTAAGATTTCAGGGATTTCCTGTCGGTTTTCAGGGATTTTTTGTATTCGCAGTAAAAAAGCCCCGAAAGCATACATCCGTATGCCTCCGAGGCTTCAACTGATTATATTAAATTATTTCGTCTTCACGGACTTCCAGCCAGACCAGTTGCCGTAGTAGTAAATCTTGTCGCCGTGTTCATCTTCCACGACCTTAACAGCGCGTACCTTCACGTAGTACTTCTGTCCGCTCTTCAGGCCCTTAATGGTGGTGGACTGGGTTTTGTAGCCCTTGGTATTCTGTGTTACCTTCTTGGTGTTATAGGTACCGGACTTGAAATTCTTATTTCTGGAGTAGCGAACCTGATAATAGGTCACATCCTCCTGGGTTTCCCAGCGCACCTTAAAGGATTTCTTCGCCCCGTCAGTCCAAGGCTTCTGTGTCATAACCGCCTTGTATGGGTATACCTTCACTTCTACGGTCTGAACCGCCGGCTGATATATGGTTTCACCGGTAGTCTTAATGGTAATCACCGCACGGCCCAGCTTCTTCACATCCACCACGCCGTCTGCAGAAACACTGGCAACCTTCGGATTGCTGGACACAAAGGTAAATCCGGTGGCGTCACCAGTGGCTTCCGGTGCCAGCTTAAAGTTTGCGGTCTTCTTGTATGCCTTATAAGCAGTCTTCGGCAGAATGATTTCCTGCTCCGCCCCCACGATTTCGAAGGTGGTGGTGATGGTACCGGAGAAGCCGTTCTTGGCAGTTGCCACGACGGTATATACACCCGGCTTGATCATCTCCGTCACCGGATTTCCAGCCGGATCCAGGTAAGACACATCATACTCACTGGCCGTCAGAACCGACTTATCCCCCAGCTGCACCGACAAAATCTCTGGAACCTTGGCTGTTCCGTCCGCCTTCACTTTATCGTAACGCAGATTAATTTCATATCCATCTACATCAGTGCCGATGATCTCGTAAGGAAGCTCGATTTTACCTGTGTAGTTGCCGTAACCTTCTACAATTACATTGTATTCACCAGCATCCAGCAGGCCCTTCAACGGACGGCTGCTCTTATCTGTATAGGAAACTGTATAATCTTTATCCTTTATGAGCACCTTCTTGGCGCCATCACGGACAGTTGCCAGAGGCTGAATTTCCTTACCGGTGTAAGCGCTGCTGCTTCTGCCGCCTGTGATGAAGGTAGTGCAGTTGTACAAGTCCTTTGGTTCGATATAATAATACCTGATAATGTTACCAGTATAGTCTCCGATACCAATCGCAGTTACAGATGCGAAGCCAGTATTGATATTATCTTTATATTGTACAATATAGTCTTCTTTTTCTTTTAAAGTTTTCAGACTAATTGTATTATAAATAACTACAGAAGGTATCTGCTGTTCACCATTGTAAACAAACATCTCTTCTCCAAGTTCTATGACACAGTCCTCCATGTGAGTCTTCATGGTAATTATACTGCTTATAGAAGAGTTCATCACATTGATTCCATCACCATTATTAATTGCAGCGGTGATTGTTACTTTGTTTCCATCTATGGACGAACTTAGTGTGCACCAGGAACTGACATTTACTCCCGCCTGATTTACCCTAACAATAGAGTTCAATACGGATGGAACGATTGTTTTATGGTCTTTCGACAAATCTGCAGTGGTCAAACCTCTAGTCAATTTAATCGAAGCATCGTTCAAATCCACAGGCATTATGCTACAGTAAGATTTTGCTGTACCAGTATAGTCCCCCATTCCCGTAACCTCAACTGTGTAAATACCTGTATTCTTAATCATCGGAATAGAAAGGGAATAATCCACTCCCGAAGTTAAAATTTTATTTTCCAGCTTAACAGTAACTTGAGGCACAACTGCTACACCTGTATAAACCGTATACTGGGGATTCAAGGTAACCTCAGCTCCTGTTAAATCGGTCGCTGAGACGGCCGGCTCTTCCGCAAATCCAACACTGCCGCAAACAGTAAACATGAATGATAGTATCAAAACAAGTATCGCAATTCTCAGCATCTTTTTCATCATATAATCTTTCAGCCTCACTTTCAGCACACAAATTAACGCATACACTGATTATATTATACGCCGATTTTTACCCTTCTACAAGCATAAAATCCGGGCAACAGTAAACTGCGCCCGGATTCATTTCAGTTTTGTTCAATTTCAGTAAAATCAATTACTTAGTCTTCGCAGATCTCCATCCAGACCATGTGCCGTAGTACTTGATTTCTTCGCCGTAGTCATTATAAACAACCTTAACGGCTCTAACCTTTACATAGTAGGTCTTGCCGCTGTACAGATCCTTCAGTGCTGTGGACTGAGTGTCGTACTTTTCGGAAGCAGTTACCTTCTTGGTCTTATAAGTACCCTTCTTGAAGGACTTATCTCTGGAGTATCTTACTTCGTAGTAAGTTGCATCTTCCTGGATATCCCATCTTACTCTCAGGGAACCCTTCTTACCTTCGGTCCAAGGCTTCTTGGAGATAGTAGCCTTATCTGGATATACCTTCACTACGAAGGAAGCGGAAGCTTCTTCAGATTTCTTCATCCCTACAGTAGTAGCAGTAATCTTCGCACGGCCGATGGACTTGATTGTAACGACGCCGCTTGCATTTACAGCTGCAACTTCTGGGTTACTGGAAGTGTAAACGAAGCCGGTACCGTCGCCGGTAGCCTTAGCAGTTACCTTAATCGGATCAGTATCCTTGTAAACCTTCACGTTACCCTTGTTTAAGGTTACAGTCTGAGGTGTACCAGTGATGGTGAAGGTTGCGTAAGTGCTGCCGGAGTAGCCACCCTTACCGGTTACAACTACCTTGTATGTGCCAGGAGCAGACATGGAAGTTACAGTCTGACCCAGAGAGTTCTGATAAGATACAGTATAGTCAGTGGATCTCAGAACTGTAGTACCGTACTTTACGGAAGTTACAGATACGCTCTGCGCATAACCAGTAGCGTTTGCAAAAGCCTTATTCAGAGTTACATCGTAATAACTGATGTCCTTACCCTTGATAGTGTAAGTCAGAGTCAGCTCACCGCTGTAGTTGCCCTTACCAGTGATTACAACTGTGTAAGTACCAGCATCCTTCATGGAAGTAACAACCTTACCAGACGCATCCTTATAAGATACAGTGTAATCTGTGTATTCTCTCAGAGTAGTGTAATATCCGTCTCTTACCACCACAGTTGGCTTGACAACAAGTCCGTTGTACTCGGAATAGCTGACACCATTTGCAAAGGATGCAGAGCAACCATACATACTCTTACCAGCGATTGTAAATTCCTGAGATACAGATCCAGTATAGCCACTATCGTAAATCGCACTGATAGTCACCTTTGCTTTGCTGTATGTAGTAGAAATATTCTTGTTATTATAATAGGTTACATCATAATGTTTACCCTTGATTAATGTTACACCATTAACTCGAACTGTTACATCTGGAACAATGTAAGCACCAGTATAAGTATAGGAAGAATTCAGGCCAGAAATTGTAGTGTTATACTGATCAATTCTAGTAGCATCAATTCTAAATTCTGCAGTTACAGTACCTGCATAACCGTTTCTGCCGGTAACAGTAATAGTCGCATAACCAGGCTTGTCATTATCTTCGTAAGTTACAGAGTAATAGCTGGAACCTAATAAAACTGCAGACTGTGCTGTTTCACCTAAATATACAGACACCGCTGGAGTCACAGCACTACCGTTGTAAGAAACGGAATAGTTTGATGCCAGATTTCCCCCAATATAGATATATGTATTATCGTCAGCTAACGCTTTACCTTTTTCTACGATAGTGAAGGACTTGCTTACAGTATCCTTATAGTTGCCGTAACCTTCAATTGTAGCTACAGATTTTCCTACAGAACTACTGCTGACATATACCTTATAATCTCTGCCTCTTACCAGCTTGGTATCTCCGTAGTAGACAGTTTCATTTAATTCAACAACCTTGCCATCATTATACACCGCGTCAGGAACTGTTACAGTTACGTTATAACTATTAAGAGATCTCTGAGCAATAATGAAATTCTTAGTCAGAGTCACACCGTTATCTGTGTAATTACCAATCGGAGTAATGGTAGCAACTGCAGCAGATGTGGCATTCACATTATTGGAGTAAGTAACAGTATAATCAGTACCTTCTCTCAGATAGCCGTAACCATTTGGTGATTTTACAGATACAGATGGCTTTATAGCTTCACCTGTATATGCCTGCTCAGAAATCTTCTGAATTAAATCAGATGTAACAATTGTTTTAATTGTGAACGCAGATTCTCTGGATGATTTCAGAATGTTATTTCCGCTTTCTTTCGCAGTTGCAGTGATATAAGCAGTATTTCCCACTACCTTTGATGCAAAGGTACAGCTGTTTGTGATGTTTTCACCATCCTGTGTTACCTTTACCAGCGCTAAACCATTGCTGTTCAGAGCCGCCTTCTTCGCATCAACATGAGCTGTGGTCAGATCATCTGTCAGTTCAATTGTAGCTCTGGCTAAATCAACCGGAGAAACCGTATAGGTCGCATTGGCAGTACCAGTGTATCCTCCCTGTCCGGTTACAGTTAATGTATAAGTACCTACATTACTGTTTGCCGCTGGTTCACTCGGAGACCATGCAACAGTATAATCAGTTCCTGCTGCTAATGCAGTGTCTCCTGCCTTTACTGTGATTGTCGGAGCCGCACTGTAACCATAAAGTGCTGCTGTGTCAGACAGTGCCACAGAAGAAATTGCAACCGGAGTTGGAGTTGGTGTAGGCTCTCCAGAACCTTCACCACCCGCGGGTACTTCAGCCGCGAATGCAGCACCAGGAATCATGCAGATCACTAAAGCCAGTGACAGCAAAATCGCTAATGTCTTTTTCATTTTCTTTCCATTCCTTTCTATCATAATCTCAAATTATGCTCATACAGGACACGTTACGCCACACACCCGTATGATTATAGCTATATATCGTAATTATAATATGTTTAGACAAAACTAACAAGCAGAATTTTACAATTTACAGAGGAAAAGTATGGGATTTTTTAGATAACAAAAGAGAGCTGAGGATAAACCTCAGCTCTCAGTGAGTCTTATTGAACTAAATCGTAAACGATTAATTACTTAGCTACTCTGTAAGCCTTGTTGGACCAGTCGGACTTGATCTTAGTACCATCAGCAGTGTAAGCGATAGCTCTAACCTTGTAGTAGTATCTAGTACCCTTCTTCAGTTCCTTAGTGTTCTTGTAGGACATCTTAGTAGCAGTGAATGCCTTCTTGAAACCGGAGTTCTTCTTAGTGGACTTCCAGATTTCGTAACCTTCAACTGCGGAAGTGTCGCCCTTTACAGTCCACTTAACGGTGATAGCACCCTTAGTAGCCTTGGAGGAAGCAGTGATCTTCAGAGCTTCAACAGCTTCAATCTTAGCCAGAGCAACTTCTGCTTCAGCGTAAGTCAGCTTATCGATGTTCTGAATGAAATCTACAGCTCTGTAACCAACGATGTCACCCTTTTCATCTTTGAATAATGGATCAGTGTATTCAGCAACGTATGCGTCTACAGCAGCTCTTGCAGCTTCAACAGAAGCTTCGTCAGCAGCATTGATAGCAGCGATAGCAGCATGTACAGCAGCCAGTTCAGCAGCCTTTACTGCGTCATCCTTAGCATCTGCAACACTAGCCTGATCGTATTTAGCACCAGCGTACATTTCAGTTTCTTCGTAAGCTTCTACAGCAGCCAGAATAGCATCTACAGCAGCTTCATCAGCAACAGTGATCTTAGCAGGCAGAGCCTTGATCATATCATCAATAGCCTTGTCTTCAGCAAATCTTACAGTGTCAACAGCTGCAGCCAGCTTAGTGGAAGTGTAAGTAGTAGGGTAACCAACTTCTTCAGCCAGTTCGAAAGCAGCTTCTACAGCAGCCTTGTCAGCCAGAGTGATTACGGTAGGCAGAGCCTTGATAGCAGCGTTAGCCGCAGCCAGTGCAGCTTCAGCTTCAGCAGCCTTAGTACCGTTGTTCTTTACAGTCTGAGCGAATGCTTCAGCCTGACCCAGTAATGCAGCAACATCAGCGTTCTTTCTTGCACCCTGTTCAGCCAGGTATTCCGCTACATCAGCAGTATCAACATCTTCAGCGATGTATGCGTCTTCATAAGACTTAGCACCGGACTGCAGGTTGTATAACTTGATGAAGTTTTCTACAGCAGTTTCAAACTTAGCAGTGTTGGACAGCTTAGCTACCTTAGCGATAACATCTTCTTCACAGTCAACATCGAAAGAAAGTGCAACATCATCAGCACATGCGTCTAACTGCTTCTGGTTAGCAGCAGCTTCAATCTTAGCGATTACCTTAGCATATTCAGCTTCGATCTTAGCAACTTCTGGAGCATAGTAGTCTTCTGCTTCCAGTGCATCAGCCAGATACTTCTTAGCGGTAGCCAGCTTTACTTCCTTTTTCCATGCGAACATATCTTCCTTAACTTCTGCAGCAGAGAAGTCCACGGTATAAGTTTCTTCAGCGAAAATCTTAACCTTCAGACCAGCCAGGATTTCGTCAACCTTAGCAGCATCGTACTTAGCGGAACCATCCTTTTCAACCTGCAGCTTTACGATTGCAGCAGCATTTTCAGCAGCTTCGTAAGCACCCATCATGGTTACAGCTTCGTCAGCATAGTACCATCTGGAGAACTTGCCTTCTTCGATAACTACGGTCATAACTTCTGCCCAAGTTTCTAAGTCAGCCAGTCTCTGTTCGTATGCAGCCTTATCTGTAATCTTATTGTTGTAATCTTCTAATGCTCCCTTCTTAGCTACAGCTAATCTGCTAGCCAGTTCAGCCTTCAGAGCAGCCTTATCAACTTCAGCTTCCAGCTTGTCATCAGCCAGAGTCTTGGAAGTTTCCAGACCATAATCGTCATGCAGTCTATAAGAAGTTACATATTCATTCTTATAAATATCCTTGTAGGATTCTTCAACCTGTAACTTATCCAGTACTGCGAACATAGTGTCTAAGCCAGTCTTAGCAGCCTTTACGGACTTAGTCATGTCAACTTCAGTATCAGCTACAACCTTAGCCAGTTCAGCCTTGATTTCAGCAGCTTTTTCAGCCCAAGTCTGAGGGTAAGCAGCAGTCTTGTCGATTACATCGTTAGTATACAGAGACATGTCAACCTTAGCCAGTTCACCGTTTACGTATGCCTTTGCTTCGTCAACAATGTTAGCCAGAGTGTACAGGTCATAGTAAGCAACTGCCTTGTTTGCAGCAGTCAGACCAGCAACAGACTTAGCTAAAGCTTCTGCATCAGCAGGTACACCATTTTCCCTAACTAACTCAACTTCTGCACCATTGTATTCAAATACAACTACAGTTTTCGCAGCTTCCAGGATTGCATTAGCATAGTTCTCCTGAATCTTAGCATTACCCTTTACCATCTTAGCAGCTTCGTTGAAAGCCTTTACATAGTCAGCAACCATAGCGTCGATAGTAGCAGCATATACAGAACCATCCACTGTCAGTTCATATTCGTTATCATCGAACCTTTCTACGTATTCGTCGAATAATTCAGCCTTAGCATCCTTACCAACCTTTTCGATTGCTTCAATCATTTCCTTCTGTGCCTTAGCGATTGCTTCGCTACGAGTTGTAACTTCCTGTTCAGGTTTAACGCCTTCTGCTGCGAATGCAGAGCTAAAGCTGAAAGTGAACAGTACAGAAACTACTAAAAGCACTGTTAAAAACTTTTTCATTTTAGAATTCCTCCTTGTTTAATTTTTTGCTCATTTGTAAGGTTAAAGTACAGAGTACCCCAACTTACAATATGAAATAATTCCTAATTGAGTTTACCAAATGTTCCTCCGTTTTGCAAGCTTTTTTTCTGTATTTTTTGGGCTTTTACAGAAGTTTTTGCCGGCGCGGCGAAAGTGTCATCTGTAACTTACATAACTAACTCAATTTAGGAGGCAAAAAGGTTACACAAAAATTAAAATATTTTTGATTTTTTTCTAATTAATTATTTGCCAAAGTAACTTCCAGTTCTAATTCACCTAATACAGAACTTAATCTGGCAAGCGGAACCGTTGAAATTACTATGTCAGAGGGTTATTGTATAGTTAAGTTATGCTGTTACCCGGCCATATGGAGGTACCATCATGACGAAACATAAACATCTCACTTTCGATGATAGATTCATCATCGAATCCATGCTGAATGAAAGAAAATCATTTCGCTGTATCTCCAGCGAGCTTTCCAAAGACCCTTCTACAATCTCCAAGGAGGTGAAACATCATCTGGTCTTCCGCAGAACTGGCGGCATGCGGGTTGCCTACAATGCCTGCATCCACCGCCACAACTGCAGCAAGTCACATATCTGCTCTGAATGTCATGCTGAGCGACGTTATACCCTTTGCCGCCGCTGTTCCATGTGCAATCGTTTGTGTAAGAATTTTCAGCAGGAAATCTGCAGCAGGCTTCTAAAACCGCCTTATGTCTGTAACGGCTGCTATGATCTATGTTACAAATAGAGATTCCATCACAATCAGCGAACGGACAATTTACCGCCTGATTGATGCTCGAATTCTTTCAGCTATGAACATCGATTTACCGCGCAAAGTTCGTTTCCGTAAACGAAAAAAAGCCAAGCCACATAAAGTGGACAAAGCTTGTCGAATTCATCGTACTTATTCTGATTATCTGCAGTTTATCAGCAGCAACCCGGATACCCCTACCGTGCAGCTGGATTCTGTGGAAGGAAAAAAAGGCGGCAAGGCTCTTTTAACTATTCATTTTGTCCGAGCGGAAATGATGTTGGCCTTTCTTCGTGATTACAACGATTCCAAAACGGCACCGAATTCTCAAATCCCACTGCAATAGAACTGGACGAAAACTGCAGAAAAAATCTCGGAAACAAATCCCCTTATGACATGTTTGCCTTTCTTTACGGCGAAGAAATTCTACATCAAATGGGATGCCAGAGAATTCCTTATTCGGATATCACACTGAATGCTTCTGTTTTCATAAGGGAGGCCAGTTATGATGTTTGATAGAAATTCATCCGAATATCAGTGTAATATCGCTGTACTCAACGAGATAGAAGAACTGATTCCCATGACTCTGCGCGAACGCAGATCGCTCAGAAGATGGGTTTATACAGGTCATGACCCCGAAACCAATCCATGGGGATACCTTGAGTATGAAGATATGCCAATGTGCTTCTTAAAGGCATATCGTCTTGAACGTGGATACATCTGTGGTCCCTGGGATTATTGGAGAGGAATCGATTTAAAGAATTTTTAGAATGAAGAGTTAACAAAATAGCTGGCCGGGTGATTGCAAAATCAGGAGCAACGGGGGATGGAATTTACTTTGGCAGAAAAATCTCCAAAAGTGCCATCCTGATTTTCGTATGCCCTTATTCCCTTATTTACTGTTGATATTACACCATCACAATCAAAAAATCATCCTTTTCAGGATGATTTTTTGCATTATCATAAATTCAATTTAACGAAACTGTGAAAGGATTCGAAGTTACTCTGGCAAACTCGAATTTACTTTGTCATCTAACCTTTTTTTCTAATTATTTTATCATTTTCCATGTAACCGTTGAAATTCCAACGTTTTCTTTCTTTTATTATTTTTAAGTTTTTTGTTTTATTTTTGAAACCGGGCTGCACAAGGGTGTTTTCTGGATGGCGAAAGCTCCAGGAGGAGAGATTTTGCTCAGAAACAAAGGGTGGTTTAAATGGCGTTCTGCAGCTCCAGGGAAGCATGATTCCGTTATATATTACCACTAAGGTTGGGTTTGACCATGGTGAATGGGATAAGAAAAAGCCCGCCGGGTGGCGGGCCAAAATATACTTATACAGGTCTTGTAACAAAAGGAAAATTAGAGGTTAAATCAGGATCCATTTCCATCATACTTAAAATTCTGCTGGCAGTTCCGGACGGGGTATTCGTACCTTTTTCCCATGCTTCTACAGTCTTTACAGATACCCCCATATAACTGGCAAACAGATTTTGAGAGAAACCAATGCGGCTGCGAATATCCTTAATTTCTGTAGGCGTATAGGTTTTCACAGGAATCACTACTACTGTGCTTCGTTTCAGTTTCTTTTCTTTGCTTCGTGCATCTTCAATAGCTTCTTCCAGCCCCTGCACAAGACTTTCATACAAATTATCCATGATAATAGCCTCCTTACAAGCTGTCTTCCAGTATCTGAATCAAACTTCTTAATACATTACATTCTTCTTTACTTAAATTTTCTTTATCTGCTTTTGCATAAACAACTATTAAATAAACTGTTGCTTGTCTATCAAAGTCCACATAGCAAATCCGCACGCTGTTGCTTTTACCTCTGTTATTATATGCAAATCGCATTTTGCGTAACCTTCCTGTTCCAGGGATTACGTCCCCACTTTTAGGGTTCTGCAGAATTTCCAGCGGTTCCATCCCGAGTGCAAAAGATGTCAGACTGCACTCGCCCACCTTCAGTAAGGCATATTCCGAGTGCCATGTTGGCAGCCAACAGTCTGGAAAACATCAAAAAACACTGCCGCAGAGATTTCGCAGGGAAAATTCGCACTCGAATCCTATCGGCACACCAAAATCCGAGTGCGCGGTACATGGAGCAGCACTCGACGGACCTCGAAAATCCGTATTCCGAGTGCACCATCCCGCCCCCACCCCGCAAAACACCCCCGCCGGGCTTCAAACGCATAAACAAAAAGCCCGCCGGGTGGCGGGCCAGGTAGTTATTTATGAACCTCTGTTACAGGCTTTCGATTGTCTCGCTATCAAGGCCGGTCATTTCAGCGATGTCCTCAATAGTGAAGTTCTTAGCTTTCATTTTTCGGGCAGTTTCCAGTTTCTCGGTCTGCAGCTGGGCGATGGCCGCGTCGGCTCTGGCTTTCTCTGCCTCGGCTCTGGCTTCTGCCTGAGCCTTCTCTTCTTTCAGCTGCTTTTCTTTCGCAGCCACATCACCTGCGAATGTAATCATGTTTCTCACCTCCGTATCCGCATTGGCACGGTCTACCAGTTCTTTGATTCTCCGGGTGAAGGAGTCATCGCCTGCATCGCCATTATCTACATACTGGTAGAAGGACTTCAGTTTTTCCGGCACTCTGTCCTTCGGACATCTCATATTTAAGAGTATTGTAAACTGATTATCGTTTAAAGGCAAGTGGAACTTTTCTTCCAATGTCTGGAAGTGGTATACAGCCTCCCCTTTTCCACAGTGGTCAAACAGACATAGAAAGATGACGTATCCTGGTTTCAGCTTTCGGTAATCATCCCCGGAATGCAGGGATTCCACATCCTTGCTGGCGTGGTAGTAGCGGATTCTGAGCGGCAGGTCAGCTTCACTTTCCACCTGCATTTCAATATCCACCCAGATGCTGTCATCTTGGAAAAGTGCATCGAAGCGTACGGATTTTGACAGCAATGCAGGAAGAACCTGTTTTTCTGTGTCAATTCTCGCGGTTTTTTTCTCTATGATTTCTCTCACTTCGCTAAAACTGATTTCTTTTGATTCTTTTCCTTCTTTATGATCCGAGATAGCCTGTGCCAGCGCATCCATCAGTTCATTTTCCGCAAAGCGGATGGCTTTAATCTTTCGATTGGGAATGATACGTTCAATCAATTCTTTACAAATTTCCTCATCTCTCATTACGATGGCGAATACCAGCTGCTCGGTAAATTTATGATATTGTTTCTCCATATGTTACTTCTTTCCTTTCTGTATTTCATTCAGAACGGTTCGTGCACGAAGTTCTCTGGTTATAGTTGTTTTTATATTACCATATATTTCCATTCACGCAAGGAGAATTATACCGCATCATTCGACGTAAATGGCCTTATTCCAATGGTTTCCGCCATGAAACCGGATAATTCGACACAGTTCGATTTCAACGCAGGGTGATATGGAAGATTTTTTTTCGAGGCCAAATTGTCCGGGTGCAGAGATTTTGCTGAAACCTGTAAAAAGAAAATGCCCGCCACATCCGGCGGGCTGCAGAATCATAAGAGTGTTTTCTGGAAAGTCTCTTCGCAATATTTCCAAAGTTCATCGTTCAATACAAGGCTTCTTACCAGCATTTCTCGCTCCGTATTTGTAATATTAACCCGTACCATCGGATAATACCGCGCGAAACTATCTTCATCCTCCTCAATTCTTCCGAAAATCATTCTCCACTCTTTTTCCGTAAGCAGAATACTTCGATTATATTCCATTAGGAATCCACACTTTTCTTCTGTTGTTTTATCTTTCAGATTTGCATAGGTTTCTTCAATCCTGTGCAGTTCTTCATAGCGTTGGAAAAAATATTCCAGCTTTTCTTTCATTCCGGGTTCAATACTGTCTCCGGATTTATAACGCCGAAATGATTCGGGCCACCATATATCATATGCTTCCGCCATCTCCATCAGTTCATTCTGCTTTTCGTCCATAAACTGGTTCATACGGTCTGCTGGAGTATCTTCTCTTTCTTGCTTCACTGTATCAGCAATAATCGCTTTAACATCACATACTTCACCAAAATAATGCTGTAGGAGCCGTTCGATTTCCTCCAGCGGGATATATCGGTCGATGCGTTTGTTTCTCGCCATCCCAAAGAAACACTGTGCCATCTGCATATAGAGAGAGTACGGTTCTTCCTCTTCACAGTCTACCACTAATGGATCCTTACAGTTTTTTTCTTTTTTATACAGCTCAGTTTCCATAATATAACGTACAAACTGCTCCACGATGTCCTTGGATGCCTCTTCATGCCAGGATAAGTTTTCACAAAGTTCCTCCAGCCCATACTCCATACGCAGAAAAGTCCGGACTGTATCCATGAAATCGTAATTGATGAATCTTACGCCGTCGAACTTCGCATTCCAGTATTTCTGCATACCATCAGAGAAATGCTCCTGCAGTATATCCCTGCATTCACGACATTCCTTATCACCCAGATAGGTCCGGAAGAAAATTCTCACCTTATCTTCTTCAGACAGCGGCAGTTTTTTAATTCTGCAGCACAGTCTCTCTGCATCGCAGGTATCCGGCAGCGGAATCTCTCTTCCCAGACATTCGCCAGCCAGTTTCACTGCAGCTCTGCACTGACCTTTCGTAATATCTCCATGAATATAGACCCTGTTTCCAAAATACTCTGCGGCAACACACGCAATGGCAAGAAGATACATATGATAGCGCTCTCCCTGCGTTTTATTGAACCAAAGGCCCCACAGGTGATGGTTCAATCTCGCAGAATCCTTTATTTCCGCATAAGGCGAATCACCAGTCACGGCCAAAAGCGCATCCACCATTTCCTCGTGGTCTGTCGCTTCTACCCACTTGCTGAAGTCTCTCGGCATATAAAAAGCTTCTGCATTCTGCATGGACTTTAAATCACCTGCTGCACACCATACTCTGCAGCCCCGTTCTTCGTATTCTTCCACAGGTGCCGCACAGAAAATTTTCCTGCCGTAAAACTCCCGTTCTCTGATGTCGTACAGCCCAAACTTCTTCGCCATCAGGGAAGCTTCTTCATAAAAAGGCCACCATTCTTCATCTGTTATGTTTTTTGAAACATGCATATAAATAAAAACTCCCATAACTCACAATTCCTTTCCTTCATATTTATATTTTTTATTACACATATAATATCATGTTTCCATCAATACCACAACAGTTTTTATTTTACATTTCACATATATAGTTTCCCTGCTATAAAAAAAGAAACTCATTCCTGCATTCAGGTTTGAGTTTCTTCGTTCCACTCTTTCTGCTCTATACTTTTTTCTACGTTCTTCAAAGCCCGGAGTGCCTCGCCGTAGCAGCGCACCCGGTCGTACATATTTTGATCGATATGGCCGCGATAAAGGTCCATGACCTCGAGATAGGTGTCGCGGCCTACTTTCAGATCCATGCGGATGACGTCACAGATGGTCCGTTCGGGTCCGTAGTAACGATAACTGCCAAAGTCGGTGTGGGTTTCCAGGATTTCACCATCAAGCCCTGCATTCTGCAGATAGTACCGTTTGAAGCCGAAGGGAAAATCCAGTTTCATCCGGTCGGTGCGGACGGTGGCAAGAGTCACGGTTTCGGGTTCTCTGCTGATGAGTCCGTTGAGCCAGCAGGCACTGTCCAGGCAGATGATAGCCTTGGGGTAGACTTTGCAGATTTCGATGTATTTATAATCTTTCGGCTTTTCCCAGCCACATTCATGACACCAGTACCAGCCCCGGCTGATTTTTTCGATGGCCTGCATATCCTCCAGCTCGTGAATTTGGCCGATGGTGACACCGGCTTCTTTCAGCTGGCCGAAACTCATGTATCCGTGGTTGTTATAAAAGGCGTCGATGGCGCGCCGGTAGATGTTTGAACGCATGGCGGATCTCCTTTCACAGAGTTGTTTCAGATACGGCGTATTATAACACAAATCCGCCCCGTATTCCAGTCCTGTCTATCTCGCCATCCCCACCAGTTCTCCCAACTCGTCTAACAGCACCCGCACAATCTGCTGCTGATCGATACCGCCGTACCGGTCGTCGGCTGTGATAATCAGGTTCTTCCCGGGTATGACGCCAGCCCAGTAGTAGAGGATCATTTTCTTTTTCCAGTTTTCCATGTAGGAGGGATCGTCCATCCTGCCCAGGTGCTCATGGTATTTCTTCGTGCCGTCGGGCAGTGTGCAGGTAAAATCGGGGATATAATAGTCGGGGATATTAAGCTGCCGCTTGATGGCCCAGGCTTCCGGGGGAGCATCCTGGGGCCAGTAGATTCTTTCTTCATATGAGTAAGGTATTTTCAAGCTGTCATACACATTGCCCACTATGATTTCGGATTTAGACCGGTTGATTTCGCCTTTCATATTTTTATGTTTCAGATGTTCGGGGTGATAGGCACTGCCGCTGGCGATGGCCTGCTGCTGGGCAGCTATTCTGGCTTCCTGCTGCTGGCGGGCTGCCCTCTCCCAGGCTGCCCCGATAATCTTTCGATAAACCGGCTTCATCCCTTCCAGCACCTTGTCGTCACGGTAGGACTTATATTTCTTCGCCACCGTTTCCTGCGCCTTCAGGTTTTCTTCGATTATACGCTTCTTAACCTCAAGCAGATTCCGTCTGGCAATGGCCAGTGCCCTCGCTCCGTCGGGTGGCAGACTGCGGGTTTCTTTTTCGTACACGGATCTTCCATTCGCCCCTTGCTTCAGTCTCCCCGACGGAAGCCGCCTCTGTTCCCTCTCAATCAGATTCAACATTTTTCTCTCCAGTTCCATATCCTGTTCGATTGCTTCTTTGAATCCTCGCATGATGATGACTCCTTTCTTGTTTTCCACATTTTACCATTATTTGCAGTCGAACCTTGTCAAAATCTGTTATCTGGATTGACTTTTTTTCTTCTTATCATTGGCTGCACTCCAATAGTCTCCTTCGGCTCCATCCCGAGTGCAAAAGATGTCAGACTGCACTCGCCCACCTTCAGTAAGGCATATTCCGAGTGCCATGTTGGCAGCCAACAGTCTGGAAAACATCAAAAAACACTGCCGCAGAGATTTTGCAGGAAAAATTCGCACTCGAATCCTATCGGCACACCAAAATCCGAGTGCGCGGTACATAGAACGGCACTCGACGGACCTCGAAAATCCGTATTCCGAGTGCGCCATCCCGCCCCACCCCGCAAAACACCCCCGCCGGGCTTCAAACGAATAAAAAAGACCTCTGATTGCTCAGAGGTCTTCGAATTCTTATATGAAATTACATCATGCCCATGCCAGGGTTCATTGGCATAGCTGGAGTTTCTTCCTTGATGTCTACGATGCCGGCTTCGGTGGTCAGCAGCATTGCGGAAGCGGAGGATGCGTTCTGCAGTGCGGATCTGGTAACCTTGGCAGGGTCCACGATACCAGCTTCAATCATGTTTACGTATTCTTCGGTTGCAGCGTTGAAGCCTACGCCTACAGGGCTGTTCTTCACTGCTGCTACGACTACGCTGCCTTCCAGGCCTGCGTTTTCTGCAATCTGACGAACTGGTTCTTCCAGTGCTCTCTTGATGATTGCAGCACCGGTCTTCACGTCGCCGGTCAGAGTTTCCACGTATGCAGCTACTGCAGGGATGGTGTTTACCAGTGCCACGCCGCCGCCGGATACGATACCTTCTTCTACTGCAGCCTTGGTTGCGTTCAGTGCGTCTTCGATTCTCAGCTTCTTTTCCTTCAGCTCAGTTTCAGTTGCAGCACCAACCTTAACTACTGCTACACCGCCGGACAGCTTAGCCAGTCTTTCCTGCAGCTTTTCTCTGTCGAAGTCGGAAGTGGTTTCTTCAATCTGCTTACGGATGCTCTGTACTCTTGCCTGTACGTCAGCCTTCAGTCCGCCGCCGCCTACGATAACGGTGGAGTCCTTATCAACCTTTACGGATGCTGCAGTACCCAGCATGTCAGCAGTCGCTTCCTTCAGTTCGTAGCCCAGGTCTGCGGACAGTACGGTTGCACCGGTCAGAACTGCGATGTCTTCCAGCATAGCCTTTCTTCTTTCGCCGTAACCAGGAGCTTTAACAGCTACAACATCTACGATGCCTCTCAGCTTATTCAGTACCAGAGTTGCCAGAGCTTCGCCTTCCACGTCTTCTGCGATAACCAGCAGCTTTCTGCCCATCTTCATTACCTGCTCCAGCAGAGGAATCAGGTCCTGAATGTTGGCAACCTTCTTATCGGTAACCAGAATCAGTGGGTTTTCGATGTTTGCTACCATCTTTTCAGCATCGGATACCATGTATGGAGACAGGTAACCTCTGTCGAACTGCATACCTTCAACCACGTCCAGAGTAGTACCCAGGGACTTGGATTCTTCTACAGTGATAACGCCGTCGCGGCCAACCTTCTCCATTGCTTCTGCAATCAGGTCGCCTACTGCAGGGTCAGCTGCGGAAACGGATGCAACCTGTGCGATTTCTTCCTTCTTTTCTACCTGCTGTGCAATCTTGCCGATTTCTTCTACAGCAACTGCTACTGCACCCTGGATACCCTTCTTCAGTTCCATTGGGTTTGCACCTGCAGCTACGTTCTTGAAACCTTCACGGATGATGATCTGTGCCAGCAGAGTTGCGGTGGTAGTACCGTCACCTGCTACGTCGTTGGTCTTGGAAGCAACTTCCTTAACGACCTGTGCACCCATATTTTCCACTGCATCTTCCAGTTCGATTTCCTTCGCGATGGTTACACCGTCGTTGGTAATCAGCGGAGAACCGAAAGTCTTATTAATCAGAACATTACGGCCCTTAGGTCCTAATGTAATCTTTACTGTGTTTGCCAGCTGGTCTACACCTGCCTGCAGTTTTCTTCTGGCATCTTCGCCATAAAAAATTTCTTTCGCCATTTCTCTATACCCCCTGAATTATTCGATGACTGCCAGGATTTCAGCCTGACGCATGATAGTATATTCTTCACCTTCGTACTTCACGTCAGTGCCGCTGTACTTGGCGAAAATAACCTTGTCGCCAACCTTCAGTTCCATCGGTTCATCCTTGGTTCCAGGACCTACCGCTACAACTTCTGCCATGTTAGGCATTTCCTTGGCAGCGCTGGTCAGAATCAGACCGCCTGTGGTCTTTTCTTCTGCAGCTGCTCTCTTGATTACGACTCTGTCGCCTAAAGGTTTGATTCCAAACATCTTATATATTCCTCCATATTATTCAGTGCGGTCAGACCGCACATTTTTTCATGAATTTAGCACTCCATCTTCGTGAGTGCTAAAACTATTATACCCCGTGCCCGCTGAAAGTCAAGACCGGAATTGGATAAATTTTGTGTAAAGTGTGTGAATTTACAGGCCCCGCATATAATAGAAGAGATACTGCTGGGCGAATCCGCCGTACCTACCAAAGTGTTCCCTGGCATAGGCCTGCATTTCTCCCACACGATTTTCTTCTATATTATATACTGTATGCATGGCGCGGCGCATCCATACATCAATCGGGAACGCATCGTAACGTCCAACCCCGAACAATGCGATGCAGCTGGCCACTTTCGGCCCCACCCCCGCAAAACATGTCAGCTCCGCCACCGGATCTTCGGCCCGGCGCAGGTGTTTTTCCACGGCTTCCATGCCTCCCATTTCCAGAACCTGGCGGGCGGTTTCGATGAGATAAGGCGCCCGGTAGCCAAGGCGGCAGCCGTCCAGGTCTTCACGCTTCAGGGATGCCAGTACTTCCGGCCCTGGAATGGTATACAGTTTTTCACTTTCGACAAACGGACGCAGTTCTGCAGGAACGTCCACTGCCTGTCCGAACTCTCTGCACACCGCTTCGATGCAGCCTTTGATCCGCGGGATGTTATTGTTCTGAGATATGATAAAGGAAATCATGGTCTCCCAAAGGTCCTGGTTCAGGATGCGGATGCCTTCACCCGCTTTAATAGCCCGCCGCATGGCAGCGTCGCCGCGGCCAAGGGACCGCTTAATCTTCCCATAGTCTCGCCCAAGATCCAGGTAATCATACCAGAAGCCGCGAAACTCTTCTTCAGACTCACCAGGGCAAGCTGCCGTTCCGGTAACCGTGAGGATTCCTTCGGACTCGCTCATGCGGGCCCACCGACCGCCGGCAATGCCAGTCCAGCTTCCGTCCTCCTGCGGGTTCCAGCGGAAACACTGGCCGCAGTCAAAGATATGGGTAAGGTGAAAGTCTTTCACCTCAAATGTCACTGTACGCATTTCTGTCATAGGCTTCTACTCGATACCGCGGACTTCCACGTTGACTTCGGTCACATTGAAGGCAGTCATCAGCTCTACCTGGTCATTAATCTGCTCCTGGAGCATCTGGGCGGTTTCCCAGATCGGATAGCCTTTTTTCAGCCGTACTGCCACGGAAAGCTTGAAGGTTTCCGGACGGGGATCCTGAATGACACGGATAATGGCTGCCACTGCCGGCATATGGAAGGCCACGCATGTGACGATGTCCTCCAGCACCCGCTCGTCCACGAAGTACTCGCCCATGTAGCTGTAAGTGGGGCGGACTACAGTACGCTCTGCTGCTGTGCCGGCGTCCTTGCCGCGGAAGAAACGCAGTGGGTCCATAAAGTATCCTGCAAAATTCCGCTTCAGCTGCAGCGCCGGTGCCGGAATTACGTGTTTGCCCAGCACATCGCGCTGTGTTCTGGCGATGGCACGCTCTTCTTCTGTGGTAATGTCCTCGATAAAAATCCGTTCCACCTGAGTCAGAGACTCCTGGTCCGGAAGCAGTCCCAGACGGAGAATAATCTTATCGGTCATGCCGATGCTGGTGCCCAGAACCAGAATGGACTTGGGCTTCTTGTGGTCGATGGCCCCTGCCACTTCGTCACGGATGGCATCGTCGTTAAAGAGAGCCACCTTCACCGCCCCGATTTTCGTCGCCTGGCGCTTGGCGGAAATTCCCGCCACCACCGTGCTCTTGTATATGAAAAGTCCGTCGTCGATGATGGACTCGATGTGCTTTTCGCGGCAAAGTTCCATGGCATGGAAGCTCTTGCCTGTTCCGCTTTTTCCAATCAATGCATAAATTTTCATGCTGTACCTCCTGCGGGAAATAGTGCAGAACCCCGCTGCTTACAGTTTACCACAAATTCCGTGCACTTTAAATGATAAAATTTACACGCAACTAACACTTTACTATTTCGACGTGTTCTGCTATAATCAGTACAAAGATATATCTTTAATAAGGAGGAATTTACAATGGCTTTCAAGATTACTGACGCTTGTATCGCTTGCGGCGCTTGCATCGACGAATGTCCAGTTAACGCTATCAGCGAAGGTGACAACATCTACGTAGTAGATGCTGACACTTGCATTGACTGTGGCGCTTGCGCTGGCGTTTGCCCAGTTGACGCTCCAGTTGAAGCTTAATTCGACGGAACTAAACAACGAACATAAAAATACCCGATTCCACAAGGAACCGGGTATTTTCTTTTTTGAAATGATTTGTGCGGCAGGTTTACTGCTCCATATCCTGCATATAGTATGCAAGAGCATGCAGGCTGTCGCTCATATGCACGTTTTCCACTGCCACATTTTCAGGCAGTTCCAGATCCACTGCGGTGAAGTTCCAGATGCCCTTCACACCGGCAGCGGCAACGGTATCCGCTACCAGCTGTGCCTTTTCAGGAGGAACGCACATCACTGCGATATCCACGCCTTCCTTTTCGATGAAGCTTGCCAGGGATCCGCAGGTCAGTACTACAGCATCCTGGAATTCCACATTCTGAATGGACTGCTTCACATCGAAGATACCTGCAATGTGGAAGTTCTTTTCGTTATTGGCGATATATCCGGCCATAGCCTGGCCCAGACGGCCGTAGCCGACGATTACAATTTTATACACCCGGTTCAGTCCCAGGATGTTTCCGATTTCTTCGTGCAGATTACTTACACTGTATCCGTAACCCTGCTGTCCAAAACCGCCGAAGTTATTCAGGTCCTGACGGATCTGTGATGCAGTGTAGCCAATCAGACGGCTCAGGTCTTTGGAGGAAATCTTCTCCACGCCCTTCTTCATTAATTCACGCAGATATCTTCTGTAGCGCGGCAGACGCTTGATGACTGCGGCGGAAATCTGCTTTTCCTTTCCCATTTTCTATCCCCTTCTCATACAATTTGAAAACCCGCTTTCACAGCGGGTTTTCAATTATGCTATGAAATTATTTGTTTTCTTCTACGTACTTAACCAGGTCTTCTACAGTCTGGAACTTTTCAGCATCTTCGTCTGGAATTTCAATTCCAAAAGTATCTTCGATTGCCATGATGATTTCAACTGCATCCAGGGAGTCTGCGGACAGGTCCTTCATCAGATTAGTGTCCATATTTACATCGGCTTCTTCAACCTGCAGCTGTTCGATAATAATATCTTTAATCTTATCAAATGTCATAATTTGCCTCCTAACTATCTGTTTGCATTCTCAAACTATGGTTTATTATAAATACTTTTCAGTGCCTTTGCAAGGGAATTTTTTAACAATTTACCTGAAGTTTGTGTGAAATATGCATAATACTTGCATTTTTCAACGTTTTATCTATTCTTCAAGTTCAGCCCATTCCAGATAAACTTCATCCAGAATGCTCTTCTTTTCATGAACTTCTTCCCCTAAACGTGCCAGAAGCTGATAGTCCATGGCATTGGCCGGATCGGCCATCTGTCCTTCCAGACAGCTGATTTCCTCTTCAAGCTGAGCGATACGCTCTTCCAGTTCTGCCATTTTTCTCTGGCGGCGGCGCTCTTCTGCTTCACGCATCTTATTCAGCTGGCGCTGTTCTGCAGCGGTCAGCTGCACATCTTCCCCGCCTTCCGCCTGGCCGGCCAGATCCGCAAAACGCTCTGCGGCGTCAGAAGCCTGAGACTGGGTGTTTTGCCCGGTGCGCATGCTTTCCAGATACTGTTTGCCGGAGCCCAGCTGCGCCTTCTTTTCCAGGTAGTAGTCGTACTTACCCAGGTACTCGGTCAGGCCGCCGGCTTCCAGTTCCAGGATTCTGGTCGGAATCTTCTGCAGGAAGTAACGGTCGTGGGATACGACGATGACGGTGCCCGGGAACTCCAGGAGTGCATCTTCAAAGACTTCCTTACTGTCGATATCCAGGTGGTTGGTCGGTTCGTCGAGAATCAGTGTATTGGCGCCGCTGAGCATGAGCTTCAGCAGTGCCAGACGGGCTTTTTCGCCCCCGGACAGGCTGCCTACCTGCAGGAACACGTCTTCCCCCTGGAAGAGGAACCGTCCCAGAATGGAACGCATTTCCGTATCGGTGTACAGGCGGTAGGATTCCTTCATTTCCTCCAGCACAGTGTTACGGTCATTCAGCAGGAGCTGGCCCTGGTCGTAGTAGCCGAAGGCCACATTATGACCTGGCTTCAGGATCCCGTCGCTGGCGGCCGTTTCACCCAGCAAAATCTTCAGCAGTGTGGTCTTCCCAACCCCGTTCGGTCCCACGATACAGATTTTTTCGCCTCGTTTGATATCGAAGTTTACATTTTCGAAGAGGTCTCTTCTGGTATCGCCGTAGCCGAAGTGTTTCGCCAGGCCTTCGGCCTGGAGCACGTCGTTGCCGGACTGGAAGTTCTGCTTGAAGTGGATCTTCATACGGCCCATTTCAGATTCCGGACGCTCCAGACGTTCCAGCGCATCCAGACGTTTTTCACGGGATGCAGCACGCTTTGCCAGTTTTTCTGTACCTCGCTCTTTAAAGCGGCGGATCATTTCTTCCTGGCGTGCGATTTCTCTCTGCTGGTTTGCGTAGGCTCTCAGCTCGGTCTCTCTTCTGATCCGCTTCTGCTCCGCGAACTGCTCGTAGTTACCATCATAACAATACAGTTTATGATGCTCCACTTCAAAAATTCTATTCACAATCTGATTGAGAAAGTAACGGTCATGGGATACTACCAGGATGGTTCCCTTGTAACCGGACAGATACTGTTCCAGCCACTTCAAGGTTCCGATGTCCAGATGGTTGGTCGGTTCGTCCAGCATGAGGATGTCCGGCTTTTCCAGCAGCAGGGCTGCCAGTGCCAGTCTGGTCCGTTCTCCTCCGGAAAGGGTGTCTATCTTCTTATCGTAATACTCCGGTCCGAAGGCCATGGAGTTTAAAATACCTCTGATTTCGCTGCGGAAAGCCTCTCCGCCTCTTCTGTAGTATTCATCGTGGATGCTTGCCTGGCGGTGAATCAGCATGTCACGCTCTTCCGCCTCCGCACCTACGGATGCTGCAGACAGATGGGTCAGGTGCTCTGCGATTTCTTCCATGTCCTTTTCCATGTTCAGTAGATCCCTGAAAATCTCTGTCACTTCTTCGATGACGGTTCTGTCGCCGTTGAAGTTTTCTCTCTGCTTCAGGTATCCGATTCTGGTATTCTGGGACACGAAAAACTCTCCGTCGTCGCAGGAGAGTTCGCCGGTAAGCATATTCATCAGGGTGGACTTACCCGCCCCGTTCTTGCCGATGATGCCGACACGGTCCCCTTCATTTACATGAAAGCTGACCTTTTCGATAATCACATCGGTCCCGTAAACCTTACTTAAGTTTTTCGCTGATAATACGATCATTTCATTACTCCACGGGCCCGTGGCCCGGGCCTCTATTCTACGTCTGGTAATGGCAGACTTGGATATGCGTCCATATCCATGCTGTCTGCTCCGAATTCTTTATATTTGTAATATGCGCTGCAGCCGATCATTGCGGCATTGTCTGTGCAGAGGATTGGGCTCGGTCTGAAGAGCTCGATGCCCTTTTTCGCACAGGCGTCTTCCAGCATGGCTCTCAGCTTGGTGTTTGATGCCACACCGCCTGCCAGAACCAGCTTCTTGCCTGCAGGGTTCTTTGCATAGCGTTCCAGTACAGCGCCCACGGACTTATCCACGATAACGTCCATCACCGCCTGCTGGAAGCTTGCAGCCACGTCAGCCTTGTTTACTTCACGGCCAGCCTGCTTTTCGGTGTTCAGGTAGTTGAGCACAGCAGTCTTCAGGCCGCTGAAGCTGAAGTCGTAACTGTCCTTTTCCAGGTAGACACGCTTGAACGGGATGGCATCAGGGTTGCCTTCCTTAGCCAGCTTGTCCATCTTCGGACCTCCCGGATAGCCTAAGCCCAGTACACGTGCCACTTTATCGTAAGCTTCCCCTACCGCGTCGTCACGGGTCGCACCCAGCACGCGGCAGCGGTTGTAGTCTTCCACGTCAATAATATTGGTATGGCCCCCGCTTGTTACCAGAGCCATGAACGGTGGTTTCAGCTCCGAATACTCGATGTAGTTGGCGCTGATGTGTCCCAGAATGTGGTGCACACCTACCAGCGGAATGTCATGGGCAAAAGCCGCCGCCTTGGCAGTCGCCACACCCATGAGCAGGGCGCCCACCAGGCCAGGTCCCATGGTCACACCGATCAGGTCGATGTCCTTCCAGGTCACGCCTGCTTCTTCCATGGCCTGATCCACCACCCGGTTGATGTTTTCCAGGTGATGACGGGATGCGATTTCCGGCACTACGCCGCCATACTGCTTAAAAATATCAATCTGTGACGAAATCACGTTGGCCCACACTTCTCTGCCATCAGCCAGTACTGCCACTGACGTCTCATCGCAGCTGGATTCAAAAGCCATCGTGATAAATTTACCGTCTTTCATTGCGTTTCCTTTCTAAATTCAATCTATAGTTATAGCGGGCCTGCGGTTCAGGCTGCTTTCTGGTGCGCGTGGCACCTGCCAGCGATAAGGGAGCCAGGAGTTTGGCTGCGAAACCGCACTGTCTGAGCACTGCCAAAGATCAGTGCGAGTTTGCGGTTTCACCCAAAGTCCGCGACCGGCTGCAGCAGGTGCAGCAAACCGGAGGCAGACAAGCCGCACAGCCCGCTATTCTCTCCACATAATAATGGCGTCTTCGCCGTTATCCTGGTAGTAGCCCTTGCGGACGCTGATTTCCTTGAATCCTTTTCCTGCGTAGAGTGCCTTGGCTGGCTCGTTTCCGGCGCGGACTTCCAGGGTAAACCGTTCTACCCCTGCCTCCTGGCAGGATGCAATGAGCACATCCAGCATGTTGGATGCGATGTGCTTTCTGCGGTAGTCCGGGGACACTGCCACGTTGGTGATGTGACCCTCGTCTACGATGTTCCAGATACCTACGTAGCCGCAGACCACGCCTTCTACCTCTGCTACGATGTAGAAGGACAGCTTGTTGTTTAAAATATCATGTTCCAGGGATTCATAGGACCAGGGATCTGAGAAACATACCTGCTCCAGCCCTTCGATAGCCGCGATGTCCCTCTCCTCCGCCTGTCTGATGATTAACTGTGACATAACCGCACCGCCTACTCTTGCTTCGGCAGCTGGCAGATCGGCAGCTGGCCTGCAGCCAGCTTTTCTTCCGCTTCTGCCTTACGCATGTATTCCGGATGCAGGTCGTTATAGTGCAGAACTTCGCCGGCCTTCACCTTTTCGTATGCCAGACGACCCACGGCAGCCGCGTTCTGATAGCGCACTTCCACAGGCGCAAAGAAATAATCCTTCTCCAGCAGCATGAACGCCTGAGAAAGTTCTTCCAGAATCTTTGGTTCGTAGGCATCGATGCCGTCGCCGTAGAAGATTACAGGGCGGCCGTCTTCCTTCACCTGATCCCGCACGATTTCCAGCACATCGGTCAGCATGGTCGGACAGCCTTCCAGATATCCGTCCACAATGCCGTAAACCTGACCGCGGCGGGCATTTAAAATACCCACAACCACAGGATCACCTGCAGGCACGCAGTCCATGGTATTCACACCCAAAGTTACATTGTCCTTATACATGAATGCATCCAGAGTCGGTACGCTGATGCACGGAATGTCCAGAGCCTGAGCCAGCGCGCGGGCAGTGGATACGCCGATACGGATGCCGGTGAAAGAACCGGGACCCGCAGAAACGGCGATGTGGGACAGTTGGGATTTTGCTGCGCCAGTGGATTCCAGCAGACGGCCTACCATGGGCAGCAGGTCCTTCAGATGATTCATCTCGTCGGTGGAGGTCATTTCCCCCAGCACCACACATTTATTTTCTTCTTCACTCACAAGAGCCACAGAGCCGAAGGGGCCAGTGGTCTCAATTGCTAAAATGTACATTTATATACTCTCCCGTTTTCTTCTTCCGCGTAGTCGATGCAGATAAATTTCGTATCTTCCGGCAGGGCTTCCATAACCAGGTCCGCCCACTCTACCACGCAGACGCCGCGGCCGTAAAAATACTCGTCTGCCCCGATTTCGAACAGGTCCTCCGCATTGCGCAGACGGTACACGTCAAAATGGAACAGAGGCAGCCGGCCTTCCCGGTACTCCTGCACGATGGTGAATGTAGGACTTGTGATATGGCGCTCGATGCCCAGACCTTCCGCGATGGATTTCGTCAGGGTGGTTTTGCCGGTGCCCAGGTCTCCGATCAGGGCATAAACCGTACCCGGCAAAGCTTCCTCTGCCAGCTTCAGTCCGAATGCCCGGGTGTCGTCTTCATTTTCAATTTCGATAATTCGTTTAAATTCCATAAGTCTCCTTAACGATGTAAGAACGGTGAAATTCTCTTGTATAAAATAAAGGTTACCACACTGTTGATACCTGCCTTTACCACGTTGAATGCCAGGATGAACGGCATCAGGCTCATTACCACTTCACGGGTTACCCCCATGAACAGCGGAGTGATGAACAGGTTTGCGAAGAACATCATCGCAGTCATGGCGATGGTACCGCAGAGCAGTCCGACTACAGCCATCTTCTTGGTCTTATGACGGCGGTAAATGGTACCTGCCACCAGAGTCAGAGTGGTGGTAGCCAGAATGTGCATGATGATGCCATACACACCGCTGCCGGCGCTGACTGTGATTCCCTGAAGCACGGAAGTTACTACAGTCAGCAGAACGCCGGCCGCAGGACCGAATGCGAAGGTACCGATGAGGATCGGAATGTCCGCAGGGTCATATTCCAGAAATGCCACCATAGGGAAAATCGGGAAGTGGATAATCATAACCAGCACGATGGAGATTGCCACCAGCATGGCCATTTTCGCAAGTTTTGCAGTGTTTCTTGTTCTTTCGTTGTTCATAACATATTCCTCTCTTTCTTCACTGAACTGAAAGCTGCAGGAATCTGTCAGGCATAATGAAAGCCTTGACAAAAAATATCAAGGCTTCTCAAGTACACGTTAATAATGTCTATCGTGTTTCTACCATCCGGACTATACCGTCGGTCCGGGAATTTCACCCGGTCAGCCGCCGAAGCGGGTCGCGGACTATACCGCCGGTGAGGAATTTCACCTCGCCCTGAAACAGATTGCTCCTAAATATTATATTCCCCGGAAGACAGTTTGTAAATAGCCTGTGTATAAATTTTTGTCATCTGACGCAGACGTTCCAGGGACAGACGTTCATTTTTCTGGTGCATCAGGTCCTCATCACCAGGAAAAGCTGCGCCGTATGCAATGATGTTCGGTGTAGCACGTGCATAAGTACCGCCGCCGATTACCTGCGGCTGAGATTCCATATCTCCGGTTTCGTTTCTGTAAATGTCCACCAGCATCTTCACCATCGGACTGTCCAGATCCTGATAGATCGGTGCCTGATGACGAATCAGAATGCGGCCCATGTTGTAACGGGTCAGCACAGGTTCCATGGCCTCAAAAATCGGATCCGGTCCGCTGGATACAGGATAACGCAGGTTGATGGTGATTTTGCCGGATTCCGGCCCCATTTCCGCCATTCCCACGTTGAAGACCATCTTGCCGGACACTTCATCTTCGAAGTTGATGCCCAGGCCCTCGCCGTCCAGGCAAAATCCGATGTACCGGTTATAGAAGGCAAAGAATTCATTGTGTGCTTCGTTGACGAAGTTTAGCTGGCCCAGGAAGTCCATCATGGCGGAGATGGCATTGACACCTCTGTCAGGATGTGCCCCGTGAGCTGCAAGGCCGGTCACCACCAGTTCCAGGGACTTGCCCATGCCCTTGCAGGTAATCTTATGGCCTGTCAGTTCACGCCATGCGGCAGCCCGCTCCTTAATCTTATCGTAAGCCCCTGTCACTTCACTTCTTACAACTGCGCGGCAGCGGTCCGGCACACTGTTCGGTGCAGTGCCGCCTGCCAGGGATCGAAGTTCCAGACCCTTGGACCCAGCCTGAGTCTTCGGGAATTTTTTCGCCAGTTCAAAGGTAAGAATGCCCTTTTCACCGTTTATAATCGGAAAATCCGCATCCGGAGTAAAACCAAAGTCCGGGCGTTCCACCTTGCTGAAATAGTATTCCATGCCGCTGCTTCCGGTTTCTTCGTCCAGGCCCAGAATCAGGCGGATGGTATGCTGCGGCTGATAACCTGCATCCTTCAGTGCCTTCATGGCATAGAGGCAGGAAATTACCGGTCCCTTATCATCGGTAGTGCCTCGGCCGTAGATATAACCGTCCTTCACTTCCGCTCCGTACGGATCAAAATCCCAGCCATCGCCTGCCGGTACCACATCCAGGTGTCCCAGTACCGCCATGATTTTCGGCGGTTCTGTTCCGTTTCCGGTGCCCGGCCAGTCGATGTGACCGCCGTAATTGTCCACGTTGCGGGTAACGAAGCCCAGCTTCTGTCCCAGCGCCAGGGTCTTTTCCAGGCATTCCTGGTTTCCCGCACCATATGGATACAGCTGCCCGTCCTTCGTGCGCACTGCAGCGGCTGCTTCTGTATTTACACGGAGCAGCTCCTGAAGCGCTCCAATCATTTCTTCTTCATTGAGTTTCAGATATGTTTCAAAATCCGGTATCATGTTCTTCTTCCTCCCGGTTAAATAGTTTAAAAAAAGATTGCGCAACTCCCTGCCTGCATCCGATGCGGCCGAAATTACGCAATCCCTGTTTCCTTGATTATACGGATTCTACTGCCTGGATTTCAGGGTAGCTTTCCTTCAGGATTCTTTCAACCACACCCTTGATGGTCATCTGTGCGCCAGGGCAGCCTGCGCAGTGACCCTGCAGTCTTACCTTAACGATCATGTCTTCAGTCAGTTCAACGAATTCGATGTCGCCGCCGTCTCTCTGCAGGAATGGTCTGATTTTACCCAGTGCTTCAATAATTTTCTGTTCCATAATAATTTATTCTCCTTGGTATTTTATAATTATATTCTACCTCATTAATAAGGTTTTAATCAAATGATTGGTTTTAGCCTACGTGGTAGTGGCCGATTTCCTCACCGCCCAGGTAGTGGTGTACGGTGATGGTCTTGGTTGCTTCATTCTTTCCGCTGAAGCTGATAAAGCCGGATGCACCTTCAAAGTTTTTGATTGTGGACAGCACCATCTTGATGTGGCGTCCGGACGGTACGCCGGTCTCCTGGGCAGTCAGCAGTTCTTCAGTGGCCGCCTTCAGTGCTGCTTCCGTCTGGTACTTCTCAGCCAGATCTTCCACAGTGGTTTCCATTACAGTTGCCTGAGCAGTTTCAATGGCCTGAAGTGCCAGCAGGTACGCATCGAAGGCTACAGCGGTTGCATCATCCGGAACCGCGTCAGGACCAAATCTGGACCGGTAAAGTTCCAGCAGTTCAGCAGACTTTTCGGTGATTACTTCGTAACTGAAGTCAGAAGAATATGCTGCTTCCAGCTGTGGATTTTTCGTAAGGAAGCTGATAAACTTTTCATCATTCCAGGAACGCCCTCCCAGCCACAGGATTCCATCCAGTTCCAGGGCCATTGCCTGTTCCAGGAAGGTCTGTGCCATAGCCGGATTCATGGCCAGGAATACAGTTTCTGCACCGGAATTACGGATTTTTTCAATGGTCGGACCAAAGTCAGTGGTGTCTGCAGGAACGGTGTAGCTTCCCTTTACGCACTTATTGTTTCCTGTCAGCGTCTTCATCTTATTAGTAAAACGCTTGATAGTCTCTGCAGCCGCATCATCGTTGGCAAACTTAACAGTAGCTACAGTTTCTTTCAGATCTCCGCCGTATGCAAACTCAGCCAGCGCATCGCCCTGACGGCTTTCCGTATAGGTCGCGCAGAAATAGAATTCATTATTAGATGTAATCAGCGGATTCATGGCAGAAATGGTAATGGCCGGTGTACTGGCTGCCTTGATATAGTCGCTGGCCATCAGAGTCACCGTTTCTCCCGCACTTCCCAGAATCACTGCAGGCTTCTGCTTCAGCAATTCCTGAATAACGGTTTCCGCCACATACATGTTGGACTGATTGTCCGCATGAATCAGTTCCACATCCATACCCAGTACGGTCGGATATAATTCGTGGGCCAGTTCGATGCCCAGAACTTCCGCCTTGCCGCGTGCAGCATTCTGCCCGCTGATGGATTCATAAATTCCGATTTTAATGGTTGGCGCCTTTTCGGTCTGTTCCCCCGCAAAGAATGCTGCCTTAAAATTATTATATGTGGTGCAGCCCGTCATGCCCAGGACCATAGCCAGGGTCAGTGCCGCGCACACAACCTTTTTCAGATGTTTTTTCATATATATTCTCCCGATGTTCGTCAATTTACACTCTTTAACTAATATATTATATACCGAAACCGTTCAAATTGCAATGAAGTTTTCATGGATGTTATCTTCCCGCAAAATTCACATTTTATTTTTACACCCCTCTTCACTCCGAACAGAAAATATGTTAAAATAAGGATGACCCGCGGGTCTTGAAAATTTTGAAAATATGTATGAAAATCTAAGGAGGATACAACACTATGAAATGGGTTTGTACAGTATGCGGTTATGTTCACGAAGGTCCTGAAGCTCCAGAAGCTTGTCCAGTATGCAAAGTTCCTGCTTCCAAGTTCAATAAGGTAGAAGGCGAAATGACTCTGGCTGCTGAACATGAATACGGCATTTATGAAAAGACAGTAAAGAATAACGCAGATATCAGCGAAGAAGACAAGAAATATATCTTTGACCAGTTAATGGCAAACTTCACCGGCGAATGCTCCGAAGTAGGTATGTACTTATGCATGGCACGTATCGCTCACAGAGAAGGCTATCCTGAAATCGGCCTGTACTGGGAAAAGGCTGCATGGGAAGAAGCAGAACACGCTGCTAAGTTTGCAGAACTGCTGGGCGAAGACCTGGAAGCAAACATGAAGGCTACTACTAAGGATAACCTGGCTTGGAGAGTAGAATGCGAATTCGGTGCTACCGCAGGTAAGTTCGAACTGGCTAAGTGTGCAAAGAAGAACAACCTGGATGCAATCCACGACACCGTGCATGAAATGGCTAGAGACGAAGCTAGACACGGCAAGGCTCTGAAGGGTCTGCTGGAAAGATATTTCGGCTAAATGGCAACAATCGATATTTACAAGCAGTATTTTGCTGCTGACTGCACCTTTAACGGCGTGGAACGCCGCGGTGCAGCCGTATGGCTGACTGCTGACAGCTGCAGCGGTACGATCCGCTATGAAGTTGGCGTATCCTTCTTCCCTCACCGTGATGAAGAGGATTTTGCCGTGAGCTATGACGCCTGCGGACTGAAGGAACTGCTGAACACGCAGGGCCGCCGCTCCAAAAAACGCGATGAAGAGTGCATGGCACAGCTGCACGCCGCAGTGGACGAAATCGCAGGCACGCTGAACGGCACCATCCACTGGGATAAGCCGCTGAGAGAAGCGCAGTATGAGTAGATTGTACAGAAGCAGACGAAACGATATACTGAAAAGGTGCGGACTTTCCGCACCTTTTTTGTGATGAAGTAAGCACCGTGCTTACCAAAATTAGTTTCCTTCGTGCTAAAATGCTTAGATGAGTCAGTATCTTTACATGCTGACTCATCCAATGAACACATCAGTAAGGAGTTTTTATATATGTTAAAAAAATCTACTTTTCACCTGGAAAATGAACTGAAAAAGACCGACTCACTTGAAAGTTTTCTGGAAGAGCATGAAGGCGAACTGGAAGTGGGCAGTCTGGCATCACAGCTTCAGCTTCTGATTTCAGAAAAAGGCATGATTAAAGCAGATGTAGTCAAAGAAAGCAATCTGAATGGTGTATACGCTTATCAGATTCTTGCCGGAAAAAGAAGACCATCCCGCGATAAACTCCTTGCGCTCTGTTTTGCGATGAACGCCACACTGGAGGAAACACAGATTTTGCTTCGTCAGAATGAATCTGCCACACTGTATGTGAAGAACCGCCGCGACAGTATCATTATTTTCGCACTCTCCCGCGGCCACTCTCTGATCCAGGTAAACAGTGCCCTGTATGAGCATGGGGAAGCAATTATAGAATAAATTCAAATGAAAAAAGGAACTGCACTACGGCGCAGTTCCTTTTTTGATATTTACTTTACTGTTCTCCAAGCCTTCCAGGACCATTTAGTATAAACCTTTTCATCATTTACATACTTGAAGCCGCGAACCTTGTAGTAATAGGTCTTTCCGGTCTTCAGGTCCTTATTGTTGATATAGTAGTTTAACTTCGCAGTATAGAATGGCTTTTTACCGTATCCCTTGTACCTCTTGGTGGAACGATAAATTTCGAATCCGTCGAATTCCATGCCTTCAGGAACATTCCAGGTTACCTTGACAGCCTTCTTGCCATTCAGCTTGGCTGCCTTGGAACGGGCCTTAAACTTGATGGATTCCACCTCGGAGATCAGAGCCTTCTCAGCAGAGGTTTCAATCTTATCGATTTCGGCCTTAGCTGCTGCCTTGATGGCTTCCACTTCTTCTGCAGTCTTTGCTGCTTCGATATCCTTCTTAGCCTGATTCAGGATTGCCTGAATTTCAGCTGCTTCTGTATCTGCATAGTCATCAGCATCTGCATAAGTGTTTACTTCTGTGTTTGCTTCCTTCTTTACAGTTTCAAGAGGATCAGCAGGCTTGGATGGAACGAATCCGCCGCCACCGCCAACAGGTGGCTGAGGAGCAGGATCGTTTCCATCTTCATCTCCGGAACCGCCTTCGCCATCATCAATCTTCTTCCCGATTACTGCATATTTTGAGAAGTGACCGGTGGTGAATACCAGACCGTCACCCTCTGCATAAGTCGTTTCCACTTCTACCGGAACACCTTCCTCTGTAAAGTAAACTACGGTGTAGTCTTCCAGATTGCCGCCGTCCAGTTCCTCTTCAGAGATTGCAATACAGATGATACCGTTTCCTGCAACCTGACCTCTGGTTTCGGCAATTTCGTATACCTTCTTTACTTCAAAGTCCTCGCCATGGAGCTGCTGAACGTTTTCGTTATAAAGCTCGCTTTCGTATTCCTCTTCATCCAGCTCTTTCGTATCCAGTTCGATGTCATCTCTGCCGAAAATCTGGAACTTGTTTTCCTTAAATCCTTCCGGTCTGGCAACATGGAATACAATCTTAATGGTTTCGGCCGGATTGGTACCTTCATACTGTGCCTTGTCGAAATACATGTTGTAATCGGTGAAGTCGCCTAACTTTTCAGCAGTAAAACCGTTTTCATCCAGGAACTGCTTGAGATAAGTAACATTTTCATAGCCTACACCATCGATACCGTAGGTTGCAATTCTGTGAACGGTACCTGGTGCAGTTTTGTGTGTTCCGTCAGCCTGATCGCTGCCGCCGGAACGTGGGCCGTCCCAGCCGACTGAATCCAGTTCTTCATCAGAATCAATCAGGTTGCCGTCTGCATCCCACATATTATACAGACTGCTGTCATCGGCAAGGAATACAAATGGATTTTCCCCGTCGTGAATGTCGGTGATTACATAGCCTTCTTTCAGTCCGATGGATACGGTACATACGCTGCCCTGACCGATGTCAGTGATAATCGCACATGCATCTTCAAAGTATGCCTTGATACCGCCATTTTCATCTTTTACAATCTCGAAGTCAGGGAAAACAGGGTCATAGCCGAACATTCTGTTTACGTCGTTCCAAACAGGACCAATCTTTTCAATCCCTGCCAGAGTACCCTCGAAGTATACATCCATACCGAAGGAAATGCATGCACGAAGGTCACCGCTGCTGTTTTCTGCAGTAATGTATAAATGGCTGTGGCCCAGGAATTTATCCAGATTAACCGGAACTGCTTCATAAGCTTTACCGCCGATAGTTACATCGATTGGAGTTCCGGTTACCAGAGCAGAGTCTGCATCCAGTTTCTTTTCCACGCGGAAGCCACCGCCGCCCACACCGGAACCGTTATTGATGCTGTAAACATGGAGCTGTCCCAATCCCAGATTGGTGGTTTCGCCAGTCTGCTGGAGAATATAGAAAGTATTTCTTCCGGAATCTGCAGTTTCAGAAAGATTTAAATTAATCTTCGGCCATTCGCTGCTTACATCATCCAGGCTGTTCCAGATCTTATCTTCCGGAATTTCCTGCACGATATAGATTCCGTTGTTGTAGGAGTCTTCCGGGCACCAGGAATAGTCCTCACCCAGAATCCACATTACGAAGGTATATCCATCTTCGTCTTCTTCAGACTGCAGTACGTTAAGCGTCATCCCCGCCTTGGCCATATCGAAGTCTTCGCCAACGGTAATCTTCCATACATAGTAAGCATCCTGGTATAAGCCGTCCTGCAGTTCCACTTTCACGCCGTTCTTGCTGCCGTCATCAATGTCACGCACATAACGGTTTTCCCAGCCTTCTACTTCGAAAATATCAAGCTGCAGGTCTTCAGCCTGTACGTTGTCTGCTGCCTTCCACAGAATGTAGAATTCATTGGTGCCGGATTCCCCCGCAAAGAATGCAGGATAGCCTTCTTCGTCATCCACCGGGATATTATTCATTCTCACATATTCGCCCTTTTCCAGCCTGTAGGCGTAGAACTTATCTGTTTCATCAGATACGCCCAGGTTCAGCTCATCAATTGCCAGCTTACGGGTCCACCAGATGTCATTCTCATCATCGCAGTAATAAGCTTCGATCCATAACTTGGCACTGCTGTTGAAGTTTCTGGAAATATTTATCAGGAACACACCATCTTCCACAGAGGTTTCCACATCCAGAACATCGCTGCCAAAGTCATCATAGAAGAACTCTGCTTCTGCAGTTTCTTCTGCAGGTTCTTCACCATCCATGAAGTGACGGATAACTTTGGCTTCCACGGCTGCAGTTTCGTCCAGTTCCAGTTCACTGTCAAGCGCATGTCCCTCGGCGTCTTTCACTTCGAAAGTATAGAAGGTCTGATTCATGTGAATCCAGCGTTCCCCGGAATCTGCCGGTTCTGCAGATCCATCACTCAGATCTGCGTCAGCTTCATATATTTCGTAATGCACTCTGAATCCGCTGTCGATACCATCACAGGTTACGGTAATGGTTTCATTATCTTCGCTGATGATTTCAGCATTCACTTCATCCGGATCACTCAGGTTCCATACAACCTGATAGTCTTCTCCGGTTTCTGTGTTTTCGCCGCGTCTGTACTGATAGTGACGGGCATTCGCCATCAGAGTTACTTCGAGCTTGCCCTCTTCTTTCTCTCTGTCAACGTAATCAATGTCTGTTCTCCAGATATCATCAACTATATCGAGTGGGATTTCCTTTACGATAGGGGCTTCCCCTTCAATGTAATTATCATGGGTAATCTTCAGAACCCCTTCGCCGGTCTTCAGTGTTCTTACACTCCAGCCACATTCATCTTCCCATGGAATCAGCTGTACGATACCGTCGCCGCCTTCAATGGAGACATCTGTAATTTCCAGCCAGAATTCTTCCCAGTCAGGGAATTCTGCGTTTCTTACACTTGCCCGGACTTCAGTTCCGAATTCAAACTGGTCTCCAGGAAGCAGGAACTGTTCATCGTCCATAAAATAGTCGAATTCCACTTCAGGTTCCATCAAGCGAACATCTCTGGAATGACTGATATTCATTTCTTCCTCGCCAGTGAGAACAACAGGCTGGATTTCAAACCATACATCCTCGTCTTTTGATGGTACGGGAAGAAATGCCGCAATGGCTTCCGGATGAAGAATCAGGCAAGTTGTCCCTGTTTCTTCATCTACTGCAGATTTACACAGGCCATCCTGATTATCGAACGGTATGAAACGATCCTCATCCCATGACCATGTACCGATTCGGAACGCCAGCTCACATTCTTCGGATTCTATATCTTCCGCCAGACTGCCGTTCATCTCATAATAAACTTCCGCTTCTTCCTGTCCCTTAAACACCTTCGGAGGTCCGTCGGTCAGCCAGGTAATACGATATTCATCACCTTCGGGTTCATTATCCGGTTCTTCACCAGGTTCCACAATTCTTACCAGTGCACAATAGTCACGTTCATTGAAGTACGTATAGAAATCATAGTGAGGATATTCGCCATCTTCATTATGATGATACATGAAACTAAACTTATTAGAAGTACCTTCAATATGCTCTGCTGTAATGTCCTTTGCTATTGGACGTTCTTCACCGCTTCCGTATTTGAACTCTAACTCCGCATCGTAAGGAACTTCCTTTATGTTTCCAATAAAGGAATGACATTCCTCTTCTTCGGACCACTTATACTCTGCAGTATACAAATACTTTTCCGCCACGATACCGTCTTCCATCCACAGCAAGTCTGTCAGATGCTCGGCCTGATTTCCACCATCTTCTTTGATGGCATTCAGTTCTTCCAACGTTAAATCACTGTAAACCAGCCATGTTTCCACATGTTCTGCTGGTTCGCCGACATCTTCTGCAAACGCCATGGTTGGAATCATGGTGACAATCAGCATCACACACAAAATTGAACTTAAAAATTTCTTCATTTTTTCGCTCCTTTCCCATTTTATTTATGTTTCAATGATAGTACTTTCACAGGATGAAGTGTTAAGCACCGTGCTTACTTTCCACAAAGAAAAAGCCCCTCAGCCTACTGGCTGTGGAGCAGTTCTTCTTTCATATAAAACGTAAGTGGGTTCATATTGGACGTCACCTCGAACCAGGCATCGCCACCATTCGGATTCTCGAAGGTCAGTTTATATACCGGCCCGTGCCAGAGTCCATACGGTTCACAGGGTTCTATGGATACTAGAGGACTGGTACACTTTACTTCCAGTACATCCATGCCCATGGCTGCTGCCAGATAGAGCGTCACCGGTTCCTCCCTGTGGTAAGTATAGTCAATCGCATAGGTATCGCCTTTTCCTCCGATTCGCCTGGACTGCAGATACCCTTCCGTGAAATCAACTACTGTCGGCAGACTGGTATAGGCACTCATGCCCTCGCCCAGAACCAGCACATCTATCGCGTACTTTTTGCCGTCCTTTTCTGCATAGATATAACCAGTGGCGCCTGCATCACAGTTTTGGGAGACGATATCCCATCCGCCGTTTTCCGGAAGCCATCCATTGACAACGCCCACCTGCGGATCACAGTAAACCTCATATGTATGGTCCACCAGAGTTCCATCTTCGATATAGTAACGAGCACCCTGCCCACCATGACGGTGAACATGGGCGTAATCTTCCATCCGGTCATATTTATAGAGCTGAAGCCACTCACCCTCCATGGCCGGTGCCTCACCTTCTGCTTTCACCGGCGGTTTAGCATATTCCGGAGAATACGGCAGCTCATCCGTATACGCAAGTATTGTATTTTCCGGCACGGGCGCAGACGGATCTTCCGCTGAAAACCATCCTGCACCCAGCAAAATCACTGCAGCAGCAGCTCCCGCAGCTGCCAGCTTCACGGTTCTGCTCTGCCGGATTAAAGGCAGCCCCGGGGCAGGATATTTTGTTGGGGCGCCCAATGCATCCATCAGCTCACTCATGGACTGATAGCGGTCATCAGGGTTGATTTTCGTACAGGTTTCAATAATTTTGCCCAGATGCCCATTGCGGTACTGCATGACGGTCGGATGATTGCCGGTCAGCATTTCATTGAGCAAAATCCCCATTGCATAGACGTCCGACCGCACGTCTGACCGTGTGAGACCAAACTGCTCCGGCGCTGCATAAACCACAGTCCCGATGAGCATGGTATCGTTCTTCTTTTCCGGCTGAATCCCCATGGATGCGTCCAGGTCAATCAGCACTGCCTTCTGGTCTGCAGTGAGAAGGATATGCTCCGGCTTCACATCCCGGTGGATGTAGCCCAGACCATGAAGAGTTTTCAGACTGCTGCAGAGCTGCTGCATCAGTTCCACGGCTTCTTTTTCAGCCAGTTTTCCTGTCTGCATCAGGTGTTCCTGCAGAGAAATGCCTTCCACATCCTCTTCTTCCACCACAAAAAGACCTTCCTCCTCATAGGTCCGGTAAACCTGAGGAAAGCCTTCACACCAGCTGCGTTCCAGTTCGCGGTATGCGGGAACTTCCTTCTGGTATAACCGGAGAATGAAGCTGCCCGTATCCGCCCGCTGCACGCGAAGCACTGCCCGGTCTTCTTTTATACTTAATGGTTCCTCCAGAGTCATGCCGCTGCTTAGGAGAATCTTTTCCACATCAAACATGGATGTCCTGCCTTCATTTTTCTTCGAAATAAAACACTGTCCATTTCCTCACATTATGCTAGCATTGTACCGCAAGGGAGTATACTATGTCAAAGAAAAGTACATCAAATCTTGAAAATGAATACCAAAAAACCAGCTGAAATGATTCAGCTGGCTGATATTAATCTGCTGGTTTCGCCCTTTTCTTTTATTTTTTAGCAGTCTGCATAAGACTTTCTTTACGTAAAATGATAAAATTAAATTTAATCGACTGTCTCGGAGAATACTATTCTTCCGTGAAATAGAAAATCAGATTGGTATGGTTTGATATGATTTCAAACATGACATCACCACCGTCTGGATTATCGAAGACCATGGTAAAGACCGGTTCATACCACGCCAGCGCATCTCCGCATGGTGTGATGCTGACCAAATCGCTGCTGCAATATGGGTGGAGATCACGGAAACCGTCCATTGCTGCCAGATACAGCTGCACTGGTTCATCTCTGTTGTAAGAAAGCTTGATAATTTCCGAGCGGTGGATTTCCGGATAAACCTTCGGCTGAATGTAGCCATCTGTATAGTCACCCAACTCAGGAAGCTTGGAATAGGCGCTCATAGGTTCCCCTACAACCAGAACCTGAATGGCATAATGCTTTCCGTCTTTTTCAGCATGCAGATAGCCGACAGCTCCCATGTCACAGTTTTCAGACCGCAAAGTCCATCCGCTGTAATATTCATCCCATTTCTGGATGGTTCCTACCTCTTTATCCGCATAGACGTTCCAGGTCTCATCCACGAGAATGCCGTCTTCGGTATAGAGTGTGGCGCTCTGACTTCCCCTCCGGAAGTTAATGTATACGGTATCGCGTTGCCCTTCTTTATAGAGCTGCAGATATTCGGTTCCTTTCACTCTGGCAGCGTGGTCATCCTCAGGTTCAGAGGTGTCAGGAGCGGACACTTTCAGATCTTCCTGCTTTTCCGGCTCTTTCACTGCTGTCTGCCGCACTGGCGGTTTGCTTTCTTCCGAAGGCTTATGGCTTTCTGCCGGATCCATGTCGACTGGTTTTTCTTCAAAATCTTCCGTTTCGGAAGGCTCATCCTGCACTTCAGGCGGTTCCGCCTCTTCCACTGGTGGTTCTGCTTCATCCTGATGGTTTTCCTGCTGTACCTTTTCATCTGAAGGCTGCTGTGGATACTCTGCAGCATCAGGAAGACTCCAGAGGAGAATCATTGCCAGAAGACATACAGAAATTCCTGCGGCAAACTTACCAAACCGTGGCCGTCTTCGCTGAACCGGCTGTTTTGCCCCGGAGAACTGTCCAACGAATGCAGCCGATACAGATGCTGCATCTGTATCATCCAATGCCGCAATCAGTTCCGCAGCAGACTGGTAACGGTCTGCAGGATTCATCTGTGTACACCGGTCAATCACCCGTTCCAGAGGACCTTGCCGATAACGGATTACTGCGGGATGTACACCAGTCAGAAGTTCATTCATCAGAATTCCAACTGCATAGATATCCGTTCTGCCATCTGACCGGCTCAGTCCAAACTGTTCCGGTGCGGCATACATGGCAGTACCAAGCAGCTGTGTATCATTGTTTTTTTCCTGCTGAATACGCATGGCTGCATCCAAATCGATGAGCACGACACGGTATTCCGGTGTAATCAGCACATGTTCCGGTTTAATATCTCTGTGTATGAAACCTTTTGCGTGCAGATATGCCGCAGCATTACATATTTCAGCTGTAATATTTCTGGTTCGGGTTTCGTCCATGCGGGCGCCTCCGGCAATCATTTCCTGAAGGGAGATTCCGTCGATATATTCTTCTTCTGTGAAGAAAAGCCCGTCCTGTATATATGTCCTGTATATTTGGGGAAGATTCACGCAGGTATGCCCTTGAAGTTCCCGATATGCGGATAATTCATACCGGTAAATCCGAAGTATAAAACTGCTGCCGTCCGAATCCTGCATATGATATACGGCGCTGTCATTTTTTCGTGACAGAGTCCGTTTGCATACGCATCCCCGGTCGGAGTAAAACTGCTGAAAGTCAATCATTGTACGTTACCTCACAATATGATAGAATTGTACCACAAAGGAGCACATTATGCCAAAGAAAAGTACCTCACATCTGGAAAATGAATTAAAAAGAAGTGAATCCCTGGAAGAGTTTCTGGATAACAATCAGGACGAACTGTCCAGAGAAGAACTGCCGGAACTGCTGCAGGTGCTTGCCGATTCCCGTGGTATGACCAAGGCGGACATCGTGAAAGCCAGCAATCTGAATGAAATTTATGCCTATCAGATTTTGTCCGGAGCACGCCGGCCTTCCCGTGACAAGTTGCTGTGCATGTGTTTTGCGCTGAACGCCACACTGGAAGAAACTCAGGAAATCCTGAAAAAAAGCGGTTTCACGCCGCTCTACGCCCGCAACCAGCGCGACAGTATTATCATGTATGCCCTTTCTCATGACCGGACTGTTATCCAGCTCAATGAAGATCTCTTCGATTATGGAGAGCCGCTGGTGGAATAATTCCTGTAAACAGAAGGCCCGCACTCGAAGTGTGGGTCTTTTTCTATATCAACACACGGTTTATTTCACTTTCTTTGGAAATCAAGGCAGGTATTGGCTTCTCTGATTCTATTTTACCATCTCAGATCATCAGCCGTACTAAGCACCCTGCTTAATGGTACAGAAAAAGACCGGCATCCTGCAGATTTTGTCAGGGTACCGGTCTTTCTGTTTTCATCTTATTTTATTATACTATCTCCCAATATTCAGTATCGCCTCTTCCAGCAGTTTGGCATCGGTGATTTTGTTTACGGCACCGCGGAATGCGGATGCGCCGTGGACGCCCTTCAGGTACCAGCCCACATGCTTACGCATTTCGCGGACTGCGGCGTATTCGCCCTTCATTTCCATCAGGTCGCGGAAATGACGGAGCATCATGTTCTTCTTTTCCTCCAGACTGGCTTTTTCCGGTGCAGGTTCTCCCTTCCAGGCTGCGATCAGTTCCTGGAAGAGCCATGGATTGCCCAGGGCACCGCGGCCTACCATAACGAAATCACAGCCGGTTTCTTCCATCATACGCAGAGCAGATGGACCATCCACTACGTCACCGTTTCCGATAACCGGGATGTTTACGGCACGCTTCACCTTGCCGATGATGGACCAGTCGGCTTTGCCGTCATAGAACTGGGCACGGGTTCTGCCGTGAACTGCTACCGCAGAAGCACCTGCCGCAGAGATGGCGTGGGCCACTTCCACTGCATTGATACTTTCTGAGTCCCAGCCGGCACGGATTTTAGCGGTAACCGGTTTGGAACTGTTCTTTACCACTGCAGAAACCAGGTCATATACCAGATCCGGATTCTTCATCAGTGCGGAGCCTTCTCCGTTTCTTACGATTTTGGGTACAGGACATCCCATGTTGATGTCCAGCAGTGCATTTTCGTAAGAATCCAGCTCCCGGGCAGTGAAGGCCAGCACGTCCGGCTCATGGCCGAAAATCTGGATGGCTACCGGTTTTTCATCCTCATAAATCTGAAGGAGTTTACCTGTATTTTTATCCTTATACCAGAGACCCTTGCCGCTGACCATTTCACTGTAAGTCAGTGCTGCACCCTGTTCTCTGCAAAGTCTCCGGGTCGGGGCGTCAGTGATGCCCGCCAGGGGTGCCAGCAGGAATGGGTTTTCCAGCTGAAGGTTTCCGATTTTTAATTCGCTCATAATCGTTCCTTTCGATTGAATTCGATATATTTCGACAGCAAAGGCTGGCCCGCAGTCGCAGGTCAGCCCGAAATTGCATATTTTGCCGGATAGCAGATGTACGCCGGGACAGCAGCTATTTTGCCACGCGCTCCAGACGCTTCAGCGCCAGAGCCACAGTCAGACCCGGAATTACGCGGTTGCCGGTGATTTCGGCACCCAGAACTTCGTTGATCTTCTTCAGACGGTACTGCACGGTGTTGGTATGAATGCCCATGAACTCGGAGGTCTTGGAGCTGTTCATGCCTGCATCCAGAACGAAGGTTTCCAGGGTTTCCAGCAGCTGGCGGGATTTGTTGTCGCCTTCTGCAGAGAATGGTTCCAGCAGTTCCATGTAGTTGGTCTTCAGGTTTCCGCCCTGCACCTGAATGCTGATGCAGTTGGATACCAGTACCAGTTCGTACTTGGAGAATACACGCTTATAAGGGAAGATTCCTTCCACGAAGGACCAGGTTTCGTTAATCAGACGGAATCCGTCGCCGGCACCTTCGATGCCGTCAACACCGGTCACATGGAAAATACGTACACCTTCCTGTGCCTTCAGCTTGTCAAAGAGCTGCGTGCATACTGCCTTTTCGTTGATATCGCTGTCTGCCAGGCTCTTGCCGCCGTGTAACAGGATACCGAAGGTTTCGTCGCCTTCCGCGATGCGGATGTAGCTGAGCAGACCTTCTTCACGGAAAGAGTTCAGCACCGCTTCGCCTTCCGGTGTTTCGATACCCTTCGCATGGAATACGCTGATGATTTCGTTTGGCTTTACGCCGGCTTCCTCCTTCAGGGAGTATGCCAGGGACTTGTTTCCACGGATCAGTGCCTTGGCAAATTCTGCCTTGGCATCACGTTCCGGTGTGTACTTCCACATACCCATGGCCAGCTCGATAATTTCGGCAAGCTTGGTAATTTCGCCGGAGGAGTAGTTGTCCTCGTTGTCGACGATAAACAGATAATGTTTTTCGCCGTTGATGGTAACCAGACCCCAGTAGGTCAGGACACCTTCGATTTCTACCAGGCTGTAAACTTCAGACAGGTTCAGGGCAATCTGCTTGCCGCGGACGATGGCCTCATCTACAGTGGTACGCTGCAGTGTTTCAATGGTCAGCACAGGGTTGAAGTCCTCGCTTAAGAGAACCACCTGGAAATCGTTATTTATGGCAGCTTCCCGCAGTGCCTGCTGGAAACTGCTGTGCTTTTCAAAATTCAGCAGATGGAATACGGTGTTGTTAATCAGGCTGTTCTTGAAGTTGCTTCCGTAAAGAATCTGATCCATCACTTCTGTAATCAGACGGGAGTAGCCGCCCTTTTCGCTGTCAACCATAATCAGCAGCGGAAGTCCGGCCTCATCAGCCGCATTAATCAGTTCTTTAGAAACCTGAACATCATTATTACCCTTCTGGAACACTGCCAGTGCCGCGATTCCGGATTTTGCCAGAACGCGGAGGGTATCACACTGAAGACTGCGGTTATCGCGCATTCCGGAGAAGGAGGTCAGGACCAGTTCTTCCGGATTGCCGTTAAAGTTCTTCGCGTCTTCAATTGTGGCTGCATCCAGCACGGAAACAGTCTTTACCCGGTTATCCAGGCTGCGGTCGCCGGCTACGACGATGCACTGCCGGAAGGATTCCAGCTGCAGACAATCTCTTACTGTTACTTTCATAGTTCTGCCTCTTTACTTTCTACTGCTTGTCGGACTCTTCGGATTCAGCAGGAGCTGCCGCTTCTTCAGCAGGCACTTCAGCAGGTGCTTCTGCAGGAATTTCTGCAGGAGCTGGCGCCGGAGTTTCTGCAGGCTTCGGAATTTCATTCAGAGTAGCCTTGCCGTTTCCGTTTAAGGTTACCACACGGCGGCCCGGCTTGGATGCATCCTGATCTTCCGCCTGCTTGATTACATCGGCAGGTGCTTCGCCTTCGCCCATGTAATCACCGTCGTACTTCTTCAGTTCTTCAGCCAGTCTTGCTTCTTCTTCCTTACGCAGACGTTCACGTTCTGCCGCTTCTTCCGCGTCCTTTTCCTTCTTCTTTGCGTGGGAAATCTTCACCTTTTCAGCCAGCTCTTCAGCAGTGAACTTGCCTGTAAACAGATCTTCGAACTGCTCGCCGTCGATGGTTTCCACCAGCAGCAGTGCGTTTGCCACACGCTCCAGGATTTCCATGTTATCAGAAATCAGCTGTGTACACTGCTTGTAAGCTTCATCGATAATACGCTTGATTTCCGCATCAATGCTCTTTGCAGTTTCTTCGGAGTAGTTCTTATGGGATGTGAAGTCGTTACCCAGGAACACTTCTTCAGAGCTGCTGTAGTTTACGGTACCAATTACTTCAGAGAAGCCGTACTTGGTTACCATTTCACGTGCAATTTCAGTTGCACGCATAATGTCGTTGCTTGCACCGGTACTGATGTCATCCAGAGTCAGCTGTTCTGCCACACGGCCGCCCAGCAGTTCGATGATATCATTGTACATGCCCTTCTTGGTCGCATAGTAACGGTCTTCCTTAGGCAGGGACATGGTAAAACCACCTGCGCGTCCTCTTGGAATGATGGTTACCTGATGTACAGGGTCAGCACCCGGCAGCAGTCTGCCCACTACAGCATGGCCTGCTTCGTGGAATGCAGTCAGCTTTCTTTCCTTTTCGCTGATGACACGGCTCTTCTTTTCAGGACCTGCAATTACCTTAGTGATTGCTTCTTCAATTTCTTCCATTCTGATGAAACGGCCGTTTCTGCGTGCAGTAATCAGCGCTGCTTCATTCAGCAGGTTTTCGATGTCAGCCGGAGTGAAGCCCGGTGTTCTTCTGGCCAGTACTTCCGGTGTTACGTCGTCTGCCAGAGGTTTGTTTCTGCTGTGAACCTTGAAGATTTCTTCACGGCCCTTAATGTCCGGTGTGCCGATGACAATCTGACGGTCGAAACGGCCCGGTCTCAGCAGAGCAGGGTCCAGAATGTCCGGACGGTTGGTTGCTGCCAGGATGATGATGCCGGAGTTTTCTGCAAAACCGTCCATTTCAACCAGCAGCTGGTTCAGAGTCTGTTCTCTTTCGTCGTGGCCGCCGCCGATACCGGCACCACGCTTACGGCCTACCGCATCAATTTCATCGATGAAGATGATGCAAGGCGCGTTCTTCTTCGCCTGGTCAAACAGGTCACGTACACGGGATGCACCAACACCGACGAACATTTCTACGAAGTCGGAACCACTGATGGTGAAGAACGGTACACCCGCTTCCCCTGCAGTCGCCTTGGAAATGTAAGTCTTACCGGTACCCGGAGGGGCTACCAGCAGGATACCCTTCGGAATTCTTGCACCCAGCTCACGGTACTTACGAGGATCCTTCAGGAAGTCTACGACTTCTTCCAGTTCCTGCTTTTCTTCATCAAGACCGGCTACGTCCTTAAAGGTAACCTTCTTGTCGCCGCCCTTTACCATCTTGGCTCTGGACTTGGCGAACTGGAATGCCTTTCCGTTTCCGCCCTGGTTCATCATGAAGTAGAACAGGAAGCCCAGTGCCAGCACCATTACGATGGTTGGCAGCAGGTTCAGGAATACGGAGCCTGTATCAGGCGGATCACTTTCTACTGTTTCAATTTTTCCTTCCAGCATCTGAGGGTATACATAAGTATCCCAGATGGTCATCAGTTCAATGCTGCTGTTCACGTAAGCGTAGACTGTCGTTTTTTCATCCAGTTTACCGGTCAGCTTGGTTTGAGTCTGATTGATTTCTTTAATTTCCTCATTCTCCAGATGCTGAATGAATTCGGATAAAGGTATTTCCTTCACGGTTGCGGCATCCTCCGGCATATTTCCCTGATAGAAATACGCAACCAGCAGTACCACTGCAAACAGAGCAAGGTAAATACCCATGTTCTTAGCAAATTTTTTCACTTTGTTCCCCCTCCACACCTTTGGATTCAGGCCTAAATTTTACCTTTTCTTTCCAAAGGAAAGTTGTTTTCTGTCACAAATAATCCTCAATATTCTATCATACCGGACATGAATATTCAAGGATTATTATCGGCGTCTCACAATTATCTTCTATTCTGTATGCAGCGGAACAGCGTCCTCTTACGCCGCTGTCCGGAAGAATCCAGAGAATCTCACTGCCGATGGCAGCCAGTTTCACATCATCCCGCAGAGACCGCGGAACCTTCATATCCACCAGCACATCCTGCAGTTTTTTCCTGTGAAGTCCGCCGGCTGTCTTTATGCGGATGTAGTCTCCGTCCTGCCGGTTTCTCAGCAAAATCCGTTCTGCCGCATCTTCTCCATACATTTCCTGCAGCTTCGTAAGGCCGAAATGTGCCCGCAGTCTGTGCTCTCCGGCCTCAGCCCGGATGTCAGCCTTTGCATCGTCTAATGCCGATGTACCTACGGACACGCTCAGTTCACCCTTTTCTGCTTCCACAGTCAGTTTCCGCAGGCAGAGTCTGTCATAGCGTTTTTCTGCCGCTGCATCACCCGGAAGATTCCAGGATGCAGAAGGGCTTGCAGATTTCAGCACCTGCTCGATTCCTTCCAGATGAGATGATGCCACATCTTCCGCCGCACCGATCACAGTCAGAGCTCTATGATACAGACGAATTCTGATGGCCGGGTGAAGACTGTCCAAAATTTCAAGGGAGAATTCCACCATTTCATCATTTTCTCCCACAACAGCCTGCCCGTAAGCATTCTCCGCTTCCTGCCATATAAAATCCGAATCCATGGCAGCTGATGCAGCCAGACGGTTGAGACCTGCGCTGATATTCGGATTATACTCCTGCCGAAGATGCGGAAGGAGCTGAAGACGGATGCGGTTCCGCATATAGACCGTCTCCTCGTTAGTATGGTCTCTGCGCGGTATCAGATTCTGTTCCGCGCAGTATTTTTCAATTTCCCTGCGGCTCACATCCAGCAGCGGCCGAATCACCGCAACGTTCTGTTCGTTCCATCGTTTATATGCGATGCCGGAAAGGCCGTCCACACCGGTTCCCCGCAGCAAACGGAAAAGCACGGTTTCCGCCTGGTCATCTGCGTTCTGTCCTACAGCGATGGCAATCTGCTCTGCAGGAACCGACCCGCCAATACCGGATTCACGTCCCTGCATAAGTTCTTCCGCCACCTGCGCAAAGGCTTCATAGCGAACCTTGCGTCCCGCTTCTTCCGGGCTGAGCCCTTCCGCAGCAGCCAGCGCACTGCAGTCACGGACGAAGGTTCTGCATGGCCAGCCTGCCTTACGGCAGAAGTCTTCCACAAAAGCCTGATCTTCCTCTGCTGCTCCCGGGCGGAACTTATGGTTCACATGAACCGGATACAGTTTCAGCTTCCATTCCTCCGCCAGACGGCAGAGCACGTCAAACATGCACATGGAATCCGGTCCTCCTGAAAGGCCGATTACAATGTGCATTCCCTTTTCCAGCATATGGTGCTGTCTGATTGTCTGCAAAATTCGGTTCTTCATATTTTTCCGTCGTTTCTCTTTATCGTACAAGAATCACTGCCACTGTGGCATCGTCCATCTCTGCGCCCCGGTTCCGCCTGCGGGCCTCCCCAAGGAGCATGGCTGCCATCTGTCTCGGTCCCGGCATGGTTTTACTGCTATTTTCCAGGACAGCTCCCATCAAATCGTTTAAAAACGATTCCACCCAGTCCGTTTCGTCCGGACATTGCCAGCCATCCGGGCATCGCCAGCCGGAATCGCAGATTCCGTCGGACATCATCACGATGATGTCCCCGGCTGAAAGCCGGGCGCTGACATGTGTCAGCCGGATCTCCTGTAAAATCCCCACCGGAAGTGCCGGCTGGGAAATCCTGCGGATCCGCCGGCCCCGGATGATGTAGGATGGGGCCGCACCCATTTTATAAAATTTTGCCCGGCGGTCGGTCTGTCCGATAACGGCCAAATCAACCGTTGCATAAATTTCTCTTTGACTGCTTTTCTGCAGCAGTGACCGGTTTACTTCCTTAATGGCCCGTGCCGAAGGCATCCCCTGCTTCAAAAGCCGCCGCAGAAGCCCGGCTGCCGCCCTGCTCTCTGCCGCGGCCTCCCGCCCATGACCCATTCCATCAGAAAGGATCACCGCCCGGCTGCCATCGGGCAGCCTGCAGGAAAACACTGTATCGCCGCAGATTTCAGTTCCATTCTCTGTCATTTCCCCGGCTGCCGCCCGGGAAGCATATCCGACATTAATCTGATTTTCCATGATATCACACCTCTTAGGGCATCATATCACATCTGTCCTGAAAACCTCGTCGAATCCTGCGTGCTTATTCGATGCCGTAGAAGATTTTAGCGTTTTCGCAGGTTCTGCGAGTGACTTCTTCGTAATCCATCTTCTTCAGCGCTGCCACGTGACGTGCAGTGTATTCCACCAGAGGAGACTTGTTCTTCTTACCTCTGAATGGTTCCGGTGTCAGGTAAGGTGCGTCTGTTTCCACCAGCAGGAATTCAATCGGAATTGCCTTCACCACTTCCGGAGTCTTTTTATTGTTCTTATAGGTTACAGGGCCTGCGATGGAAATGGTAGCACCCAGCTTCACGTACTGCTCTGCCATTTCGCGGCTGCCGCTGAAGCAGTGGAGCAGAACTCTGGCATCCTTCACCATCTGTCCATCCGGACCTTTTCTCTTCGGGAACCAGCTGCAGCGTTCGTCGCTGAAAGCGCCTTCTTCTTTCAGTATGTCCATGCATTCCTGGTCTGCTTCACGGGAATGAATGACAATCGGCATCTTCAGTTCGTTAGCCAGCTGAATCTGACGGCGGAACCAGTAGCGCTGCACGTCCGGTTCAGACAGGTTATAGTGGTAATCCAGTCCGATTTCACCGATAGCCTGCACCTTGTCCTTCTTTGCCAGGCTCTTGATCATCAGCAGAACATCTTCATCCAGCGTTTTTGCATCATGAGGATGCACACCAACCACGGCGTAGCACCACGGCAGAGCCTTCGCATGTTCCACAGCCTTCAGAGAACTTCCCAGGTCAAAACCGATGTCGCACACGTACTTCACGTCAGATGCTTCGATTTCCTTGTAGAGCTGCTGCAGATAGCTTTCGCTCATATCTTCGTTATTTAAATGTGTATGAGAGTCAAATAACATGTTTTTCCCCTTCCTTATAAAAGTGAAAATGAGAGGGCAACTTCCATTGCCCCCTCTTCATTATCTTTTTATTAGCTTACTGCGTTTCCGTCTTCAGCTTCTGTGGTTACGATTTCCAGCTTTTCGCCGTTGTCAGCGAAGAGGATCATACCCTTGGATTCCATACCGCGCAGTGCTCTTGGCTTCAGGTTTGCTACTACAATAACCTTCTTGCCTACCATTTCTTCCGGCTTGTAGTACTGTGCCACGCCGGATACGATCTGGCGGGTTTCGGTTCCCATCTTTACCTGGAATACCAGCAGCTTGTCAGCCTTCGGATGCTTTTCTGCGGACAGGATAGTACCTACACGCAGGTCGATCTTATCAAAATCTTCAAACACGATTTCAGGCTTCAGTTCCAGCGGAATGTTTTCTTCCTTTGGACC
>JAZTZZ010000018.1:0-2889 GCA_045637765.1 Anaerovoracaceae bacterium | reverse complement strand
ATCAGAAGGGGAGACACCTTTCTGCTTTTTAAAGATGCGGCTGAAATACAGGGGGTTATCATAACCGATGATCGTGGAAATCTCTGTAACGTTATAATCCGTTGTTTCAAGCAGGCTGACGGCATTGTTGATGCGGATCGTCAAAATGTATTGCATCGGGGACTTCATGGTCATCTGCTTAAAGTTGCGCAGGAACCAGCTGACACTCATGCCACGGGACTGGGCATATTCTTCAATACTGATGTCCTCGTTATAGTGCTCGTTAAAGTACTTTCTGGCATAGTCGATTTCTTCCTGCAGATAGGAACTGACAGTGGGTTTACGTTCTTCCCAGCTGCGCTGAACAAGCAGGAAAATCTGACGAAGATACATTTCCAGAAGCTCTTCAAAACCTGTCCGGCAGGTCTGCAGCTCATGGATCATTTCCTTGAACAAATATGCATATGTGGCGGATGAGCCGGAATAGATCACATGTCGATCCAGGGGAATATCGTAATGCTTCAGGATATTTCTTACATCGGATCCGGTGAAGTGGACCCAGTAAACCTCCGGTCGGTCGACGGCAAAATACTCATAATGCTGTTCCTGCTTTGGCTGGAACAAGACCATATGGCCTGCAGCAACTTCTTTCGGCTCACCGTTGAAGTAAAAGACAGTCTTTCCGGAAGCTACATAGAGTAACTGATAGTCGATGCGGCCACGGGGACGCCAGGTTGGAAGGCGTTCATGGGTTCTGAGTCGGTAAGTGCCGCAGCTTCCCACAATCAAGGGCCTGGATTTATCCTTGAAGGGAACTCTGGAGTTATTAAGGTAACCGGAGTTTATGTACATTTTACAATCCTCCTATATCTGTATTGTGCAGATTGTATATTTGCTGAAAGATGGTTTGCAAAAGTAGGCGGAACTGGGGTAACTTTAAACATCAATTTACTATATAGTATCATTTTGTGCAGGTTTTGTCCATTCTAGTTTATTCATTTTTTCGTAATTTTTTTCTAGAATACAGTCAGAAGCTAAAACGTAACAGCTCATCAAGGAAAAACAAATAACGGAGGAGAAAGCTATGATTATTCCGGCCATTTATGAAGACCTGCATACCCACCATGTAGGCACCACCCCTAACCGATGTTACTTTATTCCTGCATCTTGCAGAATGGATGACTTGGTAGAGAACCGTGAGCATTCCGATCGATTCCAGCTGTTGAATGACAATTGGAAGTTTAAGTACTGTGAGAGCATTCACGATTTTGAAGATCTTTTCTACGAAGAGAATTATGATTCTTCTTCCTGGGACATGATTCCTGTTCCCAGCGTCTGGCAGAATCATGGCTATGACCGGCACCAGTATACCAACATTCGTTATCCTTTCCCCGCAGATCCTCCCTATGTTCCTTATGAGAATCCCTGCGGTGCATATCTGTACGATTTTGTCTACGAAGGCAATGCAGATGCACCGAAAGCATACCTGAACTTTGAAGGTGTTGACTCCTGCTTCTATGTGTGGCTGAATGGTGCATTCCTGGGCTACAGTGAAGTTTCTCACTCCACCTCCGAGTTTGATATTACTGAGACCGTCAGAGAAGGCAAGAACACCCTGGCGGTTATGGTTCTGAAGTGGTGCGATGGCAGCTACCTGGAAGATCAGGACAAGTTCCGTACTTCCGGCATCTTCCGTGATGTATATATCCTGAAGCGTCCCGAAAACAGCATCCGGGATTACTTCACCACAACAATGGTGGATGATGAAGAAGCCACTGTCCGTATCCGGTTTGCATACAATGGAGAGGTGGTTCCCACCAAGGTCAAGCTGCTGAATGCAGCGGAAAAGACTGTTGGAACCGGTGTTGTTAAGGCATTTGATGGCGGTGCTTACACACATCAGGCAGTTTTCACTGTTAAGAACCCTACTCTTTGGAACCCTGAGCAGCCTTACCTGTATACCTTGATTCTGGAAACCCCTGAAGAAGTCATCACTGACCGCGTCGGCTTCCGTACGATCCATATTGAGAACAATATGGTGTTCCTTAACGGCAACCCCATCAAGTTCCGTGGTGTTAACCGTCACGATTCCGACCCTGTCACCGGCCCTGTCATCAGTGTTGAACATATGAAGCGGGACCTGAAGATGATTAAAGAGTACAACTTCAATGCTGTTCGTACCAGCCACTATCCCAATGCTCCCATGTTCTATCAGCTGTGTGACCAGTATGGCTTTATGGTTATTGATGAAGCAGACAATGAAAGCCATGGCGCTTCCGCACTGTACTGCAAGGAAAATGATATTTGGGAGAACCACGTAGAGACCTGGAACGAACCCTTCGCAGATAATCCTGACTTTATGGAAGCTACCATGGACCGCACTCAGCTCTGCGTTCAGAGAGATAAGAACCGTCCCTCTGTTATCTGCTGGTCTATGGGCAACGAAAGTTCCTACGGCTGCTGCTTCGAGGCTGCACTGGCCTGGACCAAGCATTTCGATCCTGCAAGACTGACCCACTACGAAAGCTCCCAGTACCGCAGCCGCAAGCGCAAGTATGACTTCTCCAATATCGATCTGTACAGTGACATGTATCCTTCTATGGAGCGTCTGCAGCGCTATCTGGATTCCAACCCCGATAAGCCTTTCCTGATGTGCGAATATGCCCACGCCATGGGTAACGGCCCCGGCGCCCTGGAGGACTACTGGCAGTTCATTCAGGATCACGATATTATGTGCGGCGGCTTCGTCTGGGAATGGTGTGATCATGCGATTTATGCGGGTGTTGCTGAAAATGGCAAGGCTAAGTATCTGTACGGCGGTGACCATGGTGAATGGCCCCACGATGGAAACTTCTGTGTTGACGGTCTGGTTTATCCCGACAGAACTCCCGGTACCGGCCTGATGGAATA
>JAZTZZ010000017.1:0-159962 GCA_045637765.1 Anaerovoracaceae bacterium | reverse complement strand
TGCAGTCCACTCACACTGGGTCGGTTCCACACTGCAGTGAGTGGTCACATTACCGTCCTCATCTTCTTCCGTGTGTTCCAGACTTCCGGACTCAATTTCAGTCAGCAAAGTCTCATCAGGCCATGGCTGATCATAAAGAGTCTCTGCACTGCCGTATTCATCCAGGGTTACACTGTCAACCAGTTCCTCCGGACCGCCGTTTACAGAGCGGTAGAGGGTATATGTGGCCGCAAGAGAGGCGTCCCCCATACCGGTTGAAGTATTTCCATCCCAGCCTGGATTCAGATCCTCTTTGGATACGGTAAATTCAAAGGTTGGGAAGTATTCCGGCACAGGCTTTTCATTACCTTCCGGTTCTTCACCAGGTTCTTCCGGCACAGCATCCGCGGTAAACTTGATGTAGGCAGCCACAGGGTCTGCAGCACCGGTCACGATAGTCTGCACGTGAGAAGACCCAGACTGCCAGCCCCAAAAGAGCAGGTCTTTCTCCGGTGCTTTACCGCGGGATGCGTGCTGAATCATGTAGCCTTCTTCGTTTGGTTCACCCTTCATGCGAAGTACGTACTTCTTTGAAGCCTCACTATATGTAATGGTAATCTTATCGTTCTTCAGTTCCTTGCCGCTGCGGGTCAGGACTACATAACCACCGCCATTTCCGGTGGTATCATCAAAGGACCATTCATAGCCATCAGAAGTCTTCATGGATTCTGTCAGCTGAATAGTCTTTGGCGTCTTTTCTGTTCCGTCGATTGCTCTTGGAAATTCTTTGTGATCTTTAATAGCACCAACCATCCAGTTGTACACATCCACTGCAGGACGGCCGCTGATCATGGACAGGTAGTGATCACCGCCAACCCCCAGGTCATTGGTCTGTCGGGTCATATTGTCGGTACGGTTTCCCTGCTGTATTTCCCACACCAGGCACTGAGTCGCAATGTACCAGTCAGCCCAGGCATAGGAGCTGCCGTGCTTCCCGTAATATTTAGACTGCTGGAAGCCCTGGTCATAGAGGTCGCTGATGTCATCCCCACTCTGGTACCCATAGAACAGTGCCAGCTGCAGGTTTACTATGGATTCATTGGACAGGCCCGCATAGATTGCATCGTGCTGCTCATTGGCAGTCAGCTTCTTTCCAGAATCCACGTGCACCCCGTGTTCCACACAGTAGCCACGATAGGAAGAACCGTTCTGCTGGATTACATAGCTTCGCTTCGGCTCCCCGGATTCATACTGCCCGTCGAAAACCTTCCACTTGCCTGTCGCAAGGTCGATATACCGGATTTTGATATATCCCTGCTCAGATTTCGGGAACTGATAGGTTCCGCCGTCACCGCCGATGAGCACTGCACCTTCACTGTAGGTTGCAGATGCTCCCGGGTCGATGGCTGCCAGCGCGGTAGATGGCATCATGGTGATGAGCAGCGCAATCATGAGAAGCACTGCCGTAAATCGTTTCATCGTCATTGAATTTCTCCTTTCACGAAAAAAGCAGCCCGGAGGCTGCTTTACTTCTTAGTTTTATTTATATAAAAAGACGTGCCATCGCTGACACGTCCCGGTTTGGTTCTTCTATTAAGTAAAATGCTGTTTTCCATTCCAATACATCATTTTTCAAATGGAAACAGCTGACGAATATTTTTGTTTCTGTAAACCAGATCATCATCGCGGTCCACAAAACCGTTATTCTTCCAGAATCTGTTTCCGACTTCATTCTTCCGATATACAATCAAAGCAGTTTTACAAATGCCCTCTTCGTCCAGTGCTTTCATGGCATGATCAACCAGGGTACTGGCTACACCTTGATTTCTGTATTCAGGCAGGACCGCGGTATGATGAATAAACCCACGTCTTCCATCATGCCCTGCCATAATCACACCGATTATCTTGTCATCACATTCTGCAACAAAAGTTGTGGTAGGATTGCGTTTCAGATATTTTTCTATCCCTTCTCTGCTGTCATCAGTTGTGTTCATTCCCATTCCGGGAGTATTGAGCCATAAATCCAGTACAGCATCATAATCGTCTATAGTCATAACCCGATAATTAACCATCAATATCACCTCCGCAAATTAAATCCTTTTACTTGAATTTTACCAAAAAACGCCATACTTTGCAACCTTTCACAGTGTACTATTTCAGGAGATATATGGTTGTCCAGTTTTTCTCATCGTCCGGAAGCACATAAAAGCAGACATCCTGAGGGGCATGTCCCTGCATCTTCACATCTGCATCGATGGCTGCAATCAGTTCTGCTTTCACCTGGTCCCAAGGTTCGTACCTGCAAAATCTCTTTGGCCAGACAGCCAGCCAGGAAGTGCCATTGTATGGTGTCCTGGCTTCACCGTCAGACATGGTGCTGTCAAAGACTGTTTCCGGCCACTGCTGCAGAATATAGGAGGTACCGATCTCAATCAGACTGTCTTCCGTCCAGTCAAATTCATAGGAAGTCACCTTCGAAAATTTTCCATACACTTTCTTTCCATCTACAGTTCTATAGGCCCGTACCTTCAGGTCATATTCCCTTGTAGTGTCCGGCAGCTGGATGGATGCCTCCGGAGTTTTGAAGTTTCCCATAAAAGAAAACTTCTCGTCCCCCCGTTCTTTCATATACACCTGATAACCATCAGCACCGGATATGTTCTTCCACTTCAGATCCAGACAGCGGTAGATAAATCCTGCAGAATCAACCGAAGTAATTTGCACCCGCTCAGGCCGTGCATAGGCAGACACTGGCCCGGAATATTTTGAGAAGACCTTCCGGCCGTTCACCAGCTGATAACCCCGCACCTTATACCACCATACTTGTCCGGACTTCCGATTGGTATTGATATACCAGTTCTTATTCGGATTATCCGTGGTGTAAACCCTTTTATAGGTCCCATTCTTACTGGAGGCCCGATAGACCATATAGCCGTCTGCGCCCTTCATCGCATCCCAGGACACGCGGATTTTGCTGTAAGTATAGCCGGCTGCCTTAACTGACCCAGGTGCAGCAGACTTCAGGCTTTTCTCTGCAGCCAGAGAAAGAGAGGTACACACAAGGATAAGTATGATTGCCGTAATGAAGATTTTGAAATATTTCATAAATTTCTCCTTTCAACTTAAATACGCTTATGACCAGGGGTGATGAAAGCAATACCGTCGGGAATCACGATAAGGCAAATCCTGCATTTTGGCTGAAAAGGGAATATTGCAGGCTTAAGGAGGTGGCACCCCCGGTCATAAACATATTTTGAGGTATGAAAAAAGGACGGCTGATGCCGTCCTTTTAAGGATTTGTCATTTAATATTAATACTGTTTTCCGAACTTTCTTTCGAAGAACTTTACAATTTCCACGATTGGAATTACCAGGAATGCCAGACCGATTGCAATTGCATATTCCTTCATGCTGATTGGAGTAAACTCGAATGCAGCCGCCAGGAACGGAATTTCTACTACCAGAGTGGTTGCCAGGAAGCTTGCCACGCCAGCCAGCCACAGTGCCTTGTTTCTGGTGGTCATCTTGAAGATGGAACCTCTCTGGGAACGCATGTTGAAGCTGTGGAAAATTTCCGCCATGGACATGGTCAGGAATGCCATGGAAATACCGTCATGGGATTCTGCAATTTCCCATACACCGCTTTCGATGTAGTGACCTACAAAGTAAGCAATCAGAACCAGAATGGATACTACCAGACCCTGGTATGCCATATCTACACCCAGACCGCCGGCGAATACGCCGTCAGTAGTCTTACGAGGCTTTCTGCGCATGATGTCAGCTTCAGGCTGTTCCATACCCAGTGCCAGTGCAGGGAAGCAGTCTGTAACCAGATTGATCCACAGCAGGTGTACCGGATGCAGGATGGTGAAGCCCATCAGAGTTGCCACGAAGATGGAGATTACTTCGGACATGTTGGAAGCCAGCAGGAACTGGATTGCCTTTCTGATATTGTCATAGATACGGCGGCCTTCGGAAACGGCACCTACGATAGTAGCGAAGTTGTCGTCAGCCAGTACCATATCTGCTACGTTCTTGGTTACGTCAGTACCGGTAATACCCATACCAACACCGATATCTGCAGACTTGATGGAAGGTGCGTCGTTTACGCCGTCACCGGTCATTGCAGTTACATAGCCCAGCTTCTTCCAGGTAGTAACGATTCTTACCTTATGTTCAGGCTGTACACGTGCATATACACCGATTTCTCTGATCTGAGATTCGAATTCTTCGTCGCTCATTTCGTTGAGCATTGCACCGGTGATTGCTCTCTTGGTACCATCCAGAATACCCAGTTCGCGGCCGATTGCAGATGCAGTATCAACGTGGTCACCGGTAATCATTACAGGAGTAATACCTGCGCTGCCGCATTCTTCGATTGCAGCCTTTACTTCCGGTCTTACAGGGTCAATCATACCAACCAGACCTACGAAGCACAGGTCGTGTTCCAGACCTTCTACGGATACATCCTGTGGTTTTTCTGCAAGGTCTGCAGTCGCAGCCATCAGTACACGCAGAGCCTGATCTGCCATTGCCTTGTTTGCAGTCAGAATATCCTGACGGTCTGCATCAGTAATTTCAACCTTCTGGCCGCCCTTCAGGATATGAGTGCACTTCTTCAGAACTTCGTCAGGTGCACCCTTTGTATACTGAACATAATTTCCACCGTCCTGATGAACAGTAGTCATCATCTTTCTGCCGGAATCAAACGGAACTTCGGCAATTCTTGGCAGTCTGCCTTCAATTTCATTCTTATCGTGGCCCAGCTTGTACGCATAGTTTACCAGTGCACATTCAGTAGGTTCACCGGTTGCCTGAGTATCACCAGCTTCAATCTTTGCGTCACAGCACAGAGCCATTGCTGTCGCCAGCAGAGTTTCATCTTCACCGTAATGGTCAACTACAGTCATCTTATTCTGAGTCAGAGTACCAGTCTTATCGGAACAGATAATCTGTGCACAGCCCAGAGTTTCTACAGCAGTCAGCTTACGGATGATCGCATTTCTGCGGCTCATGTTGGTTACACCCATGGACAGTACGATGGTTACTACTGCAACCAGACCTTCCGGAATAGCAGCAACCGCCAGGGATACAGCTACCATGAAGGTATCCAGCAGAACTACACCGTCAATGGTGTCTGCACGGAACAGGCTTACTGCAAAAATAACCACACAGATAGCCAGTACCAGAACGGTCAGAATCTTGGACAGCTGCGCCAGCTTGATCTGCAGAGGAGTCTTACCTTCTTCTGCCTGTGCCAGAGCATCCGCAATCTTACCCATTTCGGTGTCCATACCAGTTGCAGTAATCACTGCAGCACCACGGCCGTACACAACAGTACTTCCCATGTATACCATATTCTTTCTGTCACCCAGAGGTACGTCTTTTGCACCATCCAGAGCCAGAGTATCAGCAGTCTTGTCAACCGGTACACTTTCACCGGTCAGTGCTGCTTCTTCAATCTTCATGCTTGCGCAGTCGATGATACGTCCGTCAGCCGGTACAGCGTCACCAGCTTCCAAAATTACAACGTCACCAACTACCAGATCTTCACTCTTAACGGAAATCATCTTGCCGTCGCGGAGAACCTTACTGGTTGCCGCAGCCATTTCCTGCAGTGCTTCGATGGCCTTTTCCGCCTTGCTTTCCTGGTATACACCCAGTACAGCATTAATGATAACTACTGCCAGAATGATGATTACATCGGTGAAACCTTCACCGGAATAGAAGGAAGTCACGCCGGAAATCAGTGCTGCCACGATCAGGATGATGATCATCGGGTCAGCCAGCTGAGACATGAATCTCTTAAACAGAGAATCCTTTTCGGCTTCCTTCAGCTTGTTCTTACCGTTGGCCGCCAGACGCGCTTCTGCTTCTGCTGCAGAAAGACCGCCGGTCTGAGAATTGACCTTTTCTACGGTTTCTTCAATACTTTTCAGATAAAACTGCATTCTTCTCTCCCTTTCCCTGCCCCTTGGGGCCTTTGTAAAAAGTACGGCGAAAATCAACCAAAAAAGACCTCCACCATATACGATAAATATACGGTAAAAGTCTTACTGTTTAAGATATCAGCGAACCAGAGCATTCCTTCAAATAGAATCTCCAGTTGGCCTGACGCAAGATACCACACCAAAAATGGTGCCAGTTACTCCCTCTTACAACCAAATATTTTACCAGCTTTATACAGTTTTTGTCAATAGTCAATTTCCACTTCAGGGATAAGTTTCTGCTAAGAAATGAGATTGCGTTCTATCTGGTATGTGAGGTGCAGCGGCCGGTCCTGCCCCGGACTCTGCAGGTATATCTCACCAGTCCGGACTTTTACAGTAATAGTATTGTCCATTATTTCAATTTCCCATTCCATCTCATTTTCCGAATTTCTCTGCAAAATTTCTTCCGCATAGTTTTTCGCCGCTTCCGGACTGCCTCCGCTTTCCATCACAGATGCTGCGGCATCTGCCATTTCACAGCACAGACTGCGCAGCTGCAGATGCTTTTTCATGATTGTCATACTGTCTCCGTCATGAATCATCCCCTGAATCATGAGAAGTATCAGTCCCAGGGTTATAATCAGATTCTTCATATGTACTTACGATCCATCCTTTTTCCTTCATCCGCACTGTGTTTTCTTCCGGTGCTATTCCCAGCGCAGAACCCATAACGATAAGATTTTGAAGGGGAAAAGAAACTTCATAGTGAACCAGCTGACCGCTTTTCTTCGCCTCAGCTGCAATCTCTTCCGTACTGCATCCGCAGATTTCAGCCAGCGACTGTCGCAGATGCTGCACATCAGCTGCATCTGCATCCCCATCTGATTTAACGGCATCACGGAAGGATTCCACTGCGAGACCGGATCTGAAAACACGTACATGGGTCATCTGATTGCCGGCGAACTGAAGGATGAAAATTGTCAGCATAAAAATGGATGCAATGGTTGTAATCAGATCTTTCATCAGCCGCCGCTCCCTTCCTGTATATACTGTTCAATGGATGCACGCATCACATCCGCAGCCGTTGATTTAAGGCTTCCCGCCTGTTCTCCCGTCATCATATGAAAAATGACAGTTCCCAGAAGAATTGTACCCATCAGAATCACCAGGTTTTTCATAATCTCCTCCTAAGACGGCCCTGCGCCGAATGTCAGGTTTTCCATAATTACAGCATTGCCTTTTTCCACAATTCCTGATGCGGTTGTTTTCAGGGAATTTCCATTCCCCAGGATAAGCGTATTTACAATGATTGTACCCAGTATTACTGTACCTATGATAATTACAAGATTTTTCATAATAGTCTGCTCCTTTGCTAAAATATATTTTCCATCAGGGTCAAAGTGTGCATGAACACGACAACAGCTGCAAAATCCATTACCATGACGAACACGGATATGGTTGCCAGCATGGTGGTAATCAGGCTGTTTCTCTGTACCTTTTTCATCTCTGCCGTAATTCGCTGCTGCCCCATAATTTCCAGAAAGACCTCCATCTGTTCTACCAGTTCATCCGGCGAAATCCGGTCAATTTTAGACAGTACCATGGCAAAATTTCTTCCCGTCCGGTTTCCGCATTGCTCAGCAAGATACTGAAAGGCTTCTTCATCATGTCCGCCTCTATACATATTCAGCATCTTCGCATAAACCGGTTTCAGCCTGCGGGCATGTTCCATAAGCCTTTCATAGATATAGTCTGCGGAAAATGCGTGCTCACGGCCTGCTAATGCCATGTTTTTCAGAAGAAGAATGCTGTCGTAAAGCTCTATCTCAAACCGCCTGCTTCGTATTGTATATATATTTTGCCGGATACCGGCAGCAAATCGGCCCTGTTCTTCTGCTGCTTCCCTGAGCCGAACAGCCAACACACGCAGTCTGGCAGATACAGTAACACGTATCTCCATTTCCGGATGTTTCAGAATCAGGATCGTCATTCCTGAACCAAGAAGCAGCAGGCATATGATATACAGAATATGCCCTGTCATTTTCCATTCCATTATACTCTCCTTACAGATCAAATTTCCGATTGGACAGAAGGAGATGAACACCGGCTGCCGTCATCCATGTCAGTATCCATAACATAAACCACACAATTCCCGTTTCTGTCTGAAACTGATAATGGAACCACTCTTTCGGTGTCAGACCGAAAAAATAAATGCCCCCTGCTGTCATTATCACACTTCCCAGCGGAAGAAGATACCGCAGAATAGCACGGGCTTCATTGTTCTCCCTTCGTGAAAATTCTTCAATCTTCCGGACTTGCTCCATGGATTTTGCCAGATCGCTTAAAGATTCTGTCACTCGGATTCCAGACTGGCAAGCCAGATAAATATTATCTGCCAGAATATCTGCCCAGGAAGTACCCATGGCGAAGCGGAATTCCTCCAGAAGAAGCTTCAGTTCACTGCTGCCGGATACCCTGTTCAGCCCTCTGGATAAATTAAAAAGGAGCTTCCTTGAATAAGGTGCCCCTTCCATGGTCATGGCAGTCACTTCAACCGCACGGACCATATTGCAGTAATTGATCTTATAATTGTTCAAAATTTCTGTTACCAGTATTTCGCCCTCATGAGAACCTGCGACCTGCCGTCCCTGTATCATGCACCGCAGCCCAAGATAAGGCAGAAGTGCTCCCATCATTCCTGCAGCTGCCGTTCCAATAAAAGCAATCCTCCCAGCGGTCATCAGGAAAACAGATGCACCCAGGCCTGCAGATACACCGAAAAAGCAGCGTACGCTTTTTTTCGTTCCCATGGAAAGAGTCACCTGCAGAAGACGGCGTATATGCTCCGGCACCGGGTGGCGGAATCGTTCCCCATGTCCTTCCTTCCATTCCTCTTCATTGACAAACTTCTGCTTCCATTTCTGCAGGCAGTGTCTGCCCAGGCGAATGCAGTCTTTCAATTCCGGCAGTTTCAGGATTATCACACCTGCTGTCAGCAGGCAAAAGAAAAAACGTTCCATTATTCAGGACCGCCTTCCCGAACTGACGGCCGGTAATACCTCGGATAGACTACCGTATTTCCCTTCAATGGATTTCGAAATTCCAGCTGTCTGATCAGTTCTTCCATTCTGCACCACTCCTTTCCTTTTTTATCCACTCCGCTGATTCCTTCAGCCCAGGCAAAATCCGCTTTCCAGCACCAGCGCTTTGTCTGCGCATCATATCCGCACAGCTGATGAACCGAGACCTCATCCTTTTCTGAATCATAGCAGTATGCACTGATGCTCTGCAGCCGCTTTCTGCTTCGGTCAGGGTATTCCGGGGCAAAACGGAATACCAGGTGAAAACTTCGGAACACCTGAGCAATAATACTCTGCAGATTTCCTCCATACCGTTCCTGTACAGCAGAAGCCATCTTATACGGTATATTCACACTGCTGCCGTCATGAATGGTAGCCTTACTTCGCATAGTCCCCGTAGCGGTGATTTCCAGTGCCAGATGATAGGCCGCTGCATCCCTCATCTCTTCCAGAAGTATGTAGTCATTATCCCCTCTCATGAGGGAACGGGTCAGCCTGTCCAGATCTCTCCCATCAGCTACCAGCTGCATCAGGGGTGCGTCCGGCATAATCTCATGCCATGGAGTTTCCGGGTCTGTAGCTACCGCCAGCCCTTCCAGCGTTGGGTCCTCTTCCTTCTGCCAGATCTGAAGAAATGTGGTTTTTCCGGAGCGTACCGGGCCTGTAATCAAAACATTCAGTCCAATCTTTACCAGCAGACGGAACAGAGGCACCGATTCTGCCGGTATGGTTTCCAGTTCTGCCAGGGCTTCAAAAGACAGATTCTGCAGAATATATTTTCTAAAAACCATAACGTCCTGCTCTGCTTTTGTCCGCTCCCCGGAAAATATTGTGATTCTTATCCCGTTATGCAGATAAACTTCATGAAACCCCTCTTCCAGCCGCTCTCTGGGGGATGCCAGAAGGAGTGCACGCTTCAGCTGCTCCCGGCGTCTTGCACTGATTCGCTGCGGCTGCAGCACAGATTTTCCATCAATCAGGCAGTATAAACGGTCTCCGATCAGTTTAGCCGAGGAAGAATTCCGATAATCTTCTGTGGCATCATAAACCCAGGGAGCCAGCCCTGCCAGACCGTAAACCTCATGAAAAACACCTTCCGCCAGATCCCCGTACCAGGACGGAAACCGGGTATTCTGCCAGCCACGGTCCGCCAGTATATCGCGGATTCTCTCCTGAAAAAACATCCGCTCACGCTCATATCCCATAATCGCCCGCTTTTCACGCTCCAGTTTGCGGCTTTTTGCAGCCTCATCCGTATCCCGCCAGTCCGCTTCAAATACATCTTCCACCATGCGGCAGATGTGATAAAAAGCCTCGTAATTGCCGTTTGTATCATCTTTCTGAAGTTTCAATCTTATCCACCTTATCCTTTTCCAGCTGCGTTATAATCTTTTCCATGGATTTTCGGAAAGTCCGGTATTTCATCAGTGTTGCCCGATCCAGTTCTGCCTGCCATCCATAAGGAAGATAAGGTACGGTTCTCAGCCGGTCTGCACCGCACTGCAGCTGTTTCTGCAGCTGGCTTTCCATATAAAATGTCCCGTTTTTCATGAATTTATTCACCACAAAATATGGCTGTACCTGCAGCCTGTTTTCAATCCATTCTTTCCGCATCTTCCAGCGGTACAGGGATTTTTCCTGCTGGGTCAGTACCAGAAAAACCGTTTCCGCAAAAGCGAGAGCCTCACGCCCCATGGATATCTCTCCGCTGCTTCCGCCGTCCACAATCACATACTCCCAAATCCGGCTGCATGTCCGGCATATTTCCTCAAGGAGGCCGTTCATGGCACTGCCGCTGTTCATCCAGCTCCGCACGCCCTGCAAAATATCCATTCCCCGGTGTTCTGTCACCAGCTGCAGAATTTCTTCCTCCCCGGCAGAATTCCCCCAAAGATCTGTCACCGTCCCTGCTGGTTCTGACTCTGTAAAAGGATTTCCAGGTATCGGGCCTGCACTGATATACAGTACCTTTTTACCTTTTTCAGCCAGCAGTTCGGCAGCAGAAAAGGCTGTCATGGTGGTTCCCACCTGACTGTCGCAGCCGTAAAACAGTATTACATTTTCCATCATCCTGTCACGCTCCTAACTGTAAAGTACCATAAAACACTTTCCTTTCCCTGCCAGTTCCGTCAGCTTAACGGCTTCGGCTTCCGTAACCACTACTTCCAGCTGGCTGGCAGGAGCCGTGGCCTCAAGTCTGGCATCATCTGCAGAAACAACTTCCTGATTGCTGCTGTCTCTCACATGGGCCACACGTACAGAAACCACCTTTTTTTCTCCATAATAAAAGCTCACTTCGTCTCCCCTCCGCAGAGTCTGCGGGAACGAAATGAGCCATTCAGATGGTATTGATAAAATATACTGCCCTGTGCTGCCGCCGGTGGCCAGGGCCGGATCCTGAAAGAATTCTCTGTGCAGAGGGGATCCTGCCGGGATAAACTGAGCTGATTCCAGTCCAATCAGGGCAGCTGCATCTTTTTCCTGCAGTACATGGTCGCCCGGATTGTCCATCCGCTTCACTTCCAGAAGACTTCTTACGATTTCAGTATTCTCCGGAATGTCCTGCCGCAGAACCAGTATCCGCTCATAAGCCAGATTCTCTCTGCCCCAGAATTCCCAGAAGCCCAGCACTCCCAGGGAAATCACAATCAGAAGAATACCGGCTGCTTTCTGTTTCATCATATTCTCTTTACCTCCAATTTTTGACACTACCATAATACCACATGCAAACGTTAATTTCAGTACAGTTTAACATTTTTTTACATGAAATTTCTGTCATTTTTCGACAGCGATTGACATTGAGAATGACTCAGGGAGTTTCAGAGTCTGGTATACATAAAAAACATCCCGGCTTTTTAAGCCGGGATGTCTGATTTTTCAGTACAGATGCAGTCCATGTGCCACCTCATAGAGAAAGGCCTGCTGCCATTTTCTCCAGGTATTGGGATGGCGGAAGTCCGGATAAGGCACTCCGTATGCCACCTTGTCTAGGATTCCGTCGCGATACTCCATGGGAACCACTTTAAGACTGTCTTCTATGATTCGGATTCTGAGGGCAAGATTTGCCATCTGGCCTGCACGTTTTGCAGTGACATCCGAATGAATTCCGCTGCCTCGCGGCTGTCCGGTATACACCTGGGACAGACAGTCCAGAGACTGCTCCATTTCCAGAAGGCTTTCCCGCATACGCGGCAAGTCCTTCACTGCCCACAGCGCCTGGCGGTATACCGCCTCCGGCAGCAGGCAGGATTTCAGTTTTTTCAGCTGATAATCGCTCATCTGATACCTCCGTATCTTCAGAAACAACATTCAGCACAGATAATCCGCTTATTTTTCACTCTGCTTCAGAAGGGAGTGAATTCTTTCGTTGAGCATCTCCAGTGCCACGCGATTGTACCCGCCCTCCGGTACAATGATATCTGCATGTTTCTTGCTCGGTTCCACAAACTGCTCATGCATCGGTTTTACCGTAGTGAGATACTGCGTGATAACGGAATCCAGAGTTCTTCCGCGTTCGCTTACGTCGCGGAGAATACGGCGGAGAATACGGACATCCGCATCGGTATCGATAAATACCTTGATATCGCATAAATCTCTCAGCTCCTGATTTTCAAAAATCAGAATCCCTTCGACCACCACAACCTTTGCAGGCTGCACCTCCACAGTTTCATCCACCCGATTATGAATGGTAAAATCATAGACCGGACGTTTCACGGTCTTCCACTGGCGCAGCTGACGTACATGCTCAATCATCAGATCCGTTTCAATGGCATCCGGATGGTCATAGTTCAGCTTTGTACGCTCCTCATAGGTGAGCTGATCATGACGTTTATAGTAAAAGTCATGGCTCAGTATGGTGATATTATCGTGAAATTCTTCTTTAATTTTCTGAATCATGGTACTCTTACCGGAGCCTGTGCCCCCGGCAATACCAATTACAATCACATTCTGCATGATGCAGTCCTCCTGCATAATTACTGCTGGCTCAGCGGTGTAGTGTCACGGTCTTCGGCAGTCACGGAAGATCCCAGGTTCAGGGATGCCTTTTCCAGTTCCTGCACGATATTATTAATGGCAGCCAGCTTTTCCGGAGAAATATCACCGGATACAGCACCTCTCGCCGCATCCAGCAGACCGGAAAGGTTCGCCTCCACTTCTGCCAGCTTGTCCTGAAGCTTCACAACCGCTTCTTCATCGATAGCTTCTTTAATGATTTCTTCTTTGCTCAGCAGCATACCGGTTTCCAGTTCGAATTCGCTGTTGCATTCAATGACAACCGGACTGAATCCCAGTTCTTCCCGGATTTTATCAGCAAAATCGTGCTTGGACTGGTGTTCCCCGTGTACCAGGAAAATCTGCTTCGGTGAAGTCTGGAATCCACTCAGCCAGTCTATCAGTCCATGCTGATCTGCATGACCGGAGAAACCTTCCAGATTGTAGATTTCCGCATTAACGCTGATCGGCTCACCGAAGAGTTTTACTTCGGATGCACCCTGCACCAGGCTGCGTCCCAAAGTTCCCTCTGCCTGATATCCTACGAAAACAATACTGTTTCTCGCATCCCACAGGGTATGCTTCAGATGATGACGGATACGTCCCGCTTCACACATACCGCTGGCAGAAATGATAACTTTCGCTGTCTTATCTGCATTGAGCATCTGTGAATCGGCTGTATTTCTGGTGAACTTCAGATTCTTGAAGTCCAGAGGGTTGTCACCGCTGAGAATGAAGGCCTTGGTGTCCTCATCAAAGACCTGGGCATTTTTCTTAAACACCTCGGTGGCTGTGGTTGCCATCGGGCTGTCGATATATACATTCACATTTTCCAGATCCTGCTGGTACTCTGCGTGCTGTTCATAGAACATATTGAACTGGTAAATCAGTTCCTGTGTTCTTCCCACGGCAAAGGATGGAATCACCACACTGCCGCCCCTCTTCACCGTCTTCAGGGTGATTTCAATCAGCTCATCAATACTGGTGGAATTGGCCGGATGGAGACGGTTTCCGTATGTAGATTCACAGATAACGTAATCTGCCTTTTTAATCTTCTTCGGGTTTCTTAAAATAGGACGGTCTTCCACCCCAAGGTCTCCGGAGAAAACAATCTTGGAAGAGGTTTCCCCCTCATCTACCCACAGTTCGGTGATGGCAGAACCCAGAATATGACCGGCGTCATTAAATACGATACGCATCTGTTCATTGATTTCCACCAGCTGATCATAGAGTATCGGTTTTACCAGCTTCAATGCATTTTCCGCATCACGCATGGTGTACAGAGGCTCTACCGGAGGTTTTCCGGTTCTGGCATTCTTTCTGGACTGCCATTCTGCGTCCTTTTCGTGAATATGCGCACTGTCCTTCAGCATGACTGCCAGCAGATCAGCGGTAGCATCGGTACAGTAGATCTGTCCTTTGAATCCCCTCTTAACCAGCAGCGGAATTCGCCCGCAGTGGTCGATATGAGCATGAGAAAGAAGTACACATTCTATTTCTTCTGCATCAAACGGAAACGGCTCATAGTTGAGCTTTTCCATTTCCTTTCCCCCCTGGAACTGTCCGCAGTCCAGCAGAATCTTATGGCTGTCAGTAGTAATCATGTGACAGGAACCTGTTACATCCATTGACGCACCGCAAAACATGATTTTCATAAAATTCCCTCCCTGTTCAGCTGTTATTTATAATCCCATAAAATCCGGTCTGCAGTGGAAACTGCAGTGGCTCCGGCTTCAATTGCCGCGTCCACTTCTTCCGGAAATTCCAGAAGACCTCCCACCAGAATCGGCGTATTGACTTTATCCGCAAACTCTTTGATTTTCTTTACCACAACCCCCGGCATGATTTCCACCACATCCGGTTTGGCAATGCGAATGGAATCCAGGGCTGTATCCACAGAATGGGAATCCAGAATGAAGAACCGCTGCACTGTAATCAGGCCCGCTTCCTTGGCCGGGCGGATCATGCTGGTTTTGGTGGTCAAAATCCCATCAGCCCCAAGCCCTTTCAAAAACTGAAGGCCAGCACGGTCTTTGCCGATTCCTTCTGTAAAGTCCATATGAATAAAAACTTTCTTCCCGGCATCGTGGCTTTTCTGAATGTGCTCAGCCACAGTCAGAATACTGGAATACAGCAGAAAAATAACATCCACTCTGGAATCCAATGCTGCCAGAAAATCTTCCTGGGTACGGACTGCCGCTGCCACTCTTCGGTTGTCGAAAACTGCTTTATCGCCCATGGTCACACTCCTTCCGGCCTATTCATCGCCGTGATAATCGGAACCCTCTGTCATGTGCAGATGGAACTTGCCTGCCAGTACCGCAAACTTCAGCTGTTCTTCTTCGGTATGTTCCGGATAGAAACATTCCAGACCTTTCAGTCCCATCTTCTTCAGGCTGCGGAGAAGTTCTTCGAAGTTTTTCCAGTATTCTTCACTGCCTCTTTCTCCGATTTTCTTAATCTTTGCAGGATGTGCCAGAACTGCCATGCCGCCTGCCTGTGCAATCAGCCCGATTGCCTCTTCAGCGCTCATCTTCTTTCTTTCGATGGCCTTAATTTCCGGTGCATTAAGGAATACACCTTCTGCAAAAGCTTCCTTCACACTGCCTACGTAGCCCTTAGCCACCAGTGCTCTTGCGAAGTTTGGCTTGCCGATATATTTCTGACCCTTACGCTGCTTGGCATCTTCCATAGTGATGTCATATCCCATATCCTGCAGGGCTGCCAAAATTTTCTCGTTTCTTTCCTTACGGTATTCACGAAGTTCTTCCATCTTTTCCTGCAGTTCTTCATTTTCATGGTCAAACTTATAACCCAGAATGTGCAGGTTGATGCCTTCGAAATCCACAGACAGTTCCACACCGGTAATTACCTGAATCTTCAGTGCTTCCCCTGCAATCAGGGCTTCTGCGATTCCGTCAATGCCGTCATGGTCTGTAATTGAAATAATATCGTATCCTTCTTCATGGTACTTGCGCACCAGTTCTGTCGGTTTCATGGTACCGTCGGAGCACCATGAATGAACGTGATAATCTACTTTATAACCCATTTGCTATACTCTTCTTTCCAGTAATAAATCTTTTCTTAAATCCAGTGTCACTTCTTCCCCCTTAAAGAAGTTCACGATTGTCAGTGCAAACTCCATGGCAGTGCCCGGTCCCTGAGATGTAATCAGGTTTCCGTCCCATACCACCGGTTTATCCACAGCTTCCCCGCCAGTCAGGTTCGCTTCCATACCCGGATAAATCGTTGCCTTTCTTCCATTCAGAACGCCGTGAGATCCGAACACCAGCGGTGCTGCACAGATTGCAGCCAGCGGCCGGTCTTCTTCTGCAAATCTTCTGATCTGTGTTTCCAGACCTGCGTGATCCTGCAGGTTGAATGCTCCAGGAAGTCCGCCCGGCAGCACAATCATGCTGCAGCTGTCATAATCAGCTTCTTCAAACAGCAGATCCGCTTCCACGCGGATGGAATGTGCTCCGGTTACCACCTTTTCACCGGTAACGGATACGGTCTTTACGTCCACACCGACTCTGCGAAGCAGGTCACATGGTGTCAGTGCCTCAATTTCTTCAAATCCTTCTGCAAGATGAATGTATACCATTCTCCTGTCCTCCTTTCAAAATCTAGTAAAATATTCTCGGCGGACGCGTCACCCTGTAATTCACATAGGTGAGCACGGCCAGAATAATCAGCGAAATCCCTGTAAGAAATACGGTACATACCGCCCAGAAATCATCGCCCATAATCAGTTCCAGTTTGGAATCTTCCGCTGCCTGGCGTACACCCCAAAGGCGGAAATAACTGCTCCGAAGACCGGCAGCAGACAGAACCACTGCCTGCAGCACAATGGCAGCTCCGCTGAAAGCCGCACCTGCCAGGAAACTCTTCCGCAGCAGCCTGGTTTCCTCATCCTGCACAAGCAGGATATAAATCGATACCATCAGAATCAGGCCGATGATGCAGAAAATACCGCTCACATCCACCATTTTCTTCATGACCATCATATTGTAGCTGTCTCTGCTGTCAAAAATCGGCAGTTCATCATAGCCCGTAAAATCGTGAACCTGAAACTCCTCCGGACGGAAAGAATTCATAAAACCTGCAATTTCATCTGCCATCTGTGTGCTGGTCAGAGAGGTATACAGTTTATCCACACACCGGGAGTCATTGAAATGGAAAAGATACATATCCGGAAGTCTGAAAATCAGACTCTGCCCCAGTGTCAAAGTTACAATCACTATACTGAACACCAATATAACGGAACAAATTGTCTTAAATCTGCTCATGGTGATAACCCTCTTTCATAATCTACTTTTTAATACTTAATTATATCATACCCCAGGCATTCCCGCCATTACTTTTTAATCATGAAAACAGACGTCTCATGCCATAAAATTACAAAAGGCGGAATTCTGCAACTCCGCCTTTCATAAAATTCAATTTTGTGAATCGGTCTGTCCGATTACTTGATGATAGTGCATACTGCATCAGGACCGCAGCCAGCTGCATTACCTTCGTCAGTATCCAGGTGAACTTCTCTTTCGTGCTTGGAACCAGCTCTTACCAGAACGTTATCAAATACCAGGCCTCTTTCGCCTTCGATCTTGATGCTTACAAATTCGCCGTCCTTAACGCCAGCTTCAGCAGCCTGTTCTTCGTTTAAGTGAACGTGTCTCAGAGCAACCATTACGCCGTGATCCAGTTCAACTTCACCGCAAGGACCAACCAGCTTGCAGCCAGGAGTACCTTCCAGCTTACCGGATTCTCTTACTGGAGCCTTGATGCCGATAGTTCTTGCATCAGTCATAGCCAGTTCAACCTGAGTTTCAGGTCTTGCAGGACCCAGAACTCTGATACCCTTCAGAGTACCCTTAGGACCAACGATATCAACCTTTTCTTCAGCAGCAAACTGACCAGGCTGTACCAGTGGCTTGGTTGGGGTCAGTTCGTGACCTGCACCAAATAATGCTTCAATGTGTTCTGCGCTTAAGTGTAAGTGCTTGTTGGATAAACCGATTTTTACTTCGTAGCCCATTTCTTTATGTATCTCCTTTACATTGATAATAAATTAATTTGAACAAGATTTTACTCTTCTTCATCTACCTTAAATTCTACACCTTCTACCAGATTTTTTCCACTAAAATCTTTCGAAAAATCATTAACTTTTTCTCCGACCCAGTAGGTGTCCAGTGTATCCTTCAGATTCCACAGAATCCAGGTCCACAAAACCAGGTCATCTACCAGTGCCACCGGCCCCAAAACCACAGGGGCGATGTCCAGGGGCATGAAAAGATAAACCAGCCCCGCTATAATCAGAAGTTTCTTCCGTTTTGGCACGGTCTTATCTGTCATCATTGCCTTAATTGCCTTGATTCTGCTCAGAATCACCCGAAAACTGATGAAGTTCATTTATTCCTCCAGTAATTTTTCAATCTCAGCCAGCAAAACATCGTGTCCGGAACGCTTCAGAGAAGAGATCGGGATAACTTTGTCTTCCGGAGAGAGATTCAGAGTCTTGCGTATTACGCTGATGCATTTCTGCAGTTCGTTTCTGGAAACTTTGTCGGCCTTGGTTGCAACCACGATGCCGTCCAGTCCGTAATACTTCAGATATTCGTACATCTGTACGTCCTGTGCAGACGGTGCATGACGCACGTCCACCAGCTGAATTACCTTTTTCAGACCTTCACGGTTGCTTAAGTAAGCTTCCATCATCTCGCCCCAGTTTTCGGAAACGGACTTGGAAATCTTTGCATAACCGTAACCCGGCAGGTCCACGATACGGAATTCATCGTTAACCTTATAGAAGTTAATGGTTCTGGTCTTACCCGGGCTTCCGGATACACGGGCCAGGGCCTTTCTTCCGGTGAGAAGGTTCAGCAGAGAAGACTTGCCTACATTGGAACGGCCCGCGAAAGCAATTTCCGGCAGACCAACCGGCGGATACTGGCTTGGCTTTACTGCCACGGTTTCCAGTTCGGATTTTTTAATCTTAATCATATCTTATTCCTGCTCTTTCGCCAGCGCATATTCCAGCGCTTCCTGTGCTCTTTCCAGCAGTACGAAACGGAGTGTTTTCCGTACGGTCTGCGGAATATCATCAATATCTGCTTCGTTTTCCTTCGGCAGCAGGATGGTACGGATGCCTGCACGGTGTGCAGCCAGCACCTTTTCCTTGATACCGCCTACCGGCAGTACTTTGCCGCGGAGTGTGATTTCCCCGGTCATTGCCACATCCTTACGCACCGGGATTCCTGTCAGTGCAGAAATTACAGAGGTAAACATAGTCACGCCGGCAGAAGGGCCGTCCTTCGGCACTGCGCCTTCCGGTACGTGCACATGAAGGTCATACTTCTTGTAGAAATCTTCTTCCAGCTTGTATTCTTCCGCAATGGAGCGGATATATGTAATGGCAGCCTGTGCAGATTCCTGCATCACGTCGCCCAGCTGGCCGGTCAGCTGAATCTTTCCGGTGCCCGGAACTTTAGCAGTTTCCACGAAGAGGGTATCTCCTCCCACCTGCGTCCATGCCATGCCGGTTACTACGCCGACTTCACTTTCTCCTTCGACAATGTCGTAGCGGAACTTCTTCTTGCCCAGGTACTTTTCCAGGCTGGTCGGTGTAATCTTGAAATCGCTGCCCTTCTTGGCTACCTTCTGGCGTGCCACTTTACGGCAGAGGCTTCCGATCTCACGTTCCAGATTACGTACACCGGATTCTCTGGTGTAGTAGTTAATCAGGTCACGCAGAGCTTTTTCAGTCATGGAGAAGTTCTTCGGCTTCAGTCCATGGCTCTTCACCTGCTTTGGAATCAGGTACTTCTGCGCGATATTTACCTTTTCTTCCTCGGTATAGCCGGAAACCTGAATCACTTCCATTCTGTCCAGCAGAGGACGCGGAATGGTTTCGATGCTGTTTGCAGTCGTTACAAACATGACACGGGACAGGTCAAACGGCACTTCCAGGAAGTGGTCTGTAAACTCCTTATTCTGTTCCGGATCCAGCACTTCCAGCAGAGCGGAGGCCGGGTCACCCTTGAAGTCGGAGCCGATTTTATCAATTTCGTCAAAAAGGAAGACCGGATTCTTGGTACCTGCATCCTTCATGGCAGAAATGATTCTGCCCGGGATGGCACCGATATAGGTTCTTCTGTGTCCTCGGATTTCCGCTTCGTCACGTACACCGCCCAGGGACATTCTTACGAATTCACGGCCGGTAGCACGGGCGATAGAGCGGGCGATGGATGTTTTGCCCACACCCGGAGGACCCACCAGACAGAGAATCGGACCCTTGATACCGCGGGAAAGGTGGATTACCGCCAGATATTCCAGCACACGTTCCTTTACCTTTTCCAGACCGTAATGATCCTCATTGAGAATCTTTTCAGCCTTGCGGATGTCAATATTGGTCTTGCTTTCTTTATTCCATGGAAGATCCAGAATGGTTTCCACATAGTTTCGGATTACACCGCTGTCAGCAGCACTTGGTGACAGCTTCTTGAACTTGCGGATTTCCTTCTTGACCTTTTCATCAATTTTTTCAGGCAGATGGAGTTCCTCCAGAGCCTTCAGCCACTTGTCAGCTTCTGCCTCCGCATCTTCATCCACACCCAGTTCTTCCTGGATGGCCTTCATCTGTTCTCTCAGATAATATTCCTTCTGGTTGTTCTTGATGCTTTCCTGTACCTTGTCATTAATGGACTTTTCCAGACCCAGAATGTGGTTTTCACCCACCAGAATGCGGTTCAGGACCACCAGACGTTCCTTCACATCGAAGGCTTCCAGAACTTCCTGCTTCCGCGGAATGCGGACAGGCATCTGCATGATCATGGTGTCTGCAAACAGAGACGGATCTTCAATGGATGCAACGATGTCATAGGCGCTGTCTTTCAGTCCGGTGTCGAATGTCAGGTACTGATCAAAATTGTCCAGAGCGGCTCTCACAAAAGCCTGAATTTCCGGATCCTGCGGATCAGCCGGAATGATTTCCGCCTTTTCCACGCGGGCCATGAGGAATGGTTCCTCTGCAGTCAGTTCCTTCAGCACCGCACGGTAAAGACCGTCCACCAGGACACGGACACTGTCCCCCTGGATTTTCAGCATCTGCTTAACTTTGATTACCGTACCCACCTTGTAATAATCATCAGGGGTCGGAATCAGTATATTCTCATCCATCTGGGAAGTTACGAAAAGTTCTTTTCCGTTCTTCATGGCATATTCCAGTGCCTTGATGGATTTTTCTCTTCCGATATCAAAATGCATGATGGTCTGCGGGAAAATGGTCAGACCGCGAAGAGGGATGCAGGGGAACGCAGGTAATTCTTCCGGTTCCGCTGGTTCCGCAGGCTCTGCTGCTTCTTCCGCAGTTTCTGCAGTCTCTTCTGCAGCATCCGCTGCTTCTTCGTGCAGTTCTTCAGTGATTTTTTCTTCAAAATCGTTCACTGTGTTCTCCTCCTTTCACAGTAAAATGGAACAAGGCAGGGCTGCCCTGCCTCATTCTATCAGGAAGCATTGGCCTCCAGCTGTTCTGTTTCCCCATCTTCCAGAACCAGCTTCGGCTGGCTTCCGTCTTCGATGGTATCTTTCGTAATTATGCACTTTTCCACATCATCTCTGGATGGGATTTCGTACATGATTTCTGTCATTGCTTTTTCGAAAATGCTGCGCAGACCTCTGGCGCCGGTCTTTCTTTCCAGTGCCTTTCTTGCGATAGCGCGAATTGCATCTTCTTCAATTTCCAGTTCCACATCATCCAGTGCGAAGAGCTTTCTGTACTGCTTCAGCAGTGCATTCTTCGGCTCGGTAATGATGCTTACCAGTGCGTCTTCCGTCAGGGATTCCAGTGTTACAATCACCGGCAGTCTGCCGATGAACTCCGGAATCAGACCGAACTTCAGCAGGTCTTCCGGCTGTACCAGAGTCAGCAGAGTCTTTTCATCCACCTTGGAGTTCTTCTGTTCGGAATTAAAGCCGATAACCTTTTCACCCATTCTTCTCTGGATAATCTTATCCAGTCCGTCAAAGGCACCGCCGCAGATAAAGAGCACGTTGGTGGTATCAAACTGGATAAATTCCTGATGCGGATGCTTACGTCCGCCCTGCGGAGGCACGTTGGCAACGGTGCCTTCCAGAATCTTCAGCAGTGCCTGCTGTACACCTTCGCCGCTTACGTCTCTGGTAATGGACGGGTTGTCGGACTTTCTGGAAATCTTATCGATTTCGTCCACGTAGATGATGCCCTTCTGAGCCTTTTCCACGTCAAAATCCGCAGCCTGCAGCAGCTTCAGCAGAATGTTTTCCACGTCTTCGCCCACATAACCGGCTTCGGTCAGTGCAGTGGCGTCAGCGATGGCAAACGGCACATCCAGAATCTTTGCCAGAGTCTGGGCCAGTAATGTTTTGCCGGAACCGGTCGGTCCGATCATAACGATGTTGCTCTTCTGGAGCTCTACTTCGTCTTCTCTGGACATCTTCGGATTGTTGATTCTCTTATAGTGATTATATACTGCAACAGCCAGCGCTCTCTTGGCAGCGTCCTGACCGATTACATAATCGGACAGAGTCTGTGTGATATCCTTTGGCTTCGGCAGCTTGTAGGCTGCTTCTTCCCTCGTTGCACCGTTTCCATCGGAAATATCATCGTTGATGATTTCCAGGCAGAGATTTACGCACTCATCACAGATGTAAACGCCGGAACCTGCAACCAGACGCTTTACCTGGCTCTGCGGCTTACCGCAGAAGGAACACTTCAGCTGTTTGTTTTCATCGTATTTGCTCATTCTTTTCCCCCTCTTGATTATCTGGACTGAATCACACGGTCTACCAGGCCGTATTCTGCAGCTTCAGCTGCCCCCATGAAATTGTCACGGTCGGTGTCACGTTCAATCACTGCCAGATCCTGACCGGTGTTTGCCGCCAGAATCTTATTCAGTTTGTCTCTTGTCTTCAGGATCCATTCGGCATGGATTTTAATGTCCTCTGCCTGTCCATTTACCCCGCCCAGCGGCTGATGAATCATGATTTCAGCATTTGGCAGTGCAAAACGCTTGCCCTTCGTTCCGGAGGACAGCAGGAATGCACCCATGCTTGCAGCCATACCAATACAGATGGTAGAAACATCCGGTTTGATATACTGCATGGTGTCATAAATCGCCATACCGGCAGTTACAGAACCGCCCGGGCTGTTGATGTAGATACAGATATCCTTTTCACTGTCTTCTGCTTCCAGGAACAGCAGCTGTGCCACAACCAGGCTTGCCACATGTTCATCAATCTGTTCGCCGATAAAAATGATTCTGTCTTTTAACAGTCTGGAATAAATATCGTAAGACCGCTCCCCTCTGCTGGTCTGTTCAACTACATATGGTACTAATGCCATAATTGATACCCCTCACTTTCTTTCGGTATTTTTTAGAAGCCGGGCAGACTCTTCTGCCCGCCCGGCTTCGTGATGTACTGATAGTATTTACTTTTTTCAGTCGGCTGATACGCCAAATACTACTTGATTACAGCGTTTTCGAACAGAACTTCGATCGCCTTCTTGGACTTCAGGTCCTTAACCAGGTACTGCATCATGTCTTCACCCAGCAGTTCTCTTACCTTGTCAGCAGTCATCTGATACTGAACAGCCATTACCTTCAGTTCTTCTTCTACTTCTTCTTCGGAAACTTCGATGCCTTCTGCTGCTGCTACGCCTGCGATAACCAGTCTGGTCTTAACAGCCTTTTCAGCTTCTGGTCTCAGTTCATCCAGGAAATCGCCCATTGCCTTACCAGTGAATTCCAGGTACTGCTTGATGGACAGACCCTGGTAGCTCAGCTGCTGGTTCAGTTCCTGAACGCTTCTGTCCAGTTCGTCCTTGATCATTACTTCAGGGATTTCAACTTCAGTTGCTTCTACCAGCTTGCCCAGTACAGCATCCTTCATCTGGTTTTCAGCACCAGCCTTAGCGTACTTTTCCAGCTTTTCTCTTTCGGAAGCCTTCAGTTCGTCCAGAGTATCGAAGCCCAGGTCTGCTGCGAATTCATCGTCCAGTGCAGGAACCTGCTTTTCCTTAACCTGGTGTACGTGGCACTTGAATACTGCTTCCTTGCCAGCCAGGTCAGGTGCGTGGTATTCTTCAGGGAAAGTAACAACTACGTCCTTATCTTCGCCTGCAGCTACGCCTACCAGCTGTTCTTCGAAACCAGGGATGAACATCTGGGAACCCAGAGTCAGTTCCTGTTCCAGTGCAGTGCCGCCTTCGAACTGTTCTTCACCTACGAAACCAGCGTAGTCCAGAACCAGAGTGTCGCCTTCCTGAGCTGCTCTTTCAACGGAAACGATTCTTGCGTTTCTTTCCTGCTGCTGCTTCAGGTTATTTTCAACGTCTTCGTCCTTTACTTCGTTTTCGATCTTTTCGATTTCGATGCCCTTGTAGTTCTTAACTTCTACAACTGGAGCAACTGCTACAGTGATAGTAACAGTGAAGCCTTCACCCTTCTTTAATTCAGAGAATTCAGCTCTTGGAGAATCAATCAGATCCAGATCCAGTTCCTTTACTGCAGCTTCGTAGTTTGCTCTCAGCAGTTCATCGATTGCGTCTTCGAAGAAGATACCTTCACCGAAGTGCTTTTCGATAATGCTTCTAGGAGCCTTACCCTTACGGAAACCAGGGATTTCGATCTTACCCTTCTGAGCCTGGTAAACCTTAACCTGAGCCTGGTCGAATTCTTCTGCAGTGAATTCCATAGTAAACTTTACATCATTCTTTTCTCTAGAAATAAATGTTGCCTTCATTTAAAAAATTCCTCCTGATTATATAAAACATTGTTTTTAACTAAGACAATTACAGTACATTATAACTCGTTTTATCTATAAAGTAAAGAAAAAAGCAGAGATTTCACCTTTTTTTCACTTATTTTTGTGCGAAATAAAAGAAAAAAACTGCCTCTTTCCTGAAAAAAAGGAAAAAAGCAGTCAATTTTTCTTTATTCTGTGAAACCGAGAAGTTCCAGGCCTCTCTGGTACTTGCTCTTATTGCCCGGTTTCAGATTGTATTTGGCAGCCAGTTCATTTCCCAGGGAAATCATGTCTTCCTGATCTCCGGAGTACAGTTCCACTTCCAGTTCGGAAATCAGAGCATTGCCTCCAGCGGTACGGATTTCACCCTGGTCACAGGAAACCACGCTGATGGACTTACCGGTGTCCACGTGAATCTGTCTGCGTACAAACTCCATTTCCATCACGGGAATCAGAGTGCGTCCGCCTGCAGCTTCACAGATTTCATCATAAATTTCACTGCCCCTGAAAATATCCACATTTGGTGCTGCCGCAAACTCCTCATTTACGGTAACATTCAGTTCGCCCCTCTGGTGCAGTCCGTCAACCGCACCGCCGCCCCATTTTATGGTAGCCACCGGCAGAACATCTTCATAGCGTACACGGAATGCAAACTGCTTCTTCAGCAATGCCTTATCTTCAGTATCATAATATACGGCCTTCATCGGAATTGTTTCCACTTCCTCTTCATCTGACATCTTCATCAGATGAGCGTCGTGAAGAATCCGTTCTCTGGTAAATTCATCTTCCACCAGATACTTTAATTCGATTTCCATCTTTTTATCTCCATTGTATTCTTAGCACATTCTTAACATTATGCAGGCTTTTTATCTTACTGTTTTACCACAATTTGGCCGGTTCGTCAATCGTTCATAAGATTTTTGCCGGCTTCCAGTGCTCCAATGGCGAAAATTTTCTTAGAAAGTGCTGTATGATGCACCTCCACCACTTCGTCTTCCATGGCAAAATACACCGTATGTTCTCCATACACGGTCCCCATACGCAGGCTCTGCACCACAGTTTCATCTTCCGGATTCAGTCCCAGAACTCTGCACAGAGATCTGGCGGTTCCGCTGGGTGAATCTTTTTTCTTCGTATGGTGAATCTCCGTCAAACGGATGTCACAGTCCTCTCCGGCAATACCGGCCCCCACTCCGCAAAGCTCTGTCATCAGGCGCATTCCTTTGGAATAGTTGCTGCTGCGGTCCACCGGACAGATTTTTTCCAGCAGCTTCACCAGGGTTTCCTGCTGCGGTCCGTATCCTGTAGTTGCAATTACCACAGGGATTCCCCCGCCCTGCCGCCGGCAGTAGTCATAAATTCCTTCCAATGCATCAGCATGGCTGAAATCGATGAGAAGGTCCATTCTCTCTTCCGGCCAGCACCCCGGCTCGGTCGGTTCTATCATATGTATCTGGCTGAAAGTTCCTTCTTCCAGCGCATGTGCTGCCATGGTCCTGCCCATGGCTCCCGTTCCTACAATTCCCAGTTTCATGGCAAAATACCTCCTTAAAAGGTATTCTATGCATCAAACTGTGCCGGAATTCTCCGGTTTTAGAAAAATACGTCAGTGGCCAGCTTGACCAGAATCATCACCAGCACCACGATAAGCATGGGGCGGATAAATTTTGCACCGCGGGCAATGGCAAGGCGGGATCCCACCTGACCGCCCAGAATGCAGAAGACTGCTCCCGGCACTGCCAGCTTCCACATCACGGTACCTGCCAGAGCAAAGGTAATAGCAGACGCCACATTGGATGCCAGATTGAGCATTTTAGCGTTTCCTGAAGCGGTACGCAAATCGTACTTCATAAGCAGGCAGTAAGCAATAATAGCAAAAGTACCGGTTCCCGGGCCGATCATTCCGTCATAAAAGCCGATGAAAAGACCGATACACGCCGCAAAAATCAGACGCTTATTCCGCGGTACGTCTGCAGAAAAGTTCTCGTCGGACAGATTCCGTTTAGACAGAATGATAACTGCCGCTACAGGAAGGACAAAGACGATGACCTTCTTCAGTACCGCATCGTCGATATGCAGGGCTGCTGTGGAACCGCAGGCCGCTCCCATAAAGGAGAAGGCTGCAGAAATCAGGGCCATGCGCCAGTCCAGTACGCCGTTCTTCATATAGTTGATTGTCGCCATTAAGGTACCGCAGGATGCGGAAAGTTTATTGCTTCCCAGAGCATAGTGTGCCGGCAGGCCGGTCAGCAGATATGCGGGCAGGGAAATCAGACCGCCGCCGCCGGCGATGGCATCGATAAAGCTGGATAAAAACAGCAGTCCGAATAAAAGCACCAGACTGCCGGATGTAATTGTTTCGTAGCTGAATTCCATGTTTCTCCGTACCGTCTTACTTCTTTCTTGCCAGTTCCATTAATTCGCCGTACTTGCTCATTACATGGTCATAGCCCTTATCCTTTACGTGCGGTACGCGGCAGCCGGAGCAGTCCTTGATACCATTTTCCAGATAGTTGTAGTTACCGCCGCAGTTTTCGCCCAGGGCATAGAGCGGACAGTAGCAGAAGAGGCAGTTGAAGGTTTCCGGATGCTGTGTCGGATGGCAAGGGAAAAATTCGCACTCCTTGTGCTGCGTGAATTTATAATTTTCGGTTTTGATTTCGTTCATTTCTTTATCCTCCTAAAAAATTCAGGCGCGGTCAGAACCACTCTGCCGCGCCCTATATTATATCCCCTTTTTTCAGGTTTGTAAACTACTTGTAAATACCGTACTTAATCTTGATTCTCTCAATTTTGCGGATCATCGGATCCCCGATAAGGAATACACACAGACCTGCTGCCAGACCGTGGCTGATATCATAAGGCAGTCCGCTGATGTAGAGAATCCGCAGAGTTTCCCAGCTGAGCCCTCCGCTTCCCGGAATACCGGCAGTATTGAAGAAGCTCTGCATATTGATGATGCCGCCGTAGAGAATCACCGTAGTAAAGAAGGTGAATACGGTAAGGGTGATATGATCCACCGGCAGACGCTTTCGCTGCAGCAGCACACCTGCCAGAAGACCCAGCACGCCGCAGGCATAAACCAGCCAGGAAGCTTCTTTGAAGAGACTCCAGCCTGTAATCAGGCAGATGACATAAGCCACCACTTCCGACGCAGCAACGCAGAGCACCGGTCCCATCACCACAGTGAAGTCCCTGGACTTTACCTTTTCCTTATTCTGGCTTGCTTCCACCTTGTTGAACGCAAGTCCTGCCAGGAATCCCAGCAGCCCCCAGCAGAACATCTGCCATGGAGTCCAGGGTCCCTGTCCCATGTAGAAGTTGCATACGAACCGGGAAAGTGCACCAACCAGGAATCCGGCTTCCGGTCCCATGGCGATTCCCGCCACAATGACCATTGCAGTCCCAATCTGAATAGGAACGGTCACATGGAAAAACATGTGAGCAGCCACCGTAATGGCACTCATCATGGCCACCAGGACGATTTCACGGGCCTTCGGCTTTCTTTTTTCGAATACCAGGAAGAATGGCAGCATGCAGCAGATAACCACAGCCAGGCTGATGATCATGTAGTGCTGACCGTTGCCCATCATGACAGAAAGCATGAGCAGGGCCGGAACTGCGATAAAAATCATCAAAGCAGACAGAATGGTCCGCTTCCGGATAGCCTTTTTTCTTACAGGGTCGTATTCTGTTCTACCCATCGAGCCACCTCCTCCCAGGTTACCAGCTGGTCATTCCACTGCCGCACAATGCGGTTGGCAGTGGTGGTATAGAAGCTGTTTCCGGCAAAGAACTCCTTCGCCTCACCGCTGCTGACCACATCTCCGTCGAAGAACATGGCGCATCTGTCCCCGTACTCGGCACAGAATTCCACATCGTGGGATACCATAAACAGAGTCACTCCCTGGTCTCTCAGCTTGCGGAAAATACCTGCCAGAGTAATCTTAAAGAATGGGTCCAGTCCCTTGGTCGGTTCGTCCAGCAGGAGAATCTTCGGTTCCAGCAGGAGAATCTTTCCCAGAGCCAGACGCTGCTGTTCACCGCCGGAAAGGTCATAAGGGTGGGATTTGCGCAGGTGAGTAATTTCCATGGTGTCCAGCATGGATTCCACACGCATTTCCACTTCCTCTGCTGCCAGTTTGCGGTCATAGAGAGCCTCTGCCAGTTCTTCTTCCACGGTGATTTCCGTAAAGAGCGCCTGCGGATTCTGCGGTACCATGGCCATAACTTTTCCCATCAGCTTCCCTGTATTTTCTTTACACACTTTCAGTCCATCCACGTGGATGGTGCCTCTCTGCGGCTTGATGATACCTGCCACCGCCTTCAGTGTGGTGGACTTGCCGGCACCGTTTCCGCCCATGAGACAGAACAGTTCCCCTTCCCTTACTTCCAGATTTAGTCCACGCAGCACTTCACCGGAATGGCGGTCGTACTGGTGCCACAGATCTTTAATGGTAATAATAGGGTCCCGCAAAACATCCGCGCCCGGGGTTTCAGATACAGCCGGGGAGGGGAATTTTGCCGTGAAGTCTTCCGGATCGCCCAGAACTGCTTCCAGCCAGAGACGGCCGTCACGGATGGTCAGAGGTGCCAGGTGGCGTCCTTCTGCCGTTTCTTTCAAACCATGCTTCATCTTGCTGCCGCCGCAGCCGGAATAGATTTTCATAACGGACGGCATGCCATAAAACATCGGATGACGGTCTTCAGCGGATTCGCCGGCCAGAAAATCGCCGATGTTCCAAGGGTCGTCATTGGCGATGATGCGGCCCTGGTCCATGACAATAACACGGTCTGCCATTGGAATCAGGTTTTCCAGACGGTGCTCGGAAATAATTACAGTGGTACCCAGATCACGGTTAATTTTATATACGGTTTTCAGAAATTCTTCCGCAGCAATCGGGTCCAGCTGGGAAGTCGGTTCATCCAGAATCAGTACCTTCGGCTGCATGACCATGACGGAAGCCAGATTCAGCAGCTGTTTCTGGCCGCCGGACAGTTCTGCTACGCCCTTTCTGAACCAGCTCTGCATGTCGAAAAAGCTGGCCATTTCTGCAACTTTGCGGCGGATGGTCTGGTTATCAAGACCCAGGCTTTCCAGTCCAAAAGCCAGCTCATGCCACACCTTATCGGTAACCAGCTGGTTATCCGGATTTTGCTGTACGAAACCCAGGTCCGTTGTACTCATGCGGTCATCCAGTTCTGCGATTTCATGTCCCCGGTAAAGAACACTGCCCTCTTTTTCACCGTAAGGAATCAGGTTCTTTTTCAGCTGACGGAGGAGGGTACTCTTGCCGCAGCCGGACTTGCCGCAGATGACCACGAACTCCGCCTGGTCCACGGTCAGGCTGACATCATTCAGTGCCGGCTTTTCGGCCAGCGGATATGTAAATGTTAAATTTCGGATTTCAATGCTTGCCATTTCTTTTCTCCCAAAATATCTATCATAAGCGGTGTCAGCAGCAGAGCGCTGTAGCACACCAGAGAAACTGCCTTCAGCAGTGTAAATTCGTGCATCACGATGGTCGGATAGTATTCCATGCCAGTGGCACCAAGGAAACATCCGGCTGCCGCCACCAGTCCCATAGCAGCCATAAAGGCCAGCAGCCGGCCATCTCTTGCAGTGAATTTGAAGAGGTGGAAACTGGTTCGTCCTTTCAGCCCGTAGCCTCTTGCTTCCATGGAGTCGGAAGTTTCGATAGACGCTTCCAGAGACCAGGAAATCAGAATGGAAACTTCTTTCACGGTCTGACGCACGCGGCTCAGGAACTTTTTCTCCGTGTGGCGTCCCATGCACCGCTGTCCCATGGAAATCTCCTTATACCGGCTCTTCAAGAGCGGAATGAATCGGAAAATCATGGACAGAGTCAGGGCAAGCACCGGAGCTGCTTTGCCGAAAAGATAAATAAACTTATCGGATGTCATGACCACATTGAAACTGGTAAACCAGACGATAACGGAGGACAGCATGACCGCCCCCGCCAGACCGAAGACAAATGCTTCCAGAGTAATCCGGTTTCCGAAGAGCCAGAACAGTACGGTAGCCCCGTTGTGGTTGAACAAGGTATTGATTACAGAAGTAATCAGCAGAATCGGCACCGTAATCAGAAGGTTGAACTTGATTGCCTTCTTTCCGGACAGCAGAATGGACCAGGCCCAGCTTGCAGCAAGTGTCACCGCCAGGAACACCGGATCCATGCTGAACATGGTGATGCCGATGGCAAAGACGAAGAATATGAAGTTGACTGCCGGATGATATCCGGCGAAGGTACCGGATTCGCCCAGCCCTTCACGCAGTTTTTCTCTCATGTAAACCTCTTTTTCGGTCCGCCGCACGCTTTTTTATTCATTTTCTGCTATTTAGCGTGCACATTACCGTTAATAATCTCAAAAATAATATATAACTTATGCTTTCTGCACGCTTTTTTATTCGTTTTCTGTTAAATAGCGTGCAATTACTGTAGATTTGCTCAATAAAATCATCTTTCAGCACGCTTTTCATACCGATTTAAGGTAATCAGCGTGCAAAACAGCGTCTGGTTCACCAATAAAAAGAGCTGCGGCAAAACTGCCACAGCCCGTATTTCCTGTTTCTCTCATACAAAATCTGGATGCACCGGTTCTCCGCCGGTCTTCCCAGTCATTTCAAGCAGGTCTTCTGGCTCAGGCGTCACCGCTCCGGCAGCCTTCCCGGGACTTCACCCAGTGGCACATTGCCGAAACTCTTCCTTTACAGCGGCGGGGACCGCGCAGGACTTACACCTGCTTCCCTCTTAGCTCTTCCTCAGCAGCACCTGCCGAAGAAAAGAACATGAAATGTTCTATGTAATTAACAGAGATATTATACCACAGCATCCAGAAGAATGGAACCCCCGAAATGTATTCTATCTCTAATTCAATGAATCTATATCTCCCGGAGATATGAAAAACACAGATTAGAGATAATTGGAGAAAATATAGAAAATTCCATCCTAACGCCAGTGTGTCGTTTCATCAGAATTCCAAATGACCGTTCCCTCTTCATCCAGAAGTTCCACATAGAAGCCTCTGCCCTTTTCCGTATGAGCCATAGCCCCTTTACTGTGTTCATAAGGTGCTGCTTCTAGAATAAAGCATCCATATTCGTCCAGTTCTGCAGTCCCGGTTACATCTTTTACGTATACTTCACTGTAACGTCCTTCAAAGTAAATCTGCGAAGCACCCTCAATCCAGGTGGATCCATATATTACTCCGGCATGTGGGTTATAGAAGAAATCCACCGGATACAGTTCATTTTTATCTGCATAATGGCTGCCTGTACTTATCCAAAGTCCATACTTCTGCTTCGCTGTGGCAGCGAATATTCCGTACTCACTGCTGCCCAGCATCATAATTTGTTTATCGCCATAAGGAAAACTTTTGATTTCTTCCGCCGGTGAAAGAAAGGCTCCCTTCTCATATGCCCGGTATAAATCTTCCGAATTCATGTAATGTCCCGTACTCCGCAGAAGAAATACGGTAAGCAGAAGGATAAAAAATACATATATCCAGATCTTCTTCGATCTGCTCATTTCTTTCCAGGCTTTCATTGCGAGTCACCTCCGTCCACTACTTTTCCTCAGATAGCGGTATCTCCAGTGTAAACTGACACCGATTCCAATCATAATCTATGGTTATCATATCCGAGTCCGTCCGCACACTGCCAAACTTCACGGCATTTTTCCGGATCCATCCCCGCCGGCTGTCACCGTACTTCATGCTGTCATCAACCTTTCCATATCCATCGGTGATTTCCGCATAGTCCCATTTCATTGGCCAGGCCTCGAAAGGATGCAGCAGTCCTACATAGTCGGTATAATACAGCACTGCTTCACCGGATTCATATACTTCCAGTTTCGTAAAGTGCAGCATACGGTAGTCCAGTACCTCTTTTTCATTCAAATCTACCGTATACACCGGATTTCCGCTCGTACGGAGCCAGCCCATATTGCTGAACAGACCGTCATAAAATTGATATCCGCAGGTACATATTAAAACTGTAACCAGCAATACCACCAGCCACCGGCTCAGTCTCCAGATCCAGCCCAGTACCGGATTGTGGATCTGATTCAGCACACGGCCCAGCTCATCTGCATCACCCATGTCTTCAAGGACTGCAGATTTTGCCTGGTCTGCAGACATACCACGGCCCACATAAAACTCGTACATATCCTCCATGTGCTCCAGGTACTCCATACGGATTTCACGGTGGTCATACTTGAACTTCACATGGCTCACAAGCTGATTCGTGTAGTCCGTCCATTCCTCAGGAAAATGCAATCCCATAGGCTCCTCCCCCCAGCACCTGGTTCACCGATGCAGAGAATTCGGCCCACTGCTGCTTTTCGGCTTCCAGCTGCCGCACACCAGATGCAGTAATGCTGTAGTATTTCCGTTCTTTGCCGGTTTCCGCCACCTTACGATAGCACTTCACATAACCCTTGGATTCCATCTTGTGAAGCACCGGGTACAGGGACCCCTCCTGGAACTGGAAGGTGTTGTTGCTCCGTGCCGCCAGTTCCCGGATAATTTCGTATCCATAGTAATCCTTTTCATTGAGCAGATTCAGCAGCATCAGCACTGTAGCACCGCCCAGCAGGTTCTTGTCAAAATTCATCTTCTCACCTCCATCCATACTTAGAACTTCTCAGTATTATCTTGCCCTTATTATACTTAGAAGTTCCAGGTAAGTCAAGCCTGTTTTCTGCATAGAAAAAGAGCGGCCGGCTGGCCGCCCTTAAAGCAGTGTAAATCGATTCTTTTCGCTCTCCAGGATTCCTTCCTTCCGAAGCTTGCTGATTTCCGCAGAAAGACCGCTCCGGTCCACCTCCAGATAATCGGCCAGTTCCTGCCGGTCGTAAGGAATGGTGAATGAATTGCTTCCATGGTTCTTGGCCTGTAGATTAAGATAAGTCAGCAGTTTCTCCCGTGTGGTTCGCTTGGATGTAATTTCAATCTTCTGATTGAACATGAGATTCTTGGTAGCCACCACTTTCAGCAGATTGAAGATCAGCTTATTATGAAACTCACAGGAATTGCTGCAGGTGGTCAGAAGCCGCTGACAGTCCATGAGCAGAACCTCGGAGTCCTCCGTGGCAACCACACTGACCGGAATAGCTGCAAGCTGGGCACAGGCAAAGGATTCTCCGAACATCTCTGCCGGCTCAATCCGCGCTACGATAGTCCGGTTTCCGTAAAAGTCCTCTTTTACAATCTGTGCGCCGCCGGACAGCAGAAGCCCCATCTGCCGTGCCGGATCACCCTCGGTGAAAATCACTTCCCCTCTGGCAAACCGTGCAGGCCGGGCACCGAGACAGGAAGCCATGGCTGAGAGATTTTGCGGGGAAATACCGGCAAAGAGCGGACAGCGAACTAATATATCCATAAATTTATTCATAATTTTTCTCCTTTTGTTGAAAATTCAACATACATCTTGCCGTCATTATAGTATACTCAGAACAGAAAGTCAAACAGGAGGTATTACCATGATTCGAAAGATTATTAAAATAGATGAAAGCAAATGCAACGGCTGCGGGCTTTGTGCAGCGGCCTGCCACGAGGGTGCCATCGGTATGGTGGACGGCGTGGCAAAACTTCTCCGCGAGGACTACTGTGACGGTCTGGGTGACTGTCTGCCTGCATGTCCGACCGGTGCCATCACCTTTGAAATGAGAGAAGCACCAGCCTACGATGAAGCAGCTGTAAAAGCAGCACAGGCAGCAAAGGCAGCGGAAGCTTCCGGCCCGGATATCGACGCTATCATTCGGGAAACCCTTGCAGGCGGCTGTCCGGGAAGCCAGTCAAAATCACTCCGCAGAGATCCTGCACCTGCAGCTCCGGAAGCACCTGCTGTTCAGCCATCTCAGCTTTCCAACTGGCCGGTACAGATTAAACTGGCTCCGATAAATGCTCCATATTTCAACGGAGCAAACCTGCTCATTGCTGCAGACTGCTGTGCCTATGCTTATGGAAACTTCCATCAGGAGTTTATCAAAAACCGTATCACTCTGATCGGCTGTCCGAAGCTGGACTCTGTGGACTACAGTGAAAAACTGACCCAGATTATCGCCAATAACGACATTAAGAGCGTGACCATTGTCCGCATGCAGGTTCCATGCTGCGGCGGTATCGAACTGGCGGCGAAAAAAGCACTTCAGGCCAGCGGAAAGTTCATTCCATGGCAGGTTGTTACCATTTCCTCTGACGGAAGAAAACTGGATATTTAAACGAAAAACAGGGCTTGCTGCGGAAATGCAGCAAGCCCTGTCTTTATTTAGTGGCATTTATAAATTCTATAAGTCTACATCATCCATCATGATGTGGAGAATTTCAATATCGGTTTCCTTCATACCCACACGGCCCACATAGCCGATGCTCTTGATGGTATCTTCAATGGTTTCCTGAATGATACCGTCTCCTGCAGGGAAGGCACGGCCCATCATGCTCATCTGATGGCCCAGGATTGCTGCATCCACTGCGGAGGCAATCTTTGCTGCGCAGGAAGCTTTCGCACCGTCGCATACGATACCGCCTACATTGGCCAGCGTATTGGTGATGGTGCTGCAGATCTGATCAAAAGTACCGCCTGCCATATAGGTGATGGCACCGCCTGCTGCACAGGCTGCAGTTACAGCACCGCAGAAAGCAGACAGGCTGCCGATATAGTGCTTCAGATGGATTGCAGTCAGGTTACTGATCAGCAGAGCACGGTATTTTCTTTCGTCAGAAATGCCCCACTTTTCTGCATACTGAAGAACCGGCAGAGATACGGTCATACCCTGGTTGCCGCTTCCGGAGTTGATGACTACCGGCAGGCTGCATCCTCCCATACGTGCATCGGAACCAGCTGCCGCATAAGCTCTGGCGCGGGTTCGCACATCTTCCGGATAGCAGTCCAGCAGTGTTCTTCCCACCTGTGCACCGTATACATTGGACAGACCTTCTCTGGCAATGGCAGTGTTCATCTCAATCTGGGAGTCCAGCAGCGGCTTCACCGCTTCCAGTTCTACTGTATTGGCAAAATCCAGAATCGCTTTCATGGACAGCACCCAAGGTTTATTTTCGTTCTTATCCTGCTGCATGTCGGCATCATACTTGCTCAGCTGGTAAATCACTTCGCCATCTTTTTTGATTTCTGCAATCATGGTGTGGCGGTTTACGATGGTAACGCTTGCAGTATGTTCACCAGCCGTTACAGTTGCTACGATATACAGGTTGGCAACACCTTCCTGCAGCTGGCAGCTGAAGAAACCTTCTTCCAGAAGCTTCTTGGATGCTTCAATATGTTCTTCTGTCACGCAGGACAGCACTTCCAGGGAGAGGTCTGCATTTCCGCCGACCACACCCAAAACAGCGGCTGCACCGACGCCCTTCATTCCGCCGGAATTTGGAACCAGTACGCCCTTTACGTTCTTAATGATATTTCCGCTGCAGCAGATATCAATATGCTCCGGCATACATCCCAGAACCTGACGAGCCTTAGCTGCCGCATAGGCAATTGCGATCGGTTCGGTACATCCCAGTGCAGGCACCAGTTCGCTGTATAATAAATCAATGATTTCCTTCTTCTGTGTTTCAACCACGATACTTTCCTCCAAAATATGTCTAATCATACCTCTGATATTATCAGTAAACTTATTATAAATATGATTTTATTTTTTGTCAATGGACTTCCGACTTTTCATATGGCAGAAGTTCTGTTATAATATGTGTAATTTAAAGACAGGAGTACCATCATGAAAACTGAAACCAGCCTGAAGGAAACCATATATAATGCCATTCTTGAGGATATCATTACTCTGGAATACCGTCCCGGCCAGATCCTCAACGAAAAGACGCTGATTGAAAAGTATAACTGCAGCAAGTCCCCGGTTAGAGAAGCTTTGCTGGCGCTCTGTGCAGATAACGTTCTTCGAAACATCCCCCGCTACGGTTACGAAGTTGTCCGTCTGACCATGGAAGATATCCACGAGATGATTCAGTTCCGTTATATTCTGGAAAGCAATATGCTGCAGCCACGGATCGGACGCTTCACACCGTCCCAGATTGAGCGGCTGGAGGCCATCGACAAGCTTTGCACCGAAAGTGCAGGCAATCTGATGCAGCACTGGGAGCTGAATACCCAGTTCCACCTGAAGCTGATCGGATACTGCGGAAACAGCTTCGCTGTAGAAGAACTGAACCGCTGCATGAACCGGCTGAAACGTGCCTACGCCCAGTGCCACTGGGGCAAGGAAGAAGAGCCGGTGGATCATATGGATACACGAAATCATGCTCAGCTTCTTGACTGCCTCAGAGAAAAAGATGTGGAAAAAGTCCTGCAGGCCCTGCGGGATGACTTGAACGACTTCGGTGGCCTGGACCGGATTTTCGTAGAATAAACCCCTAAAAACACACAACCCCTTCGGGAAATTACTCCTGAAGGGGTTCTTTTTCATTTGATTTAAATATGGAATCTCCGGTACAGTTCTCTCCGCGCTCTCCGGTCCCCGATAATCAGAGTTCCCAGGAAAATTGCAGAAGAAAGTACCAGCGGCGTAAATGCCAGATAATGATTCCGTTCCAGACCTGCGATAAACAGACCCACCGGAATCAGACTGCACAGAATCATAAAAATCTGCCACATCATGTAGCTCTGCCAGTTTCTCCGGTTAAAATACATCAGGAATAAAATCACAATATCTACGATTACAATTCCTGCCGGCAGTACATAATCTACCGACCAGCCACGATATCCGATTGCCATGTCCATAGCCACAGATGCCAGAACCGCCAGAATCGTCAGCGTTATGATTTTGCTCCGATAGCCTGATTTTCCCAGAACAGCATACTTCAGCACCAGATAAAAATACAGCAGACCAAGCCCTGCAATGACACACCACCAGATCTGCGGTTTTGTCACAAAATTAATGTAAATCAGCACGGCCTCCAGACAGAGGGCCAGGAACAGATAGATGTTGCAGAACAGGTTCAGGCGCCGCATTCTGATTCTCACGTCGGGATACATGTTTTCCACTTCGTCAGTAGGTTCCAGAATGGACATGCAGAGCGGACATGCCACAGCCTCGTCCAGAACTTCAATATTACATTTCCTGCACTTAGCCATAATTCACCCCATTGCTTTCTATTTCCACACCAACACCATCTTCCGTCAGCTTGCGGAAAAATCCTCTCTGCACCGACATATCCACCAGATCATAGGCAAAGGTAAATACCAGAGTATCCTCGTAGGAACATACCGTACAGCGGATATGCTGACCCTTGGAGATGGAGATGTATGCATGGAACTGATCGATATATGGTTTATAAATATCGTCGATTTCAATCTTTCCGATATTCGTCATGGTTGATGTATTTGCCCGGGCAGACTTCAGGTAAACAAAACGCATGCCCAGGTTTTTCAGTGGCAGCGGCAGTGCACGCAGAAGTAGATTCCGCTGGTTGGATACATTATAGGAAAAGATATTTTCCAGATGCTCACGGTCCATCTGCTGCTTCAGGCTTTCTCTGACCTTCGCCAGCACCTCTTCGAAGGTGTAATCTTCCCGATCTGCACGGAATTCAGAAGATACCATAACGAAGAAGTTTTTGGTAGTGATGGAATTGAAGTAAGGTCGCAGATTCACCGGAACTGCTACACGGATTGGTGCCTTCGTCACAGACCGGTTCAGATGCTCGGAGTATACACTCCAGGTATAGGCAGCTACCAGATATTCATTAATGCTGCAGCCATAGCGCCTGCACACTTCTTTCAGCTGCAGTGTCTTCATATAACCGTGCATCACACCGACCTCACCGGAATTGAGACGGTTTCCCTTAATCAGATAGGCCGGTTCTGTCTTATAATGCTTGCTGGCACTTCTGCGGTAATTTTTCATGAAACTGTCTTCTCTGTTAAGGGATGTGTCTGCATGCAGATTATCGCAGGTATTCAGCTCCGGATGGAGCAGTCTGAGGTACTGATAAGTCAGTTCCCGCAGAAAATTAAGCCCACCCATGCCATCGGTAAGGACATGGAAGACTTCCAGATTAATACGGTATTTATAATAAGTAACCCGGAACAGGTAACTGTTGTTCTTATTCGGCCGGATGAACTGGCATGGGAAGGAGGACTCTTCGTGAACCACTGGTGCACGTTTCCCGTTCTCCTCAAAATAATGCCAGAACACGCCCTTGCGGATCCGGACGTTGAACACGTCAAATTTCGGCAGCACAATATCCAGTGCCTTCTGCAGCAGATCCGGCTGCACCAGTTCTGACAGCGTTACACTGATACGGTAAACATTGGTCATCTGTTCTCCCGCAATTACAGGAAAAAGATGGGCGGTGTTATCCAGCTTGTCCCAGCGGATTTCCCGCTGATACGCCGGTTTCGCAGCGCGCTTCTCTTCCCCTTCCGGGCTCATGTTGTCAATCAGGATAGTTTTCTTTCTCATGGTAATATTATACCATTGCGTCAGCGGTTCAGTCAATAAAATGCGTAAGGCGATGGATGTAACGATTGCTGCACGCTATTTCTGGTTAAATTTATGTTTTAGCGTGCGTACATAAAATTCTCTTCACAAAATATCTACTCCCACGCACTCTAAACCTGCGTATTTGAGCGGCTTAGCGTGCATAATTTCATCATATACTCCTGAAATTTATCGAAAAACACCGATAGCGGGATTCTATTAGGTTATTCTGCACGCTAAAATGGTGAAATTCACCCATATAGAGTGCAAAGAACAATTGGGCTGCACGCCATTTTAATATTTCAAGGCTAATTAGCGTGCAATCGGCAGAAATACAAAAAAACACACCCTGTGGTGTGTTTTCTCGTTTCTACTGGTTGCGGGGGCAGGACTTGAACCTACGACCTTCGGGTTATGAGCCCGACGAGCTACCAACTGCTCCACCCCGCGACGTTATTAAATTCTTTATGGCGACCTTTATCTTATGCACCAGTAAAGTTGGTGCCGGAGACCGGGGTCGAACCGGTACGGTCTGTAAGGACCGCAGGATTTTAAGTCCTGTGCGTCTGCCTATTCCGCCACTCCGGCAAATTGGCTCCAAGGGTGGGGCTCGAACCCACAGCCTATCGGTTAACAGCCGAGTGCTCCACCATTGAGCTACCTTGGAACATTCTGTCAACGCTTTCGCATCAACATTACATATTATATATGAATCAATCCGAATTGTCAACAGACAATTTCAGAAGATTTGACATTGGTTGCGGGGGCAGGACTTGAACCTACGACCTTCGGGTTATGAGCCCGACGAGCTACCAACTGCTCCACCCCGCGACATCATTCGCAGTCGAAATTTTGCGAAAAAAAATTGGCTCCAAGGGTGGGGCTCGAACCCACAGCCTATCGGTTAACAGCCGAGTGCTCCACCATTGAGCTACCTTGGAACGCATTGCTGACTCACAGCTTTTATAGAATACCATAACATGCTATAAAAGTCAACACTTTTTTTATAAAAAAAAATATTTTTTTAAACAGCCCGGATTTATCCGTTCCAGGCTGTTTTAAACAGGCATCTTCTAAAGGACTTTGTCCATAAAGTTCTGTGTACGCTCATTCTGCGGATGATCCAGAATCTCTGCAGGCACCCCACGTTCAATAATTTCTCCATCTGCCATGAAAACAATTTCATCAGCAACTTCTCTGGCAAAACCCATTTCATGTGTTACCACAATCATGGTCATCCCTTCATGTGCCAGTTCTTTCATAACATCCAGTACTTCGCCTACCATTTCAGGGTCCAGTGCAGAAGTTGGTTCATCGAAGAGCATCACTTCCGGATCCATGGCCAGAGCTCGTACGATTGCAATTCGCTGCTTCTGTCCTCCGGAAAGCATGTTTGGATACTCATCTGCCTTATCCAGCAGCCCCACACGGTTCAGCAGAACTTTTGCCTTTTCTTCTGCCTCTTCTTCTGTCATCAGCTTCAGAGTAACCGGAGCCATGGTTATATTCTGCATAACCGTCTTATGAGGGAAGAGATTGAAATGCTGGAATACCATGCCCATCTTCTGACGGTGCAGATTAATATCAATTTTTTTTGATGTCAGTTCCACATCATTAAAATATATCTGGCCGGAAGTCGGTTCTTCCAGCAGGTTCAGGCTGCGCAGCAGTGTTGACTTACCCGACCCGGAAGGTCCGATTACGGCAATCACCTGCCCCTGCTTCACATCAATACTGCAGTGATTCAGTGCAGCCACCTTTCCACCATTATATGTTTTTACCAGATTTCTTACGGAAATAATCGTCTTAGCGTTTGTCACCACGGCGCATACTCCTTTCGATTCGATCTATTACCTTAGAGGTAGGATATGTAATCAGGAAATACGTAAATGCTGCAACCATATATGGTCCAATCGTAATCATGGTACTTCCGCCAATGGTCTGTGCCGTAAACATAATTTCAGCCATCCCCAGGACCATACAAACGGAACTTTCCTTCACCATAGTAATGACTTCATTGGCCAGTGCAGGAAGAACATTTTTTATTGCCTGGGGCAGAACCACAAGCTTCATACTCTGTTTCTCTGAAAGACCAAGCGAACGTGCCGCTTCCATCTGTCCGCTGTCAACCGCCAGGATTCCGGCACGGAAAATTTCTGCTACATACGCTGAACTGTTCAGTGCCAGAGCCACAACTCCCGGTATAAACCGGCTTGCATCAATAAATCCAAAGATCATAAATCTTGGAATTGTAATCCACGAAAATACGCCATAATAGATAATCATCAGCTGAACCAAAATCGGTGTAGAGCGGAATACCGCAATATAAGCTCCCGATATACAGCGTATTATTTTATTTTTGCTCAACCGCATAGTTGCCAGCAGAAACGCCGGCAGAACCGCCATAAATACGGACACGACAGAAAGAATCAGGGTGTATTCCACACCCTGAATCACAGCCTGTCCATATTTTGGCAGGAAGCTGAAATTGAAGAAGCTTGATGCGGTCATGTCAGTAAACAAGCTTTGCCACCATTCCCAAAACATAGATCATTTACCTTTCTATTATCAGATTTATCAGATTCGTCAGTTTTTATTCTTCAGGTACAGAAACTTCTTGCCATACGTCTGCCAGTTCGTTTGCCTGTGCCTTGAATTCTTCTATTTTATTTTCTTCTGTCAGCTTGGCAATCGCTTCATTCAGTTTTGGCAGCAGATTCTTAGGATCGCCCTTCTGAACCGCAATGCACACATCTGCGGAGTTACCCAGCTCTTCAAAGCCCAAAGCCACCAGGTTATCATTTGTTGCCTGATACTGCTGTGCTACAGAACCGTCTACCAGAATTGCATCCACCTTATCGTAGCTTACTTCTTTAATCAGATCCAGTACACTCTGCAGTGCAACCGCATTTACATTTGGAATTTCACTTACAATATCCAGCTTGGTAGTTGCTGTCTGTGCACCAATGGTCTTTCCTTCGAAATCAGCATAAGACTGATACTTGTCTGCATTTTCTGCCTTTACCAGGAACTGCGGTGCCAGTTCAGTTAAATAAGGATCTGTAAAATCTGCCAGCTCTTTTCTTTCCGGTGTTGCTTCAATATCTGCAAGTACGATATCAAACTGACCTTTATCCAGAGATGTCAGCAGATTATTGAAGGACATGTTTTCAATCTGCAGTTCCACGCCCATATAGTCCGCGATGTACTGTGCTGTGTAGATATCAATACCGCCGTATACCATATCTCCGTTTTCATCCGGATACATGAATTCAAACGGAGCATAGTCTGCAGAAGTGCCAAGAACCAGGGTAGTCATTTCTTCGCCGCCCTGAGACTCATCAGCAGGTTCGCTGCCGCAGCCAGCCAGTACGGATACTGTCAGTGCAAGGATTAACGCAATAATTGTTACTTTCTTGATTAACTTAGCTGTCTTTTTCATTTTCGTCTTTCCTTTCTATTTACGTTTGTGATATTTTATTTTCCTGTCGACATGGTTAAGTATACATCCATAGGTATAAAAATTCAACCCCTTTTTATAATTTTCTGTGTATTTTTATAAATACATTTGCAAATTAATCAATAAATATGTTCATTTGCACAAATCGTCCTATAATTAACGTAAAAAAACACCCGTACCGTGAATATTTTCACAGCGCGGGTGAATATTATTTAACTAATTCAGCAGGCCGGCAGAACCATGTACAGCCATGGCAGCTCCGGATGCCGCTTTTTCAGCCTTATCCTTTTCAATATTGCCCTTTACCACTTCAATCTTTCCTTCGTACTTGGAAGCCATGTCTTCGTCCCCCATGCGGCGGTATACCTTCACCAGGTCTTCCATGGTTTCCAGGTTGCTTGGAGACAGCTGCAGTACGTGGCGCAGATGGCTTACAGCTTCTTCGTTCATACCCAGTTCTGCATAAGCAATTCCCAGGTAGTACCACAGAGGCCACCAGTCCTTATACTTTCCTTCCTTATATGGAACCAGTGCTTCGATACCTTCTTCAAAACGGCCGGACAGTACCAGATTGTAGCCCTGTTCTACCTTTACCGGTTCTTCCAGGTCCGCCAGACGCACCTGAACATCCTTACGCAGTTCCTTTACTGCTTCCTCATCTTTCTGTGCTTCGGTCAGTCTCAGGTAATCCTTCCATGTCAGCTGTGCCTTCACATACAGGCCCAGATTCAGATATCCATAGCCCAGGAAGTAATAAGCCTCTGCAAAATCAGGCTTACGCAGTGTCACCTGTTCGAAAGCATCCAGGGATTCTGCCTTGAAGCGGCCCACGAAATCTTCGTCTTCGCCCAGTTCGTATGCATCCTTGCAGGCACGTGCATAGCAGTACATTGCATCCACATTGCCCGGATCAATCTGCATAGCTGCACGGAACTGAATGCAGGCATAATCGTAGTCATGCTTCACCGCACCGTCCACACCGTCAGCAATTAATGCTTTGACGAATTCGTCACCGAACATGCGCTTGATGTAAGCGATATAGTTCTGTGCATAATCAAAATTCGGATCGCAGCCGATGACAAATGCCATAGCTCTGGCCATGTCCACGGTGGTCAGCTTCATCATTTTCTTCTTGTTAATAGGAACCGGCACGCCCATCATAATGTCGGCAATGCCTGCACGGTCCAGGTATCCATCAGAAAGCTCATCAAAAACATAATCTTCCAGATGTGGCACCAGGTAATAGCCGATGCGGTCCTCGATTTTATTGCTCATTGTATAACCTCCCAGCCCTTCTTGTAGAAGCGCTTCTGTTCTTCTTCATTAAAATGCTGTGCCAGGTCTTCTCCCAGCAAAATCTCCGCTTCCTGCCCTGCTGCATCGCCCAGGGTATATGCGTATTTCCGCAGAATGCGGTACTGATCTTCTTTTTTGCGGCTGCGGTGCTGATAATCGGAGTCATAATAGTACCTTGCCAGTTTTTCGTAGAATCCAAAAGCACCATGTCCCGTTTCCGCAATCAGATAGTCCAGGGTCCGTGTGAATCCGCCCCGGTTGTAATAGATGTCCAGCACATGTTCAATCATATGCAGTCCGGACAGTTCTTCCGCACTGATATCATCCGTTCTGATTACTTCGTATGGCGCACGGTCACGGTAAACAATGCCAAACTGCTCCTGCTGCTCCCGGATTGGAGTGCCGCCAAGGACCTTCAGGAAACCCAGCTGGAGCATATCCGCCCGGAGCGCATAAACTTTGTTGAATGACCGGCCAAAAAGTTCATAGGTCTCATACGGAAGACCTGCAATCAGATCCACATGAATGTGGATATTGCCCATCTTCAGCAGCTGCTCTACATTGTAGAGAATCGGATAGACATTTTCCTTCCGGTTCACAGCCAGCAGCGTCTCCGGATTGCAGGACTGAATGCCGATTTCAAACTGGAAAAGTCCCTTTCTGGCACCGCGGAGCAGGTCCAGAGCAGCCTTATCCAGCAGATCACCACAGATTTCAAAGTGGAAATTGGTTACCCCATTATCATTTTCAATCAGATAACGCCAGATTTCCATGGCGCGTTCTTTATCGTAGTTAAATGTACGGTCTATGAATTTGACCTGCATAACTTTTTTATGGAGAAAATATCCCAGTTCTGCCTTTACCCGGTCCGGATGAAGCGGGCGCATTCTCTTTTCTATGGAAGACAGGCAGTAGCTGCAGCGAAACGGACAGCCGCGTACCGACTCATAATACACCACCTGATCGGCCTTGCAGTCCAGGATGGAATAAGGGAACGGAATATGGTTGAAGTCCATTGGTTCCATCTGTTCATTGACGTAAACCTTTCCGTCAAACCCACGGTAAATCAGTCCCGGTACAGTCTGCAGCAGTTCTTCCGGCGGCGGATCGCATTCATGCTTTCTGCTTTCTTCCAGCACCTGGCAGAGGCGGTAAAAAGGATATTCCCCTTCACCGCAGAGAATGAAATCTGCCCATGGATTTTCCACAGCGAAAGAAGGCCCTTCCGCAGAAGCCTCCGGTCCGCCCAGGCAGATTTTGAGGGAAGGCAATGCTTTCTTCAGGTCGCTGGCCAGCTGCTTTATTTTTTCAATATTCCATATGTAACAGGAAAAGCAAACCATGTCACAGTTTGCTCTTACAAGTTCCGTATAGATGTAGGAAAGATCCTGATTTATGGTAAATTCACGGATTTCCACATCGCTGTATTCCCCTGCCACCACCGTATAGAGATACTTCAGCGCCAAATTGGAATGGACGTATTTGGAATTTAACGTCGTCAGTAATATTTTCATAATCACCTGTCCGCATCTTACAGTGCGCGGAATCTTTCGTCTTTCAGCATGCCGCGGTTTTTCATGCAGCGATGCAGTTCTTCGATGAAACGGTCATTGTCTTCCGGCAGATTACCCCTGAGAGAAACGTAGTTGGATGCATGATTGCTCCGGAAAACACAGGATTTTTCCGGTCTTGCATATTCCATCATCAGAGCGGTTTCCTGCAGGACCTGTTCCGGTGTAAGATACTGGAAGGTTCCATTGCGCAGTTCCTCCAGCATCGGAGCCGGATGTTCCAGCATGAGAGTCAGCAGGCTCACATAGGATGCGTTCATTTCTGCTATCATCTTGCCGGTTTCAATGGCATGTTCTTCCCATCCATCCTGTCCGGAAAGACCGCTGATAAAGGTTACAGACGTCTGGATTCCGTTGCGTTCCAGTTTCTGTACGCCTTCAATCAGTTCTTCACGGGTTTCTCCCTTGTTGACTTTTTCCAAAACGCGGGCACTTCCGGATTCTGCGCCCACATAGACCATGGTCATACCATGGGCACGGAGTTCCTGAAGCTCTTCGTCAGTCTTGCGGAGAGCCTGGGATGCACGTCCGTAAGCAGTCACCCTCTCACACTCTGGGAAATGCTCTTTAATATAGTTCAGGATAACCAGCAGTTTGCTGTTGGTCAGACAGAGAGCATCACCATCACAGAGGAAGATTCTGTCCACTTTTCTGTACTTCTGTCTCGCCCATGCCAGATCTTCCAGCACTTCCTGCGGATCACGCACACGGAACTGCTTTGCTTTAAACATGTTGCAGAAAGTACATTTATTATGAGTACAGCCGATGGTTACCTGAACCAGAAGGCTGTAGGCCTCACTTGGAGGCCTGTAAATATTTCCAATATAACGCATAAGCGTTCTCCTTTACATACGTTCTGGTGCGTCCATACCCAGCAGTGCCAGACCGTTTCTGATTGCAGTCTTTGCAGCCAGTACCAGAGCCAGCTTAGCTGTCTTTTCTTCTTCGTTGTCAACCAGAATGTGTTCATCATGGTAGAAGCGGTTGAAGCCCTGTGCAATGTCCACGATATGTCTGGTAACGATGGAAGGTTCGTACTTTTCACCGGCATCGATAACGATTTCAGGCAGCTGGTACAGCAGTCTTGCCAGCTGATAAGCACTTTCACTGGTCAGATATTCTGCCTTTACTGCAGATGGATCTGAAGCCTTTGCTGCTGCTTCAGCACCTGCATTTCTCAGTACGCTTGCACATCTTGCATAGGTGTACTGTACGTAAGGGCCTGTTTCACCGTTGAAGTCCAGAACCTTGTTCCAGCTGAATACGTAGTCCTTGATTCTGTTATTGGACAGTTCGTTGAATACTACCGCACCAACACCGACCATCTTTGCAGTTTCTTCGATATTGTCAGTAGCTACGCCCTTTTCCTGAATAATCTTACGTGTTTCTTCGATGGCCTTGTTCAGTACATCTTCCAGGAATACTACACGGCCGTGTCTTGTGGACATGGTTCCTTCTTCCAGACTTACCAGACCGAACGGTACGTGAACGATGTCCTTAGTCCATTCATAACCCATCAGCTCGATGATTCTCTTCAGCTGCTGGAAGTGGAGGTTCTGCTGAGAAGCTACAACATAGATGTCCTTCACGAAGTTGTAGGTATCCATTCTGTACTTTGCAGCAGCGATATCTCTTGTAATATAGATGGAAGAGCCGTCAGACTTGATAACCGGAGCGTCAGTCAGACCGAACTGACCCAGTTCTACGATTTCTGCACCCTGGGATGGTACCAGCAGGTTCTTGTCACGCATTTCCTGAATTACAGCAGGCATCTTGTCAGAGTAGAAAGATTCCCCTGCGTAGGATTCAAAAGTAATACCCAGCAGATCGTATACACGGTTGAATTCCTTCAGAGATTCATCGCGGAACCACTGCCATAATTCCTTTTCTTCCTGTTCGCCGGCTTCCAGCTTGGCGAAGGTTTCTCTGGCTTCGTCTTCCAGTTCCGGATGAGATTCTGCTTCTACATGGAACTTGGTGTAGTATTCCAGCAGAGTCTTAATTGGTTCGTTGATAACGTCTTCTCTGTTACCCCAGTGACGGTACGCTACGATCATCTTACCGAACTGAGTACCGTAGTCACCCAGATGGTTTACACCGATTACATTATAACCCAGAGCACGGTAGATTTTGGAGATTGCATTACCGATAACTGTAGAACGGATATGACCGATATGGAAAGGCTTTGCAATATTAGGAGAGGAGAAGTCTACTACTACATTAGCTCCGTCACCCAGGTTGGTCTTACCGAATTCTGTATCTTCAGTCAGCACAGAAGTTACTACATCACCTACGAAGCTTTCTCTGGAAATAAACATATTTACATATGCATTTACCTGTTCAACCTTTGCGAACATGGTATTGCTGCTGATTGCTTCGGCGATACCCTTCGCAATCAGTGGAGGTGCCTTGCGCAGAGTTTTTGCCAGCTTGAAGCATGGGAACGCATAGTCACCCATCTTTGTGTCCTGAGGAACCTCAATCATGGACTGAATTTCTTCAGCAGTCAGGTCTGTAACCTGTTCTGCAATCAGCTTGCTGATTTCTACCTTAAAGTTTACCATTTTTATGTCTCCCTTTTTCGTTCAAGCTTACTCTTCAGCAAGCCATTTCTTTATGGTTTCAGTTTCTTTTTCCGTAATAACCGGAATTCCTTCTTTTAAAAGCAGCTCTGTAAATACGCCGTTTCCTTCTGTCAGTGTGCCGCTGAAGGTTCCATCATAGATGAAGCCGCAGCCACAGGACGGGCTGTTTGCCTTCAGAATCGCGCCCTTCAGTTCTGCACCGGAGAAGTTTGCCAGTGTGGTGCAGGTTCCCAGGGAAAGCTGCGCTCCTTTCTCGAAGGCCGCCGTCACATCTTTGCCCTGATTGTTGACCACACGGTCACCAATCCGCTCTGCAGGCGGTCTCGGGCATGGCAGCTTGGCTGCACTTTCCGGACATACTGTGATATATTTTTTCTTTTCACAGAAGTCGATGACTTCCTGACAGCGGTTGTTTCCGCCGTTGTATTTACAATTCTGCCCCAGAAGGCAGCTGCTTACAATATACATTCTGTTCACCTTATTCTTTCAGTTTTACGATGGTAACGCCTTCGCCACCTTCGTTGTATCCACCCTTACGGTAGGATGCGGCCAGTTTGTTTCTCCGCAGCATGTTACGGATACCGTCTTTCAGAATACCTTCGCCTCGTCCGTGAATAATGGTCACTTCCTTCAGACCTGCCATATAGGCGTCATCCAGATATTTTTCCACATTCATGCAGGCATCTTCCAGGTTCTGTCCCTGCACATTGCAGTTGACGGAAATATTCATGGCCTTTTCTTTATACATGGTGCCGTACCGGCTGGAACCGGTCTTCGGCTGAGGAATCTTCTTTTTCTTCGTACCGTCATTAATCAGCATCAGATCCTTCAGATTGGCAGTCATCTTCATGATGCCCACCTGAATCATCAGATTGCCCTTATCATCCGGCAGAGAAAGAATTTCACCATTCTGGTCCAGGGTCAGAAGCTTCACTCTGTCGCCAACTTTCAGGTCTGCGGCAGATACAGGATTTTCGTTGTTCACTTCACGGATTACTTTCCGTTCTGCGTACTTGTCTTCTTTTTCCTTCAGCTTCTTACGGCTCTTGTCAAAATGCTTGGTCCGTTCGCCCAGGCTGTCCATCTTGGCCAGCTGTTTCAGTTCCTTCTGCACTTCTGCAGCAGTATCCTTGGCTTCACGAAGCATGAGACGTGCTTCTTCTCTGGCCTTGGCGATGATTTCCTTTTTTTCTTTTTCGAGGGCCTTCTGCTGACGTTCCAGTTCTGCCTTCTGTTTCTCCATAGAGACTCGGAGAGCAATGGCCTCGTCACGTTCTGCCTCTGCACGCTTTTTGTCTTCTTCGATGGCACTGATGACATCTTCAAACTCGATATCACCTCTCTCGATGAGACGGGAAGCACGCTCTATGAGTTCTTCCGGCAGACCCAGTTTCTTCGAAATTTCGAAGGCGTTGGATTTGCCCGGTATTCCGATGGAAAGCTTGTATGTCGGACTTAAGGTCTCCACATTGAATTCCATGGAAGCATTCTCAACACCCTTTGTGGAAAGGGCATATTTTTTCAGTTCGGTATAATGTGTGGTCGCAATGGTTGTTGCCCCCGCGTAACGCAGCCGCTCCAGAATGGAAATGGCCAGTGCTGCACCTTCTGTAGGGTCAGTCCCTGCTCCCAGTTCATCCAGCAGCACCAGTGTATCATCGCCGGTCTTTTCCACCACTTCCACAATATTTTTCATATGGGAAGAGAAGGTGGACAGACTCTGCTCAATGCTCTGCTCATCCCCGATATCCGCGAAAATCTGCCGGAATACGGGCAGCTGGCTGGAAGGCAGCGCCGGAACGTGAAGGCCGCTCTGGGCCATCATGGCCAGCAGACCTACCGTCTTCAGCGTTACGGTTTTGCCCCCTGTATTCGGACCGGTTACCATCAAAGTAGTATAATCCGTTCCGCCTACAGCCACATTAATCGGAACAACTTTTTTTCTATCAATCAGCGGATGGCGTGCCTGCTTCAGGTTCACCAGACCGCTTTCATTCATGTTCGGTGCATCTGCTTCCATCTGCACTGACAGCTTACCCTTGGCAAAGATAACATCCATCTCTGTCAGCAGTTTCTGATTGTTCACCAGATCATGGAAGTGCTCTGCCACATTGGATGACAGTTCTGCCAGAATCCGCTCCATTTCCGCTTTTTCGGCCAGTTCCAGCTCACGCAGCTCGTTGTTCAGGTTTACAATCACCTGGGGCTCGATAAAGATTGTAGCACCGGTGGATGACTGGTCATGAACAATACCCGCAATTTTTCCTCTGTGCTCCGCCTTAACCGGTACTACATAACGGCCGTCACGCATGGTGACGATGGCATCCTGCAGGAAGGTTTTGTTGTCTGAAGAAGCAATAATCTGACCCAGACGGTTGCGGATGGCTTCGTTCTGGCGGACTATATTCCGACGGATGCTGCGAAGTTCCGGGGAGGCGTTATCTGACATTTCATCTTCCGAAATAATGCATCGGTCGATGTTGTCAGCAAGCCGTGGGAAAGTTGCAATCACTTCCGCCATACCCATGAGAATCGGAAGTTCCGGCAGATCACTCTTAAACCAGGTTACCATATTGCTGGCTACCCGGATGTTATAGAGTACCTGCAGCAGCTGACGCATGGTCAGGGTACCGCCTTTCCGGCTGAAATGCAGTGCAGGTCCGATATCATAAATCTGACCCAGCGGAGGGTTTCCTTTGGCCATAATGGCACTGGATGCCTCACTGGTTTCCTGCAGTGCAGTTCTCACCTGGCGTATATCTGTATGCGGCACAAAATCTGCAATGATTTCCTTCGCCATTGCAGATCCGGCCTGTTCCCGGAGCATCTCGATGATTTTCGGATACTCCAGGACTTTAAAAGTTTTCTTATTCATTCGTTCTCCTGTATCGATCAAGTTCCTGTTTTAATTTGAGGTTTTCCATCTGGATATCGAAGAAAGAATTTTCAAATTCGGTGCATTTTTCTTCCAGCTGGCGGTAACGTTCTTCCGCTGCTCTCTTTTCTTCACCGGTGCGTGCTGCACTTTCCTTATACTGCAGGAAGCTCTTTTTCGCCTCGTCCCACATGTTCATATAGTGCTGTGCATCTTTTTCCATCTGCTCTTTGGCAGCGGTAAGTTCATCAATCTGCTCTCTGGCACTGAACAGTTCATCTGCCATGTTAATGGCTGCCAGAACGGCCAGAGAACCCTGCGCATTGCTGGCATAGTTTCTGCCCACGTCCCGCATCTTTTCATCCACGCAGGCTGCGATGGCCTTGATGGTTTCCTCGTCTCTGTCACCGGCAATGGTATAGTCCTGACCATAAATCCGGACCTTCACTCTGGTTCCATTGTGTTCCATTTCTGTTCTCCTGTTCTCTGCTGCACACTGAGAGCTTACATTTCTCTCAGTACTGCATCCAGATTGTCTTTCAGTGCCTGCAGAACCTGTCCGTGAGCCGCATTTACGTCTTCATCAGTCAGAGTTCTGTCGTTGTGTCTGTAGGTCAGATTGAAAGCTACACTCTTCTTTCCTTCTTCTACCTGCTTACCTCTGTAAATATCAAACAGCTTAACATCTCTTAAAATTTCAGTACCTGCAGCGCGGATTACATTTTCGATATCGCCAACCAGCATATCTTCATCTACCAGCAGCGCAATGTCTCTGGATGTCGCAGGATACTTTGGCAGTGGGCTGAATACCTTTTCCATGTCAGACAGTTCAGTTACAGTGTTGAACATCAGCTCAGCTGCATAGCAGCGAGTACCGATACCGTACTTCTCTGCAACTTCCGGATGTACTTCACCCATGATACCCAGTTCCACTTCTTCTACAGCAGGACCGTATTCCAGCTCAACCACATGCTTTGCAACGATTCTTGCGCATCTGCCCGGATGATATACACCGTATTCAGATTCTGCGATGAACTGCAGTTCCTTAATGCCCAGCTTGTTCAGCAGAGAAACAATCATACCCTTCAGATAGAAGAAGTCTGCACCTGCACCGTACATACCGATGCACAGGTTGTCCTGTTCATCCGGCAGTTCTTCCGGATCTACCAGGTTTGCAGTAAAGGTATTTCCAATTTCGAAGGCTCTTACTGCATCAATATTTCTGGAGAAGTTTCTGCCCAGAACTTCCATCATTGCAGGGGTCAGAATGGTTCTCATTACGGAAGTATCTTCACCCAGCGGATTTAAGATCTGAACGAAAGCTCTTTCCCAGGAGTCTTCGTCAATTCTTACGTTGTCTACACCCTTCGGGCTTACGAAGGAGTAGGTCTGAATTTCAGTAGCACCCAGACCAACCAGAGTTTCTCTGGCCATATCCTTGATATTTCTTTCATAAGACTGACCGGATTCGCTGTTGCCTCTAGGGATGGTTACCGGAATTCTGTCATAACCATAGAGTCTTGCAACTTCTTCAGCCAGGTCTTCTTCGATTTCAATGTCCTGTCTTACGGTAGGAGCAGTTACATAAAGGTCTTCGCCTTCACCTTCCACCTTCATTTCCAGGCTTTCGAAGTACTTTACCATTTCTTCTCTGTCAAGCTGCAGGCCCAGAATCTTGTTGATTCTGCTTACGCGGCCGTGAACAGCCTTTGCTTCTTCCACTTCAGGATATACATCCACGCTGCCGCCAACTACAGTACCTGCACCAATCAGTTCAATCAGAGCACATACACGGTCTGCGGCTGCTTCACACAGGTTCGGGTCGATACCCTTTTCGTATCTGCCGGAAGCTTCCGTTCTCAGCTTCAGCTTGGAAGAAGTGGATCTTACACTGGATCCCAGGAAGTTTGCAGATTCAATTACGATAGTGTTTGTATCTGCTTCGATTTCAGAGTTGAGACCACCCATTACGCCGGCGATGGCTACGGACTTTTCAGCGTCCTTAATCATCAGCATATCGGTATCCAGAGCTCTTTCGGTACCGTCCAGGGTAGTGAATACTTCATCTTCAGCTGCAGTGTCCACGATGATGTGACGGCCTGCAATGCTGTTAATATCGAATGCGTGGAGCGGCTGACCGTATTCCAGCATTACGAAGTTGGTAATGTCAACGATATTGTTGATCGGACGCATACCTGCATGAATCAGTCTTCTCTGCAGCCACCATGGGGAATCCTGTACCTTTACGTCCTTAACAATTCTTGCAGTATAGCGCTTGCACAGCGGAGACTTTACTTCTACACTGATATAGTCTGCTGCATCGCCTTCTGCCTTTTCGCAGCCGGTCTTTGGATATCTCAGCTCAGTACCGAAGGTTGCTGCTGCTTCTCTTGCCATACCGATCATGGACAGGCAGTCCGGACGGTTTGGTGTGATTTCGAAGTCGATAACCGCATCCTTCAGCTCCAGTGCCTCAGCAAAATCCATACCCAGAGTGTATTCGCCATCCAGAATCCAGATGCCGTCCTTCTGGTTTACAGGAACAACCTTGTCTTCGAAGCCCAGTTCACCGAAGGAACAGAGCATACCGTGAGAAGCTACGCCTCTCAGTTCACCTGCGTGAATTTCCACGCCGCCTTCAACCTTAGGCTGACCGTGCAGAGGGCCAGGGATGCGGCTGCCGTCCAGCGCTACAGGCACATATGCACCTTCAAACACGTTGGATGCGCCGGTTACAATCTGAACCAGTTCTTCACCGCCTACATTCAGCTGGCACACAACCAGCTTTTCAGCATTTGGATGACGCTCAATCTTTTCGATTTTGCCCACAACTACTTTTTCCATGTCCCTGCCTACCAGTTCACAGGTTTCCAGGTTGGAACCAGACAGAATCATGCGGTCGCAGAATTCTGTGGTATCCACATTAACGTCTGTATAATCTTTTAACCATTCTAATGATACTATCATGTCTTACTGCCTCCCCGATTACTTGAACTGCTGAATGAATCTCATGTCATTTTCGTACATCAGACGGATATCGTCGATGCCGTACTTCAGCATTGCTACACGTTCTACACCCATACCGAATGCAAAGCCGGTATATTTTTCAGTGTCGATGCCGCCAACCTTCAGTACATTCGGATGTACCATACCGCAGCCCAGGATTTCAATCCAGCCGCTGCCCTTACATACTCTGCAGCCCTTGCCTCCGCACTTGAAGCAGGATACGTCCATTTCTGCAGAAGGTTCTGTGAATGGGAAGTGATGCGGACGGAACTTGGTCTTTGTTTCCGGTCCGAACAGCTGCTTCGCGAAACGGTCCAGCGCACCCTTCAGGTCTGCGAAAGTAATACCTTCATCAACTACCAGACCTTCAATCTGATGGAACATTGGGGAATGGGTTGCGTCCGGAGTATCGCAGCGGAAACATCTGCCCGGTGCGAATACACGGATTGGCGGTTCCTTATCCTGCAGCGTTCTTACCTGTACGCAGGAAGTCTGTGTTCTCAGCAGGATGTCTTCGGAGATATAGAATGTATCAGTCCAGTCTCTTGCCGGATGGTCAGGACCTGCGTTCAGACCGTCAAAGTTATTGAAAACGGTTTCTACTTCAGGACCTTCCACCAGAGAGTAACCCATGGACTTGAATACCTTAGATACTTCTTCAATGGTAACTGTGATCGGGTGCTTGCTGCCCATAGGGAAGCTTCTGCCCGGTTCAGTAACGTCAATCTTTTCAGCTTCGAATCTTGCAGCCTGTGCCTTCTTCTTCAGCTCAGCAAAAGTTTCTTCCAGCAGTGCTTCGATTTCTGCTCTTACCTGGTTTGCTGCCTGTCCCAGTTCCTTTCTTTCTTCAGGGGAAAGCTTGCCCATGGAACGGAGAATTTCGGTCAGCTGACCCTTCTTACCCAGTACCTTGACTCTTACGTCTTCTGCTTCCTGCAGAGAAGCAGCATTCTGTAACTGTGCTCTGGATTCTTCTAAAATCTGTTTCAGTCTGTCTTGCATTTTTATAAACCTCTCGTAGTCAAATTATTATCTTCGTCTATGACACATTCCTCAGGCCTGACCGGTTCCTCTTCCGCGTACTCCCTCATACATGAGGATGGCTGCTGCCACTGCCGCATTGAGTGATTCAATGGTTCCTGCCATCGGAATCTTTATTTTCACATCTGCTCTTTCGATGAGTTCCGGCGCGATACCGTTGCCTTCATTGCCGATAATCAGTGCCGTATTCTTCGTCAGATCCACATCGTAATAATACCTGTCCGTGTCAAAACAGGTGGCTACCAGTTTACCGCCTGCCGCCTTCACGAATCCTACCAGCTCATCGTAGTCATCAATGAAAACAACCGGCACTCTAAACAGGGAACCCGCCGCCGCACGAACCACCTTTGGCGAGAACACATCGGCAGTGCCCTTCATCGCCACAATCAGAGAGTATCCGGCCGCATCTGCAGTCCGGATAATGGTTCCGATATTTCCCGGATCCTGGAGCCTGTCCAGAACGACAAAATTTCCCACGGCCCCTTTTTCAATAAAATCGGCCTGGGAAACTCCCGGTTTTTTTACAATTGCCAGGATTCCCTGGCTGGTATCCGTCTGGGCCAGCCGGTCAAAAAGTTTTTCATCCAGGACGAAAGTCTTATCTTCCAGTCCCGGCTGCATTCTGCCGCTGTATCCCTTTCTCATCAGTACCGTATCCACAGCTGCCCCTTCCCGGACGGCTTCCTCCAGAAGGTTCTCCCCTTCAATCAGATAGAGGCCCAGCCGGTCACGGTACTTGCGGGCGGCAAGCTGTTCGCACAGTTTCACTATTTTATTGTCTTTGGAAGTGATTTCACGCATGAAATACTGCCGCCTTTCTGCAAATTTCCCGCTGCCCATGCAGCGTATATTTTAACCGAAAAGCCGGCTCATCACCGGCTTGGTTATGTTTAATCTTACTTGAGGAAATCAGGAATATCGAATCTGGAAGGAGTGCTGTCGTCTCCGTTCTGCAGAATTTCCTGCAGATCCACTTCTCTTCCCTGGATACCGTCAATTCTTCCGGTCACTTCACCGTTTGCCTGCTGCACAGCAGCCTGCACCTGCTGAGGTTCTTCCTTGATACCGGTATCTCTTCCTGTAATTGCTCTTGTTTCCAGACCTTCGTCAAAGCCGGTTGCGATAACAGTTACGGAAATTTCATCTTCCATGGATTCATCCACAGCTGCACCGAAGATCAGGATGCAGTCTTGGTCTGCCTGTTCCTGAACCATAGTAGCCAGCTGGCTGACTTCCAGCATACCCAGGTCGTAGCCGCCTGCCACGTAGAGCAGAATTGCCTTGGCACCTGCGATGGTAGTTTCCAGCAGCGGGCTTTCGATTGCAGCCTTGACTGCGTTCTTTGCACGGTCATCGCCGGATGCATGTCCAACACCCATGTGTGCAACACCGCGGTCAGTCATAACAGACTTCACGTCAGCGAAGTCAACATTAATCAGTGCATGTTCGGAAATCAGGTCGGAAATGCCCTGTACACCCTGACGAAGTACATCGTCAGCCATCTGGAATGCCTGAATCATGGATGTATTCTTTTCACAGTTTGCCAGCAGCTTGTCGTTTGGTACGATAACCAGAGAGTCCACATACTTCTTCAGGAAGCTGATTCCCAGCTCTGCCTGTCTTCTTCTCTTGGCACCTTCGAAAGTGAACGGCTTGGTTACAACGCCTACAGTCAGGATACCCATATCCTTGGCAGCCTTGGCGATAATAGGAGCTGCACCGGTACCGGTACCGCCGCCCATGCCGGCAGTCAGGAATACCATGTCCGCACCTTCCAGCAGGGATGTAATTTCATCCAGAGTTTCCTCTGCAGCCTTCTGGCCGATTTCAGGATTTGCACCTGCACCGAGACCTCTGGTCAGCTTTTCACCGATCTGAATCTTGGTTTCTGACAGGCATCTGTTTAATGCCTGACGGTCTGTATTTACAGCAATAAATTCAACGCCCTTCAGGCCGGCTTCCACCATGCGGTTTACTGCATTGCAGCCGCCGCCGCCCACACCGATGACCTTGATTACTGCTGATTTATCTAAATTAGTTTCAAATTGAAGCATCTGAACTCTACCTCCTCAGTATTTGCCTATAATAAATCATTGTAACATACATCCTATGGAAATGCACCTTTTTTCTTAAGAAAATCCTTCTATTTTTATGCTTTTTTCTCAGGATGTCCTTTCACCTGCTAATCGATTTTAGGGGTAAAGGAGATATAGTCATCCCCGCCGACTTTAATGGTTCCGCGTTCAATATTCTGTGCAAAAAGTTCCTGGATTACTACCTGAAGCTTGCCGTCGCTTATGACATCCATCAGATGTTCCGGCGTTCCCTGACAGATCAGGCTGTCATCCACATAGGCACGGATCTGCATTTTGGAAAGTTCAATTTTCTTGAAATACATATCTCCTTCTTCCATGGAACGCAGCATTTCCAGAGTCTGACGCAGAAGTACGCTTTCTTCTGTTTCAATCGGCTCTCCCATATTCATCTTGCTGATTGTAAGGCCTCTGATAACCGTTATTTTCGGTTCTACGCTGGTTTTCCGCAGCACAGTACCGTTTCCATCAATTACGACATATTTCTCGCCGTAAACGATTGCAGCCATCTGACGGCGCTCCTCAATGGAAATACTGATGGTATCAGGAAGAGACCGCTTTACAGTCACTTCCTGCATATATGCATCTTTCGAAAGCCGCTCCTGGATATCTGACAGTGATGTACCCCAGAAAATATTTTCTCCTGTTTTACAGTTTCCCAGCACCAGTATTTCATCATCAGAATAATAGCTGTTTCCCTCTACTTCATAGGCCGAAACATCAAACATGGGTGATGCCAGAAATGCAGCAGCTGCTGCGATTATCGCAATCAGAATCAGCAGTTTCATCAGCGGACTCATCCGTTTTTTTCGTCTCTGTGTTCTTTTTTTCAATTTTTCCTCCCAGCCTGCGGATTCCTCCTGCGAAATCCTCATAGCCTCGTTCTATATGTTCAATCCCTCTTATCAGAGTTGTTCCCTCCGCCATGAGCCCTGCCAGCACCAGTGCTGCACCGCCCCGAAGGTCCAGCGCCTCCACCGGACATCCCCGCAGAAAGCTCACACCTTTTATTATAGCATTTTTGCCGCAGGTTTCAATATTTGCACCCATTTTCATCAGGTCTTTTTTATGAGTAAAACGATTCTCAAAAATTTCTTCCCGAATGGTGGAGGTTCCCTCTGCACAGGAAAGAAGACTCATGAGCTGAGGCTGGCAGTCAGTCGGATAACCGGGATACGGCTGTGTGATTACGATTCCCGGACTTTTCAGCCGGCCTTTGCAAATCACCTCCATGCGGTCCTCCCAGCTTCTGATCTGTACTCCCATCCGTTCCAGCACCTCTGTCACCGGAGAAACATACACGGACTGGGTTCCCGTCAAAATCCCTTCTCCTCCCGTTCCTGCCAGCGCCATCATGTAGGTAGCGGTTTCAATCCTGTCCCCCATAATAAAATACATGGCATCGTTTCCCCCACGGCCCCCTTCAATGTGAATACAGCTGGTCCCTGCACCGTAAATCCGGTACCCGCAGCTTCGGAGAAACCCCTGCAGATCCTCAATTTCCGGCTCTGCAGCACAATTTTCCAGTATGGTATAGCCGCTTCCCGACAGTGCCGCCAGCATGAGATTTTCTGTAGCTCCCACACTGGGATACGCAAGGCGTATTCTGCCTCCGCGGCACCTTCCGTATGCCGCAACTTTTTCCTCCTCTTCCTGCACAGTAAACCCCAGCCGCTGCAGTCCCGCGATATGTATATCAATAGGCCGGCTCCCGATTCTGCATCCTCCCGGCCGGAAAATCACCGCTTCTTCTGTTCTGGCCAGGAGACTTCCAAGCAGAAAAACAGAAGATCTGAGCCTGGACATCAGCTGCGGGGCAACCGAAGTCTCTGTGATGCACCTGCTGTCCACGCAGATACAGTCGCCGCTCCATTCCACGGAAGCCCCCAGTGACCGTAAAATCTCCAACATGGAATATACATCTCCTATTTTAGGACAGCCATATATTTCATGAACACCGCCTTTACAGAGAGTTGCCGCCAGTATGGGAAGCGCAGCATTTTTTGCACCTCTGACTTCGTATTCTCCCCGGAGAGGGATGCCGCCATCAATTTCATAACATTCCAAACAAAACACCTCCTGCCTCTATTTTCATAGTATGCAGGAGGTGTATTTTCCGTTACATTATGCTCCCAGCAGATCGGTATCTATCTGCTGCAGATTGTGTTGTAAATCAGATCCAGCGCTTCCACAGGTGCACATTCCCTGCTGGCCCGGCTCATATTCTTCAGATGTTCTGCATCATTATGCAGTCTCAGAACTTCCCTGATAATCAGCTCACTGTTCATATCCTTTTCTTCAATGAGAAGTGCTCCGCCCCGGTCTGCCACAGCTTTTGCATTGTAGTACTGATGATTTCCGGTTACATTCGGTGATGGAATCAAAACAGATGCCTTGCCGCAGACAGTGGTTTCCGCCACAGAAAGCGCACCGGAACGGCTGATTACCACATCACAGGCTGCCAGATACAGTTCCATCGGATCCAGATAGCCTTTTATCAGGATATTATCTGCTATTTCCAGTCCTTTTTCTTCCACCTTCTGAAGAACCGCATCATAATACCACTTGCCGGTACCAAAAATAAGCATCATCTGTTCTTTGCCATTGATGGTTTCCATCAGTTCAAAGGCAACTTCATTGATTTTTTCAGCTCCCAGGCTTCCTCCAAAGGACAGTACAATAAATGCATCCTGGGGAAGACCCAGCTTTTCCCGGGCTTCTTCCCGGCTCATTTCAAAAAAGCTTCTGCGTACCGGATTCCCGGTGTACATCAGTTTTTCAGACTGCTTAAAGTACTTCGCCGCATCCGGAAATCCCAGGAATACCTTTTCCACAGACTTTTCCAGGAACTTATTGGCCATGCCCGGATACGCATTCTGCTCATGCAGAAAGGTTCTGGCACCATACTGTTTTCCCGCCAGAAGCACCGGCACACAGACATACCCGCCGGTTCCGATGACCACATCCGGCTTAAACCGTTTCATAATCCTGCGGGCTTCCGAAGTCCCCTTCAGCACACCCCAGCCGGTTTTGAAGATTTTGAGAAGATTGCTGCGGTCCAGCCACATGGCAGTAACCATCTCAAAAGGGTAACCCTTCTGAGGCACAATATCCTTTTCCATCCCCACATCATTGCCCACATAGAGAATTTCGGAATCCGGTTCCATTTCTTTAATTTTATCCGCAATGGCGATGGCCGGATAAATGTGTCCGCCGGTTCCGCCGCCTGTTACAATGACTCTCATAACTACTCCTTACTGCAGTTTCCGTATGCTAAAGACTTGATTTTTTTGAAATATTCAGCAGTATCCCCACCGACGCCATAAAGATCATAAGCGCGTTTCCGCCGTAGCTGATAAATGGAAGGACAATACCGGTCGGCGGCATGGTGGAAGTAACAACTGCCACGTTGATAGCCACCTGAACACCTACCATGATGGTGATTCCGCCAGCCAGCATCATGCCCAGAAAGTCCGGTGCATTCATGGCGATATGGCATCCTCTCCATACGAAAATAAGATAAACCGTCATCAGGGCCAGAATTCCCAGAAATCCCAGTTCTTCCCCGATAATTGCCAGAATAAAGTCGTTCATCGGTTCCGGAAGGTAAAGATTTTTCTGAATACTGTTTCCCAGACCCAGGCCGGTCAGTCCGCCGGTTCCCAGAGCCAGCAGTCCCTGTACTACCTGCCATCCGTTTCCAAGAGCGTCTTCAAAGGGATCCAGGAAGCTGAGCATACGCTGATAACGGTATCCTGAAGTATCGGAAAATATCAGAACAACCGCACCTGCAGCACCGATTCCTACCAGTGTTCCCAGATGCGACCATTTAGCCCCGGAAATCAAAAGCATGCCGCCTACAATAATACACAGCGTCATGGCAGTAGACATGTTCGGCTGTTTCATAATCAGCAGGAAGTAAATACCGGCTACTGCCAGCACAGGAAGTACACCCCTTAAAAAGCTTTCCGCTATTTTCGGATTCCGGTCCAGATATCCTGCCGTAAATACGATTGCTGCAAACTTGGCACATTCCCCCGGCATGATGGTAAACGGAATACCCGGAACACCCAGCCATCTGGTCGCACCGTTTGCACTGATTGCCAGAGGCGTAAAAATCGCCAGCAGCAGAACCGTCCCTACCAGAAGAAAAATCAGATACAGTTTGCCCCAGACATGATAATCCACTTTGGCAAAAAACCACATGAACACAACTCCAATGGCCACGAAAATCAGCTGATTCCGCAGGTAGGAATACGGATTCCCGTCATTTTCAGAAATGGATGCATAATAACTGGCACTGAAAACCATTACCGTCCCAAACACAACCAGAAGTGCTGTCAGCCCGATAATAATAAAGTCCCCTCTTTTAATTTTTTCCTGTGAAAGTTTATTCACCCATTCACCCGCTTTCTACCAGGAGCCCAGCTTCGCTACGCACTCTTTGAAATGTTCGCCCCGCTGCTCGAAGTTGCTGTACATATCCCAGCTTGCACAGGCTGGAGACATCAGCACGGTGTCACCTGCAGCTGCCATTTCCGCAGCCTTCAGTACACACTCATTCATATCCCTGGCATAAGTATAGTCTTTAAATCCAAAGCGTTCGGCAGCCTCTGCAATCAGATGGCCGTCACGGCCCAGCAGAATCATATGCTTTACGCTTCCTTCGAATTTTTCAATCAGTTCATCAAATTCCTGACCCTTACCGTCGCCGCCGGCAATCAGGATAATATTTTTTTCAATGGCACGGAGTGCAGTTACGGTAGCATCCACATTGGTGCCCTTGGAGTCGTTGTAATATTTTACGCCGTTAATCTCACCGGAGAACTCAATTCTGTGTTCCACACCGCCGAAACTGCGGAGGACTGCGCTGATAACTTCAGCAGAAATGCCGGAGAAATAACAGATTGCAGCTGCTGCCAGTGCATTTTCCACATTATGTCCGCCGATAATATTCAGTTCGTCTGCGCGGCAGAAAGCAACCAGCTCGCCCGCTTCATTACGGAGAACCAGCTGACCGTCCTTTACAAAAGCACCGAATTCCAGTTCTTCTCTGCGGCTGAACGGTACCACTTTCGCAGGACAGTCCTTCGCCAGTTCCATACAGAGTTTATCATCATAATTAATGATGCAGTATCCGTCTTCGCTCTGATTTTCAAAGATCTTCGCCTTTGCTGCTCCATATCCTTCCATTGTGTGATGACGGTTCAGATGGTCCGGTGTCAGATTCAGAATAGCAGATACCACCGGTTTGAAGTAACGTGTGGTCTGCAGCTGGAAACTGCTGGTTTCTGTAATCAGCCAGTCATCTTCATCTGCATCCAGAGATTTGGAAATAACAGCTACACCGATATTTCCAACCACATGGGTGGAACGTCCCGATTTTTTAAAGATTTCACCGGTCAGCGTAGTTGTAGTCGTCTTTCCGTTAGTTCCGGTGATTCCCACAAAATGTCCGCGGCCGATACGGTATGCAATTTCCAGTTCTCCGATGATTTCCACACCTTCTTCTTCCGCTTCACGGACAAAAGGCAGTTCCGGATCTACACCCGGACTGAGAATCATCATATCAAATTCACTCATGTCTGCCGGCATGGTTCCCAGGTAAAGACCCAGATTTTCTCCGCCCGGAAGACCGGTCAGAAAGCTGATTAACTGAGGATCCACCTGGTTCAGAGTTTTGGAATCCTGCACGGATACCTCTGCTCCCAGCTTCAGCATGGCCTGAACGGCTGCAATGCCGGACTTGCCCAGGCCTACAACCAGAACCTTTTTATCTTTCAGGTTATTTGCATTCATGTTATCCACAGGAACACCTCCTAAATATTCATAATCAGAGTTGCCAGCAGACAGAATGCCAGGGTGATGCCCCAGAACATGAAGACAACCTTCTGTTCAGTCATGCCGCACAGTTCGAAATGATGGTGCAGCGGTGCCATCTTAAACACACGCTTGCCGGTTTTCTTGAATACGCCCACCTGAATAATTACAGACAGAGCTTCCATTACATAAATCAGGCCTGCAATTGCCAGAATGAATTCCAGCTTCATCATGATACCGCCTGCTGCCAGTGCACCGCCCAGTGCCATGGAACCGGTATCGCCCATGAAGATTTTGGCAGGATTGCGGTTATACAGCAGGAATCCCAGACATCCGCCGGCAATACCGCCAAAGAAGAGAACTTCACCGGTGAAGCCAAATGCCAGACCTGCCGTTACCATGAAGAAGGCAACCAGTGCAGTGATTCCGGACGCCAGACCATCCAGGCCGTCAGTCAGGTTTACCGCATTGCTGAATGCAATCATAACAAAAACAACGAACGGAATGTACAGAATTCCCAGTTCCAGGTATACATTTACCAGCGGAATCCAAACTGCACTGCTGCTTCCTCCTGCTCCGCCGGAGAAGAAATATGCATATAAAGCCACTGCCAGAGAGAAACCGAACTGCATAACCAGCTTCTGCTTGGCATTCAGGCCCAGATTATTCTTTTTGATTGCTTTTTCGTAGTCATCGATAAAGCCAATCAGTGCATACAGCAGCATGGCTGCCATAGGCATCAGGGTATTCAGAGACAGGGTACCAGTTACCAGACCCATAATCAGTGCAGCAACGATGGCACCGCTGATGATGCCGATACCGCCCATGCTTGGAGTCCCTGTCTTTTTCAGATGTGACTGCGGCCCCTCTTCACGGACATACTGCTTAAACTGTTTCTTTTTCAGGAATGGAATCAGACGCCCTACAACCAGAGCGCTGACTGCAAATGCTATTACTAAAGTAATTACTGCGTCAATAAGGGGTGTAAACATGTTTTGTCAGCTCCTATTCTTTATCCTCAAATATTTTCTTTACGATTTCTTCCATTTCCATGCTGCGGGAACCTTTCACCAGAATCACATCGCCCGGCTGAATATACCGGTCCATTTCTTTTATGAATTCCGCCTTGGTTTCATAGTGGCGCACGGAATCATGCCCAAGGCCTTCTGATGCACCTTCTCCGATATATCTGGCATCATCACCCACAGTAATAAGAAAATCAATTTTCTGTTCCGCCACATAAGCACCGATCTCTCTGTGGAAATTCCGGCTTTCCGGTCCCAGTTCCTTCATGTCACTGAGAATCGCCACACGCCGGATACCCTTGGTCGCCTTCAGCGTGTTAATCGCAGAACGCATGGATTCCGGTGCCGCATTATATGTATCGTCAATGACCTTAATGCCGTTCTTTCCGCGGACATTAAGGCGCTTCGCAGTTAACTCTGCATTTTCCAGGCCGCGGATAGCATCTTCTGCACTGATTCCCAGAATTTCACCCGCTGCCACAGCCAGAGTCGCATTCAGTGCATTATGACTGCCGGGCACACTCAGATTCACTTCGTACTGCTTATGATTACGGTCCAAAGTATATTTTATACCTTTATCGCCGAAATCGCAAACATTAGATACGATAAAATCACTTTTTCCATCATTTCCCACAGTGACAACCTGATAATCTCCGCTGACCATGTCTTTCTGCAGCAGGTCACAGGCCTGATTTACAATCAGCACCGCATCGTCAGAGAAATAGTTGGTCACTTCCATCTTTGCCTTGCGGATGCCTTCCCGGCTTCCCAGGTTTTCGATATGGGAAATACCTACATTGGTGATGACCGCCATGTCCGGACGTACCATATCAGCCAGCAGGTCAATTTCACCGAAACTGTCCATACCCATCTCCAGCACTGCCACTTCCAGATCCTCATCAAAATCCAGAATGGTCAGAGGCAGACCGAATTCATTGTTGTAATTCTTTTTATTGCGGCCGGTTTTATATTTCACGGATGCAACATAATAAAGCATATCACGGGTGCTGGTCTTGCCCACGCTGCCGGTCACAGCAATTTTCTTTTTCAGCGGCAGCTGTGCGATATAGTACTTTGCCAGCTGCTGCAGTGCTTTCAGGGTGTCATCGACCAGAATTACATTGATGTCATCTTTCTCAAGATCCATCCCCTGCAAAACTTCCTCTCCCGGCACTTTCCCCGCATCGGAAATTACCATTGTGCGGCATCCACGCTGCAGTACACCGCCCAAAAAGTCATGGCCGTCTGCACGCATTCCCTTCATCGGGAAGAATACATTTTCTGCAGTTACTTCCCTTGAGTCAATCGCCGCACCGCGTACGGCAGCCGCTGTGCTGCCCTGGAGCAGTCTTCCTCCGGTTGTATCCAGAATTTCTTTTACTGTGATGCTTCTCATCGCTTCATTTCCCCCATATTCGTTACGATCTGACGGTCGTCAAAATGTATTTTCCTGTCCCCTGTCAGCTGATAGGTTTCATGACCCTTGCCGGCAATCAGAACAATATCGTCCGGAGTTCCCATCTCTACCGCTGTGCGGATTGCCCGGGCCCGGTCGCAGATTACAATATAACTTTCTTTTTCAGCACCCCATGCATCCATGGCATCGGTGATGTCTTTTATGATTTCTTCCGGATTTTCTCTTCTTGGATTATCGGAAGTTACCACCGAAAAATCGGCAAGTTCGGCCGCAGCACGGCCCATTTCAAAACGTCGGTTTCTGTCCCGGTTGCCGCCGCAGCCAAAAACCAGAATCAGCCTGCGCGGCTGATACAGCCGCAGGTCTGTAAGAAGCTGCCGCAGAGAGATCCCGTTGTGAGCGTAGTCTACCAGTACATTGGTACGGCCTCCCGTATCAACCGGCTCTACCCGTCCCGGAATTTTCAGACTTCCCAAAGCATTCTGTATGGTGTCCCACGGAATTCCCAGTTCTCTCACCGCAGCAATGGCACCGGCTGCATTCATACCGTTAAAGGATCCCGGCAGATTCAGTTCAATCGGGTGTTCTCCCATCCGGAAGGTTACTCCCGGCCCCTGTGCACCCTTCACAAGAGTCAAGTCCTCACACACATAATCCGCCTCACCATTCCGGCCAAAAGTTTTCAGTTTCACTCCCTCTTTGGGAAGAAGTGCTGCCCAGTGCGGGTCATCCATGTTCATAATGGCTTTTCTGCACCGGGCAAACAATCTGCTCTTCCAGAAGGCATATTCTTCGAAATTTTCATGTTCTCCGGGTCCGATATGATCCGGTGACAAATTAGTAAATACAGCAATATCAAACAGGATGCCGTCCACTCTGCTCTGCATCAGGCCCTGACTGGACACTTCCATCACCAGTACGCGGCATCCGGCATCAGCCATCCTGCGGCACCACTGCTGTATATCACAGGACTGCGGTGTGGTCCGGTCCGCTTCTTCAAAATGATTTTCCCATCCGTTCTGTACGGTACCCAGAAGACCGGTTCGGATTCCCGCCGCTTCCAGTATGGCATGAATCATAAACGCAGTACTGGTTTTGCCCTTTGTTCCCGTAACCCCGATTGTCAGAAGATTTCTGCAGGGGTTGCGGTAAAAGATACAGCTCATATGTGCCAGCGCCTTTCTCACATCAGGCGTCCACAGGACAGTCAGCTCCGGCAAAGCCAGATTTTCCGCCGGTTCCTGCTGACTGGTGACAATCACAGAGGCTCCTCGCTCAGCTGCATCGCTGATGTATCTGTACCCATCATCTTCCGTACCGGCAATGGCAAAAAACGCACTGTCCGGTACCGTTTTATCTGAAAAGTAAATCAATGCTTTCACATCCTTATCCGCGGTTCCCTGCACCAGCCTGCATTCCAGGCCTTCTGTCAGAGCGGAAAGTTTCATAATTGACTCCTTTTCGAACTCTATTTTTTATTCTTTATAAATATAAACCACAGAATCCCTCTTCACTTTGGTTCCTGCCTTTGGATACTGGTCCACAACAATGAAATCATCATCATCTCTTGCGTTTTCAGGGCGGCTGTACTTGAGAGCGCGTCCTCCAATCATTCCGACAGCTTCACTGAATTCGTATCCTGTTACATCCGGAACAACGGTATAATCCCCTTCAATGGCTTTCAGCTCTTCATCAGTGTACTGAGGTTCCACATTGAGATAACGCAGTGTATCAGTAAGAATCGACTTGGCAATCGGCGCAGCCACCTGAGAACCATAGAACGCTCCCTTTGGACTGTCTACTACAACCAGAATAGAAACCTGCGGATCATCCATCGGTGCCATTCCCAGGAAGGAAGAGTAGTAATAATCACCGTATGCGCCGGTTCCTGCATCGATTTTGTTTGCAGTACCGGTTTTGCCGCCTACACGGTAACCGGTAACCTTGGCAGTACCGCCGCCGCCTTCGGCAACGACATATTCCATAATTTCACGCATTTCACGTGCAGTCTTGGAAGACAGAACCTTACGTACTACCGTAGTTTCATATTCTTCCACTACATTTCCTTCCGCATCAGTCAGAGCCTTTACATAATGTGGCTGAAGCAGATCGCCGCCGTTTCCGATGGCATTCACTGCTGACAGAAGCTGAATCGGTGTAATGGAAATACTCTGTCCATAGCCCATGGTTGCCAGCTCTACCGGTCCCACTGCATCCACGTTATACATGATGGCGCCGGTTTCTCCCGGATAGTCAACTCCGGTCAGATCCATAAAACCATAGAGGTTAATGTATTTGTAGAATGCCTGCTTCCCCATCTTTGCGGCTATCTTTGCATGTGCAGGATTGCAGGAATTTCCTACCGCCTGTTTTACCGTCTGGCTGCCATGGTCACGGGCGCTCCAGCAGTGAAGATTGATGCCTGCTACATTCACATAGGTGTTGCATGTGAATGTATCATGGAGACTGATAGCTTTTTCTTCCAATGCAGAAGATGTGGTAATCAGTTTGAATGTGGAACCCGGTTCATAAGTGTCACTGACAATCGGATTTCTCCACAGTGCAAACAGATACTGATTCTGTTCCGCAGCAGTCATCTTTTCGAATTTTTCCAGTTCTTCTTCTCTGTCCGGAACAACTGCATTATTCGGATTAAAGCCCGGTGATACTACACTTGCCAGAATCTCTCCGGTGTTCGGATTCATAATCAGGCACATGATGCGGTCAGCTTCGGTAGCTTCCATGCCTTCGGCTACAGCCTTTTCCGCATAATACTGAATGGCTTCATCCAGTGTCAGGACCACATTAAGGCCATCCTGTGCCTCATAGTACTGTTCCATTCCGTCCAGCAGTTCATTTCCGGCTACGTCAATATTACGCACCCACCGGCCTGCCACACCGCTGAGATACTGGTCATATTCCAGCTCAATCCCGGTTCTGCCGGCATTATCATCATTTACGCTGCCCAGAACCTGGGACGCGAAGTTGCCAAGAGAATAATAGCGGCGGGTATCCTCGGAAAGCTGCAGTGCAGAAATCTTCAGGTCTCTTACAGCCTCCGCCTGATCCTTATCAAGATATTTTGCCACTTTTACCAGAGAGTCTTCTCTGGTCAGCCGGGTCAGAACGGTGGACTGTTTTTCACCTGTGATGTCCGCCAGAGAAACTGACAGATCCTCAATTTCCTTTTCGGATTTATTTTCTTTCAGCTGAGCCGGACGGACCCATACAGAATAGCAGGTAATGCTGATGGCCAGCTCACGGCCATTTCTGTCATAGATTGTGCCTCTCTTGGCCGCAATCGGCACGTCCTGTGTCTGCTGATCCCTGGCCTTGGCAGTCAGTTCATCTGCCCTCACAATCTGGTGCCAGCCTACGCGGAAAGTAAGCCCAACCAGAATCAGAGACAGAAGCAGGAAGCCCAGTACAATTCGTTTTTTCTGCTTTACGGTAACTGTTTTTTTCATATTTCCCCTTAATGATAAAGAGCCAGACTGCTTTTATGCTATGGAATTGTCTGGCTCGTTTTTTTATGAAGTTATTCTGATGATTTGTATTATGTATATATCCGAATATCTTGTACTATTCCCACACTTACTGGTAAGCTTTCTGCCGGATAACTGAAGCAAAATTGTCCATCAGAACAGTGTCCTCTGAAATATAGATGCACTGGCTGCTCTTTGGATAAACCATTTTCAGTTCCTTCATGGCATGGGTTTCAATCTGTTCAATGCTGGTGCTGCTGTCAATCTTCATATTCAGCGTATCGATTTCATCTTCCAGCACCATATTGGCCTTTGTCAGTTCATTGATGCTGCACTGAATACTTACCGCATACGCGTTCACCACGAGCATTCCAATCAGAAGTACCCCAACCACGACCGCCATTACAATCAGCTGGCGCAGTTCCTGAATGGTCAGACTCTGGCCCGCCGGCTGTACTTCCGCTTCTATGGCAGACTTCGGACGTTCTCTCGTTCTCTTTACTTTTCTGCTTTCTTCACTTTCTCTTTCCGGATAAGCCGGCTGGAAAGCTGCTGCTCCTGTATAAAGGGGCTGGTATTCATAAGAACGGGTATAGGTTCTTTCGTTTACAGCCATGTTTACTCCTTACTGTTTGTCTTCCGTTTATTTTTTCTGCGCAACACGAAGTTTCGCACTTCGTGATCTCGGATTTAACTCAAGTTCCTCCGGAGAAGGTACAATCGGCTTCCCGGAAATCTTTTTAATATCAGGTTTCTTTCCGCAGATACACACCGGAAATTCCTTCGGGCATGTGCACGGATTTACACGCTTTGCGATAATGTCTTTTACAATACGGTCTTCCAGAGAGTGGAAGGTAATTACACAGAGACGTCCTTTCGGTGCCAGCACATCACAGAAGGCTTCGATGGCCCGTTCAAGCTGACCAAGTTCATCATTTACGTGAATGCGCAGAGCCTGGAACGTGCGCTTCGCAGGATGCGGACCGTCGCGGCGTGCTGCTGCAGGAATGGCCGCCTTAATCACATCAACCAGTTCGGCTGTGGATTCCAGAGGCTTTTCATTCCGCTTCTTCACGATAAACTCGGCAATACGTGCTGCCCAGCGTTCTTCTCCGTATTTTGAAATGATTTCTCTCAGTTCCCCGGCATCCATGGTGTTTACCACATCGTAGGCTGTCAGATCATCCTGCTGATTCATTCTCATGTCCAGCGGAGCGTCCTGCATATAGGAAAATCCCCTTTCAGGATTATCAAGCTGGAAGGAGGATACCCCCAGATCCAGCAGCGCCCCATCGATTTTATCAATGCCGAGTTCATCAAGAACTTCTTTAATATCAGAATAATTGCTCTGTACGAAAATCTTGCGGCATGGGTATTCTGCCAGCCGCGCCTGTGCCGCCCTGTGTGCATCCTCATCTCTGTCTATGCCGATGAAGGTTCCTTCTGCACTGAGTCTGCTGCAGATGCCGCTGCTGTGTCCGCCGCCGCCCATGGTGCCGTCCACGTAGATTCCGTCTTCTTTTATGTTCAGTCCCTCCATGCACTCGTCAAAGAGGACCGATATATGTTTAAATTCCACAGTAATCTCCTCCTTTAGAAATTATATTCTTTCAGTGCTGCGGAGAATTCCTTCGTATCCATTCTTCCGTCGTTGTCCGGTGCGCTCCAGGTATCACGTGCCCAGAGTTCAATTTTCGTCATAGCACCGATGGTAACCAGTTCCCTGTCGATTCCCGCATACTCTTTCAGTTCCTGCGGGATGACGATTCTGCCCTGCTTATCCAGTTCACATTCTGCAGCATTTCCGCAGAAGTGACGGATGAAGGCACGGACCTTCGGATCAGATTCCGGCAGGCGGGTAATCTTTTCCATCTGACGGTCCCAGTCTGCCATGGTGTAAATATTCAGGCATGTATCCAGTCCTTTCGTCAAAACACAGCGGTTTCCAAGTTCCGCACGCAGTCTGGCAGGAACGATGACGCGGTTCTTCTCATCTATTGAATTGTGCGTCGTTCCCATGAACATAGAGACAATCCCCCAAGCTAAATAGTTATATCACCACTATACACCACAATCGCCCATAAATCAAGATTTTTTAGTGTATTTTCCGTGTTTTTACACCACCGAAACACGTTTTTCAGGTGTTCCCCATATAATGAAAGCAGGGTGCCCCACTTTCATGGAATGCACCCTCTGAAACAGAGATTCAGTTGTATATTTTAATGAAATGAGGTCATCTAATATGAATTGTCAATGTAATGCTCCCGGCCGGGAAGGTGGGAATCTGGTGTATCTGAACAAGGTATATTTCGACCAGACGCAGGAATCCTGCCCGATTCTTTACGGTCTTACCACCACAGCAGAAACCTTCACTCAGCAGCTCTCCTTCGGTCAGATGCGTACTGCCGGCAGCGGATGCCGGTGTGGCTGCAGCAATGGCTGCTGCTGCGGATGCAGCGGATGTTTTTCTGATTTCACAGTAACTCCCGGTACCACATTCCGCATTACGGATGCCCGTGTCATTGTCACCGGATTCAATCTGAGTACTGATGCCGTATTCACCAGCGAGGATGTCACCATAGATGGTTTCCCTGTCACAGAACTTGTACTGGTAAACGGTCAGTATGCAGCAGACCTTTCCGGTATCATGAACACAATCACTGACTGTCCATGTGCGTCGGAATCTTCACGATGCAGCTGTTCTTCCGACAGCCGCTGCAGCATGGACTGCGATAACGGCGGTCACTTCTTCCTGGCCCAGGTTCCGGGTCCATGGGCTGCCGGACTGTCAATTATTCTGGACGGGACTGCCAGCAACGGAAGCAGAACATGCAGTTTCCGATTATGTCTGCAAACCATTCCGGGCGGCGAAGACGAAGGTATCGTAATCCCCGGAAGTGATAATTTTGCCGTATACTGCGTGGAAATCCCATGTCAGACTGCAGGCATTTCCCCAAATCTTGTATTCGATTTTGATGCCTGTGCAGCCCTGCTGAACCCGGTTCTTACCACCGTCTGCACCGACGAAGGCTGTACGGTTGCTCTTACAGCAACACTGGCTGTCACTCCGGAAATCAACCTGAAAGTTACCAAGCCGGCCCTCTTCAACCTGAATGCCACCGAAATCGGTCAGGCCTGCGATAATGTAGGCCAGTGTGATGAATGCAATCCGGACGAAGCCTGCTGCTGTGCAGATGATGTACGCCGGGACCGCAGACCGCCAAGAACCGAAGCATCACGTATCAGATCCACTGCCTGTCAGTGCTGCGAAACCAATGGATACAGTTTTTAAACTGTGTATGCTGCTGAAAGCATAAAAAAACCCCGCATAAGCGGGGATACATAAACCGTTTCAATACTTGATATTCTTTTTTCCAAGTCTGCTTTTATATTTATTTTTCTTTACACGAAATATGGAAGTCTTACGGATATGAATCCGTTCCAGAATTTTCGCCACAACAAAAAATACAGCCAGAAGTGCCGCCAAAGCCAGCACAGCCGCAACGATGCCCTCTCTTCCTGTCAGAGTTCCGTCCGCATGAAACCCCAGATATTTTTCCGCAAAACCGATCATAATCCACCTCTGTTCTGTTTCAAAAAATTGTAACGAATAATTCATTTCTGTCGTTTAACACTAAAGTTAATTATAACATAAAATTACGGAGGAATGTGAAAATGATGCAATTTTTTTCAAAAACACGTACTTTAATCGGTCTGATACTGATGCTCAGTCCTTTGCTTTCCCTTCTTTCTGCAGATTGGCCAAGCACATTCTGGCCGCCCTTTTTCTGCAGCATGCTTTTAGCGCTTTTTCCGCTTAAGGCAGCTATGAAACACCTTCCGTTCCGTATCTGGCTGGCGTTCTGCTGTCTGCTCGGCACCGCCGGCACACTTTCTGCATTTTCGCAAAATCCCGGCATCACCGCTTTCCTATCCTCCATCTTCCTGGGCTGCAGTTCCTGCGGTCTCCTTTTGCTTCTTCCGCCCTGGATTGCTGTGGGCCGATATGTTTCTGCAGCTCCCGCTTTAGGACTGGTCTGGTCCTGCAGCCTGCTTTTTTCCATACCGCTCCAGCTGCTGTTGCAGCACACTGCATCATCGGGTCTTATTCTTGCGGCTGCTATGACTTCCGCCGGATTTATGTTCATCGGTAAAAGAGTACCTCACGTTCAGCTGCTGAAATCTCCACCTCACGATTTTTTCAGTGCCTCCATGGTAAAGGTGGTTCTGTTTTTCCTCTGTTTCCTTACCTCTATCGGTATTTGTTCCGTACTTCTTGCAGCAAAAGGTCCCACCGCACCGACTTCTGATTTTCTTTCTGCACTGGCCCTGGCCAGCGGACCTATACTCAGCAGCTATTTCACAGAAAAAAAAGGGATTTACAGCAGCTGTGTTCTATCCATTTTTCTCACTGAAACTGCGCTGCTCCTGACCTGCTTCTCCACAAGCCCGGCAGCGGTGACTGCAGGTGGAGCCATACTGTCTCTCTCCGCAGGAACCACCGCAGTAATCCTCCCCATACTTGCTTTCTACCTCTGCGGGAGAACCGGCTACCTGCATGGTCTTTCTCCGCTCACTCTCTGTATACCGGTATCACTCCTTTTTTCCTGGCCATTCCGAAACATGGCGGCCACGGGAGAGCTGATGCAGCAGGATACGGCTGCATTTCTGCTGTTTCTGCTGATTGCAGGCTTTTTATGCATTTTTTTCGCATGGAAACGCCGTTTCATCATTCTAAAAAACAAAAGAATATGATATAATACCTGTCATATCACACAATCAGGAGGAAAAGCATGAGTGCTTTTGTAAAATTTGAAAATGTAAAGAAAGTTTATCAGATGGGCGAAGTCTCCATCGAAGCGCTTCGCGATGCCACATTTGAAATCGAAAAGGGAGAAATATGCGTTATCGTCGGTGCTTCCGGTGCAGGTAAGACAACCCTTTTAAATATTCTGGGAGGCATGGATACCCTGACCAGCGGCCATGTATGGCTTGACGGTACTGACATTTCATCCTACAGCCAGAAGCAGCTGACCACATACCGCCGCCATGAAATCGGTTTTGTGTTCCAGTTCTACAATCTGGTTCAGAATCTGACCGCCGTTGAAAACGTTTCCCTTGCCACTCAGATCTGCAAAGAACCGATGGATTCCGAGGATGCCCTGAATAAAGTGGGCCTGGGACACCGCCTCTACAACTTCCCGGCACAGCTGTCCGGCGGCGAACAGCAGAGAGTAGCCATCGCCCGTGCCCTGGCAAAGAATCCGAAGCTTCTGCTTTGCGACGAACCAACCGGTGCACTGGACTATAATACCGGCAAGGCCATTCTCCAGCTGCTGCAGGATACCGCAAGGGACACCGGCATGACGGTAGTCATCATTACCCACAATCAGGCCATCACACCGATGGCAGACCGTATTGTGCATGTAAAGAACGGTACGGTCACCTCTGTGGAACAGAACGAAAATCCTGTACCGATTGAACAGATTGAATGGTAGGTGCTCTCCCATGAAAAATATAATGCATAAAACCACCCTGCGGGAAATCCGCGGCAGTCTGGGCCGATGGATGGCAATTCTGGCCATCGTGGCGCTGGGTGTCGGATTTTTCTGCGGGCTCAAAATGTGTAAGAACGACTTCATGAAAACCGGTGACGAGTACGTTCTTTCCCATAATTTTCACAACTATAAACTGCTGACTACATTGGGGCTGGAAGAAGAAGATGTGAAAATCATCGAAGCTGCAGAAGGTGTAAAATCAGCCGAAGGATCCTGGTCATCCGATGTACTGATTTCCGACGGCAGCAGTGATGGTGCTGAAATGGTTTTCAAATTCCACACTCTTCTGAATGAAATGAATTATCTGGAACTGAAAGCCGGACAGCTTCCTTCTGAAAGCAATCAGTTTGCAGGTGACCGCCGCTTTTTCACAGAAGCAGACCTGGGCAGAAAGTTTACACTGACATCTACCAATGACGAAGACACATTGGACATGTTTGCCCACAAAACCTATGAGCTGGTTGGCATCGTAGATTCGCCCGAATATCTTAACCAGGAACGTGGAACCACTTCTCTGGGCAGCGGCAGCGTATCAGGTTTCGCCTACATACCGGCGGAAGGCTGGGACAGTGACATCTACACAGAAATCTACGTGGATTTCGAAGAGGATTTTACCATCTTCTCTGATGAATACGAGGCCAACGATGCGGTCATGGAAAAACGGCTGGAAACTGCGCTGGATCAGTCCGGTGAGCGCCGTTACGCCGCTGTTATCGACGAAGCACGCGAAACTTTGGCTGACGCACAGGCAGAAGTGGACGAAGCCGCTGCCGAGCTGGAAGACGGCAAGCGGGAACTGGCTGACGGAAAGAAAGAACTGGCCGACGGTAAAAAAGAGCTGGCCGACGGACAGAAAGAAATCAATAAAAACAGACAGAAAATTGAAGACGCGAAAATCAAGCTGGAAGACGGCCGCAGGGAACTGGAAGAAAACCGTCAGAAACTGGAAGATGCCAGGGTCGAACTGGCTGACGGACGCACGAAATACGAAGACGGTCTGGCAGAGTTTGAAGCACAGCGGGATGCCGCTTATGCCCAGATTAACCAGGCTCTTGCTTCCGGTATGATGCCGCAGTATATGTATGATGCGCAGAAGGCACAGATCGATCAGCAGCTGGCTCCTGCCAAAGCAGAGCTTGATGCAGCCCTTGCAGAACTCCAGGCCGGTGAAGCTGAAATCGCTGACGGTGAAAAGCAGCTGGCAGACGGTGAAAAAGAGATCGCTGATGCGGAAGCTGAAATCGCTGACGGCGAAAAACAGCTGAAGGATGGCGAAAAAGAACTGGCCGATGCCCGCCGCAAAATCGCCGATGCAGAGAAAGAAATTGCGGACGCAGAAAAAGAAATCGCAGACGGTGAAGTAAAAATCGCAGATGCCCGTAAGGAACTTAAGGATGCAGAAAAAGAAATCGACGACATCGAATATCCGACCACCTATGTACTGGGCAGAGATGCCAACGTGGGATATGCATGTTTTGAGAGCGATTCTTCCATCGTGGACGGTATTTCCCGGGTATTCCCGGTCTTCTTCTTCCTCATCGCAGCCCTGGTCTGCATGACTACCATGACACGAATGATCGATGAGCAGCGAACCCAGATTGGCGTTCTGAAGGCCCTGGGATACAGCCGCCGTCAGATAATGAGCAAGTACGTATTTTATTCCGGCAGTGCCGCCATTTTAGGCTCTGTGATAGGATTCTTTATCGGAATCCACCTGTTCCCATGGGTTATCTGGACCGTATACGGTCTGATGTACGGATTTGCCAATATTATCTTTATTTACAACTGGGGCCTTGGGCTGATCTGCCTGGGTGTGGCCCTTGCCTGCTGCGTAGGTACTACCGTATGGTGCTGCAGTGCAGAGCTTCGTGAAGTTCCGGCACAGCTGATCCGTCCGAAAGCACCGCAGGCCGGCAAGCGAATCTGGCTGGAATACCTGCCGTTTATCTGGAACAGACTCAGCTTCCTGGTGAAGGTTTCCATTCGAAACACCTTCCGTTACCGTAAACGTTTCATCATGATGGTAATCGGCATCAGCGGCTGTACCGCCCTGCTGGTAACAGGACTTGGAATCAACGATTCCGTCAGCAACCTGGCAGCCCTGCAGTATGATACCATCTATCATGTGGACTACACCGTGTCCTTTAAGAAGGATATGAACGAAAAGAATCAGCAGCGGTTCCTGGAAGAAGCAGGTTCCGTTATCGATGACTGTCTCTTCGTTCACTCCAGCTCCGTGGATGCCAAGGCCAACGGCTTCACCAAGGCAGTCACCATGATTGTCAGTGACGATGCAGAGTCCATGCCGGCTTACATTGAGCTGTTTAACGATGACGGTCCGATTGACTGGCCATCTGCCGGCAAAGCAGTTCTGAACAGCAATCTTGCCGACAATATGGGACTTTCCGTTGGAGATACGCTCACCATCTATGACAGCGATATGAGGGAAATGGAGCTGGAAATCTCCGGACTTTGCGACAACTACGTAAACAGCTACCTGTATCTCAGTCAGGAAACTTACGAAAACAGCTGGGGACCAATGGAAACCAACGCCGCCCTGGTTCTTGGCAAAACATCGGAAGAGGGCATCATCGCCGATCCTTATGGTGACAGTACCATCATGCTGGATGCGAGAAACGTTTCTGCGGTCGGCCTGACAGAAGACATGCGCGGACGTATCGAAGGTATGATCGGTACCCTGAGCTACATTGTGCTCCTGGTTATCGCCTGCGCCGGCGCTCTTGCCTTCATCGTGCTGTATAACCTGACCAATATCAACATTACCGAGCGAATCCGCGAAATCGCCACTATCAAGGTTCTTGGCTTCTACGCAGGCGAAACGGCACAGTATGTGTTCCGCGAAAACATACTGCTGACTGCCATCGCTGCCGTTGTGGGCCTGCCTCTCGGCAAAGCACTTCACGCCTTCGTGCTCTCTCAGGTAACCGTGGATGCACTCAGTTTCCACATGTATATCAGCCCTCTGAGCTACGCACTGGGCGTAATCATCACCTTTGTGTTCGCATTCCTGGTGAACCTGGTGATGCAGCGCAAACTGGCGAAGATCAGTATGACAGAGTCGCTGAAATCTATTGAATAAAATAAAAAGACGGGCTGAAAACAGTCCGTCTTTCCATTTACAATATTACGATTCCAAGTTCCTCCAGAAGCCACAGCAAGCCCGCCACACCAAAGGCAGCTATAATAATAAGAATACGCTGCTTCAGTACACCTTTCGAATCAGCTGCCCGTGATTCATCCAGCCAGTATCGGTTCAGCCCTGCCCTCTTTACAATTCCTGCACTGAGCATTTTATGCATTCTGTCAGGGTCCAGCAATGACTGTCCTTCTGGAAACAATTCCGCTTTCGTTACTGCATTTTCTTTCGACAGTGCATTCAGCTGGCGGAACCGTTCATAATAAGGTCCAAAAGTGTCATCCATCATTTTTCCATATAAGTCACTCATACGCTTCCTCCCCAAAACTATAATTCTTTACATCCCAACCATCAGCGGAACAATCAGAGGTACACTGATACACATAAGAAGTCCTGTCACAAAGGAGTACACCACCACTTCAGGACGGGTTGACCGTTCTGTTATAGGCAGGCACACGTCCATAGCTGCCACACCCGGAACCGCGGTTGCTTCCAGATATCCGATATATCTGGCGAACATGGGAATTCCAATGATTCCAAGCGTCTCACGCATTACATTATGCAGGAACGAAATCGCCCCTGCCACATTGTATCCGGCTTCTGTAATCAGGCCGGGTGCCAGAGTATACCAGCCAAAACCCGCACTGATTGCAATCCCTTCCCGAACGGACAGATCAGAAATAAAACCGTAAACTGCACCGCCTGCCAGAGAACCAGCTACAGCCAGCAGCGGAATCGCTATTACACTGAGGCCCACGCCCCGCAGATGTTTTGCCATATCTCCGGAAAGCCCCATGTTGAAGCCGATGATTCCAAGCAGAGTGCTCAGTCCGATTACAAGCGATTTGCTGCAGAGGTTTTCGAAAGTATCCATTCTTCCTGCAAACAATTCTGGAACTGCGAAATAGCCGCATCCCATACCGATTGCCACAAATGCCAGAATCAGCAGAGTCATAATCAGATCACTGTTGCTGCTCTGCGATTCCCCTGCAGAACCCGTTTCTGCACAAATCTTTTCATCTGAATCAGCGCTCCGCACACCCTGACGGCCCAGACCGAAGATTTTACGTCCAAGGAACACAAAGAGCATACTTCCACCCACGGCCATAGCCGTCATAATCACAGCCTGGAGTCCGATTGTCCCCAGACTGGATGTAACTTCTTCGTCTGCACCCATCTGCAGCCCCATGATAAATACAAGCAGCACGATGAAGAAAGTAAGAATTTTGTTCAGAAATCCAAAGGATTCCGCCCTGTGACGCAGACGGCTGGCGATAAAATAGCACGCCAGCATAATACTCCAGTACATGGCAAGAAGTTTCAGTGTATCCATAAAAACACTCCTATCCGATAATCAAAGGAACCATAATCGGTACTGCGGTGCTGAGAATCACACCGGACACGAAAGAATATACGGCGATATCGCTGCGGGTGGATTTTTCCACAATTGGCAGGCATACATCCATGGCAGCCGCACCGGGCATGCCGGTAGTTTCGATATACCCGATTTTTTTGGCAATCAGAGGAATAAAGATGATGGAAAACAGCTCACGCATTACATTATGCAGGAATGCCACCGCACTGGCAGTTACATACCCGTTTTCCATGATGATGCCGGGTGCCAGAGTATACCATCCGAAGCCGGCACCGATGGCCAGACATTCTTTCAGTGAAAAGTCCATAAACAGTGAGCAGGCAGCAGCACCTGCCAAAGTCCCCACAATCACTACTGCAGGGAAGACCAGGATGCGCAGGCCAACCTTTTTAAAATTATCCACGACAGTTCCGTCCAGTCCCAAATCCAGTCCGATGAAGACCAGCAGCAGGCAGAGACCGATTTTGATGGTAAGTCCGGCCAGCGAATCAAACTGATCCATATTCCCCTCAAACACGCGGCGTATTACCAGATACCCAAAGGCCATTCCTGCAGCTACTGATGCAATAATCGCCACCGTAGTGGAATTGCTGCCGGCAGCTTCCTCTTCCGCCGCAGCCGTGTCTGCACCGCCCTCATCCGGCAAAGCATCCGCTCCTGCAGTCTTCATTCTGCCGAATTTATCGATGCCCATAGCCTGTCGGGCAAGCCAGATGGCCAGAATGGAACATGCCATAATCACTACCGTCATCAGAAGTGCAGAAATACCAATGGTGCTCAGATTGGCAATTACTTCCTCATTGGAACCCATACGCATACCCATGGCGAGGACCAGAACAATCAGTGCCACCATCTGAACACGGGCCGTCCAGCTGAATTTTTCCTTATGGCTGCGGACTTTGCTGCCTATTACAAACCCGGCAAAGGTCACACCCAGATATAAAATCAAATCACCCATTTCAGTTTTTTCCCTCTCTTATTTTTCGACAGACTCACCTGTCTCGTTGAAACTTATTATACAGATTTTCTTGACAAAAGTCCACACACATTATATTCTTTATCCATACTTACCTGAGGCTTTTATGGAGGTTGAACTGATGAAATTACGTGCAAATCTGATGAATCACGAAGAAATTAACCGCGCTCTGAAGCGGATAAGCCATCAGATTCTGGAGCGGAACCAGGGTGCAGAGCAGATTGTACTGCTGGGTATCAAGCGAGGCGGACTGCCGCTGGCAGAAACCCTGTCTTCCAATATTCTGGCAATTGAAGGAGTTACAGTTCCTGTCGGCGAGCTGGATATTACATGCTACCGCGATGACCGCCGTCCGGAAAAAACAGAAAGCAGCAATCCGGCAGCAGACACCAGCTGTATTCCGTTCGATATCAACGGACGTCATGTAATTCTGGTCGATGATGTACTCTATACAGGCCGCACCGTTCGTGCTGCACTGGATGCAGTTTCCAAATACGGACGTGCATCCTCCATTCAGCTTGCGGTCCTCATTGACAGAGGACACCGCGAACTTCCGATCCGTGCGGATTATGTAGGGAAGAACGTACCAACATCAAAATCCGAACAGGTCGAGGTTCATCTGGAAGAAGGCAGCAGCAAAGAAGTTCTGCTTCTCGGGCCGGAAGAATAGATACGAAATGCATTTGATTTATTTTTGATTCATATCAATCCATTTTTGAATCACTACCGGCTTAAATTCATATGCAAATTCATACATACACCCGTTAAAAAATCCCGAAATGGCTGAATTCAGCCATTTCTATTTTTTTCCTAACGCACTGTAAAGTTGGCACGAATTATGCTATATGTTTAGGTGTATTATTTTTGTATCAATTTTAACAATTGACAGAAAACAGTTTCCATTGTAACATGAGTGTAAGAAGTGCACTACTGCATATGCAGGGAATTGTCAGAAGTTTATTGTTTATGTAAAATTTAAAACTCCGGAGGTAATTATCATGTCCATCAGAATCAATTTAAAAGATGCATTCAATGAAGCTTGGAACGCAAACGCTGCTTACTTAAACGGCGATATGAAGGTAGCTGTACTGAAGACTGCAATGAAGGCAATCTGCCAGAGAGACTACATCGACGCATCCGACGAACTGATCGAAACAGTAATCGCGGAATGCCTGAAAGAAATGGAAAATGCAAGAGCAGACTTCCTGCTGCAGACCAAGATGATGCGCTAATCGAACGTAATCACATAAAAAAGTCCGCTACAGACCGTAGCGGACTTTTTTTCTTGCAAGAGTTGCCTGCGGCAGATTCAGATACTCCGCAGCTTTTCTTGTGGTTCCTTCCTTCTTTAAAGCGTAGGCGATCAGCCTTTTTTCCTGTTCCTCCATAATCTGATTGAAATCCACGCCCTCATTCCGGCTGAATTCCTGTTTCAGATTGATAATCATGTTCTCATAAACAGAACCATTCAGAAGACGGTCTGCAGCATCTTCACTGATTACACGTTCACGTTCTCCTATGTATAAGCGGTGCACCGCATTTTCCAGTTCCCGCACATTTCCCGGCCAGTGATAAGCTTCCAGCTTACCCAGTGTTTCCGGCGCAAACTCTTTCTCCATACCATATTTCTGACTGTAACTTTTCAGAAAAGCTTCCGCCAGACAGCCAATATCTTCCTTTCGATCCCGCAGCGGAGGTACATCAATAGAGCAGATATTCAGGCGGTAATACAGGTCTTCGCGGAATTTCCCCTCCTGAACAAGTTTTCGCAAAGGGACGTTATTGGCACAAATTACACGGACATTGGTATGTTTCTGCTCCGTTCCCCCGACCCGGTAATATGTATTTTCCTGAAGCACCCGGAGAAGCTTGGACTGCATATTCAGTGACAACGTTCCGATTTCATCCAGAAACAGTGTTCCGTTATTGGCCACTTCAAAATATCCTGCTTTGCCGGATGTATGTGCGCCGGTAAATGCACCCTTCTCATAGCCGAAAAACTCCGATTCTGCCAGATTTTCCTGAATGGTGGCACAATTTATCTTTACGCACGGTTTACCCTGCCGCGGACTGTTCTGATGGATGATATTAAATATCTTTTCCTTCCCTACACCAGTTTCCCCCTGGATGATTACACTGCAGTCATACTGAGCCACATTGAGTGCTTCATCGATCATCAGACGTGTAACAGGACTGCGGTACACGAAATCGTCAATACGTTCTGCCGCAAGATCTGTTTTTTTCTGACGGTTCAAAATCCGGATATCGAAGTTTTGTTTCTTTTTTACACTGTAGATTGCATCCAGGAACTCCAGATTGGAACTTACCTTTTCAATCAGTTCCGCTGCAAAAGCGTGAGCCCCGCGGACATATCCATCCAGGGCATAGGAATTTACTTCTTTTCCCATCGTATCCGCCGCAAGAAGACCTGCACCGTAGTTATTCTTCAGGCTGGTATAGAATACGGTCCCCTGCTCTTTTACCAGCAGTGTTGCCACGATTTCAGATCCGGAGATATCCTCCAGATTAATCACAGCATCCATGGGACGGGGATCATAAAGCTGCTCTACTACAGACTCATAAGCCTCAATAGGACGGCTCAGATCCACGAAACAGGTACGTTTAATCACCGGCAGATAAGCTGCAGTAATTTCACGTTCGCTCAGCATCCCCAGAGAATTCCTGTCCATAATTGCAGTTACATGGGTTCCCTTACCGTAACAGTCCGTAAGCATCTGTGCATAGAGCAAAGTGGTTACCGGATTTCCTCCGATGATGGAAACACGTTCGGCCCTCTGATTCCGAATCACCTGCTGAACTCCCAGGAAATTCCCTTCTTCATCTATGGCAGACAGAAGATATTTGGGGGATGTCTTTCCATCATACTTAATCATACTGGTTGCCTCAAAACAGACCACATACCCCTGACATGTCACCTGCCCGTAATTGAAGTCAATGCGGTCAATCCGATCCAGGTGCATGGCTACCCCGGTCAAAGAGGACAGACTGAAGACACGGTCTCCCGTTTTCAAATCTCCGATGTCTGTTTCCGGTCCAATTTCTTCTATTACCCCCATGAACAGGCCACCGCTGCCGGTATATGGGTTATGCATTTTCCCTCTCTGCTGGATTATCTGCATGATTCTGGCCCTGATTCGGGTATCATCATATCCGCAGTGGCTGCAGATCTGGCAGAAATTGTCCCATTCAATGTGCAGCATTTCCAGCCGGATTCGTATTTCACCCTTTTCCAGGTTCCGGCTGTTATCTATTTTCCAGGCTGCCGCAGGAATCGTTCCTTTCGGTTCCAGTACACGGCTCACACCAAAACGTTTCATAATCATACAATCACCCGTTCTCCCGCCTTTCTCGTTTCATTACTATTACTATACTTTGAGTCAACCGACCTTGTCAACCCGTTTGAGTCATTTTTGAATCATTCAGTGCAATAAAAAACTGCGGAATATTTCTATTCCGCAGTTTATAACGTCTACTGTTTTATTCCCAGTTAAAAGTCAGCTGATTAAGCAGCCTTCTTTAATCTTACATCTGGTTCAGCAGGCAGCTTGAACAGAGGTACGAATCTGTCCAGACCAGTGAATGTCAGGATGATGATAGAGAATACAGCGATGTAAGCCATGAAGTTGTACTTCAGGAAGTCCATGTTGGTGATTTCTACCAGTGGATATACACCAGCAGCGATACCTACATAGAAGCCCAGGTATACGTGCCATGGAATCAGCTGAGAACCGAATACGCCCAGAGCGTCGGAGAAGGTAGCGTTTCTTAAGTGTAAAGTATACATGTCAGCTTCGGAACCTTCAACGTTTTCGTCAACAATCTGGCCGATAACAGGACCGATTGTTACGATCTGAGCCATTTCGTCAGACAGAGCAGCGTTACCTAACAGGGACAGAACTGCGTTCCAACCCATCAGGTGTCTTACCTTCTTGGACATCTTTACTACTACAGCTGCCAGAGGAGCGAATGCATCCATCTTCTGCATTACACCACCGAATGCTGCAACCCACATCATCATGATGATTACCCAAGCACCAGCGCCTTCGAAACCAACGTAGATGATGTCATCCAGCAGGCTCTGAACGGAGCCAGCAGTACCAGCTACCAGACCCAGAACATAGGAAGATACCAGACCGGAACCGATGCAGATGAAGGTGTTGAAGCCCATAACTGCCAGACCGATTACGATCAGCAGAGGAACTACCATGAATACAGGAACACCAGCAGATACCTGTTCCAGCAGGATTAATGCTGCAGGTCTTTCTACTTCCAGGAAAGCAAATACGTCTGCAGGGATTTCAGACATTACGTTAGCAGCTTCTACAGTTTCACCAGGCAGACCCATTACGATACCTGCAGCGAAGAAGCAGATAGCAGCCAGTACCAGACAGCCTACGGACCATACACCCTGGTGTCTGATTCTGTGGATAACTTCTACACCCTGAATACCGGAAGATACGATAGTAGTATCGGAAATCAGGCCGATGTTGTCACCGAAGCAAGCACCACCAGCGATTGCACATACAGTCAGGATTGGGTTACCATCTACGATGTGGGACAGCCACATGAAGATTGGTGCACAAGCCGCGAAAGTACCCCAGGAAGTACCAGTTGCAACGGACAGCAGGCAGCAGCAGATAAAGCCAACGCATGCTACAGACTTTGCAGTGATACCCAGAGACAGTGCAATGTTAATGATTGCAGCGCCTACACCGTAGGACATGAATGCTTCTGCCATTGCATAAGCAAACATCAGAATGAACAGAGCTACCAGAATATGGCTAACGCTCTTCATAGCGGAGTCTAATGCATCCTGGAATTTAACCTTTGCAACAACTCCTGCAACAACGAACGCACATACGCAAGCTAAGAAAGCAGCGATTAATGCGTCCTGACCACTAATCATCAGTCCAGCAAGTACAAATACTGGAACGAATTTAAGTAATCCAGTTACCATTTTGATTTTTCTCCTTTTCTAAACACCATTAATATAAATGTGATTATTACGTACATCGTATAATCTATCACAAAATCGACAAAAAATCAACAAAAAAACATTTTTTTCTTCACATTTTATTAGCAGTTTTCTATATTTGTTTAACACACCATTAACACATGTTAAAATACTGTTTCTGCGCACAAAAATAAAAAAAATCCTGCGGAGCCTTGCAGCTCTGCAGGATTTTTTTCAGCATAAATTGTATTAGGCGTTCTTCTTTAATCTTACTTCTGGTTCAGAAGGCAGAGCGAACAGCGGAACGAATCTGTCTGCACCGGTGAAGGTCAGGATTAACAGGGAGAATACAGCGATGTAAGCCATGAAGTTGTACTTCAGGAAGTCCATGTTGGTGATTTCTACCAGTGGATATACACCAGCAGCAATACCTACATAGAAGCCCAGGTATACATGCCATGGAATCAGCTGAGAACCGAATACGCCCATTGCGTCACCGAAGGTAGCATTTCTCAGTGCCAGCTTGTACATAGCATCTTCAGAACCTTCAACGTTTTCTTCAGTGATCTGCTTGATAACAGGTCCGATTGTTACGATCTGAGCCATTTCGTCAGCCAGGCAAGCGTTACCCAGGATAGACAGAACAGCGTTCCAGGTCATCAGACCTCTTACTCTCTTAGACATCTTTACTACGAAGGAAGCCAGAGGAGCAAACGCATCCATCTTCTGCATTACACCACCGAATGCTGCAACCCACATCATCATAATGATTACCCAAGCACCAGCACCTTCGAAACCTACATAAACAACGTTATCCAGGCATTCCTGAATGGAACCGGCAGTGCCGGCAAATACGCCCAGAATGTAGGAAGATACCAGACCGGAACCGATGCAGATGAAGGTGTTGAAGCCCATAACTGCCAGACCGATTACCAGTAACAGAGGAACTACCATGAATACAGGAACACCAGCAGATACCTGTTCCAGCAGAGCTACTGCAGCAGGTCTTTCTACATTCAGGAAGTCGATTACTTCTGCAGGGATTTCTGCCATTACGTTAGCTGCACTTACAGTTTCGCCAGGCAGGCCCATTACGATACCAGCTGCGAAGAAGCAGATAGCAGCCAGTACCAGACAGCCTACGGACCATACGCCCTGATGTCTTACTCTGTGAATAACTTCTACACCCTGAATACCGGAAGATACGATAGTTGTGTCGGAAATCAGACCGATGTTGTCACCGAAGCAAGCACCACCAGCGATTGCACATACAGTCAGGATTGGGTTACCATCTACGATGTGGGACAGCCACATGAAGATTGGTGCACAAGCTGCGAAAGTACCCCAGGATGTACCGGTAGCAACAGACAGCAGACAGCAGCATACGAAACCAACGCAAGCTACAGACTTTGCTGTGATACCAAGGGACAGAGCCAGGTTAATAATTGCAGCACCTACGCCGTAGGACATAAATGCTTCTGCCATTGCATAAGCAAACATCAGAATGAACAGAGCTACCAGAATGTGGCTTACGCTGTTCATAGCAGAATCTAATGCGTCCTGGAATTTAACCTTTGCAACGATTCCTGCAATTGCGAACGCAACTACGCATGCCAGGAAAGCAGCGATTAATGCGTCCTGACCACTGATCATCAGTCCAGCAAGTACAAATACTGGAGAGAATTTAAGTAATCCAGTTATCATTTTTGTTTTTCTCCTTTTCTCAAACACCATAAAATTAATAGGATTATTACGTACATCGGCGATTCTAACACAAATTCTACATAAAATCGACACATTACGACCCTTCTTAACGCGTTCTTTATCGCAAGGGCATCCTTCTTAACATATCCTTAACATTGTAATATTTTGTTGTTTTTTGTCTGCAGACTTCACTTCTTCCCAAAGTACCGCAATGAAAAAGGTTGCGTTGCAGTAAAAAATGGATTATAATTACAGCAGGAGACACATTCGAAACCATTTACAGGAGGACAATATTATGGGTAAATTCGTAATGAGAAAGACCAATGCAGGCATTAAGTTCGATCTGAAAGCAGGAAACGGTGAAGTAATTGCTACTTCCGAAGTTTATACTACCGAAGCTGCATGCAGAAATGGTATTGAAAGCGTGAAGAAGAATGCACCTGCTGCTGCAGTAGAAGACCAGACTGCAGAAGGTTTTGCAGCAGAAAAACATCCTAAATTCGAAGTATATGAAGACAAATCCGGCGAGTTCCGTTTCCGTCTGAAAGCAACCAACGGCCAGGTTATCGCGGTGAGCGAAGGCTACAAGGCCAAGGCAAGCTGCCTCAACGGTGTGGAATCCGTAAAGAAGAACGCACCGGAAGCAGAAATTACAGAAGCTGAATAATCTAATAAAAATAAGCGGAAGCCTCAGGCTTCCGCTTTTCGTTTTTTCTTATTAATCCAGTACCAGAGAAGGTGCAGTGTACACTCTCGCCTTATACTCATTATCCAGTTCGTACAGGCCCTTTGGATCGCGGCCGAAGAGTTCGAAACGGGTGATCATATCGCTTGCATTCTTTTCTTCTTCACCCTGTTCGTCTACGAACCAGTCAAGGAACTTCATGGTTCTGAAGTCTCTGATATCGTAGGCTGCACCATAGATTTCATGAATCAGGCTGGTCACCAGCTTTTCATGCTCCAGGCTCGCATAAAGCGGATCCTCATACTTTTCGAACACCTTATCAGGTTTGGCGATTGGCAGCAGATTCACTTCCATATCGTTGTTCTGCATATACTGCATTATCAGCATGGCATGGTCCATTTCTTCCTTTGCCTGAATATGGAACCAGTTTTCATAACCATCCAGTCCCTGCTTTTCATAATATACTGCCATATCCAGATACAGATATGCGGAATACATTTCATTGTTAATCTGTGTATTTAATAATTCAGCTACGTTCTTACTCATTTTTATATTCTCCCTTCAATCTTTCCTTTAGATTTCCCTTTTGTTATTTTTATTTTACCACGTATTTTCCAATCCGTCAACAGTTTTATGATAATCATTATCATTTTCTTAGCAGTTATATATTTCTATTTCATTTTCAATTTTCCATATATCTGCAACAAAAGTTGAAATATATATTTTAATGAAGTATAATGACACTGGATATTCGTGTTTAACACAGAAAGTGAAAAAAATGCCACAGGCAGCAGAATGGAGAATCTTATGTTAGAACGTGATACACTCGTAAATGAACTTCTTGTAAAAATCAAAGGCGAATTTGCAGCTTCCGGCGAAGCACAGAAGTCTGCATTCCAGGCATATGATATGGGACTGCAGTACGCACAGACCCGCCGGTTTGATAACTCCCGCTTTTACCATAACTATAAATTCCGTCTGGATGACGGCACGGTGATTACATCAACATCTTATTTCAATATGTTTATGTCCCGTAATCAGACCGGTGCGTATATGGAAGCCGAAAGAAACCTGAAGGAATATTTTACCGATGCCCGTCAGCTGGATGCCATCTTCCATCTGGTGCGTGACCAGCGTTTCGGCATCAACGGTGTGTTCAAGGCAATCATGAGCCCGCAGGAACCGCAGCAGCTGAATTACATTGATTTTGTACTGGTTATCACCTGCTTCTGCGCTGGAGTCGTGAATAAATAACTTTCATAAAACATCAAAAGACCGCATGAACGCGGTCTTTCTTTTTAATTATCAATCCGTTATATTCAGTGTCTTCAAGATCCCCTCTGCGATGGCATCCGCCAGAATCTGCTGATAACTGGTTCTGCAGAGCTTTTCCAGTTCTTCTCCATTGGTCATAAATCCCATCTCTACCAGAGTTGCCGGCATATCAGTAAAACGTACCACATACATCATTTCCGTGCGGAGTTCTCTGGTTTCTATCTTACCGGTATTGGCTGCAGCTTCCATAATGTTTGCAGCAAGGTCTTTACCCTTTTCTCCCTGCTTTTCATAGTAACATTCCAGTCCGCTGGCAGATACATCCTCACTGGTATTGCAGTGGAGGCTGACAAAGAGATCCGCACCGGCTGCATTTGCAAACTTAGTCCGCTCTTTCAGGTCCATATCCACATCTTCATCCCTGGTGAGAAGAACTTCGATGTTTTCCCGCTCGAGAAGGGCCTTCACCATTTCAGTAACCGTCACATCGATGTCTTTTTCAACCACTTCCGACCCTTCAAACTCCGCCACAGCTCCGCCATCGCTTCCTCCATGGCCCGGATCCAGAATCACAGTTGCCAGAGGCTCCACATCCACCTGCTCAGAAACCGTCGGCAGAGTTTCCCCTTCTTCGTCACCCCAGATTTTGTCGGTGAGCATCAACACCCCTTTCACCGCGAAAACCAGTGCAGCTGCCAGTAAAGCCAGAATGAGCAGCCCGGCTGCAATCACAAGCGCCAGACGGAACTTGGCCTTTCTGGTCAAAGGTTTATATTTACGCTTTTTCGCCATATTATCGTCTTTTTCTCCCGTTAACGTTGTTTCGATGGGTGATATTATATCATAAATCTGCGTTAGTTACAACAAACGATTCTTCTGCATATTGACATTATTATAACAGGAGAATATAATTTTTTGTACATTTATATATAATAACCGGGATTACCCAGACAGGAGGAATCATTATGGAAAAGCGCTACGATGTGATCGTAGTCGGTGCCGGTAACGGAGGCCTGGCCGCTGCTGCCAACACCGCCAAAGAAGGACTGAAGACTCTGCTTTTGGAAAAGCACAACATCCCCGGCGGATGTGCTACCAGTTTCAAACGCGGACGCTTCGAATTTGAACCATCTCTCCATGAATTATGCAGTGTAGGTACTGCCGAAAAACCGGATAAGGTTTACCAGCTCTTTGAAGATTTGGGTGCCAAACCTGAGTGGTGCTATGAAACAGGTCATCTGCTTCGTGCCATTGTAAAGGGCGAAAATGGCTACGACGTACGTCTTGCTGCAGGAATCGAAGGATTCTGTGACAGCATGGAAGCAGCCGTACCTGGCTGCCGCGAAGCGGTGAAAGCATTTATTATGCTGAAGCCTAAGCTGGATGCTGCAACCGACTATATCTATGCGACCAAAGGCAATCCAAACGGACTTGTTATGCTTCTGAAGCACACTGACTTCATGCGTACCGCAGGTCACAGTGTAGAGGAAGTTATGACTGCCCTGGGAATCCCTGAAAAGGCACAGAACATCATGAACACTTACTGGGGCTACCTGGGTGTACCTACCGATGAACTGAATGCAATGCATTATATCAATATGCTCTACGGATACATGGTGGACGGTGCAGCCATGCCGAAACACCGCAGCCACGAGCTCAGCTTATCCCTGATTGATGTGATTCAGAAGCACGGCGGTGAAGTTTGGTACAACAGCGAAGTTACCCAGTTCCTGTACAACGAAGACGGAAGTGTTGCCGGTGTTGTGGCAAACGGTGAAAAACTGTATGCGAGAGAAGTCATCTCTAATGTTATTCCGAACAATGTATTCAACATGAGCCCGCAGGAAGTCATTCCTGAGCAGAACCTGAAGCTGGCCAATGCCAGAGAATTCGGCATCTCCGTAGCAACCATCTATCTGGGTCTGGACTGTACCAGAGAAGAACTGGGTCTGGATGACTACACCGTATTTATCATGGGCAATGAAGATCCAAGAACACAGTACAACACACGTGCAGAAGACGGCCTGTATATCGTAAACTGCCTGAATAATGTAATTCCGGATTCTTCTCCGGAAGGCACCTGCACCATGTTCTTCACCATGCCGATTTTCGGCAATGACGTTCCAAAGGACCTGAAGCCGGAAGAATATAAAAAATATAAGAATGGCCTGGCAAAGAAATACATCGAAGATGCAGAAAAGACTCTGGGTATCTCCATCATGCCTCACATTGAAGAAATCAGCGTAGCAACTCCGGTTACTTTCGCAAGATATCTGGGTACACCGGAAGGAACCATTTACGGCTACAAGCTGTCCGGCTGGGATAACCTGATGGCACGTATTGCCGGTGAAAAGACAGACTATGCGATTCCTGGCCTCAGCTTCTGCGGCGGTCACTATACCCGCGGCGACGGTTACAGCAGTGCATATATCATTGGTGACACCATCGGTAAGCGTGTCGCTAAGAGACTGAAAGGAGATGCTTAATTATGGCTAAACCTAATCTTCGTAAACTGAACCCTATGGATTTCACCAAAATGACTCCAACCCGTCAGGCTAAAATTGAAGCAGCTCCTGCTGCATCTCTGCCTTCTGCCGATTCCTACAAGCCTAACCAGCTGGCCAATGCACTCCATCCTGAAGTGCAGTACGTAAAAGTTGCACAGATTGATGAACTGAGCGCAGATGTGAAGACCTTCTGGCTGGAAGCTGACCCTGCCCGCGGCACCGAATCCCTGGCATGGTTTTCTGCAGGTCAGTACTTGTCCGTTTCACTGGAAATCGGCACCATGAAGATGACCCGCCCTTACTCCCTGTCCTCCTCCCCAAGAGAAGCACTGGCAGGACGTTACGCTCTGACCATCAAGCGTGTCGATGGAGGCCTTGCTTCCAACTTTATTCTGGATAACTGGGCAGTTGGCACAGAAGTCACAGTATCCGCTCCTCTGGGCGTGTTCACCTACGAGCCTCTCCGTGATGCTAAGGTTATCATCGGTGTGGCGGGCGGCAGCGGCATCACACCGTTCCGTTCTCTGGCAAAATCCATCGCAGACGGCGATGAAGACGCACAGCTGATTCTTCTGTACGGCAGCCGTACTATGGAAGATGCAATTTTCCAGGAGGAATTCAAGACACTGGAAGGTCCTAAGTTCAAGCTGGTAAATGTACTCAGCGATGAAACAGCTGAATGCTGCTGCTGCGGAGCAGGCTGCAGCTGCGAAAAAGGCTTCATTACTGCGGAACTGATTAAGAAATATGCTCCGGAAGGCGACTATTCCATCTTCCTCTGCGGACCTCAGGCAATGTACGATTTCGTGGATAAGGAAATTGCCACCCTCGGACTGCGTAAGAAGTTCATCCGCCATGAGCTTTTCGGCGAGTACTTCAACCCTGCGAAAGAAGCAGACTATCCTGCAGATGTGGCTCCGCAGTTTGAAATTACTGTACGGATTGCAGGTCAGGAACAGACCATCACTGCATCTTCTGATGTTTCCATTCTCCGTTCTCTGGAAGCTTCAGGTATCGCAGCACCGGCACACTGCCGAAGCGGCGAATGCGGCTGGTGTCACTCCAGACTGGTTTCCGGTGACGTTTACACACCAAAGAGCGTAGACGGCCGCAGAGAAGCCGACTACATCTATGGTTACATTCATCCTTGCTGCAGCTTCCCGCTCAGCGATCTGGTGATTGAAGTACCGCCTGTAGGAAAATAACCCATCACAGACGAAAAACTCCCGGCTCTGAATCCAGAGCCGGGAGTTTAATTTACGCCTGTTTTTATTCGTTCAATTTCTTCGCATATCCTTCCACCAGATCCACTTCATTCACCAGCGGCTTTCCTGCGCAGAACCGCCTCAGGTTTTCTGCCGCAATATCCGCAATCGTATCCAGTGTATACTGGAGAGTCATTCCACCAGTTACATGCGGTGTGATGATGGTGTTCGGTGCATCCCACAGCGGATGATCTTCCGGAAGAGGTTCCGGTTCGAAGACATCCAGGAAAGCCCCAGCCAGGCGGCCCTCATTCAGCATCTTTGCCAGTGCCAGATTGTCCACCGTATTTCCACGTCCGGTATTCAGAACAATCGCATCTTTTCCCAGTCTGCTCAGACGTTCTTCATCGAACATGTGATAGGTCTTCGGCGTTTCCGGCAGCACCAGTGCCAGCACATCCGCACGCGGCAGCAGCTGATCCACTTCTTCAATCGTGTACAGTTCATCCAGCCATTCCGGCTTTACACCAGCAGTCCGCTTCACACCGATGGTGTAAGCACCTAATGCTTTGCATCGTTTCAGGAACTCGCTGCCGATATCCCCCATGCCTACACAGAGTACGGTGGAGCCAGCCACAGACTTGACCATACCTTCTTTCTTCCAAAGATGTTTCTTCTGATTTTCCATGTATGGCAGCATCTTCTTCTGCAGCATGAGCATGCCCGTGAGCATGCACTCGGAAATAGCCAGTCCGTAAGCACCGGTGGCACAGGCAAATGCAGTCCCTTCCGGAAGTACTCCGCCGAGATACGGTTTTACACCGGCCCAGTCCAGCTGGAAAAATTTCAGACGGCGGCAGTGCTGCAGCATTTCAGTGGGCACACTGCCCAAAATCACATCTGCTTTCTCCATGTGCTCAGCAGTCAGCACTGTCTTTTCATCCCCCACAAAATGTCCTGCAAGGTAGGTATACTCTGCATCCGGTGCAGTGGCTTCAATTGCTTTTCTCTTTTCTTCCTTCACAGGGAAGGTAACCAGTACATTCAGTTTTTCCATCTTCGTCTCTCCATTCTTATGTTATAAGCTGAACGGAATATCCGTTTTAATAAGCCGTATTTCCTGCGGATCGAAATCTCCTTCAAAAGTCAGGCTGACCACATATTTCTGTCCGGCCTGCAGCGTGGAGTCATCCGTAAAGTAGAGGTGCATCACCTCCGGATCATTCGGGTCCCCCTCACTCCACTTGGCACACACCGTATTGGCGCCGCCAAAGTACAGATTATCCCAGGATGGCGCGTTCAGCCAGGTACGGAACTCTGTTAAGTCCCCGCGGAACTCTTTGCCAAACCGGGCCTCAAAACAGTAATATCCGGTTTCCTCCGGCGTTATTTCCATCCAGTAGGGTTCCTCCGGATCCGGAATCCGCACAAGTTCCTGACCAACCGTCAAAACATCTGGAGACGATGTGCTCATTCCCACCGCTGAAGTTTCTGTTTGATTCGGTTCCGCATACTGTTCATCGGGCGGATTCTGCACAGCAGCCTCTATTTTTTCACCAGACGCAGGTTCCGGAACATCCCCGTTTTCCTGCATCAGCAGGATGCCGGACAAAGCCAATATTGTCAGGAGCAGGACGGCTGCAAAGATTTTGAGAGGCTTCAGTTCTACGATAATCCCCCGGTTCAGACGGTCTTTCAGGGTTTCCTCCCTTTCGCTTTCATTGTCGGAAATATAGGTTACAGCAGACGGTGTGTCGATAAATCCAACTGCCGCCAGAGCTGCCGCCAGTGCCTGCGAAGCCAGTTCCGCCGGCATGGCGACAAGGAGAGCCCCCTCTGCCAGAACCGCCGCCAGTGCCGGCATACCTGCAGCCAGAAGACGGGTTCCGGTCCGCCGTTCCTCCGCCTCAACAGCTGCACGTAATTTTTTGCGGGCAAGAACCAGTCTGGACTTGATGGTAGCCTCCGGAACCTCTTCAATCTCTGCAATCTGCCGAATGGTCAGCTGCTCATAATAGTACAGCAGAACCGCCCGCTTCTGCTCTTCCGGTAGGAAGTCAATGACGGCGAAAAGATAGGTCCGGGCATCCCGGTGGACCATCCGCTGGTCCAGTTCCGGCTCACTGTCCAAAATCCGTTCAAAGAAAGCATCCCCTTCCTCTGTCAAAATCTGCCGGTGATCCCGGCGCATTTTCTGCCTGCATTCATTGACCGTAATAGCGTAGAGCCACTGGGAAAAGGCTCTCGCATCGTTTAATTCCGATATATTCATAAAGACCTTGATATAGACCTCCTGCACCACATCCGCAGCATCGTTTTCATCGGCAAACATCTTGAAGGCATAAAAATAAACCCTGTTGTAAGTCTCATGATAGAGCTGCTCCAGAGCACCTTTGTCGCCGTCTTTGGCCTGCTGTACAATTGTGGTGAGAAGTTCGTAATCCATATGAAAAGTATACCTTTAAAACAGAAAAAAGTAAAGACGGTAAGCTACCTTACCGCCTTACAGCTTCGTTGATGTACGCCGTTCTTCCGCCTCCACCGCCTTCTGCAGCTTTTTTCTGGCCAGATGAAGCCGGGATTTGATGGTACCCTTTGGTACCCCTTCTCTGTCCGCAATTTCCGCAACCGTCAGCTGTTCAAAATAATAAAACCGGACAGCCCGCCTCTGCGCCTCTGGAAGCAGATCCAATATAGTAAAAATATAGTCCTTCACATCCTTCTGTGCCATCAGCACATCATGTTCCGGTTCTGTATCCAGGAACGGTTCAAAGAAAGAATCTCCTTCATCCGGCAGAAGCTGCTTCTTTTCCTTACGCATCTTCTGGCGGCACTCATTCATGGTGATGGTATACAGCCACTTAGGGAAGGCCTGCGGATCCTCCAGACTGCCGATATTCAAAAACACTTTCAGAAAAACTTCCTGCATCACATCCGCCGCATCATTCTCGTCTCCAAATATTTTAAACGCACAGAAGAACACCTTTCCTCTCGCCATTTCATAAATCTGTTCCAGCGCCTCCTTTTCGCCCCTTTTCAGACGCTGTACAAGTTCTGTTATATGCCCGTAGTCCATCGTCATTCATGTTCATAATGAGAGGAGGCATCGGTTTGCCTCCCCTTCATAATTACTATGATTCACCCCGTTACTTTACGGTTCTCCATGCCTTACCGGACCAGTCTGTATAGACCTTTTCACCGTCAACGATTACGAAACCACGAACTTTATAGAAATACTTCGTTCCCGCCTTAATGGCTGTATTGTAGTAGCAGTCGTTTTCTGTAGTGAAAATCGGCTTCTTTCCGAAACCGCTGTAACGCTTGGTAGACCGGAAGATTTCGATACCATCAAAATCCACTTCGCTGACATTTTCCCAGGTAAGCTTCACAGCCTTCTTTCCGGAGGACAGGGTCACAAGTCTGGACTTCACGTTCAGTTCTGCAGTCTTCACCGCTTCCACCAAAGCAGCCTTTGCCAGTTCTTCTGTTTCCTTCTGCGTATCCTTTTCCGCTTCATCATCCAAAGCTGGCGGAGTTACCGGAGCAGGATTATATGGCGGAATATAGGAACTGCCGGAACCAGAGCCATTTCCGGAACCGCTGCCGGATTCACTGCCGGAACCGGAACCGCTGCCACCGGAGCTGCTGTCCGCATCCTTTACCAGCGCATACAGAGAGAAGTGGCCTGCAGTGAAAACAACGCCATCGTTACCCTCTGTATATCTGGTCGCAATCGGAACTGGAGTATTGTCATCCTTAAACCATACCACCTCATAATCAGAAGCATTCGCTACAGGAATCACAACTTCCACTGCCTCTGTCAGTGTATCTTCCACATTCAGGTCCAGAATCTTTTCAATTTCCTTTTCTTCGCTGTAGAAGGCTTCCAGGCTGTCCTTCTGAACATCAGTTACATCTTTTTCGTCGGAGAAGAGTTCCACAGTCACGCCTGCTTTATCGTATGCCTTTACCTCGCTGCCAGTCACTACCGGTAACTTCTTAGTTACAATTTCTACGATTGTGTCTTCATCCGGACCTGTTACTTCTACACCGTACATTACACAAGTATCCAGAAGTTCGGTCTTCACAGCAACTGTTTTCATTTCAGCAAGTGCTGCATTGAAATCTTCAATATAAGTTTCTGTGAGCAATGGGGTTCCGTCTTCGTTCCCATCAAAGTAATAAGAAATCCATGCGGCGATTGCATCCTCTGAACTGATGCTTCCGCAGTAATTAAGTTCTACGTCTTCTGTATTCAGGCGTTTTCCTTCTGCATCATACATAGCATAGAAATAATCCAGTTCTGCCCACCAGTTGGTGCTTTCCTCACCATTAATCAGAATCTTGTCCACACAGTACCCGTCATTCAGCTCGATGGCGTACCAGTTGTAGCCGGATTCACCTTCCTGATTATTATTTTGGAGCCATTCACTCTTAGCCAGGGTGTATCCGGTTTCTGTATCCGTTTCTTTAACTTCCAGCTGATAACTGCGGTTTAACTTCCCGTTTACATCCAGTTCAGATGTAACATAAATAAAATCACCAATGGTTTTAATTGCATCTGTCTTGTACTTTACGTTCACATACTTGGTTTCTTCCGGCTCGTCACCGCTGTCACCGCTTCCATCGTCGGAACTATCTAACATTTCCAGTGATACATTTCCATGAACGACGGTTCCACCCTCACCAGTTTCCACATAGCGGAGAATGTAGTTTGCTGTCACTTCGCCAGTACACGTTACAGTCCAAAAGTCTCCTTCCTTATCAATAGAAAACGGAACTTCTGTTACTGGATTTCCATCTGCGTCATAGAAATGAAATCCTTCTGCAGATGCAGCTTCAAAAGGTACCGCCGGAGACTGCTCGGTTTCACCCATGCAGTGGTACAGATACACTTTAATACCTTCCACCATTTTCTGCCCTGAATTCATTTCTTTCCATGTCAAGCCTTCTGCCTGCGCATCATTGTAAACCCAGATATCCTGTACGATTTCTGCTTCACCTTCTGCCCATGCCATGGCCGGCATAAATACACAGACCATTACAAGGCATAAGAATGCGGATAAGAATTTCTTCATTTTTTTCCTCCTGTAAATAAAATTATTGCAATAACTTAACGAATATAGGATTCCAATGAAGAGATTCCGGATTATAAAAATGTTAAATTTTGTAAATATTTTTTCGACAAAATATATAAATAAAAACCCGGCATACTCATAAGAGTACACCGGGCATACTTTGCCGCGCGGGCTAATTGATGAAGTTGTATTTATTTATTTGTTTCTTACTGCCGCCTGTGCTGCTGCCAGTCTTGCAATTGGCACTCTGTAAGGGGAGCAGGAAACGTAGGACAGACCTACTCTGTGGCAGAAGTCGATGGTCTTAGGGTTGCCGCCGTGTTCGCCGCAGATACCCAGCTTGATGTTTGGTCTGGTCTGTCTGCCCAGGGTACATGCCATGCCTACCAGCTTGCCCACACCCTTTTCGTCGATTACCTGGAACGGATCTTCCGGCAGGATTTCCTTGTCCACATAGGACTGGAGCAGCTTACCGGTATCGTCACGGGAGAAACCGAAGGTCATCTGAGTCAGGTCATTGGTACCGAAGGAGAAGAATTCCGCTTCTTCTGCGATTTCGTCAGCAGTCAGAGCTGCTCTTGGGATTTCAATCATGGTACCCACCATGTAATCCATTTCAATATCGGATTCCTTAATCAGACGGTCTGCAGCTTCCACTACAACCTTCTTTACGAATTTCAGTTCTTCCACTTCGCCTACCAGTGGAATCATGATTTCAGGAATGATGTCCTTGCCGGTTTCCTTCTTTACTTCCAGAGCAGCACTGATGATAGCTTCCGTCTGCATCTTTGCAATTTCAGGATAAGTAACTGCCAGACGGCATCCTCTGTGACCCAGCATAGGGTTCTGTTCGTGGAGTTCAACCACCTTCGCGGACAGCTTTTCAGCAGTTACACCCATCATTTCAGCCAGTGACTTAATGTCTTCTTCTGTATGAGGCAGGAATTCATGTAAAGGTGGGTCCAGCAGACGGATTGTTACAGGCAGTTCACCCATTACTTCAAAGATACCCTTGAAGTCACCCTGCTGGTAAGGACGCAGTGCATCCAGAGCTGCAACTCTTTCTTCCAGAGTGTCAGCCAGAATCATTCTTCTGATTGCAGGAATTCTTTCTTCTTCAAAGAACATATGCTCCGTTCTGCACAGGCCGATACCCTGTGCACCGAATTCCAGAGCCTGCTTAGCGTCTCTAGGATTGTCCGCATTGGTTCTTACTTTCAGTTCTCTGATTTCATCAGCCCATTCCATGATGGTACCGAAGTCACCTGACATTTCAGGTTCCACAGTCTTGATTACGCCTTCGTAAACCTTACCGTCACCGCCGTTGATGGAGATGAAGTCACCTTCTACGTAAGTTTCATCGCCAACCTTCATGGTCTTGCCATCTTCATCAACCAGAATTTCAGAGCAGCCTGCTACGCAGCACTTGCCCATACCTCTTGCTACTACTGCAGCGTGGGAAGTCATACCGCCTCTTGCAGTCAGGATACCTTCTGCAGCAACCATACCTGCCAGGTCTTCCGGAGAAGTTTCTTCACGAACCAGGATTACCTTAACGCCGGTTTCTGCAGCAGCTGCAGCGTCGGCTGCAGTAAAGTAAATCTGTCCGCAGGCAGCACCCGGAGATGCAGGCAGACCCTTTGCAATATTGTTTGCAGCAGCCAGTCCCTTCTTATCAAACATAGGGTGCAGCAGCTGGTCAATCTGTTCAGGTTCCAGTCTTGTTACAGCTGTAGCCTTGTCAATCAGACCTTCCTTTACCATCTCTACAGCAATCTTAACTGCTGCATGTGCAGTTCTCTTACCGTTTCTGGTCTGCAGCATGTACAGCTTTCCTCTTTCCACGGTAAATTCCATATCCTGCATATCTTTATAGTGCTTTTCCAGTACGGAAGAAATCTTGGTAAAATCTTCAAACGCCTTAGGGAAAGCTTCTTCCATCATCTCAATGTTCATTGGTGTTCTTACACCGGCTACTACGTCTTCACCCTGTGCGTTAACCAGGAATTCACCGAAGAGCTTGTTCTCACCGGTTGCAGGGTTTCTGGTAAATGCTACACCGGTACCGGAGGTATCACCCATATTACCGAATACCATGGACTGTACGTTTACAGCAGTACCCAGGTTGTGTGCGATGCCGTTCAGATTTCTGTACAGAATCGCTCTGTCATTGTTCCAGGAACGGAATACAGCCAGAACCGCTTCAATCAGCTGGTCCTTTGGTTCCTGAGGGAAGTCGCGGCCGGTTTCTGCCTTTACGATTTCCTTGTAGCCAACGATTACTTCAGCCAGGTCATCTGCAGTCAGTTCCACGTCGAACTGTACACCCTTTGCAGCCTTCTGACCGTCAAATATTTTATCAAACTTGGACTTTGGAATTTCCAGAACTACATCACCGAACATCTGAATGAAACGGCGGTAGCTGTCCATGGCAAATCTTCTGTTTTCGGTCAGTACAGCCAAACCTTCCACGGACTGGTCGTTCAGACCCAGATTCAGTACAGTATCCATCATACCCGGCATGGAGATCACAGCACCGGAACGAACGGAAACCAGAAGAGGATTTTCAGTGCTGCCGAATTTCTTTCCGGTCACTTCTTCCAGTTCTGCTACCTTTTCGTAGATGGAATCGATCAGATCCTGACCGATAGTCTTATTTTCCTCATAGTAACGGTTGCAGGCTTCTGTAGTGATGGTGAAGCCAAAAGGTACAGGCAGGCCAATCTTGGTCATTTCTGCCAGGTTTGCACCCTTACCGCCCAGGAGGCCCCTCATTTCCTTGGAACCTTCATTAAAGGAATAAACATACTTCTTCATCATAATAATTCTCCATTTCTGTCATATTCATGACAATTTGTTTCCAGTTTTTCACTCTCTGAGTAAAAAACAAGCCGGACAGCATAATACCGCCCGGCTGATAATGCTTTGCGGGATTAGGCCTTAGAATGCTAATCTTTCTTCGATGTAAGCACGCACTTCGGAAACAGGGATTCTTACCTGTTCCATAGTGTCACGGTCACGTACGGTTACGCAGCCGTCTACTTCAGTCTCGAAGTCTACGCAAATGCAGAATGGAGTTCCAATTTCGTCTTCTCTTCTATATCTCTTACCGATTGAACCCGCTGCATCATAGTCTACCATGAAGTACTTGGACAGTTCTTCGTGGATAGGCTCTGCGACATGTGATAACTTCTTGGCCAGAGGCAGTACTGCAGCCTTGAACGGAGCCAGAGCAGGGTGGAACTTCATAACCACTCTCACGTCTTCCTTGCCATTTGCATCAGTCAGTACTTCTTCTGTATATGCATCAACCAGGAATGCCAGAGCAACTCTGTCAGCACCCAGTGATGGTTCGATTACATAAGGGACATATCTTTCATTTGTTTCAGGATCGATGTAAGACAGATCCTGACCGGAAGTGTTGATGTGCTGAGTCAGGTCAAAGTTGGTTCTGCCAGCGATGCCCCATAATTCACCCCAAGCGAATGGGAACAGATATTCAATATCGGTAGTCGCGTTGCTGTAGTGGGACAGTTCTTCCTGCTCATGGTCACGGGTTCTGATGCATTCCATGTCCATGTTCAGGCTCTTCAGGAAGTTCACACAGTATTCTTTCCAGTATGCGAACCATTCCAGGTCAGTACCAGGCTTACAGAAGAATTCCAGTTCCATCTGTTCAAATTCTCTGGTACGGGAAGTGAAGTTACCTGGTGTGATTTCGTTACGGAAGGACTTACCGATCTGTGCGATACCGAATGGTACCTTCTTTCTTGCAGATCTCTGTACGTTCTTGAAGTTTACGAAAATACCCTGTGCAGTTTCAGGTCTTAAGAAAATTTCAGCCTTGGAGTCTTCAGTTACACCCTGGAATGTCTTGAACATCAGGTTGAACTGTCTGATTCCTGTGAAGTTGGACTTACCGCAGTCAGGACATGCAATCTGCTTTTCTGCGATGTAGCTTTCCATCTTTTCGTTGGACCAGCCGTCAACTACCATTTCGATACCCTGTTCGTGATGATATTCATCAATCAGCTTGTCAGCTCTGTGTCTGGACTTACATTCCTTACAGTCAATCAGTGGGTCGGAGAAACCGCCTACGTGACCGGAAGCCACCCATGTCTTAGGGTTCATCAGGATTGCTGCATCCAGGCCCACATTGTACTTGGATTCCTGAACGAACTTTCTCCACCATGCCTTCTTCACGTTGTTCTTGAACTCAACGCCCAGAGGACCGTAGTCCCATGTATTGGCCAGACCGCCGTAAATTTCAGAACCCGGGAAAATAAATCCTCTGTTCTTCGCCAGGGCTACAATTTTTTCCATTGTTACTTCTCTGCTCATTTTAATATCTGTCTCCTAAAGTATAAATTATAAATTATTTTTTATAAACCGGTTTCCCGGAAGACCTTGTTTCTTTAATTTAATTAACTGTTTACTTAACTAAATAAAGTTTTCCGTCTTAAATTATTCTTCGTCTTCTTCGCAGCACATTTCTTCCGCTGCAGCTTCAGCCTTTTCAGCCAGATCTTCCAGCTTTTCTTCCAGATCATCCAGAATCACTTCCACTTCGATATCCAGATCATCCTTCTTGTTCTTCAGCTCTGTAATCTTTTCTGCTGCTGCTACCTTAATGCTGTTGTATGCTTCAGTACCCTTTGCAACCACATCATCTACTACAACAGAGCTTTTTTCCTTAACTTCCTTCCCCAGTTCTTCCGCTCTCTGGGAAATATCCACGATGGTACCATCATCCTTCTGCAGCTCAATCTGGCACTTGAATCCAAATGCTGCGATGATGCCCGCGATTACACCCCATGGTGCCAGCAGGGCACCTACCAGACCTGCATTCAGAGGCAGGTTCAGCAGAACTTCGTCATCCTTTCTGATGGTAATCTTGGAAATGTTGCCCTTCTTAACCATGTCCTTAATTTTATCAACGGTTTCATTGGCAGCTTCATTTACCTTCTTTGCAGGCTTTTCGTCAACGGTTTCTTCGATTGCAATAATCGCATCTACTACGCTTCCTTCAGCTGCTTCCAGAGCATCCTTTGCTTCCTTATAAGATACGCCTGTTCTGTCTTTAACCAGTTCAATCTTTTCTAATGTAATTTCCATTGTCATACCTCCTGTTTTATAATCCGTCCCTGAAAAAGCCTTCGCTCTTCAGTTCCTTAACATCCAGATGATACGCCAGGTACTGCTTCATAATCTTCTGCAGTTTCTCCAGCGTCTTTTCCTCCAGCGCCAGCTTCCGGAAGGTTGAAAGCGGGTGCTTTTGAAAATACCCTAATATATCTACTATAGCAAAATTTGTCTCATAAATCAATGGGCGGCTGTCCTCTTCCCGCAGGTTTTCACCACATTTTCTGCAGATCATGCCCCCTTCTTTCACGGAAAACAGATTCAGCTTTTCCTCACCGGTTCCGCAGCAGACGCATCCACGGATCTGCGGCATACTTCCCAGGATGTCCAGAGCCTTTATCATGTAGGCCATGACCAGGGTCTCGTGCTTTTTTTCCCGGTTTTCCAGTTCTTCCATGAACTCCAGCAGCAGATTGTAGAGTTTAATCTGGGGCATTTCATCCGGCAAAATCTTTTCAGTCAGCTCCAGCACGTAGCTGGCTGCCATATATTTATCCAGGTCTTCGCCAATTCCATAGAAGCTCTGCAGCACCTGCGCATGGTTCAGATTGTAACTGTCCCGCCCCTTAAAGAGTTCATATCTTCCGTTGGTGAAAGGCCGTACTGCCAGAGCAGATTTATTCTTTCCGCCTTCATTGAGACTGGTTCCCACACTGATTTTGCCAAACTTCCTGCTGAAAAGCAGAATCATCCGCCGGCCGCCTACAGTCCTGGTCTGCCGGAGAACAATTGCTTCCGTATCGGTAACCATGTCCGGCTCCTTTCTACAGATCCTTATAGCCGAAGTTTCCGAGGGCAAAGTCGGAGTCTCTCCAGTTTTCCTTCACCTTTACCCACAGTTCCAGGAATACCTTGGTACCCAGCAGTGCTTCGATTTCCAGACGGGCACTCTTACCGATGCCCTTCAGTTTCTTACCCTGCTTACCGATGATGATACCCTTATGGGACTTACGTTCACAGTAGATTACGCAGCCAATTCTTGTGATGTCCGGTTCTTCACTGTAGCTTTCAATTTCGATAGCCACACCGTGAGGCACTTCATCTTCCAGATACAGCAGTACCTTTTCACGCACGATTTCACTTACGATGAAACGTTCCGGATGGTCGGTAACCATATCAGATGGGAAGTACTGCGGACCGTCTTCCAGGAATTCTTCGATTTTTTCCAGCAGCTGAGGTACATTCTTGCCTTCCAGGGCAGAAGTACCGAAGATACCGTCGAAAATACCCATTGCTTCATATTCTTCGAAGATCTGACGGAATTCTTCCGGATCCATCTTGTCGATCTTATTGATGACCAGAAGCTTCGGAGTATCGATGTCCTTAATCATATCCAGGATGTACTTGTCTCCCGGACCCTTGTCAATCTTTCCGTCAACCAGGAACAGAATCACTTCTACTTCCTTAAATGTATTTACCGCAGAGTCTGTCATGAAGTTGCCCAGCTTGGTACGTGGCTTATGAATCCCCGGTGTATCCAGGAAAATCATCTGGCATCCTTCATCGGTATCTGTTTCTTCACGGGTATAAATACCGCGGATCGTATTTCTGGTGGTCTGCGGCTTATCTGTAGTGATGGCAATCTTTTCACCCAGCACTGCATTCAGTAAAGTGGACTTGCCTACGTTCGGGCGTCCGATAATTCCAATAAAACCTGTTTTCAACTCGTTTTCTCCTATGTTCCTATAACCGGAATCCTTCCGGTAAAATTTCATTCATCGTCATGTATCTCATGGTTTCTTCGCCGGTTCCGGTGATGATAATGAAATCATCATCACAGAATTCCTTCATGAACTGGCGGCAGATGCCGCAGGGCCATGCTTCCACGAAAGCTTCTTCAGCTCCCTCTTCAGGCACGGGACAGGCTGTAATGGCAATTTTTTCAAACTCTCTGCATCCTTCGGAAACAGCCTTTACAAAGGCGGTACGTTCCGCACAGATGGTTCCGCCAAAGGATGAGTTTTCCACATTACATCCGGTATATACAGTTCCGTCTTTCGCCAGCAGCGCAGCCCCTACACGGAATTTTGAGAATGGAGCGTAGGACCGGCGGGTCATTTCCATGGCCGTGCGGAACAATTCTCTGTCTGTCATTATGCTTCCCCCCTTGTGATTCCAAGTTCTGTCATAACTTCTTCTTCACGGCGGCGCATGATTTTCTTTTCATCTTCATCCATGTGGTCATACCCCAGAAGATGGAGCACGCTGTGCACGAACAGGTACATAATTTCCCTTTCGAAAGAATGACCAAATTCCTCTGCCTGTTCTTCCGCTTTCTGCTTGCAGATTACTACGTCACCCAGAGCGATTTCTCCGTCCTCCGGCAGATCGTTGAGGTCGTCAAACTGCGGGAAGGAAAGCACGTCAGTCGGGCTGTCCACTTCACGGTAGTCCAGATTCAGCTGGTGGATTTCTTCCATATCCACGAAAGTCACGCTGATTTCGCTGCGGTCCACATCGATGTTTTCTGCGTCGATACAGATTTCTGCCGCCTTCATCATGGTATCCAGAATCTCCTGGCTTACCACATGTTCCTCTTCAAAATAAATCTTCATAAGCGTCTCCTATTCTTCCAGTTCGTCCGGATACTTCTTATAATACTGATCGTAGGCGCAGATGATCTTTCTTACCAGTTCATGGCGCACCACGTCCACATCGGTCAGATAGCAGAAGTCAATATCACGCACATTTTTCAGGACGCGTGTAGCTTCCACCAGACCGGATTTCTTTCCCCTCGGCAGGTCAATCTGGGTTATATCCCCGGTAATGACCATCTTGGAGCCGAAGCCCATACGGGTCAGGAACATCTTCATCTGTTCCCTGGTAGTATTCTGTGCTTCGTCCAGGATAATAAAGGAATTATCCAGAGTGCGGCCTCGCATGTATGCCAGCGGCACCACTTCGATGACTTCCTTTTCCTTCAGGCGAAGTGCGGCTTCTCTGCCCAGTACATCATACAGGGCGTCGTACAGCGGGCGCAGATAAGGATCCACCTTATCCTGCAGGTCTCCCGGCAGGAACCCCAGCCGTTCTCCGGCTTCCACCGCAGGGCGGGCCAAAATAATCTTTTGCACTTCCTTATTCTTATATGCGTTAATGGCCATTGCTACAGCGATATAGGTCTTACCGGTACCGGCTGGTCCCACGCCGAAAACAATGTCCCTGTTTCTGATGCTGTTTACATAGTTTTTCTGTCCTACGGTCTTCGGCTTCAGAGGTTTGCCTTTATGTGTGAAGCAGATTACATCTCTGCTCACATTGCTGTCGCTGTAGGAAAGTCCCTCCTGCTTCAGGCCGATGATATATGCTACTTTCTGTTTATCCAGCGGTTCCTTTTTCTGCAGCACAGCGGCCAGTTCGGCCAGAATGCCTTCTGCCAGATCCAGGTTTTCCCCTTTCAGAATCAATCCGTCATCCCGCTGAAAAATATCCACGCCGGTGGCTTCTCTGATTGCTTCCAGGTTGCTGTCCAGATTTCCGAACAGTTCTATTCTGTCAATTGTTTCTGGTATTGTTATCTTCCGTTCCAATGAATTCCTCCTGAGGACTTGCGATTTGCTGGCGTACTTCTAACAGGACGCTCACTTCTATTATATTTCCATCCGGGGAAAATTTCAAACTTTTATTGAGAATTTCTGCCCTTTCCGGAAGATTTTCTTTGGCCCAGAGGCGGATTTGCTGTTCTGTCTTCCTCTTTACCTGAGCTTCCGTCTTTTCCGTCCTGCTGAGAGTCACATGGTCTTCCGGATCAGCCGGTTCCCCCCACAGATACCGTTCCTGATTAAATGTCAGCCGGTATGGCACTTTCGCCCAGACTTCACCTTTTGCCTGGACAAAATATTCCGTCTTCTGTTCTCCTTCCGGCGCAAAGGTGGTCGGTTCCAGCGGAATTCGCCCACTGATCAAAAGCTGCCCCTTCTCCACATAGTCACCATCAGATACCATGGCTTCACCGTACCAGGGCTGGATTGTTTCCACATATCCTGCTGTTTCTGCAACCAGATTGGTGTAGGTTTTCTGTTTCTGCGGCAGACCGAAATCCTGCTTTTCTTTATCATATATTTCATGATCTGTTTCAGATATGCTCAGAACTACCATTCTGCCGTCATAAGCCAGGTGCAGCCAGCTGATTTCCGGAAATCTCTGGTATATAGTCTTCTCTGCATTCTTCCAGTCTATACCCGGACGCCACACTCCTCTTCGAATCCCCTGTTCTTCCAGACATTGAAGGAGCTGGCTTTCCGGTATTCCCCGGTACCCGGTTACCATAACGGTTTCTACCACAAAGGACTGGAGAATCACCAGGGTAATTGCCAGAAAACAGCCTGCTGCCAACACCGGACGTCTGAAAAAAGAACGTACTTCATACCACACTCCCTTTTCAGAAAGAGGTGTGATGCGGTATGCGGATTTTGCCAGGCGGTAAAGAATCTTCAAATCCTGCGCACCGATCCAGCATACTGCCTCCGTATCGCTGACCACGCGCAATCCCCTGATATTCAGTCCCCGGTTCAGCGCAAGATCCAGCAGACGATCCATCCGGACGCCTTCAATTCTAATGTGAATCCGGTGGCTGAAAAAACTCAGCTCGCTGTATTTTGCCGCCAATCAGAAGCCTCCCTTCGCAAATTTCCCGAATTATCAGGTTGGTTCCGATGATGGTTGTGTATATATCCCCACGGTGAATACCATGGCTTACAGTAACAGAGGTTCCGCTGAGCATGACAATGTTGGCCACATTCTCCAGTACCGCCATTTCATCGGTTACAATCACACGAGGCCTCCGAAGGTCCATCGTCTGTATCATTTCTTCGAAAAACTCCATGGTTTCTCCCCTCCCCGATTCTGTCTCTGTTATATATATGAACAGCTTCCTTCCCTTATTCAAAAAGAAAAGGAACGCATCGCTGCGCCCCTTCATCCATATATGCAAAAAATAAAAACAACCCGACCGAAACCGGGTTGTCCATTGTTACGTATGTTACGTATTTAGCCCAGGAATTCCTGAACTACTTTTTTCACTGCGTTACCGTCAGCCAGGCCTTTCACCTTAGCCATAACCGGTCCCATCAGCTTACCCATATTCTGCTTACCGCCTTCGATACCGAGGCCAGCAGCAACTTCCGCAACGATTTCTCTCAGCTTTTCTTCTGACAGCTGTTCCGGAAGGTATCTGGACAGAATTTCAATTTCAGCGTTATAGGATTCCACCAGATCGGTTCTACCAGCTTTTTCAAAATCAGCAAGGGCGTCTTTTCTCATCTTTACCTGCTTTGCCAGAATCGCAACAATTCCCGCATCATCAAGTTCTTCTCTGTTATCAACTTCGTACTGCTTTACAGCAGCTCTTGCAAAGCTGATTGTGTTCTTCGCCACTTCGTCTTTTGCTTTCATGGCTTCCTTAAAGTCAGCCATTAACTGTTCTTTTAAAGTCATTAAAAAATCATCACCTTAATTAGTTTTTTTTAATTAGTACTTCTTAGCTTTCTTTCTAGCCGCTTCAGATTTTTTCTTTCTCTTTACGCTTGGCTTTTCATAGTGCTCTCTCTTTCTCAGTTCAGACATTACGCCGTCTCTTGCGCAAGATCTCTTGAATCTCTTCAGAGCGCTTTCTAAGCTTTCATTTTCTCTTACGATAACCTGTGCCATATTCCAATTCACCTCCTGCCTTACATGAAATCTCTAGGTAAGAACATTTTCTTACAGATGAACATAGCATCCCCGTAAGCCTATAACAGAGCTATTATACTATTTTTGTTTTTGGAAAGCAAGAAGTTTTTTGTGATATTGACAAAAAATACATTCCATTTTTTTCACCTTGTCTTTTGTCGAAAATTCCAATAAAATATTGCTAAGGAGGTGTGCAAATGAAATTTGATCTGCACTGTCATACAAAAGCGGGATCCATCGACGCCAAAGTGCCTCTTTCCCGTTATATAGAACTTCTGAAAGAGCAGGGTTTCAGCGGCATGCTGGTTACGGACCATGACTCCTATAAGGGATACCGCCAGTGGAAGGAAGAAGAAGATTCCGTCCCGGATTTTGTTGTGCTCGAAGGCGTGGAATACGACACCAAAGATGCCGGACATATCCTGGTTATTCTTCCTGACGGCTGCCAGCTGGATGTTCTTCAGGTACGCGGACTGAAACTGGAAACACTGATTGATCTGGTTCACCATTTCGGCGGCATTTTGGGGCCATCCCACCCCTTTGGCAGTAAGAGCAGCAGTCTGATGCATTTCCGCAAAATCCGCCGTCACCCTCACCTGCTGAAAAATTTTGACTTTATCGAAGGCTTCAACGCCTGCGACAATCATACCAGCAACTACCTGGCACAGAAAATGGCTGAGTTTCTGAATAAACCGTGTACTGGCGGTTCTGACTCTCACTCCGAAAACTGTGTAGGCAGTGCTTTCACAGACTTTAATGCAGAAATTACCTGCAATAATGATCTCATTGAAGCAATCCTTCAGCGCCGGATCACCGAAATCGGAGGTACCGAAAGGAGTGACTCGCTTCGCAGCCGTATCAAGAATCACACCATTCCGGTGTGGCTTTTCCGTACTTATAACCGCATTGTAGGCATCAGTCTCACACTCCGCCGCCGCAGCCGGCTCAGCAAGCTGCCAATCCACCTTCCTAACGCTTCTGAAGGCGGGGAAGAAGAATTTTCTGCAGAAACTCCATGACCGGGCCTGCATCAAGCCCGCCGTCAGGCCCGTCCATGGTAAAAATCAGCTGTCCCGGCATAAGAATTCCGTTACTGTGATAGTCGCGAAGTTTTTCAGCATTACGCTTTACATATCTTTCCTTATTGAGCAATCCAAGATGCTCAATAAAAAACCATTCATTCTCCAGAGGAATGCTGAAATCAGGATAAACGATTTTACAGCTTCCATCATCATTAAACAGTTCCAGCCGCATTTCATATCGAAACGGAATCCCCAGCTTATACAGCAGCTCCGCTATTTCCATTTCCCCTTTCGTCCTTGTCTTCAGCCCAAAACTTGTGGTATGTATCAGCTCCTCCGGATAAAGAGGATTCTCTGACTGCGTAAAAGGCGGAATGTTATTTCTCCAGTTTACACCGGCCGCCGGAACAAATGCACCTTTGTAAGCCAAGGATACCAATTCATTGAGAGAATCATAATCATAAGGTTTGCAATCTTTTAAAGCTCGTCTTAAAGCTTTTGTATTCCCATTTAATCTTTTCACTGCCTTTTCCAGTAGTTTCTTCAGTTTCAGCTGCTGCACCCTTCCCATCATGCTTCGGTTTGCGTAATGACGGCCGGTTTCATCCAGAATATAATATTCCCCCTTATCCAGTGATAGGCCTGCCTTATCCTCTGACAAAGTATCCAGAATATCACGATAATAAGTCTGCAGTGCAATTTGTCTGTTATATTCTTGTTTTATATAGTTAATATAGTCCATAATACCCCCTTTCACTGATTAAAAATATCATATTTTCTATTTTTTTACAAGAATTATTTTCCAGTTTCCTTTTATAAATTTACATTACCCGTTGAAATTGTCAATTCTACCCGTTGAAAACGGGTTGCGTTTAATGTTTCACCGGATTCTGCCATAAATCCATCCTCTTTTTCAATATAAACACTTGACAAATATATCGCACTGCGATATATTTAAATCACAACTTATATCGCACTGCGATATATCGAACCTCATAAAGGAGTATGAAATGGACGAAAAAATCAAACGTGTCTACATTCCCATGACCGAAACCGGCTTTTATATTCTCTTCTGTCTGCAGGAAGAGAACCACGGCTACGGGATTACCCAGAAAGTGGGCCAGATGACAGGCGGGGAGATTTTGATCAGCCCCGGAACCATGTACGGCAGCCTTTCCAAGATGGAAAAAGACGGGCTCATCACTTTCACCCGAGAGGAAGAAAAAAGGAAGCTCTATCAGATCACAGAACTTGGAACTGAAATTTTAAGAATGGAACTGGCGCGGATTGAGCGTCTGTACCGAAACAGTAAAGGAGTGTCAATCAATGGATAGAAACACTTTAACAGAAAGACAGGTTTTTTATATTGCTGAATTTAACGAAGAAGCCGCATGGCTTTCCTTTATGCATGCAGAAGGATGGAAGCTGGTCAGAACCACCGGCTTTAAATATCACTTTGAGGCCTGCCCGCAGGAAGAATGGATTTATCAGCTCGATTTCCGAGACAAAGAGATGGATGAAGCCAGCTATATTCAAATGTACGCCGATTATGGCTGGGAATTCGTAACAAGGTTCCGTCACTGGTACTATTTCCGCAAAATCCGCACCGCCGGCGATGATATGTCCATCTTCAGCGACAATGAATCAAAAATCGAAATGTGCCGCAAGGTTATCGGTCATCACGTGATGATTCTGGCTATATACTTTATCTTCGTCCTGGCACTTTTTGCCTTCCTGAAAAGTGGAGCATTCTTTGTATCAGACGGCAGTTTCTGGGATGGTTTTCTGGATGGTGCTTCCATTGGCTGTGCCCTGGGAGGTTTCATCGGATTATTCTTCACCGGAAACCAGCTTCACCGCCTTCGCAGAATGATAAAGCGGATGGAAAATCCGCTGTAATGGCCAACGGGGTTCGAGCCCCATCGTACAGCCGTATAAATGTAAAAAGAGAAGACACCTTGTGGTATCTTCTCTTTTTAATTGGTGCGGCCAACGGGACTCGAACCCGTACGCCCGACGGACACAAGCACCTCAAGCTTGCCTGTCTACCAATTCCAGCACAGCCGCACATGAATATTCAGTTATACTCAACATTGATAGTATACTGAAAAAGTTCAGATTTGTCAATCCTTATTTCTTAAATTCGCACCAACGGCAGAAATCTCATCACCAGATGCTGTCGCTTTCAGTCTGATAATATGGTACACTGTAACTATGAAACGGAGGTGCACAAAATATGAAACATACGGCATACACTAAAAAGAAATTGTTATCTGCAGTACTTATCCTTGCACTCACGGCTTCTCTGCTGCTGACCGGCTGTGGTGAACCTGCAGACCATACTGCTGGCGGTATCAGCAATCCGACAAAAAATATGGAATACATCGGATTCCAGAACGATATCTCCGATATCAGCATCGTCACCAGTGAGCTGGACGGTGCTGAAGCAGAGCCTGGAACCTGGTCCATTTACTGGTATCTCTGCGGAAGTGACCTGGAAACCAACTACGGCTGTGCCACCAACGATCTGGTGGAGCTGCTGCAAGTGGAACTCCCTGAGAATGTGAATATGGTAATTCAGACCGGCGGTGCTGATGTATGGCAAAATGATGTGATGGATGCATCAAAAATTCAGCGCTGGCTTTATGACAGCGAAGGTCTCTTCCTTATGGATGAGCAGCCTCTGGCAAACATGGGCGATGCACAGACTCTCTACGACTTCCTGGCTTACGCAGAAGCAAACTTTCCTGCAGAAAAAACAGCCGTTGTTTTCTGGAACCACGGCGGCGGTTCTGTAACCGGGGCTTCCTTCGACGAAAACTATCAGTTCGATTCACTGAATCTGCTGGAAATGTATGCAGCTTTCGATGCGGTATGGCCTGCAGATACAGAAAATCCGGCGCTGGAACTGGTTGGCTTCGACACCTGCCTGATGGCTACCATTGACGTTGCCGCTGCATTCCAGCCTTTTGCAAAATATCTGACTGCATCCGAAGAAGTGGAACCGGGCAACGGCTGGCTCTATTCCGGCTGGATTGGTGAACTGGCTGAAAATCCTTCCATGAATGGTGAGGATCTGGGCATGGCCATCTGCAATACCTACTATGAAGGCTGTGAAGAAGTTGGTACCGAAAGTCAGGCAACTCTTTCTCTGACCAATCTGACCAAACTGAATCCTCTGTTGGAAGCTTATGAATTCTTCGGTGAAGAAGCCATCCTTGCGGCTTCCGAAGACCCGGCATTCTTTGCAGAACTGGGCCGTGCCGCATCTCTCAGCGAAAATTACGGCGGCAACTCCCCGGACGAAGGATATACCAACATGGTCGATCTGGGACATTTTGCACAGCAGACTGCATGGATGCTCCCAACCGCCCAGGGGGTACTGGACGCCCTGGAAGACTGTATCGTATATAAAGTAGGCGGACCATACCGGTCCGAAGCAACCGGTCTGAGCTGCTATTACTCCTATAACGGCGATCTGGACAACCTGAACGGCTATCTCAACGTGGGTACCGGCCAGGCCTTTAAGAATCTGTACACTTACGGACTCACCGGCGAAATATCCGAAGAAGGACAGACTTATCTGGAAGAACGCAACCTGGAAGAAGAAGATTTGCAGGCCATTCCGTCTCTGCCGGATATGAATTGGGACGGCGCACCTTTGGTCATCAACGATGATGGCAACTCTGTTCTGGATCTCGGACCGGAAGCTTATGATGTACTTGCCGGTATTGGCTTCTCCCTCTTCTATATTGATGAAGAAAATGATCTGATGCTGCTTTTGGGGTCTGATAACGACATGATTGCTGACTGGGATAAGGGTGTTTTCACAGATAATTTCCGCGGCGTGTGGGGTGCCATTGACGGCTGCATGGTTTATATGGAACTGGTCTGCGATGGAGAAGACTATAACATTTACTCTGTTCCTGTACTGCTCAATGACGAAATGTACTACCTGCGTGTGGTTTACGATTTCAATACAGAAGAGTGGGAAATCCTGGGCGCATCCCAGGCACTGGATGAAAACGGTATGGCCAGCAAGGAAATGCGTCTTCTGGAAGAAGGCGATCAGATTACCACCATCTGGAAGATGTCCTCTTACAGCGGTGAGGATGAGATGGAAATGTACACAGTGGATGATCTGACCGTAACTGCAGACACCTGTTTCCACGAAGTAGATCTCTTTGATGGGTTCTATACCATGGTCTTCGAAATGTGGGATACAACCGGAAACTTCGCATACTCCGCTCCTGTAGATATTGAAATTGTCGACGGCGAAATGTGGACAAATATATATGAGGAATAAAGCAATATAATAAAAAACGGAATGGTAACCATTCCGTTTTTTTATTCTTTCTATGCTTTTATGCCGTTGCTTTCCCGGATGGTCTTAATACCGCAGTATACGAGATATACTGCCACCACAGCCGTTCCTGCCATATCCAGCCAGGCTGCCGCTGCCGACGCAGGGAAGAGTGCCACCGCAGCCAATGCGATGGTAACACAGCCATCTACCAGAGATTTTGCACGGTAGAGACGGGCCTGCACAGCCAGAATCGGGTTTGGAGTCTGCCGGTTTAATTTGGTATACTTTCGCCAGAACAGAGTGTTTGCAATAACCCCCAGCACAGCGATGGTCAGTCCCGGGATAACATTTCCCTTCTCTTCGTTCTCCGAAAGGAAAGCCAGTACCAGCATCACAGTGCCGCTGAGACACATGACACTGCCTACAAACAGGTTTGTCAGGTGTTCCAGACGCGCCTTCAGCTGCAGATTCTCGTGACCGTCACGGTTGGTGATGCAGTAGACCACATAAGCGCAGATGATGGCCAGCAGTTCCGCACTGCGGCGGAAAAAGTCAGCAAGCTGGGTTGTGCTTCGCCCTACCGTCAGTCCAAGACCAATGATAAGAGGTCCCGGTGCACTCATGAGCACTGAAAGAAGCAGGGTTCGCTTACCTGATTTACGTGTTTCCGTTGTTTTTTCCATGTCCATGGTTACTCCGGCTTTCTGCTCAGCTTCTTATAATAGCTCTTGGAAGTGTACAGCGGACCTGCAGGATTGTGTCCGGTAACGCGGTCCTTGGTAATCAGGGTGGTGGCAGGTGCAGCGGAATACTTATAGAACAGGCTGTCGTGGCCTACACACAGACCAACCACCACGTTCAGGTCAGTACCTTCCGCTTCCAGCTTTTTTGCCTGCAGAATTGGATTGCACATTACTTCGCCCACATCACAGTGTTCAGGGGATACGCCCATGGCAGTTTTCAGCTGAGATCCTGCTTTGCATCCGATACCCACCGGTTCGAATCCCCTGGCACGGAGAATATCTGCAAAGAGAGATGCTTCGTTCAGCAGACCAACGCAGGTGGCAATCCCAATCTTATGGGCGCCGATTTTCTCAGCAAACCGCATGATTTCTTCTACACGGGGCCACACGCAGTAGCCTTCGCTTTCCACTTCGGCTGCAGCAACCATGATTTCACGGTTGCGTCCCTCATTATAAAGCTCCATGGCTTCCGCCAGAACTTCGCCCTGTACCTGTCCTTCCTGCAGTCCGGGAGTCGGACAAAATCCGGGATAATGGGTATCCGCACGAAATTCCTTATGGCCGCAGACACGGACTTTGCAGTCCACGCAGCTGAATTTGTTATCATTCATTCAGGTCGCCTCCCGAAATCAGCCTGGTGGCCAGGTCAGCTTGCGCTTGCCCAGAATATGGAAGTGCAGATGCTTTACAGTCTGGAATGCGTCTTCACCATTATTGGATACTACGCGGTAGCCGTTTTCCAGTCCCAGAGTTTCTGCGATTTCGTGAATCTTATACATCATGTAGCCCATCAGTTCCTGATCCTCTTCAGTCACTGCGTCCAGACAGCAGATGTGCTTCTTCGGAATCAGCAGAACGTGAACGGGAGCCTGCGGTTCCATATCATGGAAGCAGAAAATTTTGTCGTCTTCGTAAACCACATTGGTTGGAATGTCATGATTTGCAAGCATGCAGAAAATACAGTCAGCCATTGATGATTTCTCCTTTCATTCCGTCTTTGTATTCTTCTAAAAGTCTTACCTTTTGGAAACTGTTTAAGTGTTCTTCTCCGCCTTCTGCGTACACCTTAATGTAGTTTTCGGTGTAGCCGGTTAGATACTCATCGGACCATTCTTCGAAGAGAACGGTTCTTTCTCCGCCACGCTCCAGTTCCCCCGCAAAGAAGTCCTTCGCAGCTTTTTCGCCTGCAGCAAGGAGCCGTGTGATGCGGTCGTTTTTCGTATTGCCGTCCAGGTGCCCCTTCATCGATGCAGCTGCAGTTCCCGGACGTTTGGAGTAGCGGAATCCGTGAACCTTACAGAAGCCGGCACGCTCAATCATGTCGATGCTGTCCAGGAAGTCCTCTTCCGTTTCACCAGGGAATCCGGCGATAATATCGGTCGTGATGCCGTAACCCGGGTCATGTTCCTTCAGCACCTGAACGATATCCAGGTACTCATCCCGGTTGTAACGGCGGTTCATCAGCTTCAGCACATTGGTGCTGCCGCTCTGAATGGACAGATGCAGATGCGGGCAGAGTTTTTCGTACTGCATCAGCCGTTTCACATAGTCTGCATTTACCACTGTCGGTTCCAGAGAACTTAACCGGATACGGAACTCACCTGACAGAGCATTGATTCGGCTGATGATGATTTCGATACCGCTCATACCAGCAGCTTTTTCTGCTTCTGTCAAAGGCCATGGGAAGCGTTCCTCTGTGCCGTAGAGGGCTGTATTGATACCGGTGAGGATGACTTCCTTAAAACCGGAGGCAATCAGAGCACGGGCTTCTTCCACCACTTCTTCCGGGTTTCTGCTTCTCACATGTCCCCTCGCGAAAGGAATCAGACAGTAAGCACAGAACCGGTTGCATCCTTCCTGAATCTTAATATATGCACGTGTACGTGATTCCATGGATGTAATGATGCCCTTGTCGGTGTACTCGGTCAGCTCATCGTAAGTTCGGATATGAAGCTGTGCTTCCCGCTTCTGGCGGAATTCTTCCACGTAAGCCAGCAGATTGTTCTTTTCGCCTGTACCTGCTACGATATCCACTTCTTCCATGGCGGTCAGTTCTTCCGGGCTGACCTGGGCATAGCAGCCGGTCACTGCTACGATGGCTTCCGGACTCTGCTTTTTCATGCGGCGGATGTACTGGCGGGACTTGCGGTCTGCCAGGTTGGTTACAGTACAGGTATTTATAATATATACGTCTGCAATATCTTCTTCCCCTACGATTTCATAGCCTGCAGAGCCAAACTGCTCCTTCATGGCCTCTGTTTCGTACTGGTTTACTTTGCAGCCCAAAGTATGAAATGCTAATCTCATTGTCTTCTCCCAAAATTAATCTCCCCCCTATTCTACCACAAAGCCGGTCATAAAGGAAGAAAGCCGGACATAAAATATTTTGGAAAGAAAGGGGGAAAATATGAAACGAAACAATCTGATTACAGTGTTTTTTCTTCTGCTGCTGTTTCTGACGGGAATATATATGCAGACCCGCTTTCCCGCAGCAGCTTCAGTTTCCATGATGACAGCAGTAAAAGATTCAAGGACGGAGGTCCCCCTTCCCGTGCTCATGTACCATGGCCTGACGGATGATGCAGCCAGGATTAACGAATACTTCATAAAAACTGAAGATTTTGAGAAGGATCTGCAGTGGCTGGCAGACCACGGATACACCGGTGTTACCTTCCGTCAGCTTTCGGACTATGCGGAAAGCGCCGCACAGCTGCCGGAAAAACCGGTTCTCATCACCTTTGACGACGGGTATTACAACAACTATGAAAAGGCGTTTCCCCTCCTGCAGAAATATCATGTTCCGGCAATAATCAGTGTGATTGGCAGTGAGACGGAACTTGCATCCGGTCAGCTCCACAGGCCTGATGGCGGAGGTCCCTTAACCTGGCAGGAAGCTTCTGACATGGTTTCTTCCGGTCTGGTTGAAATCGGAAATCATACCTGGAATCTGCACCGCAATGACGGAACAGGACGTAAAGGTGCCGACCGGATTCCCGGGGAATCCTTCGAGGATTACCGTGCTGCCCTTCTGGAAGATCTGGAAACGGCACAGCAGCGAATTATGGAAGAGGCCGGTGCGCCTGCCCTGGTCTTTGCCTGGCCCTATGGTGCCTGGCCTACAGACGGTTCCGCCAATCCCATCCTGAAAGAACTGGGTTTCAAAGGCTCCCTTACCAGCTATCAGATTATGAATACCATCCGATCCGGCGATCCGGACAGTCTCTTCGGACTGAAGAGGTTTCTGCGGACACCGGATTTTATACTTGCAGAGCATTTGCCCGAATAATCTTGCATTTTGCTTATAATCTGTTAAAATGTGACTATATGGTTAAAATGTAAGGGGAGGATTGTATTATGAGCAGAAAAGAAAAATCCGTGGATGTAACCGTCCATGTAGATAAGATTGTAAGAAATGTGGCGGTTGCAGGTGTGCTGATTGTAGGCATCATCTATGGCTGCAACACTTACAGAAAAGTTCTCCAGTGGAGAGACGAAGAAGAGTAGAAAACAGAAAAGAGACTTCCGCAGAAGTCTCTTTTTTAATACATATTTACAGTTCCAGTTCGTACATGGTCATGGCCAGAGCCGCAGGACCTGCAGTCTCGGTACGGAGAATGGTCTTTCCCAGAGATACACGCTGTGCACCGGCTTCATCCAGCATTTCCGCTTCCTTATCAGCGAATCCGCCTTCCGGCCCGATAATAATGCAGACATTCTTCGGCATTGCGCCTTCGCCCGCTTCTGCCGCACGCACCACATTTCTCAGACAGTCTTTGATGGTTGTTCCCTCTTCATTTTCATAAGGGAAGAGAATCAGGTCATACTGAGAAAGTTCCCCCACCATTTCCTTAAACTTCAGAGACTCGCCCACTTCCGGGATGATGCCCCGCTTGCACTGCTTCACGGCTTCGTCGCTGATTTTCTGCCAGCGGTCCTGCTTCTTGCCAAAGTTCCCCTTATCCACTACCACCGTGCGTTCCATGAATACAGGGACAATGGCATAAACACCCAGTTCCACACACTTCTGAATAATGCCTTCCATCTTTCCAGCCTTCGGCACACCCTGATACAGGGTCACATGGAGCTCCGGTTCCCGGGCGAACTTCTGCTTGTCCAGAATCAGAAGCTTGGCTTCGTCTTCATCCAGGGCCTCAATCTGTACATGATACTCCCAGGCTGCACCATCGGAAATATCCAGCTCATCGCCCACGCTCATACGCAGAACTTTACGCATATGCTTCAGGTCCCCGGAATCGTTCAGGTAAATATACTTGTCCGTTACATCAGACGGATCCACAAAAAATCTGCTCATTGCCAGTTTCCCCTCAAAATCTATGCTTCCTTCGGTGTCGCCACAATCGCACACCACATACCGTCTTCACGGATTTCCACGATATCAAAGCCGCAGTCACGGATCACTGCTGCTACCTGATCACGCTTTTCTACCAGAATACCGGAAGAAATGTATTTACCGCCTGGCAGGATATGTTTTGCCACGTCACCGGACAGCATCATAACCAGATCCGCCATCAGGTTTGCAACCACGATTTCCGCCTTGAAGTCGATACCCTTGGTCAGGTCACCGTACTGTGCACGGGCCACATCTGCCACACCGTTCAGTTCCAGGTTTTCCTGGGCAATTTCTACAGCCACAGGGTCGATTTCCACGCCCAGAACCTCAGGGCTGCCCAGCAGTGCACCTGCGATGGCCAGAATACCGGAACCGCATCCAACGTCCAGAACCTTGTCACCATCCTGCATATAGTCTTCCATCAGTCTCAGACACAGGGAAGTGGTTTCGTGAGTACCGGTACCAAACGCCATACCAGGGTCAATTTCGATAACCAGGTCTCCCTCTTCCTTTTCGTAGTCATACCAGGTCGGCTTCACTACGATACGCTTGCCCACCTTCTTCGGCTTGAAAAATTCCTTCCAGTTGTCCTTCCACTCGCTGTCGTCTTCCACGTAAACATCTACAGTCAGAGGACCCAGGTCCACATCTTCACCGTATGCACCGGCAGCCGCTTCTTCCTTCAGTTCCTCGATGGCCCCCTGCAGTGCAGCCAGCTTGCGGCGTCCCTCTTCATCATCTTCCATATAAACGGTAACCTTCGGTTCTGCGTTCTGCATTTCGATAACGCTGTCGTCCACATAGTCCCATTCCCAGTCCTGATCCTTATCCAGCAGATCAGCAATGTCCGCAGGATCTTCCACCACGGTATCCATAATGTCCACGTTCATCAGTGCAGTCAGTACAGGTTCGATGCCCTCACGGTTTACATGAATATCAGCCTGAATATATTTCATCCTTTTTCTCTCCTTGTTTTCGGTTTCTGCGCAAAATATTACACCTATCATTATACCGCAAGTCTGTGGTAAAATAAAGTAGTCAGGAGGTGTTTACTCATGAAAAACAGCCGAAATTATTTTACTACAGGGGAATTTGCCCGCATCTGCGGGGTAAAAAAGCAGACTCTGTTCCACTATGACGACATCGGTATCTTCCGTCCTGCCATCACAGGAGACAACGGATACCGTTATTATTCCTATACACAGATTGAAACATTCTCCGTGCTTATGGCTCTGAAGGACCTGAACGTACCTCTGAAGGAGATTAAAGAGCACATGGAAAGCAGGTCCCCTCAGGCACTGATTCAGCTTTTGGAAGAACGGCGCAGTGAAATCGACGAAATGATACGCAAACTCCAGTGGTCGAAGAAATTTATCGATACCAAGATTGGACTGACCCGTGAAGGCCTTCATGCACCTCTCGGAGAAATCATCTACGAAAACATGGAAGATGAATACCACATCACTACCCGTTATAAGGGTCCTGATGAAGACAAGGATATCATGAAAGCAGTAAGTGACCATCTCAATTTCCGCCAGGACCTGGAAATACCCAGCTGCTATGCCATCGGCGCCATCATCCCGGTGGACAGCGTTACAGAGGAAAACTATCTCTACTCCCACTTCTATTCCGTGGTGGACCGTGAAGATCTGCTGCCGGAGGATTATGAGCACGCCAACCTGGATACCGGGGGCCGCTATATCTGCATCTATGATGACCAGGGCTACCGGAATATCCACGGAAACTGTGTAAAACTGATGAATTATGCCAGGGATAACGGACTGTATCTCACATCAGATTTCTACGAAGAAGTTATTCTGGATGACCTGTCTGTGAAAGACTATAACCACTATCTGGTGAAACTTGCCGTAAGAGTGGAAAGAACATAAAAGGAAAAGGCCGCTCCCTTATTTTCCAGGAGCGGCCTTTTCCTTTTACTTTATGTTACTTACGGGCAAGAAAAATGTCATTGAATTCTTCCATATCAACCTGCTCGCCTGCGTCCTTCCTCTGGCGGGCCGCCATAACACGGCTGAAGTTCTTCTTATTAATCGGATATTTTGTCATCATTACCACAACCAGTAACATGAACAGCCCCGGAATGAAGGTGAACAGATTGCTCACCCAGCTCAGTGCCATATCCGGCTGCATTGCTGCGGTGTTATCGAATTTTGCCATTTCCAGTGCAATTCCCAGAACCTGAAGTCCAGCTGCAATGGACAGGGATTCTGACAATGCCTGCAGGGAAATTACTGCACCGGAATGATTTTCACCGGAGACCAGCTCTTCCACTTCACATACATCGTACAGCATGGATGGCATCAGCTGCCAGTAACATGTATTGGCCACAGAGTATACCAGGCATACGGCGATGACTGCGCCCAGAGATTCTACGCCCAGGAACCGGCTTGCCATGAGAATCACACCAGAGATGCCGATGCCAAACATGAACACCGTCTTCTTATCGAACTGGTTTGCCAGCCGGGCAATAAACGGAACAAAGGCCACACCGCTGACCGTAATAATCAGCATCATGAGGGAAATTTCCTTCTCGCTCATGCCCAGATTATAGGTCATGTAGAATACACGGTCTGAAGAGAAAACGGTATTTGCAATCAGATACACGATGCTGGATCCGATGATGAAGCGGATTGGACGCAGCTTGAGAATCTCCAGATATCCACGGAAAATTTCCACAAACATCTTTACATCCAGGAAAGGTTCCTTCTTCTCAGGCTTGCGGAAATCAGACTTTGCCACGTCATCCTTCTTAATAGTCAAACCGCAGATCAGCAGTGATGCTCCGGCACAGACACCGGCAAAGATACCCACTGCCTGCCAGGACTGCTGGGTGGTACGGCCCAGATTCATGCAGTAATCCACTATGATTGTCGGCATAACCATACCCACACACATACCCACCTGATTAAACACATAGGCGTAGGAACGCAGTACGGTTCTTTCGTTATAGTCCTCTGTCAGATCCGATCCCCAGGCCATATACGGAATGAATTCACTGGAGAAGCAGGTCCAGAAGAGAATGATCATAACTGTATAATAGATAAACTTCACCCCATCACTGGCATCAATGGCTGTAAACAGCAGACTTGTTACCACTGCCACAGGGAATGCAGCTGCCAGCAGGAAAGGTTTTCTTCTTCCAAAACGTGTAAGTGCCCCATCGGACTTATATCCGACTACCGGGCCGCAGATTGCTTCCCAGATGGATCCGATGGCGGAAATAGTCCCTGCCATTGCAGGACTGACTCCTGCTACCGTAGTCAGGAACAGCAGCAGATAAGTACCGGACAGAGTATAAAGTGTGTTGTCACAAATACCACCGATACCGTAAGATAACTTGGTTTTAAAATTGAGTTTCATTTTTTACCTCTCTTTTCTATATGAAAAGCATAAACTATACGGTAACCATACAGTCAAGTGATTTTGAGAAATTTTTGAAATAAAAAAACTCTCCGGTCGGTTCACAGGCCGGAGAGCCTTAATCAGTTCTTTATGTTCTATTTTCGGGTATTCCAGGTAATCTCCACATGGAACGGATCCGTAGCAGGTTCATGCGGTTCCGGCAGCACCATATCAATGGCGCCTTCCAGATTCCGGATGTGTATTTCCTCCGCCCCTTCCTGATATTCTCCGTCAAGCGTCCAGGACACATCACTGCCGGCACGGATATGAAACTCTCTGGCATTGACAAAGGTTATCATGTTGGTATCATAAAAGTTCTGCTGCTGCAGCATCAGAAGCAGTTCAGCCAGTTCCAGCGGATCCTTCGGTGATTTTATCAGCAGCAGCTCAAACATCCCGTCGCTCAGATCCACATATTCGCGGCGGATGGTCAGTACTCCTGCCACCGAAGTGGAGTTGCTGACAGCTCCCAGCAGATAATCGCCCTCATAAAGTTTTCCATCTGCCTCAATTGCCATATGGATTGGCTTCAGATTGGCTACTTCCTTTACACCGGCCAGCACATAGGCGGCATGTCCCATGATGTTCTTGATACTCTGCGGTGTGGAATAAGACGCTTTGGTAAATGCTCCAAAGGAAGCGATATAGGAGAAGGTTCTCCCATTAAAACTGCCCAGATCAATTGGCCGGATGCTTCCCTTCAGAATGCTCTTCGCATTGAGAATCACGTCCTTTGACAGTTCCAGACTGTTTGCAAAATCATTGGTGCTTCCGGCAGGAATATATCCCAGGGGCACACGGACACCGCTTTCCACGATACCGGCTGCTACCTCATTAAAAGTACCGTCACCGCCGATAGCCACCAGCAGATCAAAATCAGCCGCATACTTTTTCGCATAGGCCGTGCCGTCCCCCCGCCCTGTAGTTATCAGGACAGACGGCATATATCCAGCCCGCACGAACAGTTCGCTGATATCTGTCAGATACTTATTTGCCCGCATGGTACCCGACCGCGGGTTCATGATGATTAACACTTTCTTTTCCATATTCAGTTCCCCCTATTTTTCCCAAAATACATTTTTTATCTTTTCAGACTGCGGCGTACTTTCTGCACAGCCTTGCGCACAAACGTCGGCAAAACATCCGCATCTGCCAGCTCGTCCTTTTCCAGAAGAAGACGGGACTCCCACCAGACTTTGTTCAGAATCACGCCCAGGAACTGTACCCAGGCCAGAAGATAGAACCAGAACATGAGGGCCACAAAGTTGGAGAAGGATCCGTACAGCAGGTCATAATTTGCAGAAACACTGCTGTAGGCACTGTAAAATCCGGTTACAGCCATCATTCCCACTGATGCGAAAATACTGCCGGGTACCACGGCTCCGAAAGGAATCCGGTGAGTCGGAAGTACATAGTAGTTATAGGATACCATGAGGAAATACAGTACGGCAGCTGCCGGCCATCGGATCAGTACCCAGGTCATCTCAGCAATTTCTGTGCCTGCCACAATACCAAAGACCAGCTTCAGAATCACCTCACCATATACCAGGATTACCAGCGCAAAAGCAATGGTAAACACCGTAATGACCACTGTCTTCAGAGAACGGACTCTGTCCCGCAGGTACCCCTGTCCTGTGGAACGTCCGTCGGTCAGCGTGTAGTTGGTGATACGCATCATGGAAAACTGTGCTTTGGATGCCGCCCAGGCTGCTGTCAGTGCCAGGAACACACTGTTCACACCAGAAGGCGAGTAGTCCAGCATGGACAGAATCATGTCTGCACCATCCACCTTCAGCATACTCTCGATGTCCAGCCAGTCTTTTATACTTCCCAGTGAAATCGAAAAGAGCCCCAGCAGCTGTGACAGCAGAATAAACAGAGGGATGATGGAGAGCAGAAGGTAGAAAGCCATTTCTGCCGCAGCGCCCTGATAATAGGGATCCCTCAGTTTTCTGTAAATCAGTATGCAGATATTCCGCACCCTTTCCGGGGTCATTTTCATGAATCGGTTCAACCGCAGCCTTTCCTTTCTAGTAACCCATATCCTTCAGCTGACGTTCCAGTTCCTTCAGTGCGTTGGCACGGTGGCTGATCTGGTTCTTTTCCTCAGCAGTCAGCTGTGCAAAAGTACGGTCATATCCATCCGGTACAAACAGAGGGTCGTATCCGAATCCGTTTTCGCCGGCAGGTTCTTCAATAATTCTGCCAGGACATTCCCCTCTTGCCACAATCACCTGACCGTCAGGAAATGCCAGTGTAATGACGCTGACAAACTGTGCTGTCTTTTCAGCGGCCGGTACATCCTTCAGCAGGAACATGAGCTTTTCATTGTTCTTTGCATCATTTCCGTCTTCCCCTGCAAAACGTGCAGAGTACACGCCCGGAGCCCCGCCCAGCCAGTCTACCATCAGGCCGGAATCATCGGCGATGGTCGGCTGTCCGCAGACTTCCAGAATGCCCTTCGCCTTTTTCAGTGAGTTTTCTTCGAATGTATCACCGTCTTCTTCAATTTCCAGCTCATCAGGTACGCCTGCCTTGTCGCGGGCAATTACTTCCATGCCGTATTTTTTCGTAATGGCTTCAATTTCTTCAATCTTATGCTTGTTCTTGGATGCTGCAACAATGTATGCCATATTTACCTCCTAAATTTCGCCGGTGATTTCCTTCTGAACTGCATGGAGGTCACGGCATCCCTTTTCTGCCAGTGCCAGCAGTTCATTCAGGTCTTCTCTTGTAAACGGGCTCTCTTCGCCGGTACCCTGAACTTCAATAAATTCACCCTTATCAGTCATTACCACGTTCATGTCCACCTTTGCATGGGAGTCTTCTGCATAGCACAGGTCCAGGATTCTTTCGTCTCCGTTCATACCTACACTGATGGCAGATACCATGGCAGTTACCGGCAGTTCCTTAATCATTCCCTGCTCCTTCATCCACTTCATTGCTTCTACCATAGCTACGAAAGCGCCTGTAATGGAAGCAGTTCTGGTACCGCCGTCCGCCTGAATTACGTCACAGTCAATCCAGATAGTGCGTTCTCCCAGCTTTTCCATATCCACTACGGAACGGAGCGCACGGCCGATCAGTCTCTGAATTTCCACAGAACGTCCATCCTGTTTGCCGCCCTTGTCACGCTTCTTACGGGTACCGGTGGAACCAGGCAGCATTCCGTATTCTGCAGTAACCCAGCCCTGGCCTGTGCCCACCAGATGGCGTGCAGTGGAATTTTCTACAGTGGCTGTGCAGATTACCTTGGTATTTCCCATTTCAATCAGCACGGATCCCTGCGGGCTCATTAAATAGTTGTTGGTTATCTTAACCGGACGAATCTGGTTGTTTTCTCTTCCGTCAATTCTCATCTTTTACCTCACTTCAATGTATGGAAATATCTCGTATCTTGTAGTATACCAAAAAAAGCATATACTTTCCAGTCTCCTTCTGCTAAAATACATTCATAAGACAAAGATTTCGCAAGGAGGAAACATCCATGAAAACAGTCATTTTAGACGGTTATACCATAAATCCGGGAGATCTTTCCTGGTCTGCGCTGGAGGCACTGGGCCAGGTAAAGGTATGTGACCGAACACCTGCAGAACAGCTTGCAGAAACCATCGGAGACGCGGAAGCAGTCTTCACCAGCAAGAATAAGATTACAGCAGAAATTATGGATGCCTGCCCTGACCTGAAGTTTATCGGGGTACTGGCAACCGGATTTGACAATATCGATATCGAAGCTGCGAAAGCCCGCGGCATCGCAGTCTGCAATGTGCCGTCCTATTCCACAGATACAGTGGCCCAGCATACTTTTGCTCTGATTCTGGAAATTACCAACAATGTGGGACTGCATAATGCAGCAGTGCAGAGCGGCGAATGGACTGCCAGTCCGGATTTCTGCCTCATAAAGAGTCCGATTCAGCAGCTGGCAGGAAAGTCCCTGGGTATCATCGGTTACGGAAACATCGGCCGCAAAGTCGCTGCCATTGCAGAAGCATTCGGTATGACCGTAAACATCTACAGCCGTGACCGTGAAGCTGCCATGAAGTCAGATATCGTAACCCTCCACTGTCCCGCCACTGCCGAAAACCGTGGTTTCATCAACTCAGAATTCATCAGCGGAATGAAGGATGGAGCCATCCTGATCAACACTGCCCGCGGCGCTCTCATTAACGAAGCGGACCTGGCTGCCGCTCTTTCTTCCGGCAAAATCTCTGCCGCCGGCCTGGACGTGGTCAATGGGGAACCGCCTAAGATGGATAACCCGCTGATTGGACTGCCAAACTGTTTCATCACAGCCCACGTTGCATGGGCCTCTAAAGAAGCACGAAACACCATCTGTGAAGTTTCCGCATCCAACCTGAAAAGCTGGATAGACGGCGGCATGGACAACCGGATTGTTTAAATACGATTTCTCACGATTCTACATTTCAGTCAATCCAGACGACATCTCATGCAAAATCTGTTGAAAATAGTATTATTTTGGTATAATATGCTTGGATATTTATGTCCTGTCATCCACAGGATGCAGGATAGATTTAGGAGGATTTATTATGGGACTGTTTGATAAAAAAGAATGCGCCATCTGCGGCGGTAAAGTAAAGGGTCTCTTACCGGCAAGCTTTGGCGGTGAGTATGTATGCAAAGACTGTCTTGGTATTCCCGATATCGACGATGATATCCGGCCGGAAATGACACTGGATGATTTCAGGAAGTACCGTGAATTCCGTGAAGAAAACCAGAAGCTGAAAGATGTTTTCCAGATTACCAAATCCTATGAGCTCGGTTTAATTTTCAACAAAATATATCTGGATACCAATAACTGTATGTTCTGCCTCAGCTCAGATCTGAGTTCTACCATTTTTGAGGCGAAAGATATAGACTGCTTTACAATCACTGAGGATTCATTCCCACTCTACGAAGGCACCCCCGAGGGACTGAGCCACTACCCGAGTGAAGTTCCCAATTACGCACGTTCACTGACACCGGTGATCATTCAGATGCAGCGGGAATACGATCTTCACAGAAATGAAGACGACTTCTACCAGCCTCCTCTGGAAGAACCGTTCCAGAAGTTCTACATTACCATTCATATGAAGGATCACCCATACCGCAAATCCATTCAGCTGAAATATGACGGTCCTATCTTTACGGCCAACAGACCTGACATCAGCCAGTATGTCCGTGAATATACTGCAAAGGCGCAGGAAATGGATGAACTGGCACGATTCCTCATGGACTTTATGATTGCCGGCGGCAAGGCAAGCGGCGAAGCAGTTCCATGCGAAGCAACTGCTGAAACACCTGCTCCGGCAGTTGAGCCTGCACCTGCATCGATTGAAGCTGCTGCGGAACCTGCTCCGGCTGAAGAGCCTGCACCAGTGGAAGAGCCTGCTTCTGCCCCTGCTTCTTCTCTGGGCGATTCCGAAACCATTCTGGAAATCAAGCGCTACAAGGAACTGCTGGATCTTGGCATCATCACCGACGAAGAATTCACTGCCAAGAAAAGACAGCTGATGGGAATTTAATCACACATAAAAAATTGAGGACGGCCTGACAGCCGTCCTCTTCATATTTCTGATATTATTTTTTCAATATCTACAGACAGCACAGACACGGCATGAAATACATGCCGCCGCCACCGCAGCAAAGGTTGCAGAGCATAAAGTAACCACACATCTGCATACAGTGATTGTTCATGCCCATGGTCGGGTTGCCGCCGTAGTGGGCGCTTCTCTGCTGGTAACGCTGACCGCCGCCCTGCAGCTGATTCAGCAGCACAGCATAATTATAGTTGTTCGGCTCGAAAGCACAGGCTGTCTTGGCATGTTCCAGCGCGATAGCGTTGTTTCCCAGTTTATAATTGGCGAATGCACTGTAATAATACCATGGTCCCTTGCGGTCCTGCACCTGTTCCAGTACATTGAGCCCTTCCCGGTAATAGCCGCTCTGAATATAGTTCAGAGCAGAGCGCAGATACTGGTCTTCCTGCGTTTCCGTGCGGCCGGAAGCCTGACCTCCATAGCTGTAGCCGCCAAAGCCCCAGAAATCTTCTGCGGAAGGCTGGCCTTTGCCCTGGCGCTGGTCCATAATGATTTTATATGCCTGCTGCACTTCTTTGAATTTTTCTGCCAGCTTTTCCTTATCCGGATTGTTCACATTGGCATCCGGATGATACTTTCTGCTCAGCTGACGGTATGCTTTTTTAATTTCATCTTCAGTGGCATCGTAGGAGACACCGAGTATTTCATAAGGATTCATACTTATTTCTGTTCCTCTTTCTTCTGTTCTGCATTGTTTCTTTTATTTTTAACCTGCTCATATCTCACCCATACGCCGGAATAGAGAATATTCCGCAGGATTTCCGTACTTTCCACCAGAGGCAGACGCTCAAAAGCATCCGTACATTCCCCCATCATCAGCATCATCAGCTGCAGCACCTGCTCATCGAAACCCTCCGTTCGGCAAAGCTCCCGGAACGGATTGTAGTCGCCCGTCTTCAGGTCTTTTTCGATGTCCTCATAAGCATCCATCAGGTAAATAAATTTTCCCAGATAGAACCCCACCTTATACAGGTCGTCCTTCCAGAAGTCATCTTGATATACGAAAAGCTCGCCCATAATCTCTCCGAAAATCTTGGCCACCTTGTCGATGGGTACGCTGCTGGCCGTTTCCGCAATGGTCAGCTGATTCAGCTTCTTCTCCACGAAAGCCGCCTTTTCCGGATACTGAGCCCGGACCCGCTTCATCTTCGGCGCCAGGAGTTTTGCCAGGAGCCAGCGGGACAGCTTCCTCTCGTCATTCCAGTCATCCACGCACTTATGGTAGCTGAGCAAAATCGTCATATCGGCGCAGTAATCACCGGCTGCCGTTGTACGCTGGCAGTGCTTCTTCACCGGATGCATCATGCACCGGCAGCACTGCTGCTCTTCCTTCATATCATAAAGATCGCTCAGGAGCATAACCAGAAACGTCATGTCGTAAGTCAGCATGGATCGTCCCAGCAGACCGTACCGCTTCAGCGATTCGCAAAGCCCGCAGTAATAGCTTCTGTAAGTTTCAAATTCCCGGATTTTCAATTCCGGCTTATTTATCATAATATATCCGAACATGGATGTCAAACCTCCCTTTGACATTCTTTTTTAATGTCCCTATTATTCTAAATGAATTTACATAAAAATGTGTGTCTGTTCTGTGAAATATTGAAAAAAAGCCACTTTCACACGTAAAACTGGACATTTTGATTAACATAATGTATAATATTAAGGCATGTCTTTGGACATGCTGAATTGTGAAAAAGGAGACCACATTTATGTATAAGAAACTGATTGCTGTGATTCTTTCGCTGGCAATGGTTCTGAGCACTGCAGCACCTGCATTTGCATTTACTGCTGCGGATGTGTCTGATACAGAAAATGCGCTGCCGCCTGCAGTATCAACCGAACCATTTATGCCAAAGGGCACGGAAATTCCTGAAATTCCTGAAATTCCTGAAATTCCAGATATGACCGACGAAACAGAAACGCCGGAAACAGAAGTTTTGCCGGAAGAAGCATTGCCGGAAGAATCCGAAACACCGGATGTGACAGAAACACCAGATGAGGCAGAACCGCCTGCAGAAGAAGAAGTCACCGAGCCGGAACTGTCTGAAGAAGACAGAGAAGCAGAAGAAAAAAAGGCGAAAGAAGAAGCCGAAAAAAAAGCAAAAAAAGAAGAGGAAAAGAAAGCCGCTGTGAAATACAGAAACGGACTTGCTGCATACATGCGTAAAATCAACCCGAAGCTGGGCAAGCAGTGGTCACGGAATCTGGCGCAGACGTTCATCGATATCGGTGAAAAGTATGACCTGGATCCTACTGTACTCATGGCCCTGGCTCAGAGAGAAAGCCGTTTCTATTCCAAGGCCAAGAGCCCGTACGGCTACAAGGGCATGATGCAGACCAGTGACTGGCTGGCCAAACATTATGGTTACGAGCCGAAAGAACTTTACGAGTATGAAGTCAGCATTACCGTAGCAGCCCGTTATCTGAAGAGTCTGAAGAAGTCCTTCGGTACTTACACACTGGCGCTGGCCGGATACATGTACGGCGGCACTGCTGTAAAGAAAGGAAACTTCTCCAAAAAGGGTGCATGGAAAGTCATGGATACCCGCGATGAAATCAAGGAATACCTGAAAAAACACGATTTTGTTTAAAAGAAAAAGACCCATCCGGGTCTTTTTTTATGCCATCATACAGTTTCTTTCAGGTAATCAGCCAGTACGGGCAGGCCAACCTTCCATATCAGAATGCCAGCTGCCGCCAGAATCAGAAGGATGATGAGATTCCGTTTATTGAAGATTTTGCTCCACGGAATCTTATGGGCCAGCCATGCGCCGGCTCCTGCGCAGAAGGCGTAGAAGGCCAGCTTCAGACGGGTGAAGAATCCCATTTTCTGCTTTTTTTCCTCTTCCTCCGATGTTTCCTCTTCCACCACCGCATCGTCAGGTTCTTCTATGGTCATGACTATCGGTGCCGGGTTTAAAACATCCGGATCCGTCAGCTGTGCAGGTTCCGCCTTCCCAGGCAGAAGAGACGCCGCTGCAATAAGTGTCAGCGCAGCTGCAGCTGCTGCCACTTTAAGAATTGCACTGTTTTTAAGAAAAGTTCTTCGATCCATCTGCCCCGCTCCTTTCATGTATCCTGATTTACGGACGGCCGCCGCAGTATTTCGTTTTTATTATATCACATTCTCACAAAAAACAACAGAAAGTATCGAAAAATGATACTTTCTGTCTGAATTCCTGATACTTTCTTCTTCAGAACTCCATTACCGTACCCATAAACACCGGCACACCGGTGGCATCGTCGATAATCATATAGAGGAACGGCCGATCCAGATATACTTCTTTAAATTCAGGCATCGGCATGGCGGCACAGTCATTTGCCACAATTTCCGTCACTGCCGCAGCCCGGGTGCCTTCCGTATCTACTTCAATGAAGGTTTTCTGAAAGACCTTACTGATGTAGATATTGCCGCGGGAGGATGTGGCCATACCAGAAAGGTCTGCCTTCTCTGCATTGAAGAGATCTGTTATTCCCAGAGCCTCCAGCGCCGGAATCAGGTCCACGCTGTACTCGCTGGTGAATACGGGGAGTTTCGTTTTCACTATGTTTTCGGTCTGACTGTCCAGCAGTGCCCGCAGGCTGTCTCCTGTGAGGGATTCGACATATTCCGACAAAGCCTCTGCGGTGAACTCTCCCGTGTGTTCGCCGTAGGTTTCTCCGCCAATCATCGGCTGACCCGGCTCCGGCTTCAGACCATCTATCATCAGTACACCAGCCTTCGGTACCAGAGCCACGAAACTAAAGCCGCCTTCATATGGTTTGATGAACCCTTTTACAGCATTATCTTCCAGATATCGGGTTTCCTGTCCGTACATGAAATCCGCCCGGCTGGTACCACCTCCTGCATTGAGGAAGTCCCCTTCCTGTATATCTGTTGACTCATAAGGCTGCTGCCATTTGGCATCAAAGCAGATGGCGTTCAGAAGCCGAATAACCTCGTCCTCTTTGATTTCCTTCACCAGTTCCTCAATCATGCCGTCCGTCTTTTCGCTGCACCAGCGGTTGATGTCCTTAACAGTACCATCGTCGAAGGCTGCTTTGAAGATGTCCGCATCAAAATAGCCTTCCGCATCAGCAATAAACTGGTCATTGACCGCCAGACGCTCCGCATCATCGCGGAACCAGACGGAGTTAGCCGAAGTGAATTTTGCCTCACGGCCTTCCAGACTGGACAGGAAACTGCCAAGGTAGGCAGTAAAGTAATTCAGATCGCTGTCCAGTGCGGTTTCCAGCTGGGCCAGGGTTTCACCGCCTGCGCCCCGGGCTGTCATGGTCAGGGCGGTAATCAGGGACAGAGGCGAGACCATGGTATTTCCCTCCGCACTGTAACTTTCACGGAAGATATTTACCGACACGTCCGTCAGTCCCATCTCTTCTCCCACGAAGCAAAAACCTTCTCCCAGGTGGCTTGGCGGCAGATCTGTTACGGAAATCTGCACCGTTTCCCCACTGCCCGCGCTTTTGGACTTTCCGGACGGTTCTTTCTGCCCTCCGCTCTCAGTCTTACAGGCAGTCAGTGCGCAGATTATACATAAAATCAAAATACTTGAAATCCATTTCCTCTTCATAATCCCCCTCCTATTCTGCCGGATTCATAACCACACCCATGAAAATCGGCAGCTGACTGGCATCATCCACGATAGCATATACAAATGGTCGATTGAGATTCACCACATTCCTTGGCTCCATGGCACTTTCCCCAGGAGCAACGAGTGATACTGCTGCCGCCCGGGTTCCCTGTTCATCTACCTCTATGAAAGCTTTCTGGATAACCTGGGACACGTACGGACTCTCTCCATCGAGCAGAGCCATAGGTGTCAGGTTCGCTTTGTCAGGATCGAAGAGATCAGTAACACCGCGTTCCTCCATCACTCCAATCAAATCCATAAATGTCTCTCCGCTGAATTTCGGCAGAGTGCAGAAGACCTGCTCATCCCGCTTCTCCATAAGCAGGTTTTCCAGTTTGCTTCCATCGAAGTCTGCCAGATACTCCGCCATGGCCAGGCCTTCCTCCGGCAGCAGGGCCACGAAACTGTAGCCTTCTTTATATGGACGTACAAATCCTGTGGTGTTTTCATCCATCAGGTAACTGCATTCTTCAGAACGCATATATCTGGCCTCTGCAGTACTTCCGTTCTCCAGATAAAACTTGTGGTCAAACACATCGCCTTTTTCATAGGGTTCCGCCCACTTGGCATCGAAGCAGACAGCGTTTATCAGAAACATCATCTGAATCGGATCAATCTGCGTCAGAATTTCATCAATCATGCCATCGGTATGATCCGCACACCACTGATTGATATCCTTTACAGTAGCGGCATCAAAGGCTGCTTTGAACACTTCCGCATCGTAATATCCCCTCACATTCTGCAGGAACCCGTCCTGTACCTCCAACCGCTCTGTATCCCGAATCCAGATGGAGTTTGCAGTTTCAAGATTGGCATCTTTTTCTGACGGAAGATTATTTTCCAAATACCGGATGTGCTGACTCAGGGCATTGGTGCTGTAACCAAAGAATTCTTCCAGCTGCTGACGGGTCTGTCCGCCGGTACCCTCACTGACCATTCCCAGCACTTCTATCAAAGACAGCGGCGACATGAGGAAGTTTTTATTTTCTCCGCAGGCAACCCAGGTATCTGCAAAAATCTGCTCAGACAGGCTGTGAAGTTTTACTGCCTGAGGATCTTCGCTGGTGCAGGAAATCACAGTCACATTATCCGTCAGATTAGCGGTTCCCGCCGTATATCCACTGCCGCAGCCAGTCATCGCAAACGCAGCTGTCAGCACTGCTGCCAGCAGCACCCCCGTCAAAATCTTCTTACTCATACCATCCTACCTCCCCTGTCAGGTAGTAAACTTCCTTCTGCTGCGGTTCCATCTCGATGGTGACGATGCAGGATACTTCGTCCATTTTCACCTCGCTTACATCTTCTAATCTTCCGTCTGCATTGAAAGCCTGCCCCTGTTCCATCAGCTCATCCACCCATGCCTGAACTTTTTCCACATCAGCGATATCGCTCCCATGGGTGGCAGCTGCTTCTCCATCACCCTGCTCCACGATGGTAAAACAAGGCAGACAGATGTACTGTGCCTGACTGTCATCCGTAACAATATCATAAATATCTTTCGGCGCAGCTGCCTGCCCCGGTGCTGCACCTGGTGTCACAGTATCGCGCTCCTCTGTACTCTCTTCCCGAAAACCATCCTCTGCCGTAAAGTCTTCCACTTTCTCCATACCGCTGTTGGAGGTCGTTTCATTTTCATTGATACTTTCCACAGCCGCGCCATCAAAGCTGCCTTCTGCCGCTGCCCCCATGAAATCCAGCACATCCGTCTGAACCAGACCCACCGTCAGCATCAGACATGCCGCTGCTGCACTCAGCCCGGATATCACTCTCTTTTTATATTTCTTCCTCTTTGCCAGTTCTGCATCCCTCTTGGCATAGACACTGGCCAGAAATTCATTTCTGTCTTTCATTATCATAGCCCTCCCGCTCCAAAATCTTCCGCAGGGACTGTTTCCCCCTGTGCACCAGGTTTTCCACCTGTTTCCGGCTCTTCTTCATGACCTGTGCCGCCTCCTCATGGGACAGCTCCTCGAAATACACCAGATGCAGAGCCATCCGGTAATCCTCAGAAAGCTCTCCCAGCGCCATGTTCAGTGCACGCTTTTCCTCGCTGTCCAGCACCGCATCTTCCAAATCTGAAACCTCAGCCAGCCGCTCCGCCTCATCCAGAGAAACAAGGTGAAGACGGGAAGTTTTGCGGAGAAAATCCACAGCCTTATTGCGTCCGATGGTGAAAAGCCAGGTTTTCAGGGCACACTGAAAACGGAACCGCTTCGGATGAAGCAGCACTTCCACAAACACATCCTCTGCCAGATCTTCAGCTGCATGCAGATCGCCCACATACCGGTACAGGAAAAATATGAGGCTCTCGCGGTACTCATCTACAATTTCCACGAAAGCGTTTTCGTCGCCGGCCAGAAAACGGCGGTAGCTACTTGCACCGTTATCCATAGCAAACTCCTTTCATCCCTTTTGTATTTATTAGTCGGCTCGGAGCCGTAAATCACTCACCTTAAGTTTACAATATTTATAAAAAAATTGCCATAGGCGTCATGCTTTGGTATAATAAAGGACAGCGACAAGGAGGTACTCTTATGGCTGAAAAGAAAAAAAATGTGAAACCCATCGGGAAGCCAAACCCGTTCCTATACTATTTACTGGCTTACGTAGCCGGGCCCATCTTCAAGCTGGTGTGCCGTGTGAAGATTGACCGTTCTGCCCTGCAAAACATCCAGGGTCCGGCTTTCATCGTCTGCCCGCACATTTCCAACATCGACTTTATTCTGGTTGCTCTGGCGCTGCTCCCCCACCGCCCGAATTTCGTGACCAGTGAGCACTTTATGGCCCGTCCGCTGATCCGGTGGTTCCTGACGAAAATGGCAGTCATTCCGAAAAAAATGTACTGTGCCGATATCCGCGCTATGCGGAGCATTCTCCAGGCGAAGGATCAGGGTCATCTGATTGTAATATTCCCGGAAGGACGTCTTTCCTGCTTCGGCCACTCTGTAAACCTTACTGACGGTACGGCAGAGCTGGTTAAAAAGCTTGGCATCAATGTGTATACTGTAACCGGAAACGGTGCTTACCTGACCCTGCCGAAATGGGGTAAGGCCGGTCTCCGGCCCGGACGGATCCAGGTAGAAAGCGTCAAGCTTCTGGATTCGGAAGCGATCCCTGAAATGAGCGTAGCTGAAATTCAGGAAGTCCTGGAACTGGCCATTCTCCATGATGAGGACAAGGTTGCCCGGGAAATGATGTCCGGCGTGAAATATAAGTGCAAAGCCCCTGCAGAAGGTCTGGACGGAATCCTCTATAAATGTCCGGAATGCGGAGCGGAATTCCAGATGGAAACTTCCGGTGATCTGATCCGCTGCAAAGCCTGCGGACTGGAAGCGCACCTGGACGAGAGCTACGTACTCCATGGCGGTCCTTTCCAATCCATTAACGAGTGGTTCTTCTGGCAGATGGAGCAGATTGATCTGGACGTTCCTCTGGAAAGTGAAACCATCGTCATTGCAGTGGGACCGGACGGAAACCGCGATTTCAATGCCGGTTCCGGTACCATCCGTATGGACCGTGAAACCATCCACTTCGAAGGAACTGTCTTCGGTGAAGTGCTGGAATTTGAAGAAACCACCCGCAGCGTCAAAGCCTTCCCGGCAGCTGTGGGAAGCCATTTCGACCTCTACCACAACAAGATTATGTACAACTTCCGCCTCCATCCGGATCCAAGGGCAAACATGAAGTGGGTTGCCTTCCTGGATAGGTTGAATAATAATGTGAGAGTGGAGTAGTTTCGCCTGAAACTGTGCTAATTTCGCCAAATTGGCGAGTTTTCCCCGAAATCTGGCGAAATCCAAAAGATGGATTACAAAAATTCCCTAAAAACCTACAAGAAATCACTGAAATTTGTAAATTTAATACATTTTTATTTTACATTCAAACCTCCTGTGCTAGAGTTAGCCAGGAGGTATTTTTATATGAGATTTAAAGATTACATTCTTCTGAAGCTGCGTGCCGAAAAAAAGATGCTCACTCGATACAGCGAAAATGTGAAAGATATGTCTGGATATACACTCTACACCAGAATGGACCGAAATAAAATCCGCTACCGCTATAAAACGGATACAATGTCAGAGCCAGTCTATATCGGCTGGCGAAAGGATGGACACCTTCTTCGGCGGCTTTTAGATAAAGAAAATGCAGAGAAGATGGTGAAGAGTCTGGAAGTAAACATTTCTCTCCTGGAAAACCTGCTTACTTCCTATCATTTCGCAGATGAACTGTTCACACAAAACTCGACGCATGAATTTCACAAATCAGAAAACAAATTCAAGAAACATTTACTTCAGCATGATACCGGTCTGGGATTTCTGACCCGCACAAAGTCAGAATCTATTGTAGCAGTACGGCTGTTTCGATTTGGATTTCGCTTCCAGTATGAACGGGGACTTCGGATTCGATGCGCTGATGGACGGTATAAAACAATTTATCCGGATTTTACAATTTTTCTCGAAAGCGGACGCATCATTTATATCGAACATGTCGGAAAGCTGGATGATGCAGGCTACAGGGAAAATTTCTTTCAGAAGATTCTTGATTATCATGCAAATAATCTGCTTCTGGGCAGGGATGTATTTATTACAATGGATGGTCCTGATGGAAGTATCGATATTAACTCCATCGACCAGCTTCTGCAGATGCTTTCCCTCCTGTAAAAATTAAAAAGTCGCCAAAATGAACGTATTTTTCGTTCAAAAGGCGACTTTTCTATCTTATTCAGGCGAAACAGAACACCACTCCTCCTACTTCTTCGACAGCTTCCATGTCAGCACCACTGCAATAGCCAGATATGCTGCACAGACGAAATATCCGTAAAGAAAACTTCCGAAATGGTCTGCCAGCACCCCTGCAAGCTGAGAGCCGATAAAACCGTTGACAAAGCCCAGGCAGGCGATGAGACCATAATTCTGAGCACAGTATTTTGCACCGAAAAGTTTGCTGACCAGAACCGGTGTCAGTGCCGATGACCATAAGGACTTTGCGGGCTGAATATTTATCAGCAAAATATCCGCCGCCGAACCGTCCCACGCAGTTGCACACGGACAGAATGCTGACGAAAATGTAGCCGCTGGCAAGGCCCCCCTGCATGGTGGCAATCATGGAAATATGATTAATCGGAACCAGTGCTGCCGACGCACCGAATATGTAAGTGCCCAGAAGAATCCAGAATTTACCTGTACGAATCATTCCTCTGCAGTCAAGCTCCTCTGCAGGCGCATCGCCTCCGGCAGCTTTCACGGCCTTTGCATAGCCCTATCCCGGTTCCGGCAGACGGAAGAAAGAGCCGGCCAGGAATACCACCACGATGATTGAAGTTCCAATCACACTAAATGCCTGCTGAATACCGCCCCTGCCGATAAAGAATTCGGCCACCACAGCCATAAGCACACTGGACATGCCGTAAACACTGGAAATCAGCCCGCTGATATGTAAATCCTCCTGTATTACTTCCTTTGTCCCCGTTTCTCTTCTCTGTCAAGAAAGCTCCGGTACGTGTCAAACCCGTACCGGTCCGTTCCTCGATGGAGAATCAGAAATCCGACGGTGATATTTACCGCCGCAAGAAAATAAATCCAAACCCGTTCCATAAACCAGACTCCCCTTATTATTAACTCTGTTTTCTGCTGAAATTGTACACCTCCTCCCCAAGAAAATCAACCAGTTTTTTCCATTCAATTTCCTTTGGGCGACTTTGGTGTAAAAATCAGCGATATTATATAACCGAAGGCAATGGCCACCGCAATTCCCGCCGACGTTGCCTTCAGAGGGCCCATAATAGCCTCTAAAAAGCCTTTTTCAGCCCCTTCCATGGCACCTTTGGCAAGATTGTACCCGAACCCCGGAAGCGGCACTGTAGCCCCGTTTCCGGCCAGTTTTACCAGGGGTTCATACAGACCCACTGCCTGCAGTACCACCCCGGAGACTACGAAAATAACCAGAACCCGCGGTGCTGTCAGGGTAGTAGCATCCATAAGAATCTGACCAATCAGACAGAATCCTCCGCCAATCACAAATGCCCATACATAGTCCATCAATCCGTTCAGTATTCCTTCCATTTACTCCACCTCCAGTGCAATTGCGTGTGCGATTCCCGGTATGCTTTCCCCTTGCAGCGGTGAAATCACCGACAGCATGGCTCCCGTAGACATGAGAAGCACTTTTTTCAGCTCTCCCTGCTCCATCCGCTGCAGAAGATGCCCTGCAAAAACCGATGCGGAGCAGCCGCATCCGCTTCCGCCGCTGTGCACATCCTGGTCTTTTGTATACAGCATGGTACCGCAGTCATCATAACGTTCCCTGACTTTTGCTGAAGGCAGTCCCGCATCCACAAGCAGGTCCATGACAATTTCCCTTCCGATGAAACCCAGGTCGCCGCTGACCACCAGATCGTAATAATCAATTCCGCGTCCTGTATCCTGAAGGTGATTCAGCAAAGTATCCACTGCTGCCGGTGCCATAGCCGCTCCCATCTGGTTGGCGTCCTTAATCCCCGCGTCGATGACCCTTCCTATGGTCGCTGCCGTTACCCGGATCCGCGGTGTACCGGTCACCGGAGGCTGCTCTGAAACTACCACGGCGCCTGCTGCCGTTGCCGTCCACTGGGCCGACGGGGGACGCTGGTTTCCGTGCTCCACCGGCAGACGGAACTGGCGCTCTGCCGTACAGAAATGTGAGGACGCACCTGCCAGCACGTTCTCTGCAAAGCCTCCATCAATCAGGATAGAACCCAGTACCAGAGATTCCGTCATAGTTGAGCAGGCACCGTAGAGTCCCAGAAAGGGGATGTGCATGTCCCTGGCCATAAAGGAAGAAGACATGAGCTGATTCAGCAGATCCCCGCTGAGCATCACATCGATATTTTCTTTTTCCAGTCCAGCACGCTGAACTGCTTTCATCATGGCATCCTTCAGCATTTTGCTTTCTGCCTTTTCCCAGGATTTTTCTCCGTACATATCATCCTGCAGCACCATATCAAAGCAATCTCCCAAAGGGCCGCTGCCTTCTTTTTTTCCTGCCACTGTTCCCCTGCCTCTGATCCAGGCTCCCGAAGGGAAAAGCATGCTCTGTGATCCGATTTTCTTTAATGCCATCTTCTTATACCCCCTGTACCCTTCCAATGATCCAGTAAATCAGCCCCACTGCCACAGCTGCCGATATGCCGCAGACCAGGACGGGTCCTGCTACGGTAAAGAGCTTGGAGCCAACACCCAGTACAGGCCCCTCTTTTTTATATTCGATGGCCGGTGCCACCATGGAATTGGCAAACCCTGTGATGGGTACGATAACCCCGGCCCCTGCGAATTTTGCAAGGGAATCGAAGACTCCCAATCCAGTAAGAAGCTGGGCACTCATCACCAGCCCGATGGTCACGAAAGCCCCAGCATCTTTCTCACTCATTCCTCCATCCTGCAGCCGCTTCTGCAGCCAGAAGGCCGCAGTACAGATCAGGCCCCCCACCAGAAAGGCTTTAATCCCATTGCTCACATATGCCGGGCTGGGGGTAAACTGCTTTACATAGTCTCCGTAAGCTTTGCCGATATCCTTTCTCAGCTTTTTTTCCTTTTCGTCACTGTCTTTCATCATAACCCTCGCTTTCCATCGCTCTTTTTCCTATTTTCTCCCGCTTCACAAAATCTATACACCGACTTGCTTTTCCATGCGGTATCGTATATTATGAAAGGAACAGGAAAACGAAAGGATTCGTGTATTACTTATGAAAATGAATTATATCCTTGACCATGAAGACTTACAGTATCAGTGTGTTCCGCTTCCTGAAGATATTCTGAAGATGAAGTGGAGCGGCCGGCTGGATCTGGCAAAATCCATGATTGAAAACCGCCTGGAACTTCCGGATCTGCCGAAAGCATACCGTGCACGCCTGATTCTGGAACTGAAAAACATCGGTCACCTGAAACTGAACTATACCTGGACAAAATCCGACGTTCTGCGTGAGATTCGCCGTCGCATTCCTGATTTCACCATGGAAGAAGTGAATCAGTGTATCCTGGAAGGCAAACTGGAGTGGATCTTTATCGATGGACAGGAAATGTTTATGTCAAATACAGTAAACAACCTGTTCAGTCAGAATCCGGATCTCTGGCAGAGATCGGCAGAAGGCGATACCAGAAGCTACGAAGCCCTGGATTCCGTCATGGATGCGCTGCCTTCCTCCGGAGACAATATGAAAGCACATATCCACATCCGTCACGAACTGAAACTGAAGGATGAAATGGTGGAAGATGGCAGAAAAATCCGTGTTTACCTGCCGGTGCCCCTTCAGCGCCAGCAGATTACCAACCTGAAGATTAACAGCATTACGCCTCAGCCTCTGCGCATGCCGCAGGAAGGCGACGTACAGCCTGCCGCATACTTTGAAGCAGCTGCAGAAAAAGGACAGGTTTTCTCTGTGGAGTATGAATTTGACAACGTGACCCGTTATACAGACCTGGCTCTGGCAGATTTTGAAGCGGTGGCAGCAGCAGCTGCTGAAGGTTATCCGGAAGAAGTCCTGCCATTCCTGGAAGAACGGGGTCCTCACATCCTGTTCACCCCATACCTGCGTTCTCTTGCAGAAGAACTGGTCGGCAGCGAAACCAATCCATTGAAAATTGCACGCATCTTCTATGACTATATTACCTGCAGTCTGAGCTATTCCTTCGTCCGCGACTATGCAGCTCTGGACAGTATTGCAGAATACATGGCCATTAACAGAAAAGGGGACTGCGGTGTCATGGCCATCCTGTTCATTACCCTTTGCCGCATCGCCGGAATCCCTGCCAGATGGCAGTCCGGTCTGGACGCTGAGCCGGATGATATCGGAGAACACGACTGGGCCCAGTTCTACATCCCATCCATGGGCTGGCTCTACTGCGATCCGTCCTTCGGACGTGCTGCCCGCCTGAGAAACAGAGAGCAGCTGTGGAACTTCTTCTTCGGCAATCTGGACCCGTTCCGGATTCCGCTTAACTGTGACATGCAGTATGATTTCGTGCCTGCCAAAAAATTCATCCGATTTGACCCGACTGATAATCAGGCTGGTGAAATTGAATACGAAGATGGCGGAATCTACGGCGGCCGAACCAGAATCTTTACGGATCTGGGCATCCGCCTTATAAAGGAGGAAAAATAATATGGACCGTTCCTATATTCTCGCCTCAGGTTCTCCCCGCCGCATTGAAATGATGCGTGCCAACGGCTTTGAACCGCAGGTAATGCCTTCTGACATCGATGAATCCCTTCCCCTTCACTGCGGTATGACGGAAACCGTTTCCTTCCTGGCGCTGAAGAAGGCCCGGGATGTGGAGATGCGGTGGCTTGCAGATTCTTTGCAAAATCCGGATGCCGGGGATTCCGCCCGTCCCCCCGTGATTATCGCAGCGGATACGATCGTCTATTATGATGGTGAAATTATGGGTAAACCAGTTGATAAGGAGGACGGTTTCCGCATGCTGTCAGCACTGCGAGGCCAGGTCCACTACGTGGTCACCGGTGTGGCACTGGTTGAAGCAGGCATGCAGAACACCCGTGTTTTCTACGACATAACCCGGGTATACTTTACTGACTACAGCGACGAAGAACTTCTGGCTTATCTGGACACAGAAGAAGCATACGACAAGGCCGGCGGATACGCAATTCAGGGTTATTTTGCACGATATGTGGATCGTATCGAAGGTGATTATGATAATGTAGTTGGTTTTCCGTGGAAACGGATTATGGAAGAACTGAAATGGTTCGAATAAAAAGCTTTATATAACAAGGAGAAAATATCATGAAAAAATTTATGACTGAATTCAAAGCATTCATCGCCAAGGGCGATGTAATGAGCATGGCTGTTGGTATTATCATCGGCGGTGCATTCACTGCAATCGTACAGTCCCTGGTAAATGACGTAATCACCCCGCTGCTGGGCATCATCATGGGCGGCATTAACTTTACCGGAATCATCGTTTCCGTTGGCGAGGCACAGCTTCTGGTGGGGAACTTCATTCAGGCGATTATTTCCTTCCTGCTGACCGCACTGGTTCTCTTCTTCATCTTAAAGGCATTCAATTCCTTCAAGAAGAAAGAAGAAGAAAAGCCAGCGGCACCTGCAGAACCACCAGCACCACCAGCTGATGTACAGCTGCTGACTGAAATCAGAGATTTATTAAAAAATAAATAGTCAGAGCTATGTTCCGCACTTGTCCTCGGCGTACGCATATGGACCTGTATTCCTCGTTAGTCCTCGATGGTTCCCATCTGCGGAAACACTCGTCATACAGTCCATACGCTATAGAGATTTAAAAGCAGAAAAGCCATGAATCGTTAAATCACGATGCATGGCTTTCTTTATTTTTCACTATATCTTTCACATCTGTTTTACATCCGTGCAGCAGCTGCAGAGTGTATGACGAACGATTCCACAGACGCTCTGCGTCGAGGACAAGTGAGGAATATATCTCCGCAGCTACTGTGCGGATGGAATAAACTGCTCGAAAATCCCTGCTGCACCCCGGCCTTCCAGTTCCATCAGGTCCTCGTATGACTTGATGGTGTAGTAGAAGAGCGGTCCTTTCCAGCGGCGGACGCCGCCGTCGAAACGGTCACGGTAGTTATATGCCACGAAGTCCGGCTTGCTCATAAAGTTAATCAGCAGCTGGCGTACCAGGAAATTCTGGAACGGTGTAATGGTCGGCTTATCGTGGTTAATGTCCCCTGCCAGCTGTCCGCGGATGATATCGGGACGGTTCACACGGAACCACTTCACAGCCGTCGGGCTGAAAGACTCCACGCACCAGAGTGTGGGAGCAGAAGCAGAGTATTTTTCAGTGTAGGCATCCAGCATCTCTGCAGCTTTGCGGCAGAGTGCATCGGCAGTGTCCACACCTTCCGAGGTTTTGCCAACCTTCAGTTCCACAATCAGGGGCACACGACCGGCAACCAGATCCAGCAGGTCCTGGAAGTCAGGAATCACTTCCCCGTCACTTTCTTCCAGAACATACTTCTGTGCTTCTTCCAAAGTCAGATCTTCGATGATCAAATCCACACCGGCAGTACGCAGCAGGCTGGCATCATGGATTACCGCCAGCTTTCCATCCTTTGTCAGGTGCAGGTCCATCTCCATGCCGAATCCATGTTCCACAGCCAGCCGGAAAGCTGCCATGGAGTTTTCAGGAACGGTTGGTTTGTTATGTAATCCGCGGTGTGCGTAGCGATGCTTCAGCAGCTCTCCCAGCACATCCGCCTTGGAATCGTTCATCGTTATATTACGATTTGTCATTATATATGCCTCCTGCCTTAGTCTTCCATGTCGCCCAGGGCTTCCAGCGCACTCTTTGGTGCATCCGGACGGCTGTCACCGTGCTTTACCTGAGTCATGGTGAAGAAGGCAATGGCTGCGAATACTGCAGCATAAGGGAACAGAGTCCAGTATCCTACGTATTCCAGGAAGAAGCCGGACAGAATCGGTGTGAATACCTGCGCTGCCATGCTGAAGGTATAGTACATACCGGTGAACTTACCGATATCACTGCCCTTACACATTTCCACTACCATAGGGTAGGAGTTTACGTTGATGGAGGCCCATGCCACACCTACCAGTGCGAACATGATATTAATGGTAAAGGTAGCTTCCTTAAACAGAGCACCGATAGCGAAACAGGATGCCATCAGAACTACGCCGAAGAGAATCACCTTCTTACGGCCGATTTTGCTGGAAATCATACCAACCGGCAGATAGGAAATAATCGCTGCTACAGTAGCAACCATGAGAGCACCGGCGAATCCGCCGCCTTCCATACCCCATGTTTCTGTTGCGTACTTGGAGAAGGAAGTAGTCACCGCGTTATATGCCATGAACCAGAAGGATACAGACAGCAGCAGGAACGTCAGGCTGCGCTTTACGTCCTTTGGCAGGGCAGCAGTGCCGGAGAGAGCAGCTTCCGCATCATCATCAGCTTCTGTATCGATACCGTGTTCCTTTTCCACTGCGATACGTTCTTCCACCAGCTTGTTTTCGTTCACCTGGGTCAGCAGAACAAAGAGCGCAATCAGCATCAGAGCGGCAATCCCTGCAAACAGAGGCTGGTAGCTCGGAGTATCCCCTTCTCCCACCAGGAACATGATCATAACCAGTGCAGATACACCGCCCACAGCACCCATCAGATTAATGATAGCGTTACCCTTGGAACGGAGAGGCTTTGGAGTCACGTCAGGCATGAGAGAAACGGCCGGAGAGCGGAAGGTCCCCATGGACATGAGAGTCAGCAGCAGAGCGATAACGAAGAAACCAAGGCTGCGCATATTAGCTGCCACCGGAATCAGGGTCATGAACACTACCGCCAGTACAGTTCCCACGAAAATGAACGGGGTACGCTTGCCGCGGCGTGTGCTTACCTTATCGGACCATGCACCGAAAATCGGCAGCATGAACAGTGCAAAAACATTATCCAGGGCCATAATACCGCCGGACAGAGTATCACCGATGCCAAAATTGTACTTCAGAATCAGTGGAATGATGTTGTCATAAACCTGCCAGAAGCCGCTGATGGCCATGAAGGCAAATCCGATTAAAATCGTACGTTTGTAATTCAGTTTCATATCAGTCTCCTGTATACTTCTTCGATATTATCTATGATAAATGCCGGCTTGATATCACTCTTTTCCACATCTTCCAGGGTTCCTTCCCCTGAAAGGACGAAAATTGTATCAATCCCCGCATTATATCCGCATGCGATGTCGGTATAGAGCCGGTCCCCGATCATTACCGTTTCCGACGGCTGATACCCGTATTTTTCCATAGCCATGAGTGCCATGTCAGGCTGCGGTTTGCCGATAAAATACGGCAGTCTTCCCGTGGCATGTTCCAGCATCTGCGCCATACTTCCGCAGTCGGGCACAGAGCCCCAGGCGGTCGGGCAGACCCAGTCCGGGTTCGTCGCAAAATATTCCACATTGCCCTTTGTCAGCAGCCAGCTGGCGTCTTCCAGCTTCCGGTAGGTCAGTTCCCGGTCAAAGCCCATGAGAAGTACGTCTGTATCTTCATCCGGTGTATCGGTGAGCAGGAAGCCCTCTGTCTCCATCTGATCCCGGAAGGACTGGGTACCCAGCAGGTAGATTTTCTTTTTCTGCCAGTCTTCACCGTATCGTTTTTTCAGGAACGCGATGGCCGCATCCACTGATGTGAGGAAATCTTCAGCAACGGCCGGAATTCCAAGGCGGTTCAGCTTTTCCACGTAAGAGTCCACACCCCGGGAAGAGTTATTGGTCAGGAAGAGATATCTTCCGCCAGTATCCTTTACATGCTGCAGAAACTCCAGGGTACCGCTGAAAAGCTGGTCATCCAGATAAATTGTTCCGTCCATATCCAGAAGAAACAGCCTCTTTTTCTTTAAATTATTTTCACACATACCAGCTTTCCATCCTTTCCCTAATATTTTATTATATCGAAAAAAAGCGGTGCAGGCAACAGAAATCGCCTCACCGCATACAGAATATTACATTATTTTTTTCAGCAGTACCGGCGTAAGAATTGTGGTTGCGATAACCACAATGACAATCGGAGGGAACAGGGCTGCATCCAGAAGTCCCATGGCGTAGCCCTTCTGCGCCACGATGAGGGCCACTTCCCCTCTGGAAACCATGCCTGCACCCACCTGAAGAGCCTCTCTTGATGTAAATCCGCAGAGCTTGGAACCAAGGCCGCAGCCGATGATTTTGGTCAGAACCGCCACAGCCAGCAGAATCAGTGAGAACACAATCAGATTGCCCGTGATTCCGGAAAGTTCTACCTTCAGCCCCACGCTGGCGAAGAAAATCGGTGAGAAGAACAGGTAGGCCGGTACACTCATCTTTCTGGCTACTTCAGACTTAATTCTGCACTTTGCCAGGAATAATCCGAGGAGAAATGCTCCGGTAATGTCTGCCACACCGAAGAAATGTTCTGATGCGAAGGAAATCAGCAGGCAGCCGGCCAGTACATAGGTAGAAATTCTTCGTTTGTGGAAGTTGGCGTCAATCTGCTCGCGGAACCGGGAAATCAGAACTCCCAGAACAATCATGAGGATGCCGTAAGCAAGGACTTTCAGGAGCACTCCTGTGATAGATACGGACGTATCCTTCATGCTGCTTACCACAGTCAGAACGATGATACCGATGATGTCGTCCAGAACCGCAGCTCCTAAAATCACATTGCCGACTTTTCCTTCCAGTTTCCCCATTTCGCGGAGGGCTTCCACCGTGATGCTGACGGATGTGGCAGTCAGCAGAACCCCCACAAAGATTGCCTTCAGCATTTCGCTGTAGTTGGACATGTCGGTATGGAACCAGAGGGCGTAAGCCGCCGTTCCGCCGATCAGAGGCAGTGCCACACCGATACACGCGGTTACGATGCAGGCTTTGGCATTGGTTTTAATTTCGTTTATGTCTGTATCGAGGCCCGCCATAAACATGAGGATGATAACCCCAATTTCCGCCGAACAGGCGATAAAATCTGTCTCAGTAATCAGACCCAGGCAGGATGGTCCCACTACCACACCTGCCAGCAGAGCACCCACCACCTGTGTCAGGTTGAATTTGTTAGTCAGGTCTCCCAGTATTTTGGTTGTCAGTATGATAATTGCTACACTGACAAGGAAATTGTAATTTTCCATTTCACTTCACTCCCTTCATTTCCAACGGCCGGACCGGCCGCACAAGGAGGTATTTTACCCCTTTCGACGAAAAATTCAAGGTTTTTTTCGGATTCTTGACAGTACTTTAACTTTATGGGTTTTCAGAAAACGGCTGTCCGCGTCCGGAAAACTGCGGCTTTCGGTCATAAAAAAGAGGACAGTCTTTCGACTGTCCTCAATTCGTTCGATTCGGTGATTCGCATATGACTTATAGATATGCGTTTCAGTTTTTTTTATTTGTGCTTCAGTTATCAGTGTCTGAATTACTTAGCAGCTTCAGCCAGAGCTTCAGCGTTGTCCCATTCAGCAATGATTTCTGGAATTACCTTGTACAGGTCACCAACGATACCGTAGTCAGCAACTTCGAAGATAGGAGCATCTGGGTCCTTGTTGATAGCTACGATGATGTCGGAGTTCTGCATACCAGCCAGGTGCTGGATAGCGCCGGAGATACCGCAAGCGAAGTAGATCTTAGGCTTTACAGTAGTACCAGTCTGACCTACCTGGTGGGAGTGATCGATCCAGCCGTTGTCTACGCAAGCTCTGGAAGAACCAACTACACCGCCAACCTTGTCAGCGAATTCCTTGATCAGTTCGAAACCGGAAGCATCGCCCAGACCTCTACCGCCGGAGCAGATGATTTCAGCGTCAGTCAGGGAAACCAGTTCCTTAGCGGACTTAACTACTTCAACAACCTTAGTTCTGATGTCAGCGTCAGTTACGTTAACCTTAACGTTGATGATTTCGCCAGTAGCGCCTTCAACTCTTTCTCTCTTGGACATTACGCCAGGTCTTACTGTGGACATCTGAGGTCTAGTGTTAGGGCAGATGATTGTAGCCATCAGGTTACCACCGAAAGCAGGACGAGTCATCTTCAGACCCTGAGCCTTAGGGTCATCCTTCTTAACCTTGGAAGTGTCCAGAGTAGTGTTTTCTTCAGCGAACTGAATGTAACCATCCATGTCGATGTCCAGGTGAGTACAGTCAGCAGTCAGACCAGTGTTGCATCTAGCTGCTACTCTTGGAGCCAGGTCACGACCGATGTGAGTTGCACCGTACATAACGATTTCTGGCTTGTATTCTTCGATAGCGTCGAACAGAGCCTTAGTGTAACCGTCAGTTGTGTACTGAGCCAGGATTGGATCCTGAATCATGTATACAGAGTCAGCACCGTATTCGAAACATTCCTTAGCCAGGTGTTCGATTTCGTTACCTACCAGAACAGCGCAAACCTTTGTGTCAGCACTGATTTCTCTGGATAACTTGTGGCCTTCGCCGATCAGTTCCAGAGCAACGTTCATCAGCTTGCCGTGTCTCTGTTCTGCGAATACCCAAATATTTTTGTAATCAGCAAAATTTACTGCCATTTCTAATATCCTCCCTTAAATTACATGCTTCTTCTTTAATCTGATCAGCAGATCCTGAGCCAGTTCCTTATCGGTATCGCCAGCCAGCATCATACCCTTTCCCTTTGGCTTTGGTGTGAAGGACTTGTAAACGTTAGTTGGGGAAGCCTTCAGACCTACTGTAGCCAGGTCAACTTCGATGTCTGCTGCATTCCAGATCTTGATATCCTTGTTCTTGTTAAAGATACCCTTCATGTTCATGTATCTAGGCTGATTCAGTTCCTTAATACAAGTCAGCATGCAAGGAGTAGCAACCTTGATTACTTCATAACCATCTTCCAGCTGTCTCTTAACAGTTACTTCCTTTCTGTCTTCGGAAATGTCGAATTCTTCAACGTAAGTAACCTGAGGCAGATTTAACTTTTCAGCGATCTGTGGACCTACCTGAGCAGTGTCCCCGTCGATAGCCTGACGACCAGCGAAAATCATGTCATAGTCACCGAACTTCTGAATCGCAGCAGAGATTGCGTTGGAAGTAGCCCATGTATCGGAACCACCAACTGCTCTGTCAGATACGATGATACCTTCATCAGCACCCATAGCCAGGCATTCGAAAATCATAGTTTCTGCCTGAGGAGGTCCCATGGTTACTACGTGAACAGTAACATCTTCATACTTATCCTTTAACTTTAATGCTTCTTCCAGTGCGTTCGCATCGTCTGGGTTCAGAATGGATGGAACACCGTCTCTGATCAGAGTACCGGTTTCTGGATTAATCTTAATTTCGTTTGTATCAGGTACCTGCTTTGCGCATACTAATACTTTAAAAGCCATTATATTTTCCTCCTACGTCCTATTTCTTGAAAGTCTTACCAGCGATTACCATTCTCTGTACTTCGGAAGTACCTTCGTAGATTTCAGTAATCTTAGCGTCTCTCATCATTCTTTCTACTGGATAATCCTTAGTGTAGCCGTAACCACCGTGGTACTGTACGCACTTAGTAGTTACTTCCATAGCAGTTTCAGCTGCGAACAGCTTAGCCATAGCAGCAGCTTCGCTGTAATCCATGTGCTTATCCTTCATGTCAGCAGCTCTGTAGATCAGCAGTCTAGCAGCTTCGATCTTAGTCTTCAGATCAGCCATGCCGAACTGCAGACCCTGCATCTGGGACAGCTTCTTGCCGAACTGCTTTCTTGCCTGCATGTATTCAACAGTTACGTCGAATGCACCCTGTGCGATACCCAGAGCCTGGGAAGCGATACCGATACGGCCGCCGTCCAGAGTGGACATAGCTACCTTGAAGCCGTCGCCCAGCTTGCCCAGCAGTCTGTCCTTAGGAATCTTACAGTCTACGAAGATCAGTTCAGTAGTGGAGGATGCGCAGATACCCAGCTTATCTTCGGTCTTACCGATGGAGAAGCCTTCGTCACCCTTTTCAACGATGAACGCGGAAATACCACGAGTGCCCTTGGACTTGTCTGTCATTGCCATTACTACGAAAGTATCAGCATAGCCACCGTTGGTGATGAACACCTTGGAGCCGTTTAACAGCCAGTAGTCACCCATGTCTTCTGCTCTGGTCTGCTGACCAGCAGCGTCAGTACCAGCACCTGGTTCGGTCAGACCGAATGCACCCAGCTTTCTGCCGGACAGCAGGTCTGGCAGGTACTTTTCCTTCTGTTCCTTGTTACCCCAAGCGTAGATTGGCCAGCAGCACAGAGAAGTGTGTGCGGAGCAGATAACGCCTGTGGATGCGCATACTCTGGATAATTCTTCTACAGTAATAGCGTAGGAAATGTGGTCTCCGCCTGCACCTTCTAATTCAGTAGGGAACGGAATACCTAACAGGCCGTACTTAGCCATCTTTTCTACAGTTTCAACAGGGAATCTGTGTTCCGCATCGATTTCTGCAGCTAATGGTTCAACTTCAGTTTCCGCGAAGTTTCTTACCATCTGTCTTACGAATGACTGTTCTTTCGTCAGTTCAAAATTCATTTAAATGCCTCCTTAAATTATAATAACGGATCCTTTTCGCTGGTCCCGCATATCTAACCTGTGTCATTCACAAAGTTATAACATCATACATATCTATTAAACCACTTTTTTGTTAATAATGCAACAAGATTTTGCTTTTTCCGACGCAAAAAGTATTTTTTTTGCTTCCCCTTCAGTTAGAATTTCCTACAGCAAGAAAAAAATGGCAGAAATATCTACCCGGAGACTTTCTCTGCCATCAGTTTCAGTGTTTTCTTTTCTATCCTGCAGACCTGGACCTGCGAAATGCCCAGAGCATCGGCCACCTGCTGCTGTGTATAATCCTTATAATACCGGAGCACAATCACCTTCCGCTGCTGTGCCTCCAGTCCCTCCAGAGCCCGTGCCAGATCCATGCGGTCAACCGTCTGCTCCTCCCCATGGTCCCAGAGCTGAGGACTGGTTTCTGCTTCCGTCTCACTGAGCTCTGACATATTTTGCAAAGCATCTGCAGCCCGGTACGCCTCCCCCACCTGCTCTTCCGACAGTCCGGTGAGCTGGGCCAGCTGGCTCACATGGGGCGACACCCCATGGCTCTTGACGAAATCGCTTTCGGCCCGGCGCACTGCGATGATGTCAGCCTTCAGGCTGCGGCTCATTTTGAGGGTTCCCTGGTCGCGGAGCTGAGACCGGATTTCACCGGTGATCATGGGCACCGCATAGGTGGAGAACTGCAGCCCCCGCTCCGGCTCAAAACGCTGCACCGCCTTCATAAGCCCCATATACCCGATCTGCATCAAATCCTCCGGATCCTCGCCGTAAACCCGTGCAAGACGCAGGGCCACCGTCCGCACCAGCCCGCCGTGCTGCTCTACCGCCGCCTGGAGCTGGTCCTTTGAGAAGCCGTCCATGACTAAATACCATAATAGGTATCCAGCTTTTTTATCATGGTTACCGTGGTTCCGCTGCCCGGCCGGGAGTCAACCTTTATCTTATCCATAAAGCTTTCCATTACAGTAAAGCCCATGCCGGAGCACATTTCGCCATCATCAGTGGTGAACAGCGGTTCCATGGCCTGGGCAATATTTTCGATTCCCACTCCTTTATCCGTCACCTTGATCATGATCGTATCCGGCGACAGACGGGCGAATTCCAGAATCATTTCACCGCTGGTGTCCCCCGGATAGGCGTGAATGGCCACATTGCTCACCGCCTCCGACACAGCAGTCTTCACTTCCGTCATTTCATCCATGGTGGGATCCATCTCCGCCAGATACGCTGCTGCCACGGTCCGTGCCAGGCTCTGGCTATCCAAACTTCCATCCAGCTGCACTTTCATCTTCTTGTCCATTATGACACTTCCTTCCCCTGGAGCAGCTCCGCCGCCTCTGCCTTGGTATCCGCATACTTTATAATTGAAAACACACCCGCCATGTTGAGAATGCTCCGGATTTTCGGACTGCAGGCTGTAATAGCCACCTGTCCCCCCACCGGCTGCAGCTTCCGGTACCTGCCCAGTATGACACCGATTCCGGCGCTGTCCATAAATGTTACTTTCTCAAAATCCATTATGAGCTTTCTGCTCCCATAAAACTGCAGCATCTCATCGATGTCCCGGCGCACTTTGGCCGCTGCGTGGTGGTCCAGTTCCCCAAACAGGTTCACCATCAAAATCTCCCCGTTAACTTCGTATATCATCTCCATAGTATCCCTCCCCTGCGGCATTCCCGTCTGTCCTATTCTACTCCTGCCGGCGGGGAGCTGTCTTCAGGAGATTTCGTCGAGGGGTGTCGAATCCCGTCGAATTCAACAAGCTGAGCGGTTTGTTAGCCTGGACTGCGAGGCGTGGGGGCTGGCTGGGAGGCGTGCTGGCAGTCTCGCTGAGGGTGCTGCCCGGCAAAATCACTCCATTTGACCGTTTTCTGTGCAAAGCGAGTGACGCTGGCGGTGCTGGCGGGTAATTTTAAGCAGCTGCACTGCGGATATTGCGAGTGGAATCACGCCTTTCAGCCTGAAAAGCCAGAGTAGGAGTGATTTTTCATTGAAGAAGATGGGCCGACTGAAGAAGAAACCGCCCGGTGTCACTCCGGGCGGCTGGTAAACAGCAGAACGGAGTGAATTCGGGTAATCCGGGTCGGCGATACAGACAATAAAAACAGGCAGATGCGTATGCATCTGCCTTCCGTGTGGTTTGATTTTAGTTTTTTTCATTATGCAAGGCCGAATTCTGCCAGAAGCTGCTGCTGATAGGCGGCGTCGTGGAAGGATTTCTTTAAGTCATCCATGCGTCCAGCTTCGAGAAGCAGACCATTGAGTTTATTCAAACTGTCTGTTGCTTCAGCGCGGCCTTTACGTTCAGCTTTCGTTTTTTCTCTTAAGTATTCCTCTTCTAATGTCATGTTGTACACCACCTCTTCGTCGCTTTGATACTTCAGGACACGGTCATGTATGGTCTGCACGAATGTATCCTCAGGGTCTACTTCCTGCGTATTTACATAGCGGAACAGAGGACGAAGTCCGTCTGGCACCCTATCTGCAGGACATGTACTGTTTAATATTATAATATATGACCCGCCGCCGCAAGACAACTGTTTTTTAGTGTCGATCCGCTCGAAGGTATAACGTTTAAAAAGAGGCATTATTACTCCTTTTTAGTGTTTTAGGCCTGTTTGGAGTGTTACAGAGCCGCCTCACAGCGATATAACAGCTGTCTGCTGATTGGGTTAAGAGAAAAAATCACTCCAAAAGTGGATTTAAAGTCAAAAAGGAGTGCCTCAACCTGCTGAAATCATTGGAACCAGGCAATTAGAAAGGCCCTTCCGATGCCGCTTATACTCCTTTTTGCACGAATTAAGCAAAAAGGAGTAATTTATACGAAAAAACGGACATGCAGCCGTCTGACTAACATGTCCGTTTGATTTCTATAATCTTCCCATCCTGAATCTCCAGCTGGCAGTCGCAGAGAGCGATGGCCGCGGGACGATGGGTCACGGCGATGCAGGTTTTGCTGGGGAGCTGACGCAGCCGGGAGAGTACCAGTTCTTCCGTTTCCACGTCGAGGGCGGAGGTGCATTCGTCCAGGAGCAAAATCGGTGCGCCCCCCAGTACCGCCCGGGCAATGGCGAGTCGCTGTGCCTGGCCTTCAGAGAGACCTGCTCCGCTTTCACCCAGCCGGGTATCCAGCCCCAGAGGCAGATCCGGCAGATACTCGTCCATGGCACTGACATACACTGCCCGCTGCAGCTCCTCTTCCGCAGCATCCGGCTTCACCATTGTGAGGTTTTCACGGATGGTGCCGCTGAACAGAAGATTTCCCTGCGGCACGTAGGCAAAGAGGCGACGGGTGCTTCGATCGATAGGCACAGAGTCACGGCCGGATTCCAGACACAGCTGCCCGCCAGCCAGCGGAAAGATGCCCAGCAGAAGCTTCAGCAGCGTGCTTTTGCCGATGCCGGAGGGACCGGTGATGACCGCAAACGCACCTTTAGGAAGGCGGAACTCCGCATCCTGCAGAATCACATCGCGGCCGTAGGTAAAGCACAGCCCGCGGCCAGCCAGCCCCGTCATTTCATCATAGAGTTCCTGCGCCGCACCAGCCCCGGCAGCAGGCTCGGAAGGAATCTGCTCCAGCTCCATGAGACGCTCAGCAGACGCCGTCATAGCGATATATTTCGGATATGCCCCGGACAGCCCCACAAACGGAGACTGCAGCTGGCTCACCAGCTGGGTCACAGCCGTCAGCGTACCGAAGGACATGGTGCCCGCAAGCACCCTTCCCGCACACCAGACCAGAGCCAGAAAACCAGCCCCATAGGACATGACACTGACACCGGTATTGGCCATCAGAGACACATTTTTCCGCTTCCGCTGCATCTGATACCGCTGATTCAGCATGACACCAGTCCGCCGCTCCACTTCATCAGATACATCCATGGCCTGGACCAGCAGCAGCTTTTCCATGGTCTCCTGCAGCAGGCCGGAAACCACACCATCCTGCTCACTGACTTTTTTGTGCAGTTCTTTCAGCCGCCGGCGCAGCAAGCCCGTAATCACAATCATCAGGCCGCCCAGCACCGCAATCAGCAGCGTAAACAGAGGATCCAGAGCCGCCAGCACCGCCACCGCGGCAATGAGCCGTGTCAGCATCCCTGCCACATTAGGCAGAATGGTCAAAATCCCCTCATCCACCGTTTTCACGTCATTACTCATCCGGTTCAGCAGTTCAGCGCTGTGGTAGCCAGAAACCTGCATGTAGTCCCCATGGAGAAGACCATGGAGCAGCTGCTGTTTCCAGTCACGGTCCAGCTCTGCGTTGAGTTTTTCCTTCAGGTGGCGGAAGAGGGTCAGGCATACCAGAATGCCCAGTATAACCGCGCCCTGCTTCAGGCAAGCCTCATAGAATGGACCTGCCTGGCCAGCCACAGCACAGTCAATCACCTGCCTGGTGCCCAGAGCAAACCACACACCAAACACGGCCTGGCCCATATGAACCGCCGTCATGAGAACCAGGGCCGGAATTCGCTTTCGGATTCTCCTCATAAGCCATAAAATTGTCGAAGCCTGTTTCATCGTAAATGCCTCCGGATCCAGCCGATTCCCCGACGCCAGAAATGGCGCAGCGGACGGCTGTAGTGCCAAAATCTGCAGTAAAGCCAGTATCCGGGCTCCGTTACACTGTGTTTTTTCTCCCCACGGTAAAACTCCGTCACCACGGCAATCATCTGCTCATGGAGAAGACCCGGCTCCGGTGCGAACTGATTGTCCCCCATACAGGTATAAGTATGTCCTGCATGGATTACCCGATGCAGGACATATTTCCCGTTCTCCCGCTGATAAAGCGGAAGATCATATTTCTGGAGTTTTTCAGGAACCGGGGACAGAACTACGCTGTCAATCCCCTGCCGAAGCATGGGCAGCATGCTGATTCCGGTGGGAGAGAGCCGAACCGACTTGCCCAGTGACAGTGCCTCCTCGATTAAAGGCACGATTTCCGCCATAGGCGCAATGGTTTCTGTCTTCTTCATCCTTAGTTGTTTCCTCCCATAATCTGTTCCATATCCACGGTGCCGTTGCCGCCGATTTCAATCGGAGGATTTTCTTTTTCATGTTTTTCCTTGGCTGCGTTGTACCAGTCAAAGAACGCCTCAATGTCACCGAAGGACTCCATGTGAGCCTGCTGCTCAGCCGGCGGCAGATTCTGGAAAGTCTCATAGTCCATCTCCTTCGGCTTAGAAGGCATATCAGGCTCAGATGGTTTTTCTGGCTTGGAAGGTTCTTCTGGCTTCGGATCTGCAGGCTGAGATGGAGTAACCGATGTGGATGGCTTCTCAGGCTTGTTTGTAGTACCTGGCTTGGAAGTATCTTCTGGCTTGGTTGTAGTGCCAGGTTTGGAAGTGTCTTCCGGCTTGGTTGTTGTACCTGGCTTGGAAGGTTCTTCCGGCTTGGTTGCTGTTCCAGGCTTAGAAGTATCTTCCGGCTTGGTTGTTGTGCCAGGCTTGGAAGTGTCTTCCGGCTTGGTTGTTGTACCTGGCTTGGTTGTATCCGCAGGCTTAGAAGTGTCTGCAGGCTTAGAAGTGTCTGCAGGCTTGCCAGTCGCTTCCGGTGCCTCTGGTTCTCCCAGTCCAGGTTCCTCGCCATTGGAAGGATTTACAGGCTCATCGGAAACTTCACCCTGATTCTGTGTACCAGTTTCGTTACCAGTGCCTTCTGCTTCGTTGCCTTCTGGTTCGGCGCCTTCTGTGCCTTCACCAGCATCTTCAGATGTATCGTTGCCGTTGACTTCAATTCCCGGATTGTTCGCATCATCGGTACCACCGGAAGGAACTTCATCCTTTCCTCCGAAAGCAACCATGGCAATCACGAAAATTGCCAGCAGTCCAGCGACTGCTGCAATCATTACTTTCTTATTCATGTTCTTATCCTTTTACTTACTGCATGCAGCCGGACTGGGTCAGCTTATTTAAGAATTCATCCACATCAGCTTCTGCTTCCTGACGGGTTACATCGTATTCACCCAACAGAGCATCCACCAGTGCATTCTTATCGCCGCCTGCTTCCAGAACTCTCCAGAGCATGGCCCCGGAATCGTTCAGCTGCAGCATTCCGGAAAAATTAACTGTTTCTGCTCCCAGGGGCAGAACCACCCAGGTTCCTGCTACCTGACGCAGAACGAAATTTTTCTTTAACATCATAATCTCTTCTCCTGTGCTCCTTGGAGCATGGTTTCATAGCTCAGCCGAGCTGCCGCACTCTCCGGACGGTTCTCCAGTTCATAAATCGGAACCTCTTCCAGAAAACGGTTCATCAGAACCAGCAGCTTATCCAGCTGTTCTGTTTCATCAAACTTATATATGGTCTGGCTCATAACCCTCTGCATGGCCTCCACCAGACTCAATCTTCTAATACGGTTCTCCTCCGCCTGTTCCAGGAAGCAGACACCAGCCAGAGGTGCCTTGGCATTTTCATTGATGCCATCCTTACCGCACCATGGAGTGCCGTAAACAATCCATTGTCCGTCTACGTAGCGGATAGCGGGCTTGTCATCATTGATAACCCTCGCCCCCGGTCCGAAGGTACTCTGCCACAACCTTGTGTGGGTGGATTTCCCTGCTCCGCAAGGACCGGAGAACAGGTAAGCCTTACCGTCAAGAACAACGGCAGAAGAATGGAGGTAGAAGCCTCCAAAATTGATTAGTTCACGGTAAAACTGAGCGGCAGATTCCATGTAAGCAACGAGATTTTTACTTGCTCTATCATCATATTTTTCCGTACGATAAAGTTCGGTGCGGATAATAATATCCGCACCAATCTTTTCGTCGCATATGTAGTCCTTGCAGCGATCGTAAAGACCATCTGCCTCAGGAACTTCTGTAATTAAATCTGCGATTTTACAATTCATTTTTTCCTACTAGAAGTCATTAGTGCTTTCATAACCTGGAGTACCAGGAATAAGTTCATCATCAGTAATCTTTTCCGTACTTACTAATGAAATCACTTCAAGTTCAGGCTTCTGATATTCTTTTTTCATTTTTTCATCTCCAATCTATATTATTGGGTGTAAAAATTCTTCGCCAGCAATTTGAACACCTAAAGAAGTATTAATAACTACTTCATATGAAAGCCCTTCATAATTTTCAACATCAGTAATTTTTAAATTGAACTGACCTGTATATTTATTAGTTGCAGTATTCCAGCCTTCGACGAAGCTATTTACAAAACTATCTGCATAAACAAAGCTCTGTTCTCTAGATTCGTCGTTATCATCTGTCCATCGTACCTTAACACCAACTGATAATCCACTAATCGCTTTGCCTTTTGCAATTAATTCATGGGCTTTCGGTTCAAAAGTAGGCAGGAAGATGAAATATGGTTTTTCAACATTTGGCTTCATCTTTTGAGCAATACTTATTACTTCAAAGAACTGATATCCACCTAAGTCAGCATTCTTAATTGGAAGCTGCTGGTTGTTTTTCTGTACTAATACATTGTCAGATACTAATACACCAGTATTTTCTTCACTATTGTCCACAACATGGCCATAGCAAGCAAAGTATCTAGCCTCTAATTTGTGTCCATCTAAATCAAATGTTGCATTTTCTGGTACACTCACAAAGCCTCTTGTTACTACATCCTTCAGCAGAGTTACTGTAACTTCAGTTTCCGCATCCAGTGCAGCGAATAACGCCTCTTCTAATGTTGCATAAGATACATTTTCAATAGCAGCAACTGCATCTGCTACAGAGTAAACGCCGTTCTTAAATACTACTACCTTGCCAGCATCTACTGCTGTAACATCCTTACCTTCTGGTGCAGCTAAGGTTGCACCTGTTGTCAGCTTTAACTCATCAAGAGCATCTTCAGTGATAAATGCACCAACAGTGTTTTCACCTTCGAATACATAGTTAGACTTAGTAGTGTCATTTCTCTTCCAAGTACCGAGGATGTTAAGCTTACTGTTCTTGATGGTGATTGTCTTTTCACCATAGTTGGAGTTCAGAACAGCTGCTACGTCTGCAGTAATATCTACATTTTCAAGAACAACAGCGTTGCTGTAGTCAACCTTAACACCGTAATTCATGTCGCTTACAGTAACATTCTTTACAGTTGTAAGTACAGTACCAGAAGCAAGCTGAACAAAGCCATAGCCGTAGTTCTTTGCGGTACAATCTTCGATTGTAAGATAATTTGCACCGCGGGTTTCTACTGCATAACCATTGTATCCCTTACCGTCAAAGTTTACGTTCTTAATAGTGGTATCCGCTTTAAGAGTCATCTGGCCGGTGAAGGTCTTGCCTGCGCCGTCGATGGTCACGTCGATGGTCAGAGCCTTATCGATTGTTACATCTTCAGTGATATCATCAATGAAGATGATAGTATCCCCAGACTTTGCAGCTGCAATTGCATCTGCTAAAGTTAAATAAAGTACATCACCGATAGCAGCAACAGCCGCTTCTTCGTAGTAAACATCATTATCAAAATATACAACCAAATCTTTAGTTGCAACAGGAGTACGAGCCAGTGAATTAGGGGCTGCCAAATACTGTTCTATACCTGTTTCAGTGCCAAATTCAATCTTTTCAAGAACTTCAATGTGTGCAAAGTAATTGCCGTCCCATGTACCTGAATTTCCAGATGCGTGCTCTTCGCCATGATACCAATACTTAACGTGCTTACTTCCTGTTTCGAAAGTAACATCAGGTAAAACTACAGTCTTAAGATTGTAGTTTCTCTGGAAAGCCCATGCATGCATATGCGCAGGACGTTCTGGAAGTTTCAGTTCGGTAATCTTCAGACCTTCAAAAGCACCAACCGCGATACATAACTCTTCACTGCCACCTTCGGCAAATGTAAGTTTTGTAATAGGTGCGTTTTGGAAAGCGGATTGACCAACATAAACTACAGTAGAAGGAATAACAACTTCACCAGTTAAATTAGGACATTTAGCCGCAAATGAACCGATAGTAGTAACGCCTTCTTCAATGATTAATGCCTTAACTGCATTTTTATCATATGGTGTATAATATGCGGTAGCAGAATCACCGGATGAATGATAAACAACACCTTCTGGCCATTCGCCAACTTCGTAGGTTCTGCCACAGTTTGGATCTGCTACAGGCACACCCTTAGTAGGAGCAATGGTGAGAGTTCCGTCTGCATCCAGTGTCCAGTCGATACCACCCCAAATGCCAGCTTTTACAACAGAGTAAACGCCATCCTTATAAACAACTTTGCAGTTCTCTGCATCAGTAATAACGTTCAGGCCTGCTGGTGCTTTTAAGGTTGCACCTTCTGCCAGCTTGAACACATCAATTGCTTCATCGATGATGAACTCATCAACAGTGTTTGCACCTTCGAATACATATGTGGTCTTAGTTGTGTTGTTTCTTGTCCAAGTACCTAAAATGTTAATATCACTGCCCTTGATTGTAACAGTCTTTTCTCCGTAGTTGGAGTTCAGAACGCCTGCTACACCTGCAGTAATATCTACGTTTTCAAGAACAACAGCACCGCTGTAGTCAACCTTCACACCGTAATTCATGCCGCTTACAGTAACATCCTTTACAGTTGTGAGTGCAGTTGCGGAAGCAAGCTGAACAAAGCCGTAACCGTAATTCTTTGCGGTACAATCTTCGATTGTAAGATAATTTGCGCCACGGGTTGTAACGGCATAACCGTTGTATCCCTTACCGTCAAAGTT
>JAZTZZ010000016.1:0-33293 GCA_045637765.1 Anaerovoracaceae bacterium | reverse complement strand
GATATAGTGAATGATCAGATTAGTCTCAAAGAATATATCGATCCATTCACTGGAGAAAAAGTGAAGAAATAACTAAGGATTTAACTAGGCCTTTAGGCCAACTGTGAGAAAGACGTGCGGCTGGGGAACCATTCAGCGCGTCTTGAGACGCAGCAGGTAACAGCCCCTTATAGGGGCATAAGCAAACCACCGGCTTAGCCGGTGGCTTGTGATTTTTTGGGGCAGAAAGCCTGGTCTGTTGGAAAACTTCTGAATGGGTTCAAGGAAGAAACCAGTGCCATCTGCAGCTATGCCCAGCGTCATGCACTGCCCATTGTCACAGAAGACATGATTGGCCGCTGCCTGGATAAGATCGGCATGGATGTGGACCGGGACTATGTGAAACATTTCGTTATGACAGGATATGAGCGTATGCCTGTGGCATGCATGATGCAAGAGTTATAGCCTGTAAGCTGTGGTGCTTTTTCTTTTCTGTGGATATAATATCCGCAGGAGAGAGAAACTATGGGCGGATTTAAAGAAAATATAGGAAAGAATATCGTGCGGCTCAGGAAGCTTCATGGTCTGTCACAGGAACAGATGGCTCATGAAGCGGGTGTTGCGCGGGATAAGATATCCAAGATGGAAGGCGGAGCATCGAATATTACGATGGAAACACTGGAGAAGCTGTGCACTTTTTTGGTGCGACCCCAAACGACCTTCTGTTGCCGCATAAAGAGGATGAAGAACCCGGCGACGATGGCGCAAAACATCTGACCCAGGCGGAGCGGCTGATTCTGGCGCGGCTAAAGCTGAAGGAGCTGAACTATATACTGAACGATGAGACAGAGGAGTAACATCCTCTGTTTTTATTATTTTCAAAAAATCCTGAAAAATATTTGAAAATATTTTCGTAAAACATGTTACGAACCGGGATTTTCTCCGTGTTAGTAATAGAAGGATAATTCTTTTTTGCCGCCTTTGTTTTCTCTCTTAAAAGGATTGCAGTTTGAACATGGTAGTGGGATATGGTAGAATATATCCACTGGAGGTTGTGTAATGTTATTTGGCAGAAAAGGATACGAAAATCTGGAAGCATTATATAAAGAAAACGAGAAACTTGTGTATACGTTTTTCCGTGATTATACAGAGGACGAGGAACTGGTGAAGGAATGGTCTCAGCAGCTCTGGGTCAGGGTCTGGGAAAACTTCGATAAATTCTGGGACAAAGGGAAGAAAGAGGCACAGGCTTATTTGCGTGTCATGGCACGGAACGTGGTGGCTGATTACTTCCGGGATATCAAACGTGAAAAGGCACGATGGGGAAATGTGGAATGGATCTCCAGTGACATGGCCATGGAGGAAATCGAGGCCATATCTGAGTGCCAGATCAACGACATTCAGCTGGAAAGCCTGGAAGAGGCTAAGAAACAGCTGTCGGAAGAAGAACATCATCTGCTGTTTTTAAAGTATGACCGGGATCTGACCAGCCGCGCCATCGGGGAACTGACTGGTACATCCGATGGTGTGGCCCGTGTGAATCTGCAGCGTGTCCGGGATAAGCTCCGGGACGAAGCACATGGAATTTTGAGGAGGAAGTTAAATGAAGACTGAAAATCTGGAAATCCTGGCAGCAGAAATCGGCCGGGAAATCGAAGAGAAAAATGCAGAGCTGGAAGCTCGTGATATAGAAGTACCGGAAGATTACCATGAAGAAATGCTGGCATTTATCCGGAAGCTGGATCAGGAAACCGCTCGGAAGGAAAAGAAACGGGCACGCCAGCAGTGGCTTCGTACTGCAGCCGTATTTCTGTTATGTGTCGTTGGTCTGAATGCTGTCGCATTGGAAACCTCCGAAGCCTACCGCGAAAAAGTCTTCTCCCTCTTCTACGACAATGAACAGGGCGGCGTAACCCTCAACTTCGACCCAGGACATGAACTCATCGAAGATTGGGAAGACTACTGGTACCCAGGCTGGCTGCCGGAAGGGTATCAGCTGTATGCGGCGGAGCGGACGGAGCATGGCAAGTGTTTATTGTTCATGTCGGAAGATATGAAACAGGAACTGAGGATTAAAGCACATTCAGCAGATAGTTCTACGTCATTTGATACCGAATGGCTGGAAAAAGAGGAAATGGATATTGGTATCTATGATGGGTATTACTTCCACAGTGAAGAGCATAATTTGAGCTATGCTGTTCTCGGGATAGATGAATCTGTAATTATCGTTGAACACTTGGGCAGTCTGGATAAATCTGTGATGAAAAAGATTGCCGAGAATTTGAAAAAAAAATAAATATTTTTCGAAATTATGTTACGAAACCTCCTTTTCTTCCGTGTTAGTAGTAAAAGAAGAGAGGAGGTTTTTTAATTGAAGAGAATCATTGTTATTGTAATGGTGTTAGCTATGGTTTTCATGTCAGTGAACTCGTGCTATGCAGCAGCTGAACCCCGGTACATATCGATTGTGTATTACAACAATGAGTTTACCATTGATGAGGGTATCGCGAACTATAAGCTTACTGTCACACCAGACACTTTGAATGTACCGGACAAAGTAACTGCCGCTGTGAAAATTGTTCATGTGGATTCTGGAACCACGGTTTACTCGAAGACAAAGACTATGTCGTACAGCTCTGTGAGCAGATGCTTTACGGCTTCTGACACGAAGACTTTGACGAATCGTGGTGAATATGAAATACGAGTGACGTATAAATGCTACAGCGGTAGCACACTGCTGGAAACCATAACAGCAGCAACAGTAACATCTAGTTATTAACAGTTTGAAAGGAGAACGTCATGAGAAAAAGATCTTCAAAGCTCGCAATGCTTTTAATTTTATCGTTACTTTTTACATCCGTTTTTCCAGGAAATGCTTTTGCAGATGAGAGTGTCAATCGGGATGTATTATGTGCAGATGCACTTCTTGCAGAATTGGATGACGATTTGCAGGTAAAGGCGAAGGAAACCGTAGGTCTTGCAGGGGATTTTATTCCGCTCGAAAAACTTATTGAAGTAAAAGTGCAGGGGGAAGAAATCGTATATGTATTTCAGCTTAGTGATAAGATTATCTCTGAAGTGATTGTTGAGGTAATAGAAAATGGGGTGAAATATATTGTAACAGAAGGTGCGATAACAAATGAGCTGGTTGTACTGAATGACGGCACCATGAAAGTAGACGGTAAAGCAATTGTTTACACTGAGCAGGTTGCTGAGATGAAAACAATGAATTTACTGGAAGCAAATAATGTTAGTTCACCAAGAGTCTCTTTATCAGACTACACCTATTTGTATGAATGCCCTTACGGCAGTCCTTCAGACTACGGTCAATTTATTATACAGGAAAGTGTTGCAAATGTAGCATTTCAGCAAGAGGTACAGTTTATTGCTACATCACTTGTTGTAGGTATTGTTACAGGGATGCTTTTTGAAAAAGTAGTAGCAGGTGCAATAGGCGGAACTATATATGAAACCATTGTACGGCATTGCGAAAATCTTGATCCAACTTGTGACGCTATTTCATATAAAAAATGGAGATATGTTCACTCAGAAGAAGGGTACTATTTAAGCGACGTACGTTACAGCTTGGAAAAGCAGAAAATAAATATGTACTCAATGAAGAACTTTTATGGTACAATTACTTCAATGACTGTGTATGAAAAATTTCTTCCTAATATTTAAGATATGGACAACGAATCTTTAGTTTTGAAGATAACGAATGAAGGAGGGAAAAATGAAGAAATCTGATATAATCGGAATGTTAATCCTTAATCTGATTGCAGCGGTGCTGGTAGTAGGAGGCGGTCTTCTGGGGCATATACCGCATTATGTGCCACTATTCCTTCTGTTATCAGCAAATACGATTGCGTATTGGATTCTTTGGAAAGAAATAAAGAAACAGTAAATACATGCATTGAGTAAAGAATACAGCAGATGTTATAGATCTCTTGTGATTGTTAAAAATCGAGCCTGCAGTCAATCGTAAGATTCGCTGCAGGCTTATTTCATTGAGGAAATACCAAGTTGGCACTAATGGCGAAGTGTGATAAAATGTTAATTAGGTAAAGAACGACACAGGAGGGGGATCCGCATGAATCCGAAGAAGTTATTATCCGCAATCTGCACAGTGCTGATTCTCTGTCTGCTGCTCTGCTCCTGCGAAAGGCCGCCGGAAGACGTAGGAACTCTGGATTTTGAGGGGATGGGGCTGGTGGAGTATGAAGAAGCGGACCTGGGGCTGAAAGTACAGCTCCTGAGGGTTGATACGCTGGATCGTCTGCTGTCCAGTTCGCTGCTGGCTCCGAGGGTGATTCCTTATGAGGCGGTATGGTGTCATGATAAAATCTACTTTCTCGGCAAAACTGGCGAAAGGCAGGGGCTTTACAGTCTGGTGCTGACAGAGGACAGGGGGCCTTTGCAGAAAAAAAATCTGCAGTTTGCGGAAAGGATGCAGCTGGCACCAGAGGGTGCGCAGTGGAGCGGGCTTCAGTGTGCCGGGGATATGCTGCTCTGGGAACAGAAGACGGAGAGTCTGCCCCAGGAACGGTTGGCATTGGACCTTGAAGAGGGGATGGTGCGGCCGCCGTTTCAGGAAGGCCGGGTGATGTACTGGAACGGCAGCTATTATAAGTTCGGCGGAGTGTATGTGGGTGCAACTCTGGAACGGATGACTTCGGATGGAAAGTACGATACAGTGGATGAGGACATATGCTGGCCTCATGATGAGTCCTGGATTGATGCCGGGCTGCTGGCCTATCGTGCCGGTTATGAGAGCCGGATTATGAGGCTTGATCTGGAAGCGGAAACTTACAGAGATGCACTGGTGATAAAAGGTGATTATCCTGAGGGTGTTCAGTGTAATGAAACCTGGCTGACAGGTGTGCTGGAAGCGGGGGAGGTTTTCGTTTATTCCTACGATACCGATGAAGGCCATTTCGTAACAAGGATTGAAACGGATGGCCAGGGTATAAGTCACAGTAAGGCCAAAGTACTGCTGCGGGGCGATAGACTTTGGATTTTGGAAGAATACCAGCTGTCAGTCTATGATCTGGAACAGCAGGCGGTGCAGCATCTGACAATCCCTGAATCGAAATATTCCGAGTGGTGTCTGGATGGGGAAGGACGGATGGTGGGCTGTGATCTGCTGAAGGGCCTTATTGTGACTATAATGTAACAGAATAAAATAAGGCGGCAGCCTGTGGCACTATGCTCACAGGACTGCCGCCTTTGTTCTTGCATTGATGTGATGGTTTCCACCAAACAGCGAAAAAGTTGGTTGAATAGTATGTAATTTTGTTTACATAATGCCGAAAATGGCATGAGTTTGCAGATTTTTGGAGCTTTTTCGCTAAAATTTACATACTATTTGCGTGAAAAAGCCAAGATTTGGTGGAGAATCTACCGATATCGACAAGATTCGATGTAATTCGCACAGCCCCACAGGGAAATAAGCCTACCACCATTCTCCATCGTCATCGCCGCCGTCCATCCAGCCTTCTCTCAGCTGCTCTTCCATCAGTTCTTCCAGCTGGGCCAGAGCCTGACGGAAGTCGGTGCGGGCCTGGACGATTTCATCCGGTTTCTGTGCGTCCAGAATGGCCTCGAATTCCATGAGGGAACGGTTGATCATCGGACGCAGATCGCCAAGAGCTTCTTCGTACATGCGCTCTGCCTTCAGCAGGAGCAGCTTGTTTTCTTCCTGATCACGCGGGTGAACTTTCAGGTGGGCAAGCTCTGCCATGCGGGCTTCAGCTGCCGCATCATCGTAGATGCTGTCCTCGCCTTTAATGATGACTTTTTTCGTCACTTCTGTGGAGTCCACCTTTACGATGACTTCCAGCAGGGCGTTGATGTCGTAAGTGAAGGTAACGGTGATGGACTCTTCACCGGCAGGGCGCGGCGGCACCGGCATGGTGATGCTGCCCAGTTTCAGGTTGCCTTTGGCCAGTCGGCTTTCCCCCTGCAAAATATCCACGCATACGCTTCTCTGGTTGTCCTTTACGGTCCAGTACTTTCTGGTGCGGCTGGCAGGAATCACCGTATTTCTTTCGATAATCGGATCGAAGTAGCCGCTTTCCAGGGAGTCGCCGATACCGCGGATGGAGGTATCGGTCCCCAGGGAGTAAGGACATACATCGGTGAGAACCACTTCTCGGATATCCTTATTCCGCTCCTTCATGGCAGCCTGCAGAGCGGCACCCATAACGATAGCCTCATCCGGGTTGATGCCAGATTTTGCTGGGCGGCCCATGAGACGGCCTACGAAACGGCGGATCAGCGGAAGCTTGGTGGCACCGCCAACCAGAACCACTTCGTCGATGTCCTCCAGACGGATGCGTGCATCGCGGAGGGCACGCTCAATCGGCTTCTTAATCCGTTCAAAGAGAAGCTGGCAGGCTTCTTCATATTCCTTCAGAGTTACTTCCATGTGAAGAGGTTCTTCGTTTATAACGGCGCTGAGGACGATTCGGTCCTTTTCGCAGAATTCCTTCTTTGCTTTTTCGGCCTGACGCTTCAGGTGGGTCAGGGTTTTCAGCGGCACAGCAGCCTCATCAATCTCGAACTTGTTGATGAACATGCGGTAGAGAACTTCCGTGAAGTCTTCGCCGCCCAGGAAGTTATCACCGGCTACAGAACGGACTTCCATGATTACGTCATCCAGTTCCAGAATGGAAACGTCCAGGGTACCACCGCCCAGGTCGAATACCAGATAGCAGACTTCATCTTCCAGATCCTCTGCACGCTGGTCGATACCGTAGGCGATGGCTGCCGCCGTCGGTTCGTTAATGATTCGTTCTACCTTCAGACCGGCCAGTTCGCCGGCTTTTTTCGTGGCCTTACGCTGGCGGTCGTTGAAGTAAGCAGGAACGCTGATCACGGCTTCTTCCACGGAACAGCCCAGATAGTGTTCAGCATCTTCCTTCAGGGAGCGGAGTACGAAGGCAGACAAGTCTTCCGCACGGTATTTTTTTCCCTGCAGTTCGTAGATGCGTTCGGTGCCCATGGCACGCTTAAACACTGATACAGTATTGGCCGGGTCAGTACTTTTCCGTTCCAGGGCAGTTTCACCTACATAAACGGTACCTTCAGCATCTGCACTGACCACGGATGGTGTCAGCAGGCTGCCAAGGCGGTTTGGGATGACAGTTACGTCGCCCTCTTTATATACAGCCACCAGAGAGTTGGTGGTTCCAAGGTCAATTCCTAAAATCATTTAAAAAATCCCTTCTTCTTCATAAAATATTCCGGCATCTTCTGCAGGTCGATATCGTGCTGGCAGACGGCGAGACCTTCGCACTGGTATTTTGCCGCACCTTCTTCATCGCCACGGATGCAGGCCAGATACACCAGTGCGCAGTAGGCATCCACGCAGCCGGCGAACCGGCAAAACTCGCATTTCCGGCCCTCCAGTGCCATCTGAATCCGTTCCTCCGCTTCCTCGAATCGCCCCAGAATACCCAGAGCCTCTGCGGACCGGGCCAGATAGTAGGCACGCTGGTAGCCGCTGTCCATAAAGTCGGCAGGTACAGCAGCCAGCACCTTTTCTGCGAACTCGCAGGCCTTCTTTTTATCTTTCAGTTTATAATAAAGGCGGGCAACTTCCAGCAGGTTGTGAAGGGCAGTCGGATCTGCTTCATAAGCCTTCAGGAAGTGATCCAGCGCTTGGTGGGCCGTGTCTTTGCCGCAGACATCGCTGTACATCAGGTGGCGTCCTGCGTAGAAATGACGGAAGAACGGGCGAGGATCCCGGCTGCAGCAGTAGTCCACCAGATCCCAGTTTTCCAGAATGGACGCAGTTTGTTTGATTTCGTCCAGGACATCCAGACTCTGTTCCAGACTGTGGGCGGCAAGGAAGTCCTTGCCTTCAGCCAGAGACTGGTCAAAACGGCCGGAAAGACGGTACATTTCGATGATGCTGCACATGTCATCCGCCTCTTGATAGCGTCGCCAGTTTTCACGGTAGCATTCGATGGCTTTGTCGTATTCTTTCATGCGGGCATAAATCATACCCTTATCCCGGAGAATACGCGGCCATTTGCGGTCCTGACCTTCCGACAGCCGGTCGGCCAGGTCAATACGCCGCAGGGCCTCTTCGTATTGGCCGCGGTGAATGTGGATGGCACAGAAGAGAATCTGGGCATAGACCAAGTCCGGTTCCATTTCCACAGCCATCTGCAGGTGACGGAGAGCCGCATCGAAACGGTCCATCTGAATTTCATTTCCTGCAATCTGTGCATAGCGGAAGCCGGCAGGATCCAGTTCTGCCATCCGCTCATAGAGCTTCTGAGCTTCTTTGTGGCGGGACATTCCATAATATTCCCCAGCCAGATCACCCATCAGATCCAGGTCGGAAGGGAATTTACGTACTCCTTCCTGGAGCAGGGTCATGTATTCTTTCTTCAGTTCGGGGTTTCCGGTGCGCAGGAACAGCTCTTCCAGGACCTGTACCAGACGGAAGGTAACGCCGGCAGTGGATTTAATTTCTGCCGGAGGAAAGACTTCCCGGTTTTCATCGGCTGCATCCTCCAGCACGCTTCGATAGGTGAAACGGGCTTCTTCCAGTTTGTTGGAAGCTTCCTGGGCTTTGCCGCGGAGGAAGGTGAGCTGGGTTCCCTGTACCTGAGCTTCCAGACTGTCAATCTCCTGGAATGCCTCGTCGAATTCGCCTACCTCTATGAGAATATTGATTTTGCAGAAATAGGCTTCAATATCGCCGGCATAACAGTTGATGCAGTCATTGCAGTCCTGGTATGCATCGTTGTAATAGCCAAGTTCATAGTAGGCATTGGCACGGATCCGGTAAGGCAGGTGGAAGGTATCATCCAGGCGGATGGCCTCCGTCGCAGCCTCGATGGCTTCTTCAAACTGTTTCATTTCGTAGTGGAGTTCGGCCTTTCTGGCAAAAGGCACCGGCAGCTCCGGACAGTCGATGGTCACATTGGTGACAGCGGTCAGGGCTTCTTCCATCTGGTCCAGTTCTTCCAGGCAGACGGATCTCATGACGCGGGTACGGGACAGGTTGTCTGTATGTTTTTCCTTTTCTTCCGGATCAGAGGCAATCAGACGCAGTTCCTCCAAAATCTTTTCAGCACTCAGGAACGCTTCCAGTGCATGTTCGGCCTCACCCAGACTCAGCCAGGCTGTGGCCAGATAATGAAGGCGCTCGGCTTCTTCTTTTTTCTCCGGTGCGGTGAATCCGGTAAGCAGAATGGAAGCGTTTTCGAATTCACCCTTATCGATGTAGATGACAGCCAGGTCCAGCTTCTCCTTTACAGATGCCTGATCTGCTTCAGCTGCCAGTCGCAGTTCTTCTCTGCGTCCTTCCTGGATGGCCTCTTCCAGTTCCTGGCCCCTCGGACTGTAGCGGTCTTCCGCCAGTACCTGGTCCACCCATTTCTGGGCCTCTTCGTACTTTTTCAGACCGAGACAGGCTTCTGCCATACCCATGCAGGCCCAGTGGGAACTGCTGCGAAGTTCCAGAGATTTACGGAAACGTTCTTCTGCCTGTTCAAAATTTTCTTCTGCCAGGGCAATTTCACCGGCCATGCAGCATATGGTTACATTGGAATCATATGCCGGATATACTGCCTCCATTTCCGCGGCAGCCAGCGGCAGATTTTCTTCATTGAGGTAGAGTTTAGCCTTTTCCACGTGAAGATAAGGGTGGAAAATTCCAGTAGATTCCATATCGGAAACACATTTCCAGCCTTCTTCCTGTTCGTGTCGGTTTACATGGCCATTCAGGGTATAGTAAAGATTAATGTACCAGTCGTAATCGGCATCCTGGGGACCTTCGAAGAAGGAATACTCCAGACCGCCGCCCTTACGGTTCAGAGGCATCAGCAGGATGGCATCCACAAACTCTTTCGGATAGCGTTTTATGAGTGTCTCCCTGTTTTCTTCGAAATGGAAGGTGCGGTCCAGAATCTGAATGACGGAATCCGGCAGGAACCACCACTCCATGAGGAAGCGGAGCAAAGCATCCTGTATATCGGCTGCCGTATCAATGCGGGTGCAGAGCGGATTGGATGCCAGTGCCTCCCAGTTTGCAGAATCGATTCTGCGGTAAAAGTCCGCATAAAGCTGCTGCAGTTCTTTCGTCCAGCGATGGGCGGGGTGCTCTTTTGGCAGAAGATCCTGCGTCATATAGGACGGCTGCTCCTGACTGCCATCGGCAGCCTCCGGTTTTTCTCCGGCTGCTGCAGATTCTTTCGCATATTCCAGAGCTTCTTCGTAGGCCTGACGAAGGGCCATAAACTCTTCCGGTTTGTCCTCCGGATTGGTTTCGGCCAGGCGGCTGCGGTAGGCTTTTTTAATCGTTGATTTATCAGATGTCGGCTTGATGCCGAGAATGTCCCAGTTAATCATAGGGGTAAAACCTCCTTTGGAAGATAGAACTATTCTAACATATTTTTGAAGTGATGTGTGTTTGACGGTGGAATTTTGAGCGAAAATATGTTAGGATATCATATTAACTTTTTTTGAAGGGGTAACAGGGGATGACGAAAAAAGAAGAATTACAGGAAAAACGAATACGAAAGAAACTTCAGCAGACTGTACAGTTCAGTGAAGAGGGGGTGCTGCTGCTGGAAAAGGGGAAAAGAGGGGTTCTTAACCTGATCTTTGGCCGTTCAGCACTCATATTAATCCTGCTGATTCTGCAGTTCATGATTATTTTTTCTTTCTTCCAGTGGCTGGAACAGTACTGGGGATATTACTATCTGGCGACAACCGTGATTGCCATACTTACCGGAATTCATATTCTCAACAGTCCGGGAGATGCTACGGGGAAAATGACCTGGATGGTTCTTGTCATGGCAGTTCCGGTCTTCGGAGCCATGCTTTATGTGTGGGTTCAGATGGATGTGGGGCACCGCATGTATCACAAGCGGCTTTCGGCCATCATTGAGCGGACGCGGAACATGCTGAATACTGATCCGGACGTGACAGGAAAACTGAAGAAGGAACACCGGGACCTTTACGAACTGGGCGTTTATCTGGACCGGTTCGGCGGATTCCCTGTATATGAAGGATGCAGGGTGAAATATTTTTCTTCCGGCGAAGAAAAATTTGAGGATCTGATCCATGAACTGGAAGCAGCACGGGAGTTTATCTTCCTGGAATACTTTATCATCGATGAAGGCTATATGTGGGGTCGGATTCTGGATATTTTGCGGAGAAAGGCGGAAGAGGGCGTAGAAGTACGGGTACTCTATGACGGAACCAATGCGGGATACCGACTGCCGTACAATTACCCTGCCAAGCTGGAACTGCTGGGTATCCGATGCAAGGTGTACGCAGTGCCCCGTCCGGTCGTATCGACCCATCATAATAACCGTGACCACCGCAAGATTCTGGTCATTGATGGCAGGACGGCCTATACAGGCGGCGTCAATCTGGCTGACGAATACATCAACCGGCGGACTTTGTACGGTCACTGGAAGGATGTGGCAGTCCGGGTGGACGGTCAGGCTGCCAAAAGCTTCACCCTCATGTTCCTGCAGATGTGGAACATGGATGAAAAGATGGCACAGTATGATAAATATCTTTCCGGTGATTTTAATAGACTGCCGCTGCAGCAGGGCTATGTGATTCCGTATGCTGACAGTCCTCTGGACCATGAACGTGTAGGAGAGATGCTTTATCTGGACATTCTGAACCGTGCTGAGGAGTATGTCCACATCATGACACCGTACCTGATTCTGGACTCGGAAATGATTACGGCCCTCACGTTCGCTGCAAAACGTGGAGTTCAGGTGCAGATTATCATGCCACATGTGCCGGATAAAGAGTACGCATTCTCTCTGGCCAAGACCTATTACAGGCAGCTGATGAATGCTGGTGTGGAGATTTACGAATACGAACCCGGCTTCGTCCATGCCAAGGTTTTCGTGTCTGATGACCGGAAAGCAGTGGTGGGTACGGTGAATCTGGATTACCGCAGCCTGTATCATCACTTTGAATGCGGATTGTATATGCAGGAGAATGAAGAGATTGCCGCCATCGAGCAGGATTTCCTGGACACACGGGAAAAGTGCATAAAGATGGAAAGAGATTTCTGGAAAAAGGAACCGGTGCTGCGCAGAATCACCGGACTGGTGCTGAAAATTGTGGCACCGCTGATGTAATAACGCATGAAAAAAGGACTCGATCGATTTCGAGTCCTTTTGTTGTGTGCAGAATGTTATGCTACGCCCATATACTCTTCGAAGGTGATGCCGGCTTCGGTGATTTCCTTCGCCACATCCAGTCCTACATAACGGATATGCCATGGTTCGTACATGTAGCCGGTGATATCTTCCTTACCCTTCGGATAGCGGATGATGAAGCCGTATTCATCGCAGTGCTCTGCGATCCAGGCTCCGTCCGGATAGTCGGCGTAGTTCTGTGACAGGCCCCAGTTCATGGATGCGCTGGTAATGTCGATTGCGTAACCGGTGTGATGTTCACTGCGGCCCGGATATGCAAACATCTTGTCTGTATATTCCTTGCCGTTGGATGCCAGAGAGTTGTAGTACAGGCTTTCCTGCACGCTGAAGCCACGGTAAGCGGAACAGATGCAGAAGTTGAGCCCTTCTGCCTTGGCATCTGCCAGCATTTCCAGATAAGCATCGTAGGCTTCTCGCTTTACCTTCAGATTCTGATTGGTGGAAAGGGAACCGTCGATATCCACCATATCGGTCGGATAGTAATCGCGGCCGACGGTATATTCCTTGTTTACCAGTACCAGCAGGTTGCCGTCATCGGACTGCAGCGTGCTGACGATTGGAACGCCGTAGTCACTGCCGTCACCCTGCGGTGGATTCTTCTCGGGATTTGGTTTCTGCTCTTCAGCAGGACCAGCTGGATTTTCCGGTTCCTTCTGTTCTTCCTGTTCTTCAGGCTCCTCAGAATCTTCTGGATCTTCCTGCTCTTCTGTTACGTCCGGTTCTTCCGTTTCACCGGTACCCTCTTCTGCTTCATCGGTCACGTCTGCCAAAGTATCTGCGCCCGGTGTTTCTTCCGGCTCGTCCTTTCCGCAGGCAGTAAATGCAGTAGCCAGACAGAGGACTAAAATCAGTATGAATAATTTTTTTAATGCATTTGGTTTCATTTCCATACACCCCACTTGTAGTCTTTTTCTGTTTCTACTATATCATATTTTTTGAGCCGATTCTACAGGATTTTTAGGACATCCTCTGTTGTCATTGCAATTCGAATATAATATAATGGCTTTATTCCTGAAGGATATAACAAAATGTAAATGGGGGAAACCATCATGAAAGAAAACTGTGCAGAAAAGATTTATGAATATCTGGAATCTCAAAAGGAAGCTCAGTTAAATGAACTGATCCGTCTGTCTTCCATACCGAGTGTGGGGACAAACCCGGAAGGCCTTGAATCCTGCAGAATGATGCTTACGGATATGCTGTGCTCCATAGGGATGAGGACGGAGGTTTTGGAAACCCCCACCGTTCCGGCAATCTTTGCGGAGCTGAAGACGAAGCGGGAGAATATGCCGACGATTCTGTTCTACGGCCATTATGATGTGATGCCGGCAGAGCCGGCAGAATCATGGAACACGCCTCCGTTCACACCAACTCTTGTTGGTGACAGGCTTTACGGACGTGGTACAGCAGATAATAAAGGTCAGTTTATGGCACATCTGATGGCCATTCGGGCCTGCATGGAAGTGCTGGGGGATGTGCCGGTGAACGTAAAAATCATTCTGGATGGAGAAGAGGAGTCTGGAAGCCCAAGCCTTGAATGGATTGCGGAAACTTACAGTGAGCGGCTGAAGGCAGATCTGGTTTATGTTTCTGACAGCAGCATGTACAGCGATACGATTCCGCTGATCTGTTACGGAAATCGTGGAGATCTTAGCTTTGATATTGACATTACCACTGCAGAAAACGACAATCATTCCGGAAACAAGGGCGGTGTGATTGAAAATGCGGCGTGGAAGATGGTGAAACTTCTTTCTTCTATGGTAGATGAAGAGGGGCATGTTATGATTGATGGATTTTATGATACCATCCGGCCTGTTTCCGCTGCCCAGGAGGAGATGATGGAAAAACTGGATTTTGATCCGGAAACGCTCTGCAGACTGTATGGCGTGAAGCGGCTGAAATTTGAAGATAAAAAGGAACACTACAGGCACCTCATGTTCCTGCCTACCTTTACCATCAATGGACTGGTAAGCGGTTATGGCGGGGAAGGATGCAAGACCATCATTCCGTGCCATGCAAAAGCAAAGATTGACATCCGGCTGGTTCAGGGACAGAAGGGGCTGGATATTTACGAAAAAGTGCGCCGCCATGCAGCTGAAGTGGAGCCGGATGCGGTGTTCAGTGAATATTCCTCCATGGAACCTTCGGTAACGGAACCATCCCTGCCGCTGATTGCGAAGGTAAGGGAGGCCATCCGGAAAGCCTACCAGGCAGAACCGGTGAACATGCCTGTATTGGGGGCAAGTCTTCCGAATTATGTTTTTACAGATGTTCTCAAGGTTCCAACTGTCAGCGTACCTTACGGAAATCCGGATGAAAACAATCACGCACCAAATGAAAATATGAAACTGTCCTGCTATTTCAGCGGAATCCGGGCAACCCTGCAGGTTCTGCTGGAACTGGCAGCGGAGAAATAACTGAACGAAAAGAGCTGTGAGATATTCTGTCTCACAGCTCTTTTTTATGTGTCGTACTAATTAATAAATGCTTCTCTTTACGTAATGTGTATGCAGCAGCTCATGGGACTTGTGTCCGCCCGGTTCACCCAGGAATTCCTTATAGAGTTCCTGAATCACAGGGTTTTCATGGCTCTTTCGCAGAGTCATGGCCGCATCCTCACTGTACAGTGCCTTGGCACGTTCTGCGCGAAGATCGGTAAAGTTTCGCACATCGGCAGGCTGGTGAGGCTGTCCGCCGCCGTTTACACAGCCGCCCGGACATGCCATCACTTCGATGAAGTGGTAGTCTGCTTCGCCGTTCTTTACGCGGTCCAGCAGTTTGGCTGCGTTGGACAGGCCGGAGGTTACAGCAACCTTTACTTTGGTGCCTGCCAGGTCATACTCGGCTTCCTTGATGGCTTCTACGCCGCGTACGCCGTGGAAATCCAGAGGCTTGCATTCTTCACCGGTGACGATTTCGGACAGAGTTCGCAGAGCTGCTTCCATTACACCGCCGGTGGCACCAAAGATATGGCCTGCACCGGATGCGATGCCCAGAAGCGGATCAAAATCTTCATCCGGCAGATCTTTGAACATGAGACCTGCTTTTTTAATCATAGCGGCCAGTTCTCTGGTAGTCAGGGAAACGTCGATATCCGGCAGACCGCCTTCAGCCAGTTCGGTTCTGCTTGCTTCAAACTTCTTTGCAGTACATGGCATGATGGAAACGATGTAAATATCCTTCGGATCGATACCGGTTTTTTCTGCGTAATAAGTTCTGATCAGTGCACCCAGCATGCCCTGCGGGGATTTGCAGGAAGACAGATTGTCAATCATATCCGGATAGTAGGTTTCGCAGAACTTGACCCAGCCCGGTGAACAGGAAGTAATCATCGGCAGTTTGCCGCCGTTCTGCAGTCTGCCCAGGAACTCGGTTCCTTCTTCCATGATGGTCAGGTCTGCGGTTACGTCCACATCAAACACCTTGTCAAAACCCAGACGGCGCAGGGAAGCAACCATCTTTCCTTCCACGTTGGTGCCGATTGGCATACCGAAGCATTCACCCAGCTGTGCACGGATGGAAGGTGCAGTACCTACCACGACATGCTTGGAAGGGTCAGCAAGAGCAGCCCAGACCTTATGGGTGTCATCCTTTTCGGTGAGAGCACCGGTCGGACATACAGCGATACACTGGCCGCAGTTGATACAGGACGTTTTGTCCAAAGGCATATCGAATGCACAGCCGATGTGGGAGTCATAGCCGCGGTCATTTGGACCGATGACACCGACAAACTGATTCTTGCTGCAGACAGCCACGCAGCGTCTGCACAGGATGCACTTGGAATTGTCGCGGACCAGATGAATGGCGGAATCGTCAATATCCGGCAGGATTTCTTCACGGCTGTACTTGTATTCGTCCACGCCGAATTCGCGGCAAAGCGCCTGCAGTTCGCAGTCGGTGGAACGGGAACAGGACAGACAGTCCTTTCTGTGGTTGGACATGAGCAGTTCCAGAGTGGCCTTGTGGGAACGCTGTACTGCTGGTGTGTTGGTGAAGACTTCCATACCCTCTGCAACAGGGTGTACGCAGGAGGTAACCAGGGAACGGGCTCCCTTCACTTCCACCAGACACATACGGCATGCGCCGATTTCATTGATTTCTTTTAAGTAACATAAGGTCGGGATACGGATACCGGCAGTTCTTGCAGCCTCCAGGACTGTGGTTCCGGCCGGAACTTCTACGGGCATCCCGTTAATTGTAAGTTTAACCATGCTCACCATATTCAGCTCCTTTCCTTAACCCTTCACAATTGCATCGAACTTGCAGGTCAGCTGGCATGCGCCGCACTTGATACATTTTTCTGTGTCGATGACATGCGGTTTCTTCACTTCGCCGGAGATGGCATCTACAGCGCAGACTCTTGCGCAGGCAGTACAGCCCTTGCACTTTTCAGGGATAATCTTGTATGCCAGCAGCTGTTTGCAGACACCGGCAGGACATTTCTTATCAACCACATGGGCAATATATTCGTCCCTGAAGTAGCGCATGGTGGACAGAACCGGATTTGGTGCAGTCTGGCCCAGCGCACAGAGGGAGTTGGCCTTGATGTCGTAAGCCAGCTCTTCCATGTCATCCAGAAGTTCTAAAGTACCTTCGCCGTTGGTGATTTTCTCCAGCATTTCCAGCAGGCGCTTGGTACCGATACGGCAGGCAGTACACTTGCCGCAGGACTCGTCGACAGTGAACTCCAGGAAGAATTTGGCGATGTCAACCATACAGGTATCTTCGTCCATGACAATCAGACCGCCGGAACCCATCATGGTACCTACAGCTGCCAGATTTTCATAGTCGATTGGAGTATCAATCAGGGATGCAGGGATACAGCCGCCGGAAGGACCGCCGGTCTGTGCAGCCTTAAACTTCTTTCCGTTTGGAACGCCGCCGCCGATTTCTTCTACAACTTCGCGGAGGGTAGTTCCCATCGGAATTTCAACCAGGCCGGTATTATTAATCTTGCCAACCAGACAGAAGACCTTGGTACCCTTGGATTTTTCGGTGCCCATGGATGCAAACCAGTCAGCGCCATTTAAGATAATCTGCGGGATGTTGGCGTAAGTTTCTACGTTGTTCAGGATAGTCGGAACGGAGAACAGACCCTTCACTGCAGGGAACGGCGGACGAGGACGAGGTTCCCCTCTGTGACCTTCGATGGAGGTCATCAGTGCCGTTTCTTCACCGCATACGAATGCGCCGGAACCCAGTCTCAGTTCGATATCAAAATCGAAGCCGGAACCGAAGATGTCCTTGCCCAGGAAGCCCAGTTCTCTGGACTGCTGGATGGCAATCTGCAGACGGTGAATTGCGATAGGGTATTCTGCACGGACGTAAATATAGCCCTGATGAGCTCCGATGGCATAACCGGCAATGGTCATGGCTTCCAGAACCACGTGCGGGTCACCTTCCAGAACGGAACGGTCCATGAATGCACCCGGGTCGCCTTCGTCGGCGTTGCAGCATACGTATTTCACAGGGGCATCGCCCATGGCAAACTGCCACTTCATACCGGTAGGGAAGCCCGCACCGCCGCGGCCCCGGAGTCCGGAGGCTTTGACGATATCCACAACTTCCTGCGGAGTCATGCCGGTGAGGACGCGGCCCAGCGCCTCATAACCGTCCACTGCAATGTATTCCATGATATCTTCAGGATTGATGACACCGCAGTTTCTCAGTGCCACTCTGTGCTGCTTTTCATAGAACTTGGTCTTGTTCAGGCTCTGGATCGTATCGTGGCTGGCGGTATCCTGATAGAGCAGACGCTTTACGATTCTGCCCTTCAAAATATGTTCTTCCACGATTTCAGGAACGTCATCAGCTGTGACTCTGGAGTAGAAGACGCCTTCCGGATATACAATCATAATCGGACCGCGTTCGCAGAGTCCGAAGCAGCCGGTCTTGATTACTTTGATTTCGCTTGCGAGGCCGTTTTCTGCGAGCTGAGTTTCCAGGGCCTCGATGATCTGCTGGGAATGGGATGAAGTACAGCCGGTTCCGCCGCAGACCAGAATATGTGCTCGAACCATATGCATAGGTGGACCTCCTTTATTCAGTCTGTGCAGCGCCGATGGTCAGTTCATTCACCACCTGATTGTTAACCAGGTGTTCTGCAACCACACGCATTGCCTTTTCGGCAGTCATCTTCACATAAGTTACTTTTTCCTGTCCGGGAATGTGGACTTCCACCACAGGTTCATATTTACAGATGCCGATGCAGCCGGTCTGTGTTACGGTGATATTGTTCAGATTGCGCTTGGCGATTTCATCCACGAATGCACCCAGAACAGGGCGTGCACCCGCTGCAATACCGCAGGTTGCCATGCCTACTACGACACGGATTTTATCGCTGTCTTCATGACGCATATTCATGCTGGTCTTCATCTGCTCTCTCAGAGCAGCAAGTTCTGCAAGAGATTTCATATGTATAACCTCCTAATTTTCTTATTCTTCGTTCATGTACTGTCTCAGAATGCCGTCAATGTCTTCTGCCTTCAGGCGGCCGTAAACATCGTCGTTAACGGTCATAACCGGAGCCAGACCGCATGCACCGATGCAGCGTGTATTGGTCAGTGAGAACTTTCCGTCCGGAGTAACCTCACCGGGCTCGATTCCCAGAATATGAGTAATTCTGTCAATCAGGTCGCCTGCCCCTTTTACATAACATGCAGTACCCATGCATACAGAAATTTCGTACTTCCCCTTCGGATTCAGTGTAAACTGAGAGTAGAAGGTAACAACGCCGTATACTTCTGCCAGCGGAAGGTTCAGACCTTCTGCAATCATCTGCTGTACCTCAATTGGAAGGTAACCGTAAATACCCTGTGCCTGCTGAAGAACCGGCATCAATGCACCCGGAATATCTTTATATTCGGCAATCAGTTCTTTCAGCTTTTCTTCCTGCTCTGCAGTACCCTGAAACGGTACGGTGGTTTTTTTCTTAGCCACTTTCAAAACCTCCTGTCTGAAAATCTATCTTTTCATAAATGTATTTATCATACTTTAAAAAAGCTTATTTGATTAACTATATCATAATTCCTCAGAAAACTCATTAAAAATTTATTCCGCACTCGCGAATATTTTCGTCTATATATCTCTCGATGTAATTCAGCACCTGTGGTTCGGAAAGGGGGATATCCGGTCCCAGTACTTCCCGGAAGGCGCGGGTGTCCATGACGAAACTGCGGCCGTCCTGCTCCATAGTCAGAATAAAATCGATGTGGGGATTGGGGCCGATCAGTACGCTCATGGTATCTGCCATATTTCCGAGGGGCATACGGTCAATGGAAGACAGTACGAACACCGCAGTTGTCGCCGTACCGGCACCAACCTGGCTGTCCATATGAAAACTGCCGCCGGTCAGTTCAGCAGCCATTTTGAAGAAGGGGATGCCGAGGCCGACTTTGCGTGTTTTGCGGCTGGTGAAAAATGGATCCGTTACCCTTTGGAGCTGTTCTTCGGTCATACCGCAGCCATTGTCTTCAATGCGGATTGTCAGTCGGTCAGCAGCAGTGTCACCGAGAACGGAAATCCGGATCAGGGAAGCGCCGGCAGTTACAGAATTCTGTGCCACATCCAGTATGTTCAGTGAGAGTTCAGGCATCATGGTGAAAGTGCCCTCCTTTATATGTCGGATATTTGAGTGATTATATTATACAGCACAAATGATTGATTTGTCTTGTTTAATTTGATATACTTTAGACAATATAATCGGAGGACTGTGACTATGAAAATAAGAGAAATTTCCAGACTGTTAGATGCGGAACTGTACAGCGGTGAAGAAATTCTGGACCGTGAGGTTTATACAGGATTCTGCAGCGACCTGATGAGTGATGTGCTGGCTTATGCGGAAAATGAAGCGGTGCTGATCACCGGCCTTGTAAATCCGCAGGTAATCCGTACTGCGGAAATGATGGACATTGTATGTCTTGTTTTTGTCCGCGGAAAGGAACCTACAGAGGCTATGATTAAGCTGGCAGAAGAACGGTCTATCGTGCTTATGTCCACAGATAAGAGAATGTTTACTTCCTGCGGCATTCTGCATGATGCAGGACTGAAGAGCGGGGATGAATAGCCTATGGATCCGATGATTTTGGAATACACCGTCTCTGCAGACGATTTTTCCGGTGCTGGGGAAGCATCCGGAGATGTGAAGAGAACACTGAAATCTCTGGGATTTCCTCCGGAGATTATCCGCCGTGTTTCAGTGGCCATGTACGAAGCGGAGATTAATATGGTGATTCATGCACGCGGCGGCAAAATTACCGTAGGCATTTCTCCTGCTGAAATTACTGTGTGCTGTGCGGACGTGGGACCCGGCATCCCGAATATCGATTTGGCCATGCAGGAAGGCTGGTCTACTGCCTCTGAAAAAGTCCGGGGCCTGGGTTTCGGCGCCGGTATGGGTCTGCCAAACATTAAGAAATATACAGACTATCTTGATATAAAGACTGTAGTGGGTGAAGGCACCACACTGACCATGAAGGTTGAGGTGTAAGCAGCTGCGGTCTGAAGGAGTGAAGCTATGAAATATGTAGGACATTCCGTTACGCTGGACCAGGATAAGTGCTGCGGCTGTACCATCTGCCTGAAGCGCTGTCCGACGGAAGCGATTCGAATTATAAACGGTAAAGCTGTGATTTTCGGAAACAAGTGTATCGACTGCGGTGAGTGCATCCGTGTATGCCCTTACCATGCAAAGAAAGCCGTGGTCGATACTTTGGATGTTCTGAAATCCTATGAATATACCATCGCGCTGCCTGCACAGACCCTCTATGCCCAGTTCCCTGGCATGCGGGACAGAAACATTGTTCTGACAGCGCTGAAAAAACTTGGATTTGATGATGTTTTTGAAGTGTCGGTTGCCTGCGACGCCATTTCCCGTGCGGTAACACAGGATCTGTATTTCGACCGTCTTCCGGATCATGTTATCAGTTCATCCTGTCCGACCGTCGTACGAATTATACGGTCCCGGTTCCCGTCACTGCTGCCAAATCTGCTGAACTATCGTCCTCCGATGGAACTGTCTGCCCGGTGGGCGAAACGGCTGGCCATGGAAAAAACTGGTCTTCCGAAGGAAAAAATCGGTTGTATTTTTATTTCCGGCTGCCCTGCCAAGGCAACCAGCAGCAAACGCCCTCTGGGTGAAAATGAAAGTTATGTGGACGCAGTGCTGTCCATTTCAGAAGTATATCCGCTCCTTCAGCCGCTGCTGAAGGATATTCATACGCCGGAGATTCTGGCGCGTTCCGGTCCGCTTGGTGTGGGCTGGGTCAAGTCCGGCGGTGAAGCTTATGCCAGCCAGGCATCTCACAGTCTGTATGCAGACGGTATCGAAAATGTCATCGATGTGCTGGAGGCTTTGGAAGATGAAAAAATTCATCAGGCACGCTTTATCGAACTGAACGCCTGTCCGGGAGGCTGTGTAGGCGGCGTGCTGGCCATCGAAAATCCATTCATCGCAAAATCCCGGATTACTCACATCATGAATCATGTTACACCGACCATTCCGACAGGAAGTTTTCCGGAAGAAGACATGCACCTGGATGAGGAAATTCGGTATAATCCGGCGCTGCAGCTGGACAGCGATGTGTCACAGGCCATGATAAAGATGATGAAGATCAAAGAACTGGAAAAACAGTTTAAGGGTATGGACTGCGGTGTCTGCGGTGCACCATCCTGCCATGCACTGGCAGAGGATATTATTATGGGCCGCGGAAAGGAAGAACAGTGCATCTTCCTGAAATGCCGCCAGTACGAAGAACGGATTGCCCAGCTGGAAAAGGAGCTGGAAGAATCCTGCGAAAGGACAGAACATGACAGTAAATGATGTGGTGAAAATTCCTCAGTTTGAGACCGTATGGCAGGAGGAGGACAGGCAGGTAACCGGTGTGTTCACCTGTGACCTCCTTTCCATATGTATGGCCAAAGCGCCGGAAGACAGTGCCTGGGTCACCGTCATGGGCAATCGGAATGTGATTGCCGTGGCATCTCTGGCAGATGTATCTTGCGTGATTGCCGCAGAAGGCTGCAGCTTCGATGAAGAAGCTGTGGAGGCTGCAAAGGGCAAGGTAACCTTGCTGAAGAGTCCGCTTCCGGTATTTGAAACAGCCTGTCTTGTTCATCAGGGCCTGCAGAAATGAAGACGGACTTACATATCCATTCCTGTCTGTCGCCCTGCGGCAGTGATTTCATGGATCCTTACGATCTGGTGGGAATGGCCAGGATATGCGGTCTGGAACTGATTGCCCTGACAGACCACAACAGCGCCAAAAACTGTCCTGCTGCGGCAGAAGCTGCCCGGCGGTACGGTGTGGGATTCATTCCCGGAATTGAAGTGAATACTTCCGAAGATATTCATTGTGTCTGCTATTTTCCAACCCTTGAGGCGGCTATGGATTTTGATGCCATGCTGGAAAAACATCTGCCCTTCATCCCAAACCGGGCGGATGTTTTCGGGGAACAGAAAATCATACACACTGATGGACAGCCGGAAATCGAGCGGAATCTGCTGCTGACCGGCTGTGACATATCCATCATGGATCTGCCGCAGATTGCGGCATCCTATGGAGGCCTTTGCTGGCCGGCTCATGTGGACCGGGACGCTAATGGCCTTTTTGCTGTGTTGGGAGCCTGGCCGGAAGATCTTTATGTACCGGCCGCAGAAATACGCGAATACTGTCCTGACGGACTGCCGGAGGGACTGAAAATTATACAGGCATCGGATTCTCACGATCTGGAATCGCTCAGTGAAGCCGGGGGATTCGAACTGCCCCTGGAAAGCGGGGATTTTGCGGGACTGTATAAATATATTATGGATAAGGAGTTTGAACGGAAAGAATGAACGGATGCGCTGTGAAAACCTCCCTGGCGAGAGGAAGGATGTTCCAAGTCTACGTGGCAAAACTGGTCTTCCGGGCCGGAATTTTTCTGCTGGTGCTTTGGGCCTACTTCAGGGCGCCGGAGTATTTTGACATCATCGTAACAGAAAAGATTGAAATAGACTGGATCATGTCCGGGCGGCCGCTGGAGGAACTGTATGCTTACCTGGAAGGTATCAACCATATCTGGGTTTATGTGGTCTGGGGACTGATTATGCTTGAAATGATTCTCGCCATGCTTCCGGACAGCAAGTATCTGACCATGGGAAGCAAGAAGGAGTTCCCGGACTACTATGTGCCGGTTGAAAACTGTGATGAGCTGGGACTGCACCGCTATGTGCAGAAAAATAATTATGCTGCCATCTGGGTGCTGATTGTATGGATGTGCTTCAATGCAGTGTTCGGTGCTCTTTATGTGCTGGACGTGATTGCGGAGAAGGAACTGCTGCTGCTCAGCGTGTTTTTCTATCTGGCAGATCTGATTTGTGTGGTTATCTGGTGTCCGTTCCAGAGTTTCTTCCTGAAGAATAAGTGCTGCGTGAATTGCCGTATCTTCAACTGGGGACACTTCATGATGTGTACACCGCTGCTGTTTATCCGCAACTTCTTCACCTGGAGCCTGTTCTTTACCAGTCTGATTGTGATGCTGCGCTGGGAACTGACCCTGCTGAAGCATCCGGAACGGTTCTGGGAAGGATCCAATGCTACCCTGAAGTGTGCAAACTGTCAGGATAAGATCTGTAAGCTGAAAGGCCCGAAATTCATAGACAGAAAATAAAAAATGACTGAAAACTGCGGTCTGCAGGCAAGGTTCCCCCTTGTACAGGCCGTGCTGTTTGTGATATACTCATCTACAGGACATTTTTGGAAAATTTAATTTGGAGGAATCTACAATGTCAGAATTAGAAATGACCACCAATTTTATACACAATATGATCGACAAGGATCTGGAAGAGGGTGTCTATAAAGAAGTCATCACCCGTTTCCCTCCGGAACCGAATGGCTACCTGCACATCGGCCATGCCAAGTCCATCTGCCTGAACTTTACCACTGCGGCCAAGTACGGCGGCAAGGTAAACCTGCGTTACGACGACACCAATCCGGTGAAGGAAGATATGGAATACGTAAATTCCATCGAAGAAGACGTAAAGTGGCTGGGCTTTGAATGGGAAAAGAGACTGTGGGCATCCGACTATTTCGATGTGATGTACGATGCAGCGGTAGAACTGATTAAGCAGGGCAAGGCATTCGTATGCGACCTGACCGGCGAAGAAATCAGAGAGTACAGAGGTACCCTGACTGAGCCTGGTAAGGAAAGCCCTTACAGAAACCGTTCCGTAGAAGAAAACCTGCAGCTCTTCGAAGACATGAAGGCCGGCAAGTATAAAGACGGTGAAAAGGTGCTGAGAGCGAAGATCGATATGAGCTCCCCTAACATCAACATGAGAGACCCTATCATCTACAGAATTGCACATGCAACCCACCACAACACCGGTGACAAGTGGTGCATCTATCCGATGTACGACTTTGCACATCCAATCGAAGACGCCATCGAAGGCATCTCCCACTCCATCTGTACTCTGGAATTCGAAGACCACCGTCCTCTGTACGACTGGGTTCTGAGAGAAGTAGGCTTCTGGGCAAACCCTCCTAGACAGATTGAATTCGCACGTCTGAACCTGACCGGCACTGTAATGTCCAAGCGTTACCTGAAGGCCATGGTTGATGACGGTATTGTGGAAGGTTGGGACGACCCTCGTATGCCTACCATCGCAGGGATTCGCCGCAGAGGTTATACTCCGGAAGCGGTTCGTGCATTCTGCGAACAGATCGGTGTGGCTAAGGCAAACTCCACCATCGACTATTCCGTACTGGAAGGCTGCGTACGTGATGACCTGAAGCTGAAGGTAGAAAGCAGAAACGTGGTATTCGACCCAATCAAGGTTGTCATCACCAACTACCCTGAAGATGAAACGGAACTGTGCACCATCGAAAACAACGCACAGGTTCCTGAAATGGGTTCCCGTCAGGTACCGTTCTCCAGAGAACTGTATGTAGACGGCGAGGACTTCATGGAAGTTCCTGCAAAGAAGTACTTCAGACTGTTCCCTGGCAACGAAGTACGTTTCAAGGGCGCATACTTCATCACCTGCAACGAAGTAATCAAGAACGAAGACGGTTCCATTAAGGAACTGCACTGCACATATGATCCTGCAACCAAGAGCGGCGAAGGTTTCGACGGCCGCAAGGTAAAGGGCACCATCCACTTCGTAGATGCCAAGACTGCTGTTCCGATCCGTATCCGCAAGTACAACTACCTGCTGAACGAAGACGGCACCAAGAACGAAGAAACTATCGAACTGATCGATGCTCTGGCAGAACCTTCCGTACTGGAAGCTGCGCCTGCAGAACGTTTCCAGTTCTTCCGTCACGGCTACTACGTGGCAGACAGCAAGCTGTTCACCAAGGAAACTCCGATTTTCAACGAAATCGTAGGCCTGAAGAGCGGCTGGAAGAAATAAGACTTATAATCCGCGGCAGCGCGGTGCTGACCCCTGGCAAAATATTTTGCCGGGGGTTTTCTGTTTTGCTCATTTTATTTTCTGAAATCCCGATGTAAGAATACGGATTCGAATCATATTGAAAAAATTCCTGCTTATGCCACGAAATGACAAAGCAGGAATTTGTTTTAGAGTTTCTTTTTCAAGGTAACGGTTATGCGTGTGCCTTTTCCGGGTACGCTGTCAATATTGATTGTACCGTGATGGTATTTTACGGCATGTTTTACGATAGACATGCCCAGACCGGTTCCGCCGGATTTTCTGGAGTGACTTTTATCCACACGATAAAAACGGTCAAAAATATGCGGAAGATGTTCTTGTGCAATGCCAATGCCAGTGTCTGATACACAGAGGCGAATTTGTTCCGGCTCATCTGCTATGGAAACCTGAACAGAACCTCCCGTTTTATTATAGCGAACCGCATTGTCAACCAGATTGTAAATCAGCTCAAACAGCAGACTTTGAACACCACACAGGATACCGCTGTCACCGAAGACCGAAATTGTGACACTCTTTTCTTCGGCAGCATAGTTCAGTACTTCCTGAACCTCTTTTGCAAGTGCCAGTAATGAGACTTCTTCAACGGGCATCGCATTGCCTTCGTCCAGCTGCGCCAGACGGATAATATCTTCAATAAGGTTCAGCAGTCTTGATGCTTCTTTTCGGATGTGACCTGCAAAACGGGTTAAATCATGTGGCTGAACAATGCCGTTTCCAATCAGTTCGGCAGAACCGATGATTGTCTGCAGGGGTGTTTTTAATTCGTGAGATACATTCGAGGTAAAGTCCCGGCGTATCTGTTCTGCGTGGGCCTGTTCTGTGATGTCAAAGGCAAGAATCACAATGCCATGGGCCACAGAATCTGATTCGATGCTGCTGATATTGAAAACGTATGTGTTTTCGTTTACTGAAGCAGTAAATTCGGCATGACCATGTTCTTCAGCGGACTGAATTGCACGGCTGATCTCCGGTTCATATTGTTCTGCGCAGAAGACCTTGCCTTCGCTTGCAGAAGCGGTTTGAAACAGACGGATCGCAGCCGGATTGATGCTGAGGATTCTATGATCCGTTCCAAGCAGCACAAGTGCTTCTTTCATATTTCCGGTAATCTTATCGAATTCCTGCTGTTTGCGTTTTAACAGCTGCATCTGAAGCTCAATTTCCTGATGCTGGGAATTGATTCTCTGGAGCAGAGGCATCAGTTCTTCATAAGTATTATTTGCCATTGGTTCATCCAGGTTCAGCTGGTTCAATGGTTCCACAACATGCGCTGCCATTCGGCGTGCCAACCATGCTGAAAGTATGATTGTGAATATCACAATGAGTATGATCGGCCAGAGCAGGTCTATTACCAGTGCGGCAGCAGTATCTCTGCTGACAGAAATGCGAAGAACACTTCCGTCACTTAGCAAAACTGCCTCATAAATGGTTTTCTCTGTCAATGTATAGGAATAACGTAAACTGTCTCCGCTTCCAGCTTCCAATGCTTCTTTAATTTCTTCCCGGTCAGAATGGTTTTCCATACTGTCCGTATCAGCAGAACTATCGAATATTACAGTGCCTTTCGGCGAAATCCAGGTAAGTCTGTAATTGTCAGGAGGAAGCTGCTCCAGATATTCCCTCCCCATCTGCTCTGTTGCGGCAGCTGCCAGAAGCAGCTTGTCTTCCAGCTGACTATGCTGGATGTTTGTAAAATCCTGATACAGCAGACCGGTGACCACCAGAAAACTGATGAGAAGAACAGTGATCGCAACCGTAAGAATGGATCTGAATATTTTACTTGCCATGCTTGCTCTCCCAACGATAACCAACGTTACGAACCGTTTCAATCATTTTACCATGTTCTCCTAGCTTCTGCCGCAGTGTACGAATGTGCATATCCAGCGTTCGGCTGTCTCCGATGTAATCAGAATCCCATATTTTCGCAAAAATTTGATCTCTGGTGTAGGCGGTTCCCGGATTTGTGAGCAGCATTTTTAAAAGTTCAAATTCCTTGAAGCTGAGAATGACTCGTTCCCCGTTCACAGAAACGGTATGTTCATCCCAATTTGCAACCAGGCCGCCAATTTGACAGCAATTAGAAGATTTTTTCGGCTGACAGCGCCGCAGAACCGCTTTTACTCTTGATACCATTTCCATCATACTGAAAGGTTTCACAAGATAGTCATCTGCGCCCAGATCAAGTCCTGTTATTCTGTCAAATTCAGCACCTTTGGCTGTTGCCATGATAACAGGGATATCGCATAATTCCGGTGTTTTTTTCATTCGGGTCATCAATTCAATACCGTCTGCACCAGGAAGCATAATATCAAGCAGCACAAGCTGCGGTTTCTCATTTTGCAAAGCATCCCAGAAACAATCACCGTCCTCAAAGCCTTTTGCATCAAAACCGGCGGCAGTTAAAGCATATACGATGATATCACGAATACTGGCTTCGTCTTCAACACACCAAATCATAGTGAAAGCTCCTTACTATTTTAATGTATTTTTGTTCATTATATCATGCCAGGCAAACAATAAAAAGCGATAACCGTGACTTTACATACAATTTACTTACGATTGACAAAACTATAGTATTGTGAAATTCTGTTTTTCGATAAAATATAATCGTAACATCCATATTCCAAATAGGACTATGGCTAAGCAGATCAGACTACTGCACCGCCTGTAAGTTCACAGCCTGCTGAAAGCGATTATGATGACAGCGGTTATAATGACGAAGTTTCTGATTACGATGACGACTGATAAAAAACTTTCAAACCCACCCCGGTTTTGGAAATGAGTTTTCGTAATCTGTGAATGTAAGATGAAATAAAGCTCCCAAACAACTACTATCGAAGGAGGAAAATAAACATGAATAAAAAAACTATTATTGCAACTCTGCTGGTTCTGGTTATGAGCCTTGCCTGCCTGGCTGGATGCGGTCAGAGCACAACCACCAATAACGGTACCGAACTCGCTTCCGGTGGTGTTCTGGTACTGAGTGTAAACCCTGAAATTGCAGTGGAATATGACGAAAACGGTCTGGTTACCGGCATCTCAGCCCGTAATGATGATGCTTTGGACATTATCAGCAGCTGCAAAGGCCTGATTGGCCAGGAAACTCGTGAAGCAGTAACAACACTGGTTTCCGCCATCGGTGAAGCTGGTTACTTTGTGGAAGAAATCGAAGGCGAACGCCGCCAGATTACCATTGAAATTGAAGCGGGTTCCAAACTCCCTCACGATGCTTTTCTGGATGAAGTTGTGTCCGATGTCCGTGATTGTGTAAACACCAACAGCTGGAGTGTTCCTATGGATGTTAGAAATGAAAGTGATTATGGTATTACTGATTACGTAGATACAGATTACGGTCCCGGTAATGACGGCTATACCGACTACAGCGACACAGACTATGGTCCTAACCATGATGGCGTTACCGATTATGACCACAACATCAACAACGACACGGACTATGGTAACGGCAATGACGGTGTGACGGACTACGACGGTACTGATTACGACGCAAATACCGACTATGGCGTCAACGCCGACGGCAACACCGACTATAATGACTCTGACTATGGTGTCTGGGGTGACGGTCTGACTGACTATGACCATAATGACGATAACTCCACCGACTACGGCGCGGGCAGCGACGGCGTTACGGATTACGACGGCACCGACTACGATAAAAACACCGATTATGGTGTCAATGGCGATGGTGCAACTGACTATAAAGACGACAGCAGCATAGGCAGCACCAATTACGGCAACTCTGCCTACGGCGATTCCGGTTACAAGGCCCCTGCAGCCACCAAGCCTCCTGCAGCCACTAAGCCTCCTGCAGCTTCCAAGCCTTCTGCAGCGGCCAAGCCTCCTGCAGCAACTCCGCCTGCTTCCTCCGGTAATTCCAACTATGGTGACTCCAACTATGACAACGGAAACTCCAACTACAGCAACAGCAATTATGGCAGCAATTACGGAAGCAACTATGGCAATTCCGGATATGATGATTAAAGAAAAGCCGCCGGTCCACCTGCGGCATGAACTGAAACACAGTATTAATCCGCAGGACGATTTAATCCTGTCATCCAGACTCAGAAAGCTTTTCAAACACGACGCAAACGCTGACTCACACGGGATTTACCGTGTGAGCAGCCTCTATTTTGACACGCCTTATGACAAGGCTTTGAGACAAAAGATTGATGGTGTGAACCAGCGGGAAAAATTCCGGCTTCGCTATTATGGAAGCGATACATCTTTTATACGTCTGGAAAAGAAATTCAAAATAAATGGCCTGTGTGGTAAGTACAGCGCAAAGGTGACACAAGAGCAGGCGCAGCGGATTATGTCCGGCGACATTGACTTTCTGCTGAAATGTGAACATCCTTTGCTGCTGGAACTGTACAGCAAAATGAAAGGGCAGCTTCTTGCCCCGAAAACGATTGTGACCTACGATAGAGAAGCCTTTCTTTATGAACCAGGAAATGTACGTATCACCATTGACCGCAATCTGCGATCCGGACTTGGCATCGTGGACTTTCTGAATCCTCAGCGGTACCATGCACCGGTTTCTGATGGGCTGGCAGTTCTCGAGGTGAAATATGATGAATTTTTGCCGGAAATCGTATCCATGTCGGTACAGATCCCAAACCGACAGGCAGCCGCTTATTCCAAGTATGCCATTTGCCGCAGATATGACTAATGAGGAGGAAATCTATGCCTTTCAACTTTCAAGATATATTTAAATCAAGCTTTCTTGAAAATGTATCCACCATCTCTGTTCTGGACATGGCATTGGCTTTGGTGCTGTCCTTTGCAGTGGGACTGTTCATTTTCTTTGTTTACAAAAAGTGCTACGCAGGCGTGATGTACTCTGCAAGCTTCGGCGTTACGCTGATTGCCCTGTGTATGATTACTTCTCTGCTGATTCTCGCAGTGACCAGTAATATTGTTCTTTCCCTTGGTATGGTTGGTGCATTGTCCATCGTCCGTTTCCGCACAGCGATTAAAGATCCTTCTGACATCGCTTTTCTGTTCTGGGCAATTGCTGCAGGCATCGTACTGGCCGCAGGTTTCATTCCGCTTGCAGTAATCGGCAGTTTATTCATCGGCCTGATTCTGATGATTTTCTCCCGGGACAAAGGCTTTGAGAAACCCTACATACTGGTACTTCACTGCACAGATACTTCTGCTGAAAAAGAAGCGCATGCTTTTGTGTCAGGCAAAGTCAGCAAACTGTCCATGAAAAGTAAGAGTGTTGCCCCTGGCTGCATCGAATTGAATTATGAAGTACGCCTGAAAGATTCCAATACCGATTTTATTAATGAACTGGCTGAGCTGCCCGGTGTCAGTCATACGGTGATGGTTTCCTACAATGGCGATTATATGAGTTAAGATTATGCTGAAAACGAAATTCATTGACCGAATCTGTATCGTTGTGATGGCTGTTGCCCTGTTGGTGACGATTCTGTTTATAAATGGAGAATCTCTGGGTATTACACCTGCTTCAGCGGCACCGGGTTATGAAACACGCCTGTTTGACCAGACCAGGGTACATACCATCGACATTCTGATCGACGATTGGAATGCGTTTTTGAATACAGCAGCAGAGGAAGAATACTCTGTCTGCACGCTGGTAATTGACGGCGAAAAATTCTCAAAGGTAGGAATCCGAGCAAAAGGAAACAATTCACGACGACTGACAGAAAAATACGGTCATGACCGCTACAGTCTGAAGGTGGAATTTGACCATTATACCTTTGGCAGTTACTATGGCTTAGATAAGTTTTCTCTGGATTCTTCTTTTCAGGACAACAGCTATATGAAAACCTGGATTACCTATGACATGATGGAGCACATGGGAGTTCCTACACCCCTTTGCAGCTATACCTGGGTGCGTGTCAATGGAGATGATTGGGGGCTGTTTCTGGCTATCGAAGAACCAGAGGAAGCCTTTGCAAAACGTAATTTTGGAGTGGATTACGGCCAGCTTTACAAACCGGATTACAAATCATTGAATGATGAAAACGCCGATGTCCATCTGCGCTACACCGACGATGATATTGACAGCTACGACAATATCTTCCGCAACGCCAAATTTGACACTACCGAAGCAGATAAACAGCGTGTGATCGATGCATTGAAGCTGTTATCCACCGGAGAAAATCTGGAAACAGGTATCAATGTAGACGAAGTCTTACGTTATTTCACGGTACAGGTGTTTGTAGTAAACATGGACAGTTATCTTGGCAAGACTGGTCATAACTATTTCCTGTATGAAGAAGATGGAATTTTGAGTATTCTCCCGTGGGATTATAACCTTGCTTTTGCGACCTACTCCCTTGGGATGCCTGACCCGATCAATGACTCAACGTTGTATGTGAATTATCCAATCAACACCCCTGCCAGTGGTGAGATCATGCGAAATCGTCCGTTGTATCATAATCTCATGAAGCACAATGAGTATTATACTCAGTACCACGAATATTTTGATTTTTTGATTGAAAGTTATTTTGAAAGCGGTTGTTTTGAAAATTTTATGGAGCAGACCCGTGAAATGATTTCTCCTTATGTTGAAAAAGATCCGACAGCATTTTGCTCTTATGAAGATTATCTGCTCGGAGTTGATACGATAGAACATTTTTGTCTGTTACGAGCTGAAAGTGTTCGTGGACAGCTAAACGGAACAATACCTTCTACCATCGCTGCTCAAGCAAAGAATCAGAGTGGTTTTATCAATGCATCTTCTGTATGGCTGCCTGATATGGGTGAGATTGCAGATTTGAAAGATTAAAAAAACAAACAAAGAAACGCTTGAACCTACTACTATGAAAGTTCAGGCGTTTTTTCATAGCGTTCTGTGCGAACGACAAGCCAGTATCAATGATACTGTTCAAAATGCTTCAGGGATGTTTCTGATATTTCCTTTTTTTACATTTTCCTCAATAATCTGCTCTGAATATTCGCCAATGACCTCAGAACCAAATCTGGTGTTTTTATGCCGTCCCATAACCTTAGACTTACAGACTCCATGTTCTTTCCAGTCACTGCCATTGTTGGAGTTATTTAATAGCAACGGCTGAAAGTTATCCATGGCGCGGGCAAATTTTGCTTCCGGCGTTTCGCAGGCTTCAAATTCCTCAAACATCCCTTTTAGCTCTGCTTTCTGTTCCTCTGGAAGCATTCCGAAAATACGCTCTGCTGCTAACTTCTCCCGCTCCTTCTGAGTTTCCAGACCTGCTGTATCGTACGCATAAGTATCCCCTGCATCAATTTCCACAATATCATGAATCAATGCCATCATCATTGCCTTTGCAACATCAAATTTCTCATTGGCATATTCCTTTAGAAGATAAATCATAATCGCCATATGCCAGGCATGCTCCGCATCATTTTCTCGTCTGCCATGACCGGACAAATGTGTCTGTCGTAAAATATTCTTTTCCTTATCGGCCTCTAATATAAACTCAATCTGTTTTTGAAATCTTTTTTTATCCATCATTTTCTCACTTTTTTCAATCTCTTCGCCTGTTCTTATAAACTTATTTTTCGTCCAAAATGCTTTGCTCTGTGGATTTCCTCTGTCAATGGCGAGGCGGATTTTTTCAAAATGCAGCCCTTTTAAATACTCCGCGCATTCACTAATAATCTGCCTACCAATTCCTTTCCCCTGATATTCTTTATTCATC
>JAZTZZ010000015.1:0-8424 GCA_045637765.1 Anaerovoracaceae bacterium | reverse complement strand
ACACCTGTTCCCATCTCGAACACAGAAGTTAAGCTCCTTAGCGCCGATGATACTTGGTGGGAAGCTGCCTGGGAAAGTAGGACGTTGCCGGTTTTTTATTTTTTGTAACTGCGCAGAGTGCGAAGCACTGGCGCCTTTTTTTATTTGCGCATAGCTTCTGCTATGCGCTTTTTCTTTACCGGCAGAATCTCTACTTTCCGAAAGTACGTTTTTTTGCACAGCGACATTTTATTACGCCTCTTGACTTTTTTCGTCAGGGGGCGTATATTTATTATCAATTGAAATTCAGGAGGGGAATTACAGTATGAACAAAAGACAGAAACAGGCGCAGACGATCGCACAGGTAGGTGCTGTGGCTGCTGTAGGTGCAGCAGCGGTTCTGGGTGCAGCCAAGTGGGCCTATAATTATGCTTTTAAACCGACTAAAAACCGTGGACGTAATCCGTATCAGCTGATTGGACCGCAGAGTGAGGAATTCAGGGATGATATTTTCTCCGCCATTGAAAAGCTGGAACAGCTGCCTTGTGAGTGGGTATATATTCAGTCTAAAGACTGTCTGAAGCTGGCAGGCCGTTATTACCATCAGAAAGACGATGCTCCGCTGGTCATCTTTTTCCATGGATACAAGAGTCCGACTCTGCGTGATTTTTCCGGTGGTTTCTGGATTTATTGGGAGCAGGGATATAATATTCTGATGGTGGACCAGAGATCACACGGTGAAAGTCAGGGAGAAACTATCACCATGGGAATCAAGGAACGTTATGACTGTGTCAGATGGGTTGAATACTGCGTCGAACGATTTGGTACGGATGTGAAGATTTTGCTGGGAGGAATCTCTATGGGGGCGGCAACTGTCATGATGGCCGCAGAATTGCTTCAGGACTGTCCGAATGTGAAGTGTCTTCTGGCGGACTGCGGATACAGTACAGTGGAAGGCGTTATGAAGGAAGCAATTAAAGAGATGAAGCTTCCTGTTGGTCCATGCTGGAAGCTGGTAAAGCTGGGAGCAAAACTGTATGGAAACTTCAATCCGGATGAAGCCAGTGCGGTAGAGTCCTTGAAGAATTCAAAAATTCCGGCTGTATTCATTCATGGGGAGGCTGATGAACGTGTACCGGTCGAAATGACAGCAGTGAATGCTGCTGCCTGCGGTGCAGAACGGATTGTCACTTTCTATGTTCCTGATGCAGAACATGGTATGAGTTTCTTCCTGGATAAGGAAGGTTACTATGAAACTGTGGTTACCTTCGTGAAGGAACTGCTGGAAGAAGAATAATAAATATCGGTATATAAAAATGAAACCTGTGGGCTTGGCATGCGCACAGGTTTCTTTATGTTTTGAGTTTTATTTTGTAAAGATTGAGCGGTTCAGCATATGGACAGTTGTAATGGCCATTTCCCTTGGTGTGGCTTTGAAATTATCCTTTTCCCACTGAATGAGAAGGGACATGACGCCGCTGACCAGAAAAAGTAGAACATAGTTCTGCATGTACTGAATATCTGCAGGCAGAATCTGTGGTATATAATTGTTGTCTCTTACGGTTAATTCAATAGTGCGCTGTACCAGAACGCCGCCCAGATTGTTTCTTTCCAAAGCGTGGAGAATGTCACGGTGCTCGAGCCAGTAACGGAAAAAGTCTTCGGCCAGAGACAGGTTCAGCTCCGTGCCCGGATGAAAGAATTCCTGGGAGAAATCCAGCAGTGCATGATCCACAAGCGCGTACAGAGCACCATCTTTATTACTGAAATATCGGTAAAAAGATTTTCGTGGGATGCCTAAGGTATCACAGAGATCACTGACACTGATGTTTTCATAATCACGATGGAGCATAACCTGGAGCAGACCGTTTTCAAGTTCCCGCTGCCGCTGCCGTGCCGGCTGATTCATGCAGTTTTTGTACATAAAATTTTTCCTCCGCAGATGAGATGCTACTGACATTCTAACAAATTACAAATATGAAAACAAGCGATTTACTGATAAAAGTGTCACAAAAGTGACATTTTGGTACTGTTCACAGAACCTTCATATTTGGTATAATGTCGACAATAGGCGTTTTATGCGCTGAAATGCAATTATTCTTTTAGAATTTTCAAGGAGGATTAATCCAATGGGCAAGAAAGCTCCGGTCCTGGATGCACAGGGCCATCGTAAATTCAGCATGCGCGACAACGTTGCGTACGCTATGGGGGACTTCGGTTGCAACATGTCATTCGCACTGAAGGGTACTCTGATTGTTTTCTGGACTCAGTTCATGGGCATGGATTCCATGCTGTACGCTGGTCTGCTGCTTCTGGTACAGATTTGGGACGCAATCAACGACCCGCTGATCGGTTCCATCATCGACGCTGATAAGCGTAAGTATAAGAAAAATAAGTTCCTGACTTACATCTTCGCCGGTTCCATCGGTCTGGTTGTGGCCGGTGCGCTCTGCTTCGTACCGCTGCCAAATGCATCTGCTATGGCGAAGAACATCATCTTCGTGGCAGGCTATGTAATCTGGGACGCATTCTACACTGTAGCAAACGTACCTTACGGTTCTCTGCTGGGTCTGATCTCTGACGATGCAGGTGACAGAGCTGCTCTGTCTGCATTCAGATCTGTAGGTTCCCTGGTAGGTAATATGGTGCCTATGGTAATCCTGCCTTTCCTCATTTACGATGAAGAAGACAATATCATCGGTGAAAGAGTATTCATGGCTGCTCTGATTATGGGTATCCTGGGCTTCTTCGCATTCCAGTTCATGATCCGTAACACCGAAATCCGCGTGGATACTGACGCGAAGGCTGGCGAGGAAAGAGAAAAGTTCAACCCAATCAAGGCTATGGGCAACTTCATCAAGAACCGTCCTGCAGTAGGTGCAACTGTTGCTGCAATGGGTATGTTCATCGGTATGCAGGGTGCTACTGCTGCAGTAACTGTACTGTTCCAGTCCTACTTTAATGCCGTAGAACTGTCTGGTGTTGTTTCTGCATTCTCAATGATTCCGATTATTGCATTTACTCCACTGGCTCGTAAGATGGTAGTGAAGTATGGTAAAAAGGAACTGGCTGCGGTAGGTTCCATGGCAAGTGTAATCGCCGGCATCCTGCTGATAGTAATGCCAATCACACCTGACATGAAGGGTGTAGTTATCTACATTCTCTGCCAGCTGATTTTCGCTCTGGGTATGGGTATCTACTCCACTGTATCCTGGGGTATGATGGGTGATGCGATCGACTACAATGAATGGAAGTTCGGTACCAGAGAAGAAGGTACTGTTTATGCAATGCACTCCTTCTTCCGTAAGCTTGCACAGGGTGCAGGTCCATCTCTGGTTCTGGTAATCATGGTATTCCTGGGTTACGTAGAAGAAAATCAGGGTAATCAGACTATGGAAGTTGCAACCAACATGCGTTATCTGGTAGCATGCCTGTATCTGGTGGCTGCACTCTTCATGTTTGTTGGTCTGGGTCTGATCTATAACCTGAATAAGAAGACCACCCAGCAGATGGCTGAAGAACTGGCAGAACGCCGCGCAGTGTAAACCGACTTCCGGTTAAACTGAAAAATTGAAAATTAAAACGCGTTCCATTATTGGAGCGCGTTTTTTTCATGTCTATGAATTTCGGTATTCTTTTGGCGTCATACCGGTATATTTTTTAAACAGTCTGGAAAAGTACTGTACATCAGTAATTCCGCAGTGCTGGGCGATGGTCTGAATCTGAAGGGTGGTGGTCTTCAGCAGATGCCGGGCAAAATCCATGCGCCGCTGGTTGATGAAGTCTGTCAGAGTGTGTCCGGTTTCGCGGCGGAATAGTGCTGACAGATATCCGGGACTCAGACTCTGGATACGGGCCAGAGTACTGAGAGAAAGATCTGCGGTCAGGTCCGCATCAATTTGGAGGATAGTTTTCTGTACCGGTGCTGAGAAGTTTTTCATGGAATGCTTGCGTACCAGCTTGCAGTAGGTATATCCCATATCGCTCATCAGTTTCTGCAGCGCATCTACGGAGGTCATCAGTTCAATCTGATGTGCAAAGGAGGAAGATGCCTGGTCCAGATAAATCGGATGTACACCGCCGGACTGGGCTGCTTTGCGGAACAGCGTGTTCATAATAATACTGTAATTCTTCATATTACGGACAGGATCCTGCAGACGCTGCTCCAAATCTACGGAAGCAAAGGCAGGGATAAGACGGTCAATCCGGGAAGATGAACCGTGGGATACTGCGTCCAGGAGCTCGTTTTCGAACTGATAGCGGGCCTCCATTCTCTGAATGTTCCACTGGGTATGCTGAGGTCCGGAAAGTGAATCTCTGTGTGGAAAACGAAGCAGAGTGTCGGAAATACCACCGGAGAAGTCATTCATGGTATAATTATTTCTTCCTTTCCAGATCAGTTCAGCGAAGGTATCAATCATGGAGAAAAAGTAACCGCCTTCCTGCAGTACAGGCAGAGAAAGAAAGAACTCTTCCAGCATGGGAGTCTGCTCCGGAGGTATATGGAGCCGCTCAGCATACTCCAGCATTTCCTCCTGACTCAGCTGTGCACCAAGATAGGGACCAATCAGCAGAATCTGAGGAGCAGGGGTTTCCGGAAGCAGACAGAATAAATAATGCACACCATGAGGGATGCTGAGCTTATACATGGTGTGAGACTGGATATCGGGAAACAGCTGAAAGAAGGAGCTGCGGTACAGTTCTTCCTGGCCGGAGAATGTGGGGATAAGGATATTTTGCTGAGAAGACAGCGGTACATCCGGATTTAGAAGTATAGTCTGAATGGAACTTTTTTTCAATGTATCCCGCAGAAACTGCAGCTGGGCATCATAAAACATGGCAAACCTCCTGACAAATTACTGTAAGTACATTATATCACAAATCACATTAAAATTTTACAAAAAAACATAAAAATAATCCTCACACTAAAGTGAGGATTTTCGATACAATGATACAAGTGAAACTATGACAGTAAAACTGAAAAAGTGAGAAATACTGGAGGTAACTATTTTGAGAAATATCGTAAACTTCAATGCCAAGTGGGCATTTACAAAGCAGGCAGATGCAGTACCTGAAGCACTGCCAATGAACTGGAACTGGGTAAACCTGCCTCATACCTGGAATGCAATCGACGGTAACGACGGCGGCAATGACTACTACCGCGGTACCTGCTACTATGCAAAGTCTCTGGACAAGATGGATCTGCCTGAAGCAGAAAAGTACTATCTGGAAATCCAGGGGGCAAACTCCTCCGCTGATGTTTACTTAAACGGTAAGCACATGGCACACCATGACGGCGGTTATTCCACATGGAGAGTGGACATCACTGAAGTTCTGGATCGTGAAAACCTGTTTGTTATCGCAGTAGACAACACTGCAAACCAGACTGTATATCCGCAGATGGCTGACTTTACATTCTACGGCGGTCTGTACCGTGATGTAAACATTATCTGTGTGAATGAATCTCACTTTGACCTGGAATACTACGGTTCCAACGGTGTGAAGATTACTCCGCAGGTTTGCGGCAGCGATGCACAGGTTGAAATCGAAACTTTCGTAAAGAATATGAAGGAAGGTCAGACCATCCGTTACACCGTATATGCAGCATGCGGCTGCGAAGTGGCATCCTTTGAATCTTCCGACTGCCAGGCAGTTCTGGAAATTAAGGACGTACACCTGTGGAACGGCCGTAAGGACCCTTACCTGTACAGTGCGTGCGTACAGCTGATGGAAAACGGCGAAGCAATCGATGACGTAATGGTAAACTTCGGTGTAAGAACCTTCGAAATCGACCCTGAAAGAGGTTTCATCCTGAACGGTGAAGAATATCCTCTGCGCGGTGTATCCCGTCATCAGGACAGAGCTGTAGTTGGTAACGCTCTGACTCACGAAATGCATGACGAAGATATGGCTCTGATTGCTGACATGGGTGCAAACACCATCAGACTGGCACATTATCAGCACGACCAGTATTTCTATGACCTGTGTGACGAATACGGTATGGTAATCTGGGCTGAAATTCCATACATCTCCAAGCACATGCCGACAGGCCGTGAAAACACCATTTCCCAGATGAAGGAACTGGTAGTTCAGAACTACAACCATCCTTCCATCGTGGTTTGGGGCCTGTCCAACGAAATCGGTATCGGTGGTGCAGATGCTGACCTGCTGGAAAACCACAACATTCTGAACGATATGGTTCATGAAATGGACAAGACCAGACTGACCACCATTGCAGCAGTTTCCATGTGCGCTATGGATGACCCATACCTGCAGATTCCGGATGTAGTATCCTACAACCACTACTTCGGCTGGTACGGCGGCGAAACTGACATGAACGGTCCTTGGTTCGACAAGTTCCATGCAAAGCATCCAAACATTCCAATCGGCTGCTCCGAATACGGCTGTGAAGCATTAGACTGGCACACATCCAATCCAACACAGGGTGACTATACAGAAGAATATCAGGCTTACTACCACGAAGAGCTGATCAAGCAGTTCTTTACCCGTAAGTACATGTGGGCTACCCACGTATGGAACATGTTCGACTTCGGTGCTGACGCACGTAACGAAGGCGGCGAAAACGGTATGAACCACAAGGGTCTGGTTACTTTCGACAGAAAGTACAAGAAGGACTCCTACTATGCATACAAGGCATGGCTGTCCGATGATCCATTCGTACACATCTGCGGTAAGAGATACGTGGAAAGAGTAGAAGAGGTAACCAAGGTTACCGTATACTCCAACCAGCCTGAAGTGGAACTGTTTGCAAACGGCGTATCCCTGGGCAAAATCTCCGCTCCTGACCACTTCTTCTATTTCCAGGTTCCAAACGTTGGCGAAACTGAACTGGTGGCAGTTGCCGGCGAATGCAGAGATGAAGCATACCTGCAGAAGGTGGAAGAATTCAATCCTAAGTACAGACTCCAGGAAAAGGGCGCGATCCTGAACTGGTTCGACATTACTGAAGTAGAAGGTTACTTCTCCCTGAACGACAAGATTGCTGACATCATGGACACAATGCAGGGTAAGCTGCTGTTCATGGGCATGGTGGCAAAGATGATGCCGAAGAAGGGCGAAAAGAAGGGCGAAGCTGCTGGTTTCGATTTAGGCGAAATGGATAAGGGCGCGTTAATGCAGATGATGGGAAGCTTCACTGTATTAAGACTGTCCGGCATGATTGGCATGGCAGGTATCAACCTGACCAAGGAACAGCTGCTGGATCTGAATGCTAAGCTGAACAAAATCAAGAAGCCAAGAAAGAAGTAAGACTATGGGAATTCTGGACTTTTTAAAGGGACCGAACATCAATGATGGTCTTGTGAAATATCATCAGATGAAATATGCGGTGCTCCTTGATATACGTCCTGAAGCAGATTATCTGAACGGACATATACCGGGAGCTGTCAATGTACCTTATAAGGAAATTGCCAAAGCCCGCTATCAGCTGGAAGATAAACATGCACCTGTATTTGTTTACGGCTGGTACTTCAATGATGCCAAAGACGGAGCAGTTGCACTGAAGGCTCTGGGATTTGAAAACATCACACCTTTAGGCGACTGTGACCGCTATACCGGTGAAATTGAAACCGGTATGCCGGAGCAGAAGACAGAAGAATAATACTGACTGAACAAACAGAGGGTTTCATTGCAGACCCTCTGTTTTTCTGTTATGATAGGATTATATAAAGGAGGGATGACCCTATGAGCAAGATAACATATATGATGGGTGACATTACGAAACTGGAAGTTGACGCTATTGTGAATGCTGCTAACAGCAGCCTGCTTGGCGGAGGAGGCGTGGATGGTGCTATTCACCGGGCAGCGGGACCAAAGCTTCTGGAGGAGTGCAGGACCCTTTGTGGCTGTCCGACCGGTGAGGCAAAGATTACCGCAGGGTATCATCTCCCTGCAAAGCATGTGATTCACACTGTTGGACCAATTTATTCGGGAAGTGCGCTTGATCCGCTACTGCTGGAAAACTGTTACCGTAATTCTCTGGATCTAGCACGCGCCAATGGTCTTCATACCATTGCATTTCCTGCAATTTCCTGCGGTGTATACGGATACCCATGGCAGGAAGCATCGGAGATTGCGTGCCGGAGTGTATCGCAGTGGCTGAAGTTTCATCCGGATTATAATATGGAAGTGATTTTCTGCTGTTTCAGCCAGGAGATGTATACTCTTTACGAAAGAATACTGGCTGGGAGAAACTAAAGCAGCTGGCGGAGAAGATTGTAAAATAAAATGATAATGATTATCAATTAATGATTGACAACTGATATATGATGCGATATAATAAGGTCAAGAAAGGGAGTTAGAATATACTAACTGAAATAAAGTTCACAAAGGAGGCAGCATCATGTTACAGGGAATCATTATCGGAATCGTAATTTATATCGGTTTATATGCAGCGAAGAAGCAGCTGAAGAAGCTGGAGAACCG
>JAZTZZ010000014.1:0-1569 GCA_045637765.1 Anaerovoracaceae bacterium | reverse complement strand
CCTGGAGAAAGCTATCATTACGTTGCAACCTATGATACCTATTACCACATGGCGGATGATTTGGAACTGAAGGATTATGCAGGCGAAATTATCACGGTTAATTTTGACAATGTGGAAAATTGGCTGACGGAACTGGCATTTGGCAAAGCAGAAGCAAGTGTCCAGAAAAACTCGATTCCGCTGACTTCCCCATTCCAGCCGGACAAGCATCATTATCAGACAGAACTGGTTGACACCGAACATCTGGCCTTTATCTGGGCAAAAGCAGTGGATATCGATACGACCATTGAAGTAATGTATCATCAGACCTTTGCCCGCAGTTTATATCATGGAAAACCCTATATCGTGCAGGTAGACTCTGGAAAGACGACAGGTACGCAAGTCAAACGCTTGCTGATGGATGAAAATCCCATTGAGAATTCCGTTACGGTTCGGCTCACGAAGAACATAAACGGTGTAACATACTTCCAGGATTATGTTGTGGATTTCCATAGGACACTGACCTTAAAGCAGCTGTCTGCAGCGTGTGACGGTGTTCCTACTGTGATTCAGCATTCTGACGGGAAAACCGGATTTGAACCCAGTGTAAAAGAATACGCTGTGAAGGTTTCACTGGCAGCGAAACAGCTGGAACTGAATGTAGCTGCACCCAATGGCTCGCTTTGTGCCGATGAAGAAGAGCTCGGATATCGCATTACAGTAGAAGAAGGTGACCGAAAAACCACTCTGAAGGAAGCAGGCAACGCTGTTATTGCGCTGAATGGTAGCATTGATACTCAGGTAGTAACCATAACGGTGGAGAACGATAAAGCACCAGGAGGAGCTTCCACTTATGTGGTAAAGCTCCTGAAAGCACCGCCTGTACAAACTTCCTTTAATTATTTTCCGCAATCTGCGCTCCTGAACATCCGCGAAGTTTTGTCCGGAGAGCGGCTCTGGCCTGATGAGAATGGTAAATTCCTGCTGTGTGAAGGATACAGCTATGATTACGTTTTGTCAGAATATGGATATATCACCAAAGCCGGAAGACTAGAAGTTACTCAGAATATAGAGGATGAACTAGTTATTTTGGATGGTGAAAGTGAACATAAGGTGACAGCTTCCGGAGATGGAGGTGTTGCCAATATTGTATGGAATCTTACTGCGGCACCGGAAAATGCGAAGATTGACACATCAATGAAAGCTTACTGGGAGAATTTCCGTGGTAATAACGATCATAATGCTGTGGTTGATGTGAAGATTCCTACAGTAGCAGAAAATGGAACGCTGTACTGGGCAAAACAGATTGGCAGCGGCATCGACTCCGATGCGGTAGGCAGTCCGATTCTGGTGGATGGTGACATTGTTACCTATGCCAGTGATAACATCTTCCGGATTGATCCCATGACAGGTGGCATAGTTGCAAGCGGAAAAATGGATCATAAGTCAAGCTTCTCCATTACGCCGCCGACCTACGCGGAGGGTATGGTTTTCGTGGCGTTGTCCAGCGGCTGTGTACAAGCTTTCAATGCGGCTACTTTGGAATCTCTCTGGATTTATAAGGATCCCCTTGGCGGACAGCCTAACTGT
>JAZTZZ010000013.1:0-156306 GCA_045637765.1 Anaerovoracaceae bacterium | reverse complement strand
TATCCATGCAAGTGAATTCTGAAAATGATATCGTTAGAGCTGATTTCTGTGTTTCTGAACCAGATAGAGTGCTGCAGGATGATATTGTAGATCAGGCTGCTGAGATTACAGCTGAATTCCTTCATAAAAGACTTGAGGAAGTTAATGTTCCGGATACTTTGGTATTCGACACCAATGTACATACTGACGGAAAGTATCATATAACTATGACTGTTCCCGATAAAAGAACATTGAAGGAGATTCTTAATGGTAAGGCACTTGAGTTTGGAAGCCTATATTCTACAGCATTTCCAAATCGTCTTATAGAGCTGTTTACCAAAAGGGGATTATCAGAACTTGCAGATGCAGAAATAATCTTTAGTGAACCGCAGAAACTTAAACTTATAAATGATGATGTTAAATTGAGTAAGTTTATCTTGGCTGTAATTTTTATTACATGCGGAATTGGTGTTTCAGTTTATGGAATAACATTATTTAATTTAAGCATTATTGATGCTGTTTTTGGAAAGATTGGCGGATTAATAAGTATGCTTGGAGGAATCGTGTTCCTTGGTATATTTGGATCGTTGTTTAATCAGCCAGGAGGACGCAGGTAAATCAGCCCGAAAAGGGGCTTTTTTACTTAGATGAAACTATTCCTAAAATCACAATTTTGGGAATAGTTAATGCGGATAAAGCAGAACAGACAGCCCGCAGCACATCTGGCGCCCCGGACCGTCTTCTTATAGGCATATATACTTGAGGACTTTTAATTCCTTCAATTCTATTATTTATTATTATAGATCGTATTATACCGCACTGGCTTCAAATTACATCAGTTGTATCTTATACCTTATTAAATGTCTGCACACGGTTTCTTTCAAATACGTCCAGAAAAACCGAGCCTCTATTTTTCGTTTTAAGCGATTTTTTTATAACAGGTCGAGGGTTCATACCTTAGAAAAAACTTCTAAAAAAGGCTGTTTTTTCCTGTATCTCTATTTACGCATATTTTCGAACTGAAACTGGGATTAAGCTGCAACCGGAACATGAATGGTCATGCCAGCCTGGAGCTGATCAGCAGAAATGTCGTTAATCTTGCATAATTCATGTACTGCGATACGGATATCATCTGAATCAGCCATATAAGTTTCAGCTATAGACCATAATGTATCACCGGACATGATTTCGAGATCTATATATTCCACATAAGTTAAACTTTCAGCAGTGTTTAAACCCAATGCGAAGTTTACTAAGGTTGTAATAAGAATAATCATAATTGTTACAAATACAGTAAAACGGAATCTGTTAGCTACTCTGTATCTTCTTGTCATCAGGTTCACACCCCTTTCGAAACATTTGTTCTTTTCTATAATATAGCAGAATAAATGTTCTTTGTCAAGAATAAAATAAACATTTGTTCGCAAAGGCGTTCTGTTGACATTATTTGTTCTTATTAGTATAATAAATGTTGGATTTTCAATGATTCGAGGTATTTTATGAAAAATATAAAACTTTCCGGCGGAATGATGGTATTCCTCGGAGCTTTTTTCTGGAGTTTGAACTCCCCTTTAATTAAATTTCTTCAGGTTGATGCACTGCTGACCTGTGGTTTTCGTTCTTTAATTGCAGGTATTGTTCTCCTGCCCTTCCTGAGACCGAAAAAAATTAAATGGAATTTATGGCTCGTTATTTATCTGATTGCTTACTGCGGGCTCTGTGTCAGCATCGTGCTTGCACTCCGCAAAACATCTGCACCGATTGCTATCGGTATGCAGTACGCAAGTATCATCTGGCTCTTCCTGGCAACCGTAATTTCCACACGTAAGCTTGATAAAAAGCGTCTGATGCCGGTACTCATGATTTCTGCAGGTGTTATCGTCTTCATGCTGACCGGTCTGGACGGAAGTTCTATGACAGGTAATCTGATTGCACTTTCCGAAAGTATCAGCTTTGCATTTATGACTGTTGGTGCGAAAAAATGCGGCAGCGAAAATCCTCTGGGATTAACTGCGATATCCAATCTGTTTACAGGATTCTTTGTATTTGCATTTCTTCCTCCGAATCTGTCCGATACACTGAGTTTTACCGGACAGGAATGGTTTATCATGCTGATTCTTGGTGTGGTGCAGATGGGATGCGGCTACGCGTTCTACAACATGGGTGTAAGTAAAGTTGCTCCTCAGAAGGCATCTGTTATTGCTCTTTGGGAGCTGATTCTTGGACCTGCATGGGTTGCGCTGTTTCTCCATGAGTATCCGAGCATGCTGGTTTGTATCGGTTTTGTTATCATCATCGCTGGTATTCTTATGGATGCAAAGGTTGATTCTCCTGCAAAATCATAATTTCAGACATAATAAAACCCCTTGGGATATATATTCCCGAGGGGTTATTTTATCGTTTTAATTTCGGATCTGTTCATAAAGACAGTCCAGCCAGCTGCTGATTCTTTGCCGGGAAATAATGCAAGCAAGGAAAGCCAGGACTGCGATGACTGCCACAATTCCGAGGCCGATATAGTTTTCCCCTTCCAGCAGATACCCCATGAGAAGGCTTCCGCACATGCCGGGAAGACGGCCAACTGCGGATAATATAATGAAGGGTTTAAACCGTATCTCCGAAGCACCGGCTGCATAGCTGACAATATCCTTGGGGATTCCTGGAATTAGATACAGCAGGAATACAATGGTATAGGCACGTTTGGAATTCAGACGTTCGATATAATATGAAATCTTTTCTTCACCGAAAAACAGATGGAGAAAATCCCGGCCCAGATATTTTGCCAGGCCGAACGTGATGCAGGTACCAAGCACGGCACCGGTCATGGCCAGAAGCAGTGCCAGCCAGAACGGATATATATAACCCGCCGCAATCTGAAATACCTGGCCTGGAAGTACGCTGATCACAATCTGCAGAACCTGCAGACCAAGATAAATCGGTATGGATTCAGCTTCATACTGCTCCAGAAAAGCGATCATTGCCTCCACATCTTCGAACCGATGTAGCAGGTTTCCGTGAGCCAGGTAAATGTACAGCGGAATTCCAACCACAATAGCTGCCAGAAGAAGCAGCTTCAGGATGGAAGTAACTATCCTGGTTCTTTTCTGTTTTTTCAGATTCTCAATCCCTGTACCCATTTATAAAATCCTTTATTCGATGGTAACCAGACCCTTTTTTACCATAGTATCGATAGCCTTGATGACGCCGAACTTGGAGTGTTCGTAAGTCAGACCACCCTGGAAGTATGCGATGTATGGGTCACGCATTGGAGCGTCGGCAGACAGTTCAATGGTAGAACCCTGTACGAATGCACCAGCAGCCATGATTACCTTATCTTCATAACCAGGCATGTCGCCAGGAACCGGAGAAACGAAGCTGTCGATCGGTGCAGCTGCCTGAATACCTTCACAGAAAGCAATCAGCTTCTGCGGATCGCCGCACTTTACGGCCTGTACGATATCGGAACGGACATCACCAGCCTTTGGAGATACTTCAAAGCCCAGCTTTTCGAAGGCTTTGCCGCACAGAACTGCACCCTTCAGCGCGCCGTTTGCAGCCTTTGGACCCAGGAAGAATCCCTGGAACAGAGTACGGGTCTGTCCGTACATGAGGCCGCATTCGTCGCCAATGCCCGGACAGGTCATGCGGTACTGGATTTTGTCGATCAGATCCTGTCTGCCAGCGATATAAGCGCCGGAAAGTGCCAGACCGCCGCCAGGATTCTTGATCAGGGATGCAGCCATAACGTCAGCACCTACGTCGGAAGGTTCTCTGGTATCCAGGAATTCGCCGTAGGAGTTGTCTACCATCTTGATGATGTCAGGATTTACTTCGTTGATAGCCTTCATGAGCTTTTCGATTTCGTCGATGGAAATGGCCTTTCTCCAGGAATATCCAGTTGCACGCTGAGCTGTAATCATACGGGTTTTGTCAGTAATAGCAGCCTTTACACCTTCGATGTCGATGGAACCGTCAGGCAGCAGGTCAACCTGTTTGAAAGTAATGCCGTAGTCTCTCAGGGAACCATTGCCCTTTTCGTAGTTGGTCAGGCCGATAACGGTCTGAAGAGTATCGTAAGGTTCACCGGTAGCGTAAATCAGCTCATCGCCAGGTCTCAGGATACCCAGTAAAGTAGTCGCCAGTGCGTGGGTACCGTTTACAAAAGTGGTTCTCACCAGTGCAGCATCTGTATGGAAAACATCTGCGAAAGTCTGTCCCAGTGCATCACGGCCTGCATCGTCGTAGCCGTAACCGGTTTTCCAGCCGAAGTGCATTTCACGGATTCTGTTCTTCTGGAATGCCTTCAGTACCTTATACTGGTTGTATGCCATGATATCATCCAGCTTTTCGAACTCGCCGCGGACTTCTTCTTCAGCCTCTGCGACCAGTTTCAGCACCTTTTCGTCGATGTCAAATTCTTCTTTTAAGTATTGGTAAGTATGGTTCATTTTATGTGTTATCCTTTCGTTCAATTTCCCATTCCATGTCCTTCACCAGGTCTCGCTTCACGTTCATCTTATGCCGTGCATAAAGCTGGGTGGTGGTTACCTGTTCGTGATCCAGCAGTGCCTGGACATCGAAAATGGAGTTGCCTCTGCCAATCAGGCTTGTAGCAGCCGTTGCCCTGAGTTTATGTGGGCTGTAGCCGGCTTTTCGTGTGGTTTCCATCGCAATGGAAGTGTATTTTTTTACCAGTTCGCGGATCTGACGTTCCGTCATTCGCCGTCCCTGAAGTGACAGGAACAGTGCATCCTGATGTCCGTCAATGACGCGGTCATCTGCAGGACGTTCCAGTTCAATATAGTCCTTGATAACCATGGTCACGGACTGGTTCAGGGGCATAAGGGCTTCCTTTCCCCTCTTTCTGTATATCTTGAACTCTCCCCTGTTCCAGTTGAAGCTGGATACATTGAGCTGCTGCAGCTCGGAGAGTCGGAGACCGTATGTAAGAAATGTGATAAGAATCGCCTTATCACGCAGCCTGGTTTTTTCCCAGTAGGAATGTTCGTGCTTGGTCAGGCCGGTTCCGTTTGTCACCGCATCCAGCATAATCATCACTTCGTCATCCTGCAAAGCTTTGATTTCCCGCTCTCCAGGCTTCGGCACACGAATCGGATCGAAACCGTCAGTGATGTTCTTATCCAGCAGCTCATCACGGTAAAGCTGTTTGAACAGGACGGAGACTGATGATTTCTTGCGGGCCAGGGTTTTGTTGGTATTTTCGTAAATGTAGATGTTTTTATCAGTCTCTACTGTGTATTTGCGGCAGTAGTCGATAAACATGTTTACGTCAATAGCCTGTACGGCATTGAGTTCCTGCAGTGTAATCTGACTGGTGGTTTCTGCCTGTGTAAGGTCTGTTTCCTTAATCAGATACTGGAAGAAAAACTTCACATCATGAAGATATGCCAGCCTTGTCTGCGGAAGTACATTGCCCTTTAAATAAGCAAAATATCCCCGAAGATATTTCGGCAGCTGACGTTCCAGATCTTCACACTCGAAGTAGATGTCGTTTTCTTTTTCTATGATATTGTCAGGCCTGTCACTTTTATTGTGAATTTTTATCTGTTTTTCAGCCATGTGATCATATCCTTGATTGCTTCTTCATCGGAGTCAAACTTGCTGATATCAAGCCAGTGCATATCTTCATATCGGCGGAACCAGGTCAGCTGGCGCTTGGCCAGATGACGTGTGTTCTTCTTTATGAGGTCGATTGCTTCTTCCCGGCTGTACTGGCCGTTATAATAGCCGATGATTTCCTTGTATCCGATGCCTTTCATGGAGATATCGGATTCAGTCAGTCCACGGTCCAGAAGTCCTCTGACTTCCTCGAAAAGCCCCTGCTCTACCAGCAGATCCACTCTCAGATTGATTCTGCCGTAAAGTTCTGCCCTGTCACGGGTCAAACCGATGAGAACTGCATCGTAATCACTGCAGCGGGTCTGTACATTGCTGAAATCTGCAATTGGGTTCCCGCTAAGCGCACCTTCCAGCGCACGGACTACTTTCTTTACATTGTTAGGGTGGATTCGCTGAGCAGCGATCGGGTCTGCTTCTCTCAGTTTATTATGAATGTATTCAGGACCGTATTCTTCCGCTTCCTTTTCCAGCTGTCTGCGGAGCTCAGAATCCTGCGGCGCCGCACCGAAGTCCATCTCATATAATAAGGAATTTAGATAAAGTCCGGTACCTCCGGCGATTACCGGCGTTTTTCCTTTGGCGAAAATCTCTTCGATGGCGGATTTTGCCAGGGTCTGGAATTCGGCCACGCTGAAAGCTTCGGAAGGATCAATCTGGTCCACCAAATAGTGTTTTACCTGGGCCTGCTCCTCGGCAGTCGGCTTGGCGCTGCCGATGTCCATGTATTTGTAGAGCTGCATGGAGTCGCAGGAAACCACCTCGCCGTTCATAGCCAGGGCTGCTTCGATGGCATATTTTGTTTTTCCAACGGCCGTAGGGCCTGCTACGACGATGATTTCACGCTTTTGCATGGAGTTCTCCTTAATTTTGAATACGTTTGAATAAACGTTCGATTTCGTATTTCGTCAGTTTGACGAATGTCGGCCGGCCGTGCGGACAGCTGAACGGGTTGACGCAATTTTTTAAATCGTTTATGAGGGCCTGAAGTTCTGGCAAAGATAGACTGTCACCGCCTTTGACGGCAGCCTTACAGGACTTCATAATCAGTTTTTCGATGACGATTGTATTCCGCAGGTTTGTGGAATCGCTGATCTGTTCGATAAAATCGTTAGCAAAATCTTCTGCTTCCTCCAGTGTCATGAAGGTTGGAATTTCGCTGATTCGATAGGTCCCCTGGCCGAATTCGCCGATGGTGTAGCCCATTTTCGTCAGGGCGGTCAGCCAGCTGAACTTATCTTCGTCGGTCTTCAGATCCACGCTGATAATCAGCGGAATCATAATAGGCTGGCGGGTCTTTTCTTCCTCCTCGTATTCTCTGACCAGTTTTTCGTAGAAAATGCGCTCATGGGCTGCATGCTGGTCGATAAGATAGAAGGTTTCTCCTGCAACAGCTGTGATATATGTGTTGAAGATGCTTCCCGTAATCATCAGTTCGTCGAAGTCAAATGGTTTCAGTGCAGCCGGTTTTACGGTCAGTTTCGGTTCCGTCGGTTCCGGTCGTTTCACAATGGTGGTCTGCGGTTTATGGTCTGCAGGCGCTGCTGCAGGTACAGAGGGTTTCACCGGTACAATCGGTGTGATTGGTGTAATCGGACGGATTGGCGCAGCAGGTTTTACCGTTTCGGATTTCGGTACCGGTGCAGGCTCCGGTCTTTCCGATGTCTTATACTCGAAAGTATTTTCTTTTATTATGGTGGTTTCAACCTTGGTGGACAGAAATGATTTTATGTCAACCTGCCTTTCTCTTTTCGCTTCTTCCTTTAATTCCGATGTATTTTCCTTAAACAGGCTTGTGCCACTGACCATGGCAGCTTCGGTATTGAGGCTGCAGCGGATTGCCCGGGTCATAAAGTCGATAATATCGGCTTCTTTATCAAAGCGGACTTCTCTTTTATTTGGATGAATGTTTACATCCAGGTCAGCCGGGTCTGTTTCCAGGAACAGGTATGCTACCGGATGACGTCCCTCGAAAATCCTTTCGCGGTAGCCTTCCATGAGGCCCTTTTCCATGACCTTGCTGTGAACTACTCGTCCATTTACGAAGAAAATCTGGCTGCTCCGGCTGTTCTTGCTCTGAGCTGGTGTGGAAATATAACCTTCAAGTTTCAGCTTGCCTTCTTCATAGTTTACGGCAGTCAGATTTTTCGGGTCTACGTTTTTATAAACTCGTACGATGGTATTGAAACGGTTTCCGTCGCCAGTTGTGGCAAACAGAACATTTCCGTTGTTAATAAGACGGAACTTGATATCCTTATATGCCAGCGCCATCTGAGACATGAAATCGATAATCATACCACTTTCGGCAGAATCACTCTTCAGGAATTTCAGACGGGCCGGGGTGTTATAGAATAAATCCGTGACGATTAAAGTTGTACCGTCCGGACAGCCGGTCTGTTCGTGGGTCAAAACTTCACCGCCATGGAACAGAACACGGGTACCGGTCTTGGAATCACGGGTTTTGGTCAGGATTTCCGTACGGCTTACTGCACCGATGGATGCAAGCGCCTCTCCACGGAAGCCCAGAGTACCGATGGCATCCAGATCCCTTACATTGGAGATTTTGCTGGTGGCATGACGAAGAAAGGCTGTTTCTACCTGATCAGAAGGAATGCCGCAGCCGTCGTCGGTTACACGGAGATAGGACTTACCGCCGTTTTTCATTTCCACCACGATGGAAGTGGCACCGGCGTCCACGGCGTTTTCCACCAGTTCTTTCACGATGGAAACGGGACGGTCCACTACCTCACCGGCAGCAATTTTATCTGCAATGTGTTTTTCCAGTACTTTAATCATCTAAGGATTCCTTTAATTCTTCTAAAATTTTGAATGCCATGGATGGCGTAATTTCCATTAAATCAATTTCACGAAGACGTTCCACCACACTGACCGGTGCGAAGTCAAAGAGTGAAATCTGCCCTTCTACGGCAGGTTTTGCCGCGCGGGACGGTTTCGCAGGTTTCGAAGCCTTCGGTTCAGGGGATTTTGCAGGGGCAGAAGCTGCGGCGGCTGCAGGAACACCGCTTTCCAGCTCGGAAAGCTTGTCTTCGGCTCTCTCCAGAAGAGATGCAGGCACCCCTGCCAGTTTGGCTACATGGATACCGTAGCTTCGGCTTGCAGAGCCTTCGATAATCTTATGAAGGAAAACGATATTTCCGTTTTCTTCTGCAACATCCACATTCAGGTTTTTTACGCCGTGAATCTGGTCTTCCAGAACCGTCATTTCATGGTAATGGGTAGCGAACAGCGTGCGGATGTGGGTGGATGCATTGCACAGGTACTCTACTGCAGCCCATGCGATGGAAAGACCATCATAGGTACTGGTACCGCGGCCGATTTCATCCAGGATAACCAGACTGCGTTCGCGTGCAGTGCTTAAGATATAAGAAAGCTCACTCATTTCCACAAAGAATGTGGACTGGCCCTGTGCAAGATTATCGGAAGCACCGATACGTGTAAAAATACGGTCGCATACACCAATCCGTGCCCTTTCACAAGGCACGAAACATCCTGCCTGCGCCATCAGAACAATCAGAGCAGTCTGCCGCATGTAGGTGGATTTACCTGCCATATTCGGACCGGTAATCAGCAGCATGCTGGTGTCGTCGTTATTCATATAAACATCGTTGGAAACGAAGAGTCCGTCGGCAATGGTCTGCTCGATAACAGGATGACGGCCCTTGCAGATTTCCAGTTCCAGAGAATCGTCGATGACCGGCTTCACATAGCCCAGACGGTCGCTGACCTCCGCAAAGGAGCAGAGAACGTCCAGCGCAGCCACAGCCGCAGATGTCTTCTGGATTGGAACGATGTATTCTTCAATTTTATCTCTGACAGAGCAGAACAGATCATACTCCATCTGATTGATCTTGGTTTCCGCATTGAGAACCAGACTTTCCATTTCTTTCAGCTCTGGCGTAATGAAACGTTCGGCATTGGCCAGGGTCTGTTTGCGGATATAGTTGTCCGGAATCATGTCGTAGAAGGACTTGGTAACTTCCAGATAATATCCGAAGACGCGGTTGTAACCCACCTTCAGATTACGGATTCCGGTTCTCTCACGTTCACTGTTTTCCAGGTTTGCAATCCAGTGCTTGCCGTCCTTGATGGAGAACTTCAGGTTGTCCAGCTCTTCGCTGTAGCCCGGTTTGATCAGGCTGCCTTCCCGAATCTGGAAAGGCGGATCGTCCACGATCGCGGCTTCAATCAGCTCATAAACCTCGGTCAGCGGGTCGATTTCAGCGTTCATTCCCCGCAAAATCTCCGCATCGGACACTTCTGCAAGTCCGTCTTTGATTTCCGGCAGAACCATAATGGAGTTCTTCAGTGCAATCAGGTCCTTGCCGTTTGCATTGCCGCAGGCAATACGGCCTGTAAGGCGTTCGAAGTCGTAGATTTCTTTCAGTGCTTCCTTCAGATTATTTCTGATCAGCGGATTGTTATAGAGTGCTTCCACTCCGTCAAGGCGCTGATTGATTTCTTCTACATGATTCAGCGGTTCTCTCAGCCACTGCTTCATCTTACGGCTGCCCATTGCAGTGTGGGTTTTGTCCAGTACGCCCAGAAGAGATCCCTGTACTTTGCGGTCATAAAGAGTTTCTGTGATTTCCAGGTTTCTGAGGGTCGCCTTGTCCAGGGTCATATGACCGCCGATTTCGTAGCAGTTCAGGTGCGTAATGTGCTTTAAGGACTGCTTCTGAGTCTCCCACAGGTAGCTGAGAAGAACCCCCAGGGAAATGACTGCATAAGGTCTGAAATCCAGTCCCAGGCCGGTCAGTGAAATGGAACCGAACTGAGCTTTGATGGCATCCTCACAGGCACGCTGTGAGAAATAGGCATCACTCTGCACATTAAGAAACGCCTCTGTGATAAGGCGAATTTCATCCACATCGTAGTTTTCAGAGAAATCCTGGCATACGATGATTTCTCTTGCTTTGATTTTTACCAGTTCGTTGAGGAGTGTTTCGTAGATGCCCTCCCCTTTATATTCTGTTACATTCAGCTCACCGGTACTGATGTCACAGTAAGCGACAGAAAGTCCTTCTGCATCCATATGTACGGCAGCCAAATAGTTGTTTTCTTTTTCATTAAGCTGAGACTGGGAGGTAATGGTACCTGGAGTTACAATTTTGATTACTTCTCTTTTTACGATACCTTTAGCGGCTTTCGGATCTTCCACCTGTTCACAGATGGCCACCTTATATCCTTTTTCAACCAGTCTTGCAATATAGGTTTCTGCGGAATGGAAAGGGACTCCGCACATGGGAGCCCTTTCTTCAAGTCCGCATTGTTTTCCGGTTAATGTTAATTCCAATTCACGCGAAGTGGTCTTCGCATCTTCGAAGAACATTTCGTAGAAGTCACCAAGCCGGAAAAAGAGAATACAATCCTGATATTCCGCCTTAATGTCCAGATATTGCTGCATCATTGGTGATAACTTCATACTTGCCCTTCCTTTTTCTTGATATTAACTTTCTAATTCGATTTCCTTGATACTATAACCTCCGGCCGGTCAGCTTCTGCGGACCAGGCGGAAACCGCCGGCTGCGGAGATTTTGCTGTTTGATATAAAAATGAAACTATCTTGCGTTTCGATTATCTTGCGTTGTACGCCTTGATACCTTCCTTGATGATGTTGATACCAGCTCTCATGTCGTCTGCGTTCAGAACGTAAGCGATTCTCATGTCGGACTGACCTACGCCTTCTGTTTCGAAGAAGCCGCCTGCAGGTGCGAACATACAGGTTTCGCCATTTACGTCGAATTCAGTCAGCAGGAAGATCAGGAACTTTTCAGCATCATCAACAGGCAGCTGAGCTGTGATGTAGAATGCACCTTCTGGTACACCGAACTTGATGCCTTCGATTTCCTTCAGAGCTTCTACGGATACGTTTCTTCTGTATTCGTATTCCTTCTTGATGTCGTCGAAGTAGGATGGATCCAGGTTATACAGAGCTGCAGCACCCATCATGTCCAGAGTTGGGCAGCACAGTCTAGCCTGGCACAGCTTCATCAGGTTACCCATCAGTTCTTCGTTCTTGGAAGCGATGGAACCGATTCTTGCGCCGCATGCGGAGAATCTCTTGGATACAGAGTCAACGATGATAACGTGCTGTTCCGCTTCCTTGAAGGAACCGAAAGTGGACATTTCCTTACCGTCATAAGTGAATTCTCTGTAAACTTCGTCAGCGATCAGCCACAGGTCGTGTTCCAGACAGATGTCAACGATCAGCTTCATTTCTTCCTGGGTCAGAACCTTACCGGTTGGGTTGCCAGGGTTGATGATGCAGATTGCCTTGGTCTTGTCAGTGATAACGCCTTCGATCTTTTCTCTTACTGCATACTGATAACCATCTTCTGCAGTAGTTGGGATTGCTACCATCTTACCGCCAGCCTGACCTACGAAAGTCTTGTAGTTGGTGTAGAATGGTTCAGCCATGATAACTTCATCATCGTTGTCCAGAATTGCTGTCATCAGCATGTTGATTGCTTCAGAACCACCGTTGGTAACCAGCAGATCCTTCTTAGTGAAGTCCAGGCCGATTCTGTTGTAGTAAGCTACCAGTGCATCCAGCAGGCTTGCTTCACCCTGGGAGTTAGCATATGCTAAAACTTCCTGGCTAAAGTTCTGTACAGTGTCAAAGAATGCCTTTGGAGTCTTGATGTCAGGCTGACCCAGATTCAGTCTGTAAACCTTTTTGCCTGCTGCTACAGCTGCATCAGCATAAGGAACGAACTTTCTGATTGGGGATAACTGCATTTCCTGAATTTTCTGAGATAATTTCATGTCTTTTTTCTCCTTACAACATAAACTTTTTTTAATTTTTTCGAAAAGATTACCGGAAGGAACCTTTCCTGAGAATTAACATTTATTCAAGCTCCTCGTGGGAGGCATTGACAATTTTTAAAATGATTTCCGGATCAATCGGGAACTGATCCTTCGCAAAATCTTCCGGTTCGCGCTTGGACAGGTGCATCAGGTATTCGATGTTGCCTTTGGCTCCTGTAACCGGAGAATAAGTCAGGCCTACAGGATAGAGACCATTTTCAATGGCATAACCTGCAACCTTTTCGATTACCTCGATATGTACCTTGCGTTCGCGGACAATACCCTTCTTACCTACCTGTTCACGGCCTGCTTCAAACTGCGGCTTTACCAGGCAAACCAGATGCCCGTCTTCTGTCAGCAGTCTGGATGCAACCGGGAATACCAGTTTCAGAGAGATAAAGGATACGTCGATACTGATGAAATCGATTGGATCCGGAATATCGTCATTTTCTACATAACGGATATTGCACTTTTCCATGTTTACTACACGTTCATCGATTCTCAGCTTATAGTCCAACTGCCCGTAGCCTACGTCTACCGCATAAACCTTTCTGGCACCTTTCTGCAGCATGCAGTCGGTAAAACCACCTGTAGATGCGCCGATATCCATGCATACAGTATCATCTAACGGGAAGTTCCACAGGTTCATGGCTTTTTCCAGCTTGAGACCGCCGCGGCTTACATATGGACAGATATTTTCCTTTACCGTAATTTCCGCGTTTTCATCAACCATGTTTCCTGCCTTATCGCTCTTCTGGCCGTCTACATAGACGATTCCTGCCATGATGGATGCTTTGGCACGTTCACGTGATTGATAAAAACCCTTTTTTACCAGTAAAACGTCGAGTCTTTCCTTCAATTTCCTCACAAATCCTTTCTGCTATTTTTTCTGGGGTCAGTCCGTATTTATCCTGAAGCTGACCGACGGAACCATGTTCTACGAACATGTCAGGCCAGCCAAAGCTGAGAACCTGAGGACGTTCCTGTTTGTCCTGAAGTTTCATGGATGCGATTTCTGCAGCCAGACGCTGACCGAAACCGCCTTCCAGAACATTATCTTCTATTGTTATAATCAGACGGCTGTCCGGTGATACAGACAGATCCATCGGTTTCACTGTGGTTACATCAACAAGTCCTGTCTGGAATCCTTTGGATTTCAGTATTTCACTGACTTTCCGTCCGCATTCCAGCATGCTGCCTACAGCCCAGATATCAATGGCTCCTGCCTGTTCTTCCCTGAGATTTCTGCCAAGATAGATTGACGTAATATCGTTATCGTAAACTGTAGTGCCTCTTGGATAACGGATGGCACATGGTGTACCCAGTGATACGGCATATTCCATCATAGCCAGAAGCTGGTTTCCATCTTTCGGTGTCAGCACTGTCATGCCAGGAATGTGGCTTAAATAAGATAAGTCGAAAACACCATGATGGGTTTCGCCGTCTGCACCTACACATCCTGCACGGTCTACCAGGAATACTACAGGCAGATTCTGCAGACAGATATCTTCCACCAGCTGGTCATAACCACGCTGCAGGAAGGAAGAATAAATTGCTACCAGAGGCTTCATACCGGATTTTGCGAGGCCTGCGGCGAATGTGAGTGCATGCTCCTCGGCAATTCCCACGTCGAAGAACCGCTTAGGGAACTGCTGTGCGAATGGTCCAAGACCAGTTGCATCACCCATAGCTGCAGTAATTGCTACAATATCCGGATTTTCTTCTGCCAGTCTGCATGCAAACTGACCGGCAAGTTTTGACCAGGATGGATTCGTACTCTGTGATTTCAGAGCACCTGTGGTCTTATCGAATGGTGCAATACCGTGGAATTTATCCGGATGCTTCTCAGCGTTGATATAACCTTTGCCCTTAACAGTCTTTACATGCACCAGTACAGGCTCGTCCAGACTCTTTGCCCTCTGCAGAACATCCTGCAGATCTTCCAGATTATGTCCGTCTACCGGGCCAAAATAGGTGAATCCAAGCTCTTCAAAGAACGCTCCGCCATGATTGTTATGATCCATCATGGAGTACTTTACATCATTCTTGAATGTAGCAAGTCCTTTTGCAATGGAATAGCCCACGTTAGGAATGGATGCTACACGTTCTTTAATGAATTTCTTAGTACCAAGGTATCCCTTCGAAGTACGCAGACGTCCCAGATACTGGGAAACACTGCCGATGTTCGGGGAAATGGACATTCCGTTATCATTTAAAATAACGATAACCTTGGAGCGTGTTTCTCCGATATTGTTCAGGCCTTCGAATGCAAGGCCTCCTGTCAGGGAACCATCACCGATAATTGCGATAACTTCGTGGTCTTCCTCTTTCAGATCGCGTGCAGCTGCCATACCGGCTGCAACAGAAATAGATACGCTGCTGTGACCGGTGTCATAGGCATCGTGTTCACTTTCATGTGCTTTCGGGAAACCGCTTAATCCTCCGAACTGACGAAGTGTTTCGAACTGATTTGCACGGCCTGTGAGTATTTTGTGTACGTAGGATTGATGGCCCACGTCCCATATGAATTTATCCTTCGGACTGTCAAATACCTGATGGAGCGCGAGTGAAAGCTCCACCACACCCAGATTGGATGCCACATGACCGCCAGTTTCTGATATTTTGTCAATCAGAAAACTGCGTATGGAAGATGAAAGCAGTTCCATTTCATGAATGGACATGCCTTTCAGATCCTCAGGAAAATTGTATTCCAGTAAATCTTTCATAATCCCAAATGTCCTTTTTTATTTTTTGCGGTTAGCAAGTTCCATAACAAGATCACGGAAAAATTCTGCGTTGTCATAGTATGGCGCGATAGCATCAACCGCATTATTTGTCAGCTGAGCCAGGCGTTTCTGAGAAGCTTCCAGACCATTGATGGATGTATAAGTATTTTTGTTTTTCTTTTCGTCAGAACCGGTTTCTTTGCCCAGTTCTTCAGTGGTGCCAATTACGTCCAGAATATCGTCTGCAATCTGAAAAGCAAGTCCCAGATTTTCCGCGTAACGGTCCATGTTGTTTACCATATCGCTGTCAGGCTTGCCCAGGAACAGTCCTGCACGAACTGCTGCCTTTATCAGTGCACCGGTTTTATTGATATGGATGTATTCCAGCATTTCATTGGAATACTGAACATTTTCTCCTTCAATATCGGAGACCTGACCTGCGACCATGCCCCGTACGCCTGCACCCTTTGCAATTTCGTAGGATGCCTTGATTCGCTGGGTCATCTTTTCAGCGGAGTCAAAGTACAGCATCATGTCCTTGTTAATCGCTTCAAAAGCAGAAGTCAGCAGACCGTCACCGGCCAGAATAGCCAGTGCTTCACCGTAAACCTTATGGTTTGTAGGAAGGCCTCTGCGCAGATCATCGTTATCCATAGCCGGAAGATCATCATGAATCAGGGAGTAAGTATGGATATATTCGATTGCACAGGCATACGGAATAGCATCGTAAATATTTCCCCCTGCAAATTCGCAGGCTGCAAGAAGCAGTACAGGACGCAGGCGTTTGCCGCCGGCAGTCAGGCTGTATTTCATGGATTCATAAAGAGAAATGCTCTTATTATCCACATTCGGCAGGAAATCCAGCAGATGCTCGTCCACCAGTTTCTTATAATCGTCAAACTTTCTGTCCATGGTTCTTACCTCGAAAATACTTCAATCTTCTGTTCTGCGTTTTTCAGAATTTCACTGCAGGCTTCATAGCAGCGGATTCCTTCTTCATAACAGGCAACGGCTTCTTCCAATGTGGTGCTGCTGTCCTTGATTTTCGCAGACATCTCTTCCAGTTTCTTTAATGATTCTTCAAAGCTCATGGGCTCCACCTTCTTCCTTTACAATCCCGTCCATGGTAAAGGTTACGCTGCCGCCCTTCATACGGACGCGGTAACGTGTTCCCGGCTTGAGACAGGATACTGAAGTAATCACCTGGCCGTCTTCCGTTTCCATCATGGCGTAGCCTTTGTCCAGAATCTTTTCCGGACGGTTTTCCTCCAAAATCAAACGGAAGCGTTCCAGTTTATATTTTTCCTCAGCCAGCCGTCTTTCCAGCAAAACATCCAGTTCCTGCCGGTACTGCTCAACCCGCAGTTTCCGGCCTGCAACTCTGTTTTCCAGGTGGAAAAGCAGGCTGTCTTTTATCATATTTATTTTTTCAGTCAGTTCCATGTCAGAAGGAACTGCCATTTCTGCTGCTGCCGTCGGTGTTTCCGCACGGCGGTCTGCAGCAAAATCAGCAATGGTGAAGTCAATTTCATGCCCCACCGCTGAAATTACAGGAATGCGGCTTCTGTAAATGGCTCTTGCCACAATTTCTTCATTGAAAGCCCAGAGGTCTTCCATGGAGCCGCCGCCTCTGCCTACAATCAAAGTATCTATATCACGGAAGTTGTCGTTTATATAATCAATCATGCCTGCAATATCCGCTGCAGCGCCGTCTCCCTGTACCAGAACAGGAAACACCGTAACGTCAACCATACTGGTTCTGCTCTGAATGATTTTCAGAATATCACGGACTGCTGCCCCTGTTTCTGAAGTTACTACACCGATTTTTTTCGGATACTGCGGAATTCTTTTTTTATGTTCCGCAACAAAAAGACCTTCTTTATCCAGCCGTTCCTTCAGCAGCTGGAATGCCTGAGCCAGGCTTCCGTCCCCTGATACTTCAATGCTTCTGACAAAGAGTGTATATGTGCCGCCCTTTTTAAAAACATTAATATACCCGCGGACTACAATCTCCATTCCGTCACCAAGCTGCCATGGCAAACCGGCGGCTGTGGCTGCAGGAAGGAAACAGTTTATCTTACTGTTTTCATCGACTAAAGAAAAATACACATGGCCGCTGCTGTGGTATTTCAGATTGGAGATTTCTCCAATTGCTGATATGTTTCCCAGAAGCGGATCCGTCTGGAGCACACGCCCGATATAATCATTCAGTTGTGTGACCGTAACGGGTCTTAAAGCCATATCTTTTTTCCTCCCAGAAGAGCAACTCCGATTGCATTATCGGAAGAAAGCTCATTTTTGCCGAACGCGATGTTCAGATCACGATAAAGATGCTCGGAAAGGAACTGACGCATATAGCGGCTGCAGGACACACCACCTGCATAGATAAAGTTATGAATATTATATTTTGAGGAGAGCTGAAGAGTCATTTCCATGATAGATTCCGATACAGTCTCAAAAAGATCATCCAGAAGTTCCATCTGCGGATATTCTCTGAGCAGTCTCTGACCTTGTGTTTCAATACCGGACAGGTTTACATAGCCGTCTTTCACCTTAATCTTAGTGAAAATCTGACGGTGTCCCTGACTTGCCATTGCAATTTTATCCATGGCATCTCCCGCAGGAAATTCCAGCCCCAAAGCTACTCCGATACGGTCCAGAACCTGTCCATAGGCCAGATCCCTGGATCCGCCTACAATTTCAGAATAATTGCCGTCCACCAGAATTGCCTCTGTAGTTCCGCCGGAAAAATGGAAACAGATCAGTGGATTTACATCCCGAAGTTCTGAGTAATGGCGGATTGCTTCAATATGTCCTTCCTGATGAGAAAACTCATACAGAGGAACACCAAGTCCGGCAGCCAGTGCACGGCCATAACCGTGACCTGCTGTAAAGACCGGCATATAGGACCCTTCTACGGGACGCGGACGTGTGGATACGGAAACTGCTCCGATATGATCACGGATCAGTCCGCTTCCGTCAGGCATTTCTGTCTTAAAAAGCTCCTCAAAAACAGTCGGCAGATTTTGAACATGCTGAAAGAGAGCTTCCGATTGTCTCAGCCCTCTCTCACCTTTTTTTACATTCAGAAGCTGCTGATGATTAAACAGGATTTCTCCATTTTCATCCACAACAGCCGCCGATGTTTTGTAGTTGCTGGTATCAATACCAACAGACAGATTTTTTTTCATTAAAATTTCCCCAGTACAGCGTTTACAAACTTGGCAGACTGGTCAGTACCATAAATCTTAGCCAGGTTTACTGCTTCATTAATAGCCACTGCTTTTGGCATATGCTGGTCATATAATAATTCTGCAGCTGCTACACGGATGATAGCCAGATCCATTTTCGCCATTCTGCGGTGAGGCCAACCATCACTGCAGCTGTCAATCTTTGTATTGATGTCTTCGATGTTTGCAGAAACGGTTTTCAGCAGATTTTCAACATATCCCTTCTGGTCACCCAGATCGGCTCTGGAAATGTATTTTTCAACATCCGGAGCTTCAAAATCCTGCTGAGCTTCCATCTGAAATACGCACTGCATTACGAATTCTCTTGCTTCTTTTCTGTTCATGTCGCTTCCTTATCCTGTCGTTAATTATAAAATCTAATCTTCCTGCGGTACATTTTTCGGGAGATTCACACCTTCTACATGGATGTTTACCATCTGTACCTTGAGACCGGTTACCGATTCTACCGCTTCTTTTACTGAACTCTGCACTTCCCAGGCCAGATCAGGGATTTTCGCACCAAACTCCACATTCAGGTAGATATCGATGCCCAGGCCATCTTCTTCCTTGGATATGCTGATTCCACGGGCGATATTGTCTCTTCCCAGAAATTTTCGGGTTACTTTATCCGCAAATTCACCGCTGAGACGGCTGACACCGGGAACCCGGAGAGCCGCTTTGGCAGCAATCATGCTGACAACTTCTTCGGATACTTTTACGGTCTGTTTGTCATTGTTCAATCCTGCCATAATATCACCTCGAGCCTATAATCTCAGCATCTATTATAACAGAAAATGTGTACATATTCAATGATTATTCGTATTATCAGTACATACTCTGAATGATGATACGGTCTGCACTTTTCCCTGTTTCACGCATGACGATATCACATATTTTAGCAACAGTATTCGTATCAAGTTCCTGCTTATCTACGGTTACATTGACACTGCTCTCCGTAATCATCACAAAAGAATCCGGAAGATTTTTCGTTTCTATTAAACTTTCAACCGCAAGTTCTGTTTCCATTGCATTCATAATCCGATCTTTTTCAGAGGAAGCCTTCTTTTTTTCGGCATCGCTGTCGCTGTGGTTTATGGTAGAATCCAGCGACGAAATCAGTTTATTCCGTTCCAGTTCCAGTTCAGCACGGCGTTCTTCGAAAGTACTCTCTTTATCAGAGCCGGAAGCACCGGCTTCAGAAATGTTCAGACTGTCCACAAGTACATCCCCGTCATGCAGCGGTATTTCTGACTGCCAGGATGAGGTCACTGCCAGACCTGCACCAAACATGACAATCAGTGCCAAGGCTGCTGCTCTTCTGCTTTTGTACAGAATGTCCTTATAGCTGAAATGCTTTCTTTTAATTTCCAAACCAATTCCTCCTTATGAATGATTTTCATCATAACTTTTTTCAAACACAATAACGCTGGAAACCGGTATGCTGTACAGTGTTGCCACACCATTGGTCAGATTGTTTCTGACTACGGAATTGGACGCACCTTCAGCAAGAATGATGGCACCTGTAACTTTGCTTCGGCTGTCATATTCCAGCATGACTTCAACCTGACCGGCTCCTTCAATTGATGACAATACGCTGCATAGCTGTTCTTCGCGGCCTCCGTCTCCATCAACAATCTGCCGCCGCCCGTCATTGTCTGAAGTAAATATGCTCAGTACCATGATGGCAGCAGACAATGCCAGCAGTACACCGATCAGTTTTATCCAGGCATCTTTACCTGTTTTATCAAACATATTGCTCACTCCTATTTATATGACCATATCCTGAAATTATAACCCATTCAGAAGCTGAATTACCGGTTCCAGGATCACCGCCAGGATTACAAGACTGAAAATATAGCGCAGATATTTTGCCATGGAAGAATCCGGAATCAGAATCTGAAAAAAACTGAGGGATATAATGATAACCAGAATGTCCCTGATCCAGATAAACAAAACACTCATGAGGCACCTCCGATTCCCATAATTACAGATATGAATATGATAAAAAGCAGCGATGTAAAGAACAGAATGGATGCCATGGCAATCATGCAGCTTCCCATATCATTAATTCCGTCAGCAATTTTTGAATCGGTTACAGGTTCAGAAAGTGCCGCCGCCAGCTTATATACTGCACCAATCAGAACTACCTTCAACAAAGGAACTGCCATCATCAGAATCAGCGTCAGAATTCCAAATACACCAATCACACTTTTTATGGATCCCATACACCGCAGAAAAAGTTCAGCAGTATCTGAAGCAAAACCGCCTACTATCGGAATAAAACTGCTGATGGAATATTTTGCGGTACTGATCAGAAGTCCGTCTGCTGTCTCAGTCAGAAGTCCTTGAATTGTAATGATACCGGTCAGAACCGTAAGAATCAGTCCTGTCAGGAATACAGCGGCTGAACGAAGAAGTTTTGCTAGTTTGTTTACATAATCCTTTTCTGTTAAACAATTAATCAGACTTAATGCTCCGGAAAGAAACAATGCAGGAAGAACCAGATTTTTCATAATCACAGCAAAACCGGCTGCAGCACCGATAATCAAAGGACTCAGTATGGTTCCGGAAGCTGCCGCACCGGTCGCAAGCAGAATTCCAATGAGGACAGGAAGCAGAATTTCCATGGTGTAAACCATAGCAGATACGGTATCCATAACCAGCTGAAAGGACAGTTTAAAACTGTTCAGACTGATTCCCATGATTACCATTACACAGACCATTACAGTAAGTTGGGCGGCACCTTTTGTTTTAAAACTTTCAGCAAGGCTTTTCATCAGCCCCATTATGATGCAGATACTGATAATCTCTGCAGCTGCTGTCAGTGCATTTTGAAGTTCATAGAGCATGAGATCTGAAAAAGTATTGATCATCTGACTGCCGTTAAATATACTTTCTCCCTGCAGTGTCGAATTGAGAATATTCTCCAGTGTAAATGGGTCGGACAGTCCTTTAGAAAGGCGGTATGCTTCGTCCGCAACTGTTCCGAAGTCTTCCCCTTCCAGAACATTATTCATCTGTTCCTTCACGATTGATTCATAATCCATTGTGTTTCCTCAGCAAATCTTCAGAGTTTCAGATCAGATGGTTCAGCATTTCGATCAATGAGGAAAATACCGGCAAAGCGATAAAAAACACAGCTAATTTTCCTGCCAGTTCCACTTTTCCTGCGATGGATTTTTCACCCGCATCTTCACACAGTGCTGCTGTAAATTCAGTCAGATATGCAACACCAAGACATTTCACGATAACCGGAAAATAGGTTTTCCCCGCCGCAATATTCTGGTAGAGATCTTTCAGACTTTCGAAACTGAACTGAATACTTCCAACGATATATAACAGCAAGATCAGACTGGAGGCCAGCACTGCTTCCACAGCCAGTTCTGGTTTGTAAATTTTTATGAGGGATATAATTACGACAGCTGTAACTGCCAGTGCACAGATTTTCAGAATTACCATGTTACAAAGGTCCTGATTGTCTCAAAAAATTCTGTCAGCATATTTATAATAATAGCCAGTACAATTATCACGCCTGCCAGGCTGACCATCATGGCCTGCTCCTCCCTGCCTGCTTTCACCAGAATCTGATTCAGCAGTGCAATTGCAATTCCGATTGCTGCAATTTTAAAGAGTATTTCTACATCAAAACTCATATGATCCCTCCTGATTTATCTTATTAAAGAACGATCAGTGCTGCGGCAGCACCGCCGATGAAACCGATTTTTTGGTACATGGGACTTTTCAGCCGGTATGTTTCCCGTGCCTGCTGAATCTGATGGTGAAGCCGTTCTTCTGTGCATTCAAACTGCATCTGATGTCCCGCAAAATCAGTCTGTCCCAGGTATGTGCCAACCTGCGCAATGATATCCATATCCTCTTGTGTAAGTGAAGTCTTTCCGTAGGTTCGAACCGTGTTTTCAGCCCAAATTTGCCCTATATCGCCGTTTTTATCGCTTAGTTCGAGTGCACATGCGTTCAACATTAAAAACGCTCTGGAATCGGCTGTTTTGGCAAGTTTCTCAAGCAGAATCTGCAGCGGTTCTCTAAAATAACACATCTGGCTTTTCAGATTAAGAAGCATATACTGAGCATCTTCCAAAAGTTTGATTCTGGATTTCAATTCCTCTGCTTTTAAAATTCCGGACAGTCCACAGGCAGCAATCATACACAGCAGTCCAAATAATTTAAGCATAATGGATTACCTCCTTTACGGTACCGGGGCCGTTCTTGCCTGTAAGGTAAATCATTGTCTGAAATACACCCTGTTCTGCCAGATTACCTATGGAAGAACGCTGTACATCCTGAAAGGATGATCCGTGAATCGATGTGATCAGAGAGACGCCGGAAGCCATGCATTGCATGACTGCCGGAACATCAGATGATTTTCCGATTTCATCTGTGATTATAACCTGTGGTGCCATGGAACGGATCAGCATGGGGATTCCCCAGGCTTTGTCACATCCATCCAGAACGTCACAGCATGGCCCAAGATGAAATCCGCTTTTCCCCTGATACATACCTGCTATTTCTGAGCGTTCATCACAGACTGCAGTCTGAAAACCGCTTTCAGAAAGTACCCTGGCGATATCTCTGAGCAATGTGGTTTTGCCGCATCCGGGAGGTGATATAATCAGGGTACTGCAGATTTTTTTATCCTGAAGTATTTCCGGCATTAGCTTTCTGCTGCATCCTGGTATTTCTCTGGCAAATCTGATATTCAGAGAACTGATTTCTTTCATCACTGCAGGCTGGCCATCCCTGATAACTGTACGGCCGCAGATTCCAATCCGGTGTCCCCCCTCAATTGTAACAAAACCACGTGCCAAGTCCTCCTCATAAGCATAATAGGAATACTGTATCAGATTATTCAGAATCTGCTGCAGATCTTTATTTGTTACGATATAATCAAGTTTTTTCTGAGTGATTCCGCACCGTACCAGTATCATCTGGCCTGTTCGGAACCTGATTTCTTCTGTTCTGTTTATCTCGGTTTCTGTCAGCTTGCTCAGCACTTCTTCTATCGGAGAAGGCATTCTGCAGGTAATCTGATAAAAGGTACTCATGGCCTCACCCTTTTTTCTTTTTCATCTGATATCTAATTCTATGAAGTGGACAAGGTTTTATGACAATAAAAAAATCTGCTTTCTGCAGGATTATTCCCACAGAAAGCAGATTCGTCTGTTTATGAAAGTTACAGATAGTTAGCTTTAACTTATGCGCCGCAGGCTGTAAAAATAAAGCATACTGCAGCAATTAATAAAATAGGTACTAAGTTTTTCATCTCGAAATCCTCCTCTTGACACATCATCATTTCACTTTATATTTGTTGGCTTTATGTTAATTTTGATTATTTCTGTTGTTCGAACGTTCTGTAATATAATCAATTATTAAGCCCAAAAGGTTACATGATTTCGAAATTTTTTTAAAATTATTTTTTAATTTTTAGAATCTTCTGTCAAAGAATTCTCCGGCCGCATCAGAGATTACCTGCCGCATATTCATCACTTCTTCCATGGAACTGCATTCATATTCCACGGTCATAGGACCTGTGCGCCGGATGTCCTTTACACGCATGGTTCCGTCGGCCATGCAGGTCTGCTGGAATGTTATTTCGAGAACCGGAGAATCCGGTACTTCTACACATTTCCGTTCACTGGCTGCAGATACCGCCTTTCTTGCTGTTTCCGTCAGCAGACGGCGGCAATCCGCCTTCGGCAGACATTTTGCACAGTAACGTCCTACTGCTTTCTTGACAACCGCCACGTTTACATCGGAACAAAAGGCTTTCGCCTCACGTTCCAGTGCATCATCACCGGATGTCATAATTACCGGAACACCTTTTTCAGCGGCCACAAGACTGTTCAGGCCGAATTCGCCCAGTGCTGTTCCGTTTACCTTCAGCTCACGAATCATGTACTGGTCATAGGTATGATCCAACACTGCATTCTGAGTACCGAACATGGCATGATGTCCCAGCAGAATCAGACCATCATAGGTACTGTCAATACTGTGGACCATGGATCCGTCGCGGGTACATCCGCTGATCAGATTTACTCTTTCATCCAGCAGATCATAACGCAGATTCTGTGAAATTTCATGGGAATCACAAACTGTAATTTCAGTTGCGCCTCCCTGGAAGCACCCTTCCACCACAGCATTGACTTCTTCCGTCATCAGAATTCTGGATGCCTCATAACCCGGTTCACCAGGAATAATGTCCCCGGGAGAAACTACACCGTTTACTCCTTCCAGATCTGCAGAAATAAAGATTTTCATAATAAAACTCCTCGTTTATTCACCTGCTGGTGCATCAGAATCTGTGCTTTCGGCAGGCTTATCCAGGATATAAATTTTTACACGTTCAATTCGGCGGTCCTGAACTGCCATAATTTTCAGTTCGTAGTTTTCGTATGCCACGATTCTTCCCACAGCTGTTTCATCAGGGATTTCACCCAGCATATCGATGATAAAACCACCGATGGTTTCACTGGTTTCAGACTCCAGGTTAACTCCCAGTTCTTCATGCAGGTCATCCAGGTTTACGTCACCGTCTACCAGATAAATATTTTCATCGACTTTATCAATGATTTCTTCTTCTTCGTCGTATTCGTCGTCAATATCACCCATTACCTGTTCGATAATGTCTTCCATGGTAACGATGCCGCTGAAACCGCCGTATTCATCAATCAGAATTGCAATCTGCTGCTTCAGTTTCTGCAGTTCAAAGAAGAGAGAGTCAATATTCTTTGTTTCCGGAACAAAATATGCCTTTCTCAGAATCGGTTCAATTTCAACAGTTTCAAAGCTGTCTTCCCTGGCCTGACGGAAATAGTCCTTTACATTGAGAATACCGATGATATTATCGCTGTCATCGCGGTAAACCGGAATTCTGGAATAGCGAAGTGCCATCAGATCGTCAAGATATTCTTCAATCGGGTCATCGATATCAATCATGAACACGTCAGTACGCGGTGTCATACATTCATATGCAAGCTTATCGTCAAAGGCAAAGATACTGTTAATCATCTTACGGCCTTCTTCTTTCAGAACACCGCTTTCCTGGCCAACTTCAAGCATGGACATAACTTCTTCTTCAGAGAAGGAACCGTCCACTACCTGAGTCTGCTGGCGGAACAATTTCAGCAGAATGTTTGCAGTCAGCATGAGAAGGAATGTAACAGGACGTACCACAGTCGCCACGGTATTCAGTAAAGTTTCTGTTGCATCTGCAATCTTTTCATCGTGCTGCAGTCCCAGCTTACGCGGGAAAAATTGTCCGATGCTGAGCAGGACTACCATGTACACAGCCAGTCCCCACCAGGCCACTGATGAATAAAATGCACCAAGACATGCAGAAACCATCTGCATCAGCTTGCAGGCTGTCTGATACTTTTCCGTATTTCTTCCGGAAGAACCGAAAGCTGTGTTAATTGCAGTAAATAAACCGTAAACAAAAATACATGCAGCGATAACGCCTATCTGACTGGGGACGCTGCCAAGATCGTTAGACATAATTTTCTCCTTTTTATTTCTTCTTACATAACATGAAGTGAGTATCCACAGGACGGTCCATCTTGATCTTCAGGATCTGCTGCGGATGTGGAGCGGATTCAATCGGCTCACCTTCTTCATTATACATTTCAGTTAAAGTCTGTGTGAAATATTCCACACCAGGGCCCAGAACTTCGATTTCATCACCGATTACCATCTTGTTTCTCTGTTCTACGATGGCGTATCCGGTTTCAGGATCGTATTCCTTCACCAGACCGGTGAAGGAATAATCTCTGGTATATGCACTGGTCTGATAGTTCTGGTCTTTATTGGTTGGCTGATGGAAATAGAAGCCGGTAGTAAATTCTCTGTGGCTTGCTCTGGTCATTTCAGCCATCCACTCAGGATTGAACTGATAATTTTCCGGATCCGCGTAATAAGCATCGATCGCCTTTCTGTATGCGGAAACCAGACTTGCTACGTAGAAGATACTCTTCATACGGCCTTCAATCTTTGCAGACACAATACCCGCTTCTGCAAGCTGAGGAATGTGCTCGATCATACACAGGTCACGGGAATTGAGGATATAGGTTCCTCTGCTGTCTTCTTCAACAGGATAATATTCACCCGGTCTCTGTTCTTCCACCAGAGCGTATTTCCAGCGGCAAGGATGTGCACATGCACCTCTGTTGGCATCACGTTCAATCATGAAGTTGCTTAACAGGCAGCGACCGGAATAGGAAATGCACATTGCACCATGCACAAAGGATTCCAGTTCCATATCTTCCGGAATCTTATCACGGATTTCATGAATTTCTTCAAAGGTCATTTCACGTGCCAGAACGATACGTTTAACGCCCATCTTGTACCAGAAGTTTGCTGTTCTGTAGTTGGTCATGTTTGCCTGTGTGCTCAGGTGAATTTCCGCTTCCGGAATAATTTCCTGAATCAGGTCGATAATGCCCGGATCACTCACAATAAAAGCATCCAGAGCCATATCCTTAATCTTATGCAGATATTCGGTCAGAGGCTGAATATCCTCGTTATGAGCGAAAATATTGATGGTAAGGTAGCATTTTACGCCTCTTTCATGAGCAAATTCAATACCTTCCTTCATTTCATCGATGGTCATGTTGCCTGCTCCTGCACGGAGGCTGAACATTTCACCGCCAAAATATACCGCATCAGCACCGTAAACAACTGCAATTTTCAGTTTTTCCAGGTCACCTGCAGGTGCCAGCAGTTCCATTTTTTTCATAGGTTTCATTGTATTAAATCTCCTTTACCACACTGATGGTCAGGCCGTCGCCGCAGGCAGCAAGGCTGGTTTCCAGTGCAGGGTGGTCATACACATATTCAATAAATTCCCGCAGTCTGCGGATGTTTGTCTTATGTTTGCCTGATGGATCGTATTCATCAGATACTGTCTTAGCCTGGAACAGAACGTTATCTGCCACGATTACCGTGCCTGGATGGCTCAGTTTCAGTGCTGCATCCAGAAAACGCTTATAGTGGCTTTTCGCAGCGTCGATAAATACCAGGTCAAAGGCTTCTTCGCCTGCATCCAGCAGCTTCATGGTCTCTTCTTCACCGTCACCGCAGAACAGGCGAACCTGACCGGAGAGACCCAGTGCTTCGATGTTGGATTTTGCGGTGAGATGAACGTCTTCGCCCTTTTCAATCGTTACAACATCTGCACCGCTCTTCACAGCAAAATATGCTGCGGAATAACCTACTGCAGTTCCGATTTCCAGAATCCGCTTTGGTTTAACCATAGTGAGAAGTGTATTCAGATAATCTTCGGTTTCCTTCAGGATAATCGGAACATCGTCGGTTTCAGCCTGTCTGCGCAGGGCATCAAGCTCAGGGCTTGCAGCCTTATAAAATCCGTTCATGTAATCGGTTACCTGCGGATTGGTTATATGTCTGGTCTTATTCATGTAAGCTCCTTAATACCATAAATTCTGAGAAACGGTTGCATTGTGTTCAGCCAGTGTTTTGCTGTAAAGAACATCACCGTCCTGGGTTGCGAAGAAGAAGTAATAATCGTGTTTTTCATAGTTTGCACATGCATCCAGAATTGCATTCTGAACACAGCATACCGGACCGACAGGAAGTCCTGCATACTTATAGGTATTGTATCTGGACTCTACTTCCAGGTCCGCATAAGTAACATCAACCCTCTTTTCCTGCAGCGCGTACAGAACGGTAATATCACTCTGCAGCGGCATGCCGGTTTCCAGACGGTTGTGAAATACACCTGCGATAGTCTTGTAATCTTCTTCAAACAGACTCTCCGCCTGAACTACAGATGCAAGAGTAATGAACTCATGAGCAGTCATTCCAAGCTGACTGATCTGCGCTTCATAAGGTGTAAGCCGTTCTTTCATCAGATCAAGACAAAGACGCGTAATGGATTCAATAGTTGGTTCCTGCTCTACTACGAAATAAGTTTCCGGATACAGATATCCTTCCAGCGGGAACATAATATGGCTGTCCAGGATGGAATCATCCAGGAACCAGTATTCATCAATCAGTTCCTTCAGGAATGACGTATCGGACCATTTCTTCACTACTTCGGAGGTTTCAAATCCCAGAGCTTCAGAAATACCTGCGGCAGCTTCCGGAATGGTTGCACCTTCAATAATGGTGAATTTCGTTTTCAGAAGATACTGGAAATCTCCAGTACTGATTATATTCAGCATGGTTTCAAGGTCCATGTTCTTATTGAGAACATAAGTGTTTGCCTGCAGATTGTCCGGTGCAAACACCTTAACATAAACCTTGGCCATGGTATTATTCTTGATTAAGCCGGCCTGATCCAGGGTTTCAATAATCTGATAGTATCCGCTTCCATTTTCGATGGTAACGACAACTTCTTCACTTTCACCGGACACAGCCTTTACCCCTGAGCTGAACATTGCATATCCGCCTGCCAGTGCGGCAATGAGAACAACAGCAATTACAGCAATAATCCCCGTAATTAATTTTTTGTTTCCTTTTGTTTCCATAGTAACTCCATTGATTTCTGTGTATGGACTGCTTTTACATTTAAACAAAGGGACGCAAGTTTTTACGTCCCTTTGAAATCAGCATAATTCAGATTATTACTTAGCTCTGCCCAGGTATTCGCCGGATCTGGTGTCGATCTGGATCTTTTCGCCAGCTTCGATGAAGATAGGAACCTGAACAACTGCACCAGTTTCAACAGTTGCAGCCTTAGTTACGTTAGTAGCAGTGTTGCCCTTTACGCCTGGTTCTGTTTCAATTACAGTCAGGTTTACGAAGTTTTCAGCTTCTACGATGAATGCCTTGCCCTGGAAGAACTTAACCATAGCTTCGTCATTTTCTCTCATGAACTTGATAGCGTCTTCTACCAGATCGAAGGACATAGGAACCTGATCATAAGTTTCTGGGTCCATGAAGTAGTACAGTTCGCCATCGTTGTACAGATACTGCATCTTTCTGGTTTCGATGTGAGCCTTAGGGAACTTGTCATCTGGGTTGAACGCTTCTTCTCTGGTAGCACCAGACAGAATGTTCTTGTACTTTGTTCTTACGAACGCTGCACCCTTACCTGGCTTAACGTGCTGGAAATCCAGAACTACGTGTGGTTCACCATTAATTTCGAAAGTCATACCTTTTCTAAAATCGCCTGCATAAATCATTTTCTTTAACTCTCCTGTCGTCAATATTATATCATTGCGCGCAGACTTCCGGAACAATTTGTCCATGTCCCGAAAATCACTTTTAACTAATCTTTAACTATTATAGTATACCAAATATTTTTTACTTTTCAAGTACTTATTTTCAGTTACTTGCCCATCATTCCGGACATATCACCCATTCCGGATGCTTCGCCGATGATTTTGAACACGTCATTCATCATAATAGAGAAACGCATCTGTGCCTGCATATACTGCATAGCCAGAGGATCTCTCATCATAATTGCTGCCAGCTGCTGCATCTTAGCCATGGCTTCGCTGTCAACCTGTTCTCCCATCATCTGCTTTGCCTGCAGTTCAAACTGCTGACGCTGCACATCCTGAATCATCTGAGAAAGCTGCGGATTGGCGTCCACCTGCTTCTTCAGTGCATCATACTCCTTGAATTCGCCGGAGGCCTTGATTGCCTGGGCCAGTCCATGAGCCTGATCATATACATTCATCTTATATCCTCCCCAGACTATACTTCCAGGAAAATCGGCAGGATAATCGGAGATCTCTTGGTGGTTTCGTAGATGTAACCGTTAAGTGCATCTCTTACCTGTGATTTCATGGTATTCCAGTCTTTAATGTTCTTATCCTGGCATTTTTCAAGGGCTGCCATGGCCACATTTCTGGCTTCATCAATCAGATGTTCGTTTTCTCTCACATAAACAAAACCTCTGGAGATGATATCCGGACCGGAAACAACCAGACGGCTTTCCCTGTCGATTGCCGCAACCACGATAATCAGACCGGATTCCGACAGCAGTTTTCTGTCGCGGAGTACGATATTTCCAACATCACCGATTCCAAGGCCGTCAACCAGAATTGCTTCCGCAGGAATGCGAGTTTCTTCTTTAGCAGCACCTTTGCTGTTCAGAGAAAGAACTTCCCCGTTTTCCATAACGAAAATATTCTCCGAATTCATACCCAGATTTTCAGCCAGCTTGGCATGCTGAATCAGATGACGGTATTCACCGTGTACCGGCATGAAATACTTTGGCTTTATCAGAGAATGGATCAGTTTCAGTTCTTCCTGACATGCATGTCCGGAAACGTGGATGTCTGCGATATCGGAATAAATCACTTCAGCTCCCTTTTCAAAGAGCTTATTTACAACGTTTGATACTGTCTTTTCGTTGCCCGGAATCGGTGTGGAAGAAAGAATAACAGTATCTCCCGGTTTTAATTTTACACTTCTGTGTTCCCCGCTGGCAATTCTGCTCAGCGCGGACATTGGTTCGCCCTGGCTTCCGGTTGTGATGATAACCAGTTTATCATCTGGAATATTTTTGGTCATCTTCAGATCAACCAGTGTTCCTGCAGGAATGTCAAGGTATCCCAGTTCAATAGCCAGTGCAACTACATTTTCCATGCTTCTGCCGGAAACCGCAACTTTTCTGCCAACCTTGATGGCACTTTCGATAATCTTCTGTACACGGTGTACATTGGATGAGAATGTTGCAATAATAATTCTGGTGCTGCACTTTCTGAAAATGGATTCAATGGTCTGGCCAACCACCTGCTCGGAGGAAGTATATCCACCGCGCACCGCGTTGGTGCTGTCACAAAGCATCAGAGAAACACCCCGCTGCCCCAGACTTGCAAGTTTTGCCAGGTCAATCGGTTCACCATCCAGCGGCGTATAGTCGATTTTAAAGTCGCCGGAATGGAATACCAGCCCTGCCGGCGTGTCGATCGCAAGGCAGATGGAGTCGGCTACAGAGTGTGTGGTTCGGATTGCTTCCACATTGAAATGTCCAAGCTGCACCTTGTCTCCTGCAAAGATTGTACGTAAATCTCCGTGGAGATTGTGTTCTTTCAGCTTGTTTTCAACCAGTCCCAGAGTAAGACGTGTACCGTAAACCGGTACGTTAATATACTTGAGCAAATAAGGAACCGCACCGATATGGTCCTCATGTCCGTGGGTCAGCACCATGCCGACAATCTTATCCTGGTTGTTGATCAGGTAAGTGAAATCCGGGATGACGATATCAATACCGTACATTTCATCCCCCGGGAAGGACATGCCGCAGTCAATAATCAGGATTTCATCCCGATATTCCAGCAGGGTCAGATTCTTTCCGATTTCGTTCAGTCCACCTACCGGAATGACTTTTAAAGGTGATTCCTTTCTTGGTCTCATTGGTTTTCTTCTCATAAAATTTTTTCCGTCCTTTTCGTGTTTATGAAAAGATAGCAAAGCATATTGTTAAGTTGTCTTCATAAACGGGCGGAGCAGTGTTTAAACGTCCCGCTGCTCCTGCCCGATAAGAAATTCTTATTTTACTACGATGTTTAACAGACGGTTTGGTACAGAAATTACCTTAACCACTGTCTTTCCTTCTAATAATGCCTGGATTTTTTCATTTTCCATTACTATCTTTTCCAGATCTTCCTGGCTTGCATTGTTTGCAACCATCATTTTATCTTTTAACTTGCCGTTCACCTGAACTACAATCAGTACTTCGTCTTTTACCAGGGCATCTTCATCAAATTCCGGCCATGCCATAGTAGTCAGGGAACCAGTCTGTCCGATATGCTCCCACATTTCTTCGCAGATATGCGGTGTGAATGGGGACAGAATGATAATCAGTTCTTTGACCGCCTTGCCCAGCAGACCTACATTCAGGTCTTCCAGTTCCTTATAGCGGTACATTTCGTTAACCAGTTCCATGATGGAGCTGATTGCGGTATTGAAGCTGAAACGTCCGCCTACGTCTTCACTTACCTTCTTGATGGTAGAGTTCAGAACATAGTTCAGGGACTTGTCAGCAGCGGTCTTTGCTTCGAAGGTTTCAGGAACAGAACCGTACTTTTCAATGAATTCGTATACCAGTCTGTATACACGGCTCAGGAAACGGTAGGAACCTTCTACACCAGCATCGGACCAGTCAAGTTCTCTTTCAGGTGGTGCTGCGAACAGAATGAACAGTCTTGCAGTATCCGCACCGTACTTTTCAATGATTTCTTCAGGGCTTACTACGTTGCCGATGGACTTACTCATCTTCTTGCCATCCTTGTTTACCATACCCTGAGTCAGCAGGTTTTCGAAAGGTTCTTCGCAGGATGCCAGGCCCATATCATAGAGAGCCATCTGGAAGAATCTTGCATACATCAGATGCAGGATAGCATGTTCTACACCGCCGATGTACTGGTCCACACCGTTCTTGCCGAACCAGTAAGCAACCTTTGCAGGATCGAATGGAGAATCTGCATTCTTAGGGTCAGCATATCTCAGGAAGTACCAGGAAGAATCCAGGAATGTATCCATAGTATCCATTTCTCTTCTTGCAGGCTTGCCGCAGCATGGACATACAGTATCGCCGAAGGTTGCAGAAGTAGTCAGAGGAGATTCGCCCTTACCAGTAAATTCTACGTCAGTTGGCAGCAGAACAGGCAGGTTTTCTTCCTTTTCAGGAACCCAGCCGCACTCTTCGCAGTAAATCATAGGGATTGGAGTACCCCAGTATCTCTGTCTGGAAATCAGCCAGTCACGCAGTCTGTAGTTTACAGTCTTTTCACCGATACCCTTTTCTTTCAGATAGTCTGCTACCTTTTCAATAGCGTCACGGTTGTTCATGCCGTCAAATTCACCGGAATTGATCATGGTACCTTCTGCAACGAATGCTTCCTTCAGGTCATACAGATCAATTTCAGGGTTCTGAGGGTCAACTACAGGAATAATTTCCAGACCGAAAGCCTTTGCAAAATCGAAGTCTCTCTGGTCATGTGCAGGTACCGCCATGATAGCACCGGTACCATAACCCATCAGTACGTAGTCAGAAATGAAGATTGGAACTTCCTTGCCGTTCAGAGGGTTTACAGCATATCTGCCGATGAACACACCAGTCTTTTCGTTCGCAGTGGAGGTTCTTTCGATATCTGTCATCTTCTGAACCTTTTCCTGATATTCCTTAACTGCAGCTTCGTATTCAGTTCCTTCTACCAGGCTGTTTACATAAGGATGTTCCGGAGACATTACCATGTAGGTAACACCGAACAGAGTATCACATCTGGTTGTAAAGATTCTAAGCTTGCGGTCATCGTCCTTGATACCGAAGTCAACTTCTGCACCGTAAGAACGGCCGATCCAGTTCTTCTGCATCATCTTTACCTTGTTTGGCCATCCGTCCAGAGTGTCCAGGTTGTCCAGCAGTCTGTCAGCATAGTCAGTAATCTTCAGGTACCACTGAGACAGGTTCTTCTTACCTACTACAGCCTTACATCTTTCGCAGCAGCCATCTACTACCTGTTCGTTAGCCAGTACAGTCTGACAGTCAGGACACCAGTTTACAGGGTTTTCCTTCTTGTATGCCAGACCTCTCTTGTAGAACTGAATGAAAATCCACTGCATCCACTTGTAGTATTCTTCGTGGCAGGTTGCAACTTCACGGTTCCAGTCATAGGACAGACCCAGTTCCTTCAGCTGTTCACGCATTTCTGCGATGTTTTCCCAGGTCCACTTAGCAGGGTGAATACCGTGCTTGATTGCAGCATTTTCAGCAGGCAGACCGAAGGAGTCCCAGCCCATTGGATGCAGTACATTGTAGCCGTCCATCTTCTTAAAACGTGCTACGATGTCACCGATGGAGTAGTTTCTTACATGACCCATGTGCAGCTTGCCGGATGGGTATGGGAACATTTCCAGTACATAGTATTTTTCTTTGCTGTCATCTTCTACAGTTTTGAAGCTGTTGTTGTCAGCCCAGTATTTCTGCCATTTTGCTTCGATTTCTTTATGATTATATCTTTCGTTCATTTTATGCTTATTCCTCCACTTCGATGAATTCACAATCTCCCCAGACTTTTTCGATATTGTAACGTTCTCTCATTTCCTTGGTAAATACGTTTACAATGATATCGCCGAAGTCCATTAAAATCCAGCCGGAACCCTGGCGTCCTTCGATGGACTTAACCAGCAGGCCTTCCTTGGCAAATGCATCTTCCACATCATCAGCCAGACTCTGTACCTGACGTTCGGACCCGCCGGAGCAGATAACGAAGTAGTCTGCAAACGTAGCCTTACCCTGAATATCCACGATCACGATATCCTGAGCCTTTTTGTCGGAAAGTGTCTTTCCTGCCAGCAATGCATATTCTTTGATGGTCATGTTTTATTCTCCTTTTTCTTTTATCTTTTTCTCAAAGTACTCCTTCGCGAGTACTGTATCCTCATCCAGGAATTTTTTTTCGCTGCGGACGTAGTTGATGGTGTTTGTCAGTGACTGGAGCACTGCTTTGTCCAGATCATGCTCCAAAATATCTCTCAGACTATGAACCCCCGGATAGCTCCGGTTTGGTTCCACCGCATCCGCAATGTATATAATCTTTTCCAGAAGTGACATCTCCGGCCGGCCTGTCGTATGGTAAGACACGGCATTGATGATATCCTGGTCTTTCTCATCAAAATCTCTCTGAATTACGATGGCTGCAATCTTGCCGTGGGCCAGATTGGCGTTGTCTTTATATCGTTTTTCATCCAGATCAAGATGCTTTACATAATAGTTTAATACGTCAACCGAAACACCGCGGTACATATCGTGGTAAAGGGCCGCAAGTTCAGCTTTTTCAATCAATTCAGGGTTTCCTTCGCCAAACTTTTCTGCCAGCTTCATAGCCGTCTGACGTACACCTTCCGTATGAATTTTTCTCTTCTCGGAAAAGTTTTTTTCAATATATTCACAAATAGAGGCTGTGTTCATTGATATACCTTTCTACGGACTCGGGAAGCATATCGCTTATGGAAAGCCCCTGATTCCGTCGGGCCTTTATACTTGTGGATGAAACATCCGGCATCACGTGATGAAGGCGGATTACTTCAGTTCCGTAAACACCTTCATAATAACGGATTCTTTCATCCAGTTCTTTTTCCTTGTATCCTGGCCGTACACTTACGATAAAGCCATAGGTCTGCAGCAGGTCCTTGCCTTTTCTCCAGTATTCAATTGCCAGGAAGGAATCGGTTCCGGTAATAAAATAAAGTTTACTGCTCGGATTTGATTTTTTTAAATGAGCCAGTGTGTCGAAGGTATAGGAAATATCCGTATGTACCATTTCATAATCGGAAACTTCCGCCTTTTCCACATCAGCAAAAGCTATTCTGCACATTTCCAGCCGATGTTCATCATCCGCAAACTCTCTGCCGATTTTGAAGGGCTGCACATGTGCCGGCATAATAATCAGTTTATCCAGTCCCGCTTCCCTGACTGCCGCAGCACCCAGAGTAACGTGGCCGTTATGCACTGGATCGAAAGATCCGCCCAGTACACCTATTCTAATTCTATTCAAAGGAATCATCCCCTTCTGATACATCCTTGTTCAGTGACGCAATCTGCAGTTCTTCCAGTTCAAACTGAGGATATGATTTTCGGAACGCGTGCCAGAAACCATTAACAAAATCTTCTTCTGCACCCCAGCTGAGATTCATAATTCCGCTTCCTCCACCAGAACCTACGGTAGTTACCGTAGAAATACCCTGTGAATTAACAAGAGTGACATTCAGGGAAGCATAGCTGCCGTTGCGGAAAAAATACTGTTCAAACACAAAGGTTGTTACCTTTACGTTATCTACTGCAATAACCGGAGGATTACACTGTACAGTTTCGCCCGTCAGGTAAATACCGATATTTTTAATGGCCTCACAGCTTTCCTCAAAGGATGCCATAAAACGCTTCACCTGATATACAGAATCGTTTGCAAATTCACCGGAAATCTGTTCAAACTCTGTTCTTATTAACTGTTGGATTTCATCGCTGTAGTCTGAATGAGTAAGAAAATGTTTAAATTCTTCTTTTACCTCAGGCAGCCGGTCACGGTTAACGAGGATTTTGATGGGTTCCAGCATCTTCTGTGCGTCACCCATACATTCCGAACAAAATGTTTTGCCTGTGTAAACCATGGAAAACTGGTCCATCATAAACGTAATTTTTCTGCCGCAGTTAACGCACTGTTTGGCCATCTGCAACCTCCTGCATCATTTCAGGTTTTCTGACAATACTTACTTCAAGGTTTGGGTAATTATCTTCAATATATTTCCACAGTCTTCTGTCAATCTTCTTAACATCACCTAATGCTTCACTGGCACCAAGAGAAATTACAGTAGCTTCACCCTCATAGTAAAAAAGATTCACTGCCAGAGACGCAAAGGAATTCCGCATCATTCTTGTATGGTCCGCAATGAGAAACGAAGCGGTCTTTACTCCAGCATGTTCCATTACACAGGTATCAACACTTTCACCTGTAAATCCCTGAGATGCTGAAACTGCCTTTGAAATAATCTGATACGCTTTATTGAAATCAGCCGTAAACTTACGGACAATATAATTTTTCGCATAGCGTTCCAGATAAAGCAGGTCAAATTCTTTTTTCAGAAGTTTGCGAAGATTTTCATTGAATTCAGATAATTCGATTTTCCTGTCAAATTCCAGTCCGATATCCGAAAGATCATTTTCATAATCTTTCAATTCATTTAGAAGCAGCTCAGCAGGCTGTCTGCATGTACTGCAAAGTTCCAAATCAGAACTTTTTAATTTCAGAGATTTCCCCATAACTGGTATCTCACATCCGCAGTTTATACATATCTTTGCCATACCAACACCCTCCTGTCTGAACAATGTTTCTGAACAGGTATCTATTTCTCAGCAGGGGTGTTTTCGGAATGATTCCGCAGACATCTTCGATGCCGAGGACAAATGAGGAAAACAACCCCTGCTGATATAAATATTTACTTAGTGGAAATACCCAGTTCTTCCAGCTGATCTTCAGCTACAGGGCCAGGTGCAGAAGTTACCAGGCACTGTGCCTGCTGGTTCTTAGGGAATGCCATTACTTCACGGATGGAAGATTCGCCAGCCAGCAGCATTACCAGTCTGTCCAGACCGTATGCCAGACCGCCGTGAGGTGGTACACCGTACTTGAATGCTTCAATCAGGAAGCCGAACTTTTCGTCACATTCTTCCTTAGTCAGGCCCAGAACTTCGAACATCTTAGCCTGCAGATCCTTATCGTGGATTCTGATGGAACCGCCGCCCAGTTCCACACCGTTTAATACGATGTCGTAAGCAACTGCCAATACATCTTCCGGATTGGTATCCAGCATTGGAATCTGGTCCAGTCTAGGCTGAGTGAACGGATGGTGCATGGACTTCAGTTCGCCGGTTTCGTCGTCCTTTTCGAACAGAGGGAAATCGGTAACCCACAGCAGCTTGAAGTCTCTGTCATCCAGCATACCCAGACGCTTTGCGATGTCTCTTCTCAGGAAGCCCAGAGCGTCGAATACAACCTTCTTCTTGTCGGAAATGATGAAGATCAGGTCGCCTGGCTTCGCATCGAATTCAGCAGCCCACTGAGCCAGCTCTTCCTGAGTGAAGAACTTGTTTACAGAGGAGTTGATTTCATCTTCGCCAACACGCATCCAAACCATACCCTTTGCACCGTAATCCTTAACGGACAGAGTCAGCTTGTCGATGTCCTTACGGCTGAACTTGTCGGAACCGCCGTCGATGCAGATACCGCGAACGTCGCCGCCTGCAGCCAGAGCATCAGTGAATACCTTGAATTCGCACTTTTCAGCAAGGTGGTTCAGGCAGTGCAGTTCGAAACCGAATCTTACGTCCGGCTTATCGGAACCGTAACGTTCCATTGCTTCGTGCCAGGTCAGACGAGGCAGAGGCAGCTGGATATCCACGCCCATAACATCGTGGAATACCTTCTTCAGGAAGCCTTCGTTCATAGCCATAACGTCTTCTTCGTCTACGAAGGACATTTCCAGGTCAATCTGAGTGAATTCAGGCTGACGGTCAGCTCTCAGGTCTTCGTCACGGAAGCACTTTACAATCTGCATGTAACGGTCAGTACCGCTTACCATCAGCATCTGCTTGAACAGCTGAGGAGACTGAGGCAGTGCGTAGAAGGAACCAGGATGTACACGGCTTGGTACCAGGTAGTCTCTTGCGCCTTCCGGAGTGGACTTGATCAGCATTGGAGTTTCTACTTCAGTGAAACCGTTTTCGTCGAAGTAGTCTCTTGTACACTTAACAATCTGATGACGGAAGGTCAGGTTTCTCTGCATCTTTGGCTTACGCAGATCCAGGTAACGGTACTTCAGTCTCAGGTTTTCATCTACATTGTCGTCATCCTTGATGTAAATCGGAGGTGTTTCCGCTTCGGAGTACAGAACCAGGTCAGTTGCAAATACTTCGATTTCACCGGTAGGAATATTCATATTCTTGGCAGATCTTTCCTTTACGATACCCTTTACGCCGATTACATATTCACTTCTCAGAGAGTCAGCCTTTTCGAAGACTTCTGCAGGAATCTTATCGTCGAAAGTTACCTGCACAATACCGGTCTTGTCTCTAAGGTCTACGAAAATCAGGCCGCCCAGGTTTCTTCTCTTAGCTACCCAGCCGTTCAGCATAACTTCCTGATCTACATTTTCAATATTTAACTTGCCGCACATGTGTGTGCGCTTGAATAATTCGCTCATTCTATATTTCTCCTTGCAGCATCTATTTGCTTAATACTTCGTATAAGTCTTCAAACTTCACATTGGTCTGTTCCTGCTTTGCCATGTCCTTTACAGCAGCCACACCTTCTGCCAGTTCATTTTCACCGATTACTACAGTGTACTTGGCATTCAGTCTGTTAGCATATTTGAACTGACCCTTGATGTTTCTTGCCAGTGTATCCATTTCAGCAGACAGGCCCTTTGCTCTCAGTTCTCTGCACAGCTTCAGACCGTAAGCCTTAGCTGCATCACCCATTACTGCAACGAAAACATCCAGCTTGTCAGCTTCAGGGAACTCTGCTCCGTTTGCTTCCATCAGCAGCAGCAGTCTTTCAATACCCAGACCGAAGCCTACGCCAGGAATTGGAGGTCCGCCAACTTCTTCAATCAGGTGGTCATAACGTCCGCCGCCGCATACAGTGCCCTGTGCACCGATTTTGGTGGTTACGAACTCAAAAGCAGTCTTGGTGTAGTAGTCCAGGCCTCTTACGATGCCAGGGTCAACTTCGAATGGAATTTCCATTGCAGTCAGATTTGCCTTCAGTTCTTCAAAGGATTCCTTACAGTCATCGCACAGATAATCAATCATCATTGGTGCGCCCTGTACCAGTTCCTGACATACAGGAGACTTGCAGTCCAGAATTCTCATTGGGTTCTTGTCAAAACGTGTCTTGCAGGTGTCACACAGCTGATCATGCTTTGGTGTCAGGAATTCACGAAGTGCTGCTCTGTGCTTCTTTCTGCATTCCGGACATCCTACGCTGTTGATACGCAGTGCAATTTCAGTAATACCCAGAGATGTCAGGAAGTCATAACCCAGGGAAATAACTTCAGCGTCTGCCATCATGTTTGGTGTACCGAATACTTCGATACCGAACTGATGGAATTCTCTCAGACGTCCGGACTGCGGCTTTTCATAGCGGTAGCATGGTGTAATGTAGTGAATCTTGGTAGGCTGTACTTCTGCATACTGCTTGTGTTCGATAAATGCACGAACAGCAGGAGAAGTGCCTTCCGGCTTCAAAGTAATGCTTCTTCCGCCGTGGTCTTCGAAGGTGTACATTTCCTTCTGTACAACGTCTGTGGTATCACCGATACCTCTTGTAAATAATTCTGTATGTTCGAATACAGGGGTACGTACTTCCTTGAAGCCGTATCTTCTGCAGATGTCCTTCCACTGTTCTTCAACATAGTGCCATTTGTGAATCTGATCAGGTAAAATATCCTTGGTTCCCTTAGGCGCGTTTGTTAACATGTTGTAACCTCCTTGAATAAGTTATTTTCTTTTCGGTCCAGCATTTCCTCAAGACGTTCGATGTAAATCTCGTAGTTGGATACATTCGGCACACGTTCCAGCCGGTTTTCTTCCGGGAAGTAAACCTTGCTGATGCCGCCGGCACCCAGTGCAATGATGGTCTGCTGTTCCTCCATGATTCTTATGTTATAAATGCAAGGGGTATCGCCCTTACAATAACCTACATTTTCAAAAGATCCTGCCATATGTTTCTGACGGTACAGATAGTATGGACGGTAGCCTGCTTCTTTCAGCAGTTTAACGCCCTCTTTCAGCATATCTGCCACCAGCTCACCCTGGCGGTATGCATAATCAGGATCTTCTTCAATCAGTCTGGAAGCTCTCTTTACAGCCAGTGTATGGACTGTAATATTAGTTGCATCCAGTTTAATGAGCCGTTCCATGGTGTCCCTGAAATCTTCCACGGTTTCTTCCTGCAGCCCTGCGATAACGTCTGCATTTACCATTGGAATTTCACACCAGGAAGCTTTCTGGAAAGCCTGAACGATATCGCCAGGCTTATGGGACCGTCCAATCAGCTCCAGAGTCCGTTCTTTCATGGACTGCGGATTGATGCTGATTCGGTCAACACCGTGCTTTTTAATCACTTCCAGTTTTTCGTATGTGATGGTATCAGGACGTCCTGCTTCCACGGTAAATTCCTTACATCTGGACAAGTCCATATGTGCCTTCACTTCTGTCAGCAGTGCATCCAGCTGATGCTCGTCCAGAGTTGTCGGTGTACCGCCGCCGATGTAGATGGATTCAGGCCAGAGACCGGTTTCTTTCATTCGAAGTCCACAATAACGGATTTCGGTAAACAAAGCTTCCAGATACCGCTGAATCTCCTCCGGACCCTTCTGATTGGATGTGAAGGAACAGTAAAGACAGCGTGTCGGACAGAACGGAATGCCGATATAGACGCCAACGCCTCCTTCCGGCGGCGGTCCCAGTACTTCCTGCTGGTAGTTCCAGGTATCCAGCAGCAGCTGCGTCTTTTCTTCATTTACGAAGTAGAATTCCCGCAGCTCTTTTCTGACAGCTTCTTCGCTGCCCAGTCTGCCGAAGAGTTCGCCGGTCAGTTTTACCGGACGCACACCCGTCAAAATCCCCCATGCCGGCGGATTTTGATCAGTCAGCGGCAGAAGTTTCTGGAAAATTTCACGCTTAATCGGATTTTTTTCGCTGTATCCTTCTTCGTTGATGATAATAAATTCTGCATCATCGGTGAATTCTTTTTCAGCAAACTCTGCTTCCGTAAAGCTTTCAAACTGGTCAGGGCGTAAAAAGACTTTAATCAGCTCATTATACTCGTATTTATTTTCTACGTTTTTAATTACAATATTATACAAATGGATTGCCCCTCTTCTCTTCAGCAATTGTTGTTGGTCCCATATGACCTGGAAGAACAACGGTATCATCCGGCAGGTAGAACAGTACATCCTTGATTGAATTAATCAGTGTTCTGTAATCACCGCCATAGAAGTCAGTTCTGCCGATGGAACGGCGGAACAGTGTGTCACCGCTGAAGCAGTATCCCGGATTACCGGGAACATAGATGGACATCCCGCCCTTCGTATGACCTGGTGTATGGAAGAAAGTGACTTCTGTATTACCCACCTTTAATGTTTCACGGTGGCGTACGGTCTGATCTGCATCTGTGGTATACGGCCAGCCTCTGAAGTCCAGAGAACTGTTCAGTGCACCGCTTTTCAGCATTTCACGTTCTTCACCGTGGCAGATTACCTTTACCTGAGGAAAATCCTTTTTAAAAGCTTCTACCCCTTCGATGTGGTCAAAGTGACCGTGGGTCAGGATGATATACTGAAGATCAATGCCCAGTTCCTTAATCTTATCTGTGATTTCAGAAACATGAACTGCAGGGTCAATCATAAATCCTGCCATGGTTTCTTCATCATAAGCAACATATGCGTTGGTCGGCATAGGACCAATCTCGTAATGGAGAACTTTCATCATCTTACTACCTACCTCTTTAGAATAATTTATTGCTGTCCAGCAGAATAGTTACAGGACCATCGTTATGGATGCGTACCAGCATATGTGCCTGGAATACCCCTTCACCAACGTGTACTCCCTGTGCCTTTACTTTTTCCACGAAATGGTCATAGAGTTTCTTGGCCATTTCAGGACGGGCTGCCTTCACAAAATTCGGACGTCTGCCCTTTCTCGCATCTGCAAGCAGAGTGAACTGGGAAATAACCAGCATTTCACCACCCACATCCTGCAGGGACAGGTTCATTTTGTCTTCTGCATCTTCAAATACACGAAGACCGACAATCTTATCAGCCAGGTATTCCGCATCCTTTTCTGTATCAGTATCTTCCACACCCAGCAGGACCACGAAACCGTTTCCGATGGATCCGGTTACCTGATTTTCTACGGTTACATCACCTTCGGTGACTCTCTGTACGACTGCTCTCATATTAAATATCCTTTTTCTCTTATATATTAAGACTTGGCTCTGTAAACCTGTACAACTCCGTCGATAAGACGGATGTTTCTCTGTACTTTCTGCATTTCAGCAGTACTGGAGATGGACAGGGAAATTACCATATTTGCCATACCGTCCTTGCTGGACTTGGCGTTAACACCGGTTAAATGAATATCCATATCTTCGCAGACCTTGGAAATATCGGAAAGAATACCCTTTCTGTCGTAGCAGAGAATGCAGATATCTGCATTATAGGATTTACCTTCCTTCAAATCTTCCCATTCAACTTCAATGCAGCGCTGTTTTTCAGCCTCAGGCAGTGAAACAATATTGCTGCAGTCTTTACGATGGACAGAAATACCACGGCCTTTGGTAATGAAACCTACGATATCATCCCCAGGTACCGGATTGCAGCAGCGGGACACCCTGATCATCAGGTTGTCAATATCATCTGCTCCGAGAACTACGATACCGGCACCGTTATCACTTGCCTGTCTCTTTTTCTGCTGCTTGGCAGCCTTCTGTTTCCGTTCTTCAGCAGCTTTGATGCTTTCGATTACTTCTTCATTGGACTTAACTTCAGTCAGTTTATTGTCTTCATTATAGGCGCTGACAAGCAGATTGCAGAATTTGCTCATCAGTGTACCGCCATTGGAAAGCTGTACGTAAGCTTCGTCCGGTGTGGCAAAGCGCATGGTTTTCATGGCCTTGTTCAGATACATGGACTTGGCGTAAACATGCGGGTCATAACCTTTCTTACGAAGTGCCTTGTCCAGCATATCTTTACCCTTGTCCACTGCATCAGATTTATTTTCTTTTTTCAGCCAGTTACGGATCTTGTTTCTGGCATGTGAACTCTTTGCAATTTTCAGCCAGTCCACGCTTGGACCGCTGGAGTTTGAACTTGTTACGATTTCAACGATATCACCGTTCTGCAGCGTATAGTCAATCGTAACCATTTTACCGTTGATTCGTGCACCTACACACTTACAGCCAACGGCGGAGTGAATTTTGAAGGCGAAGTCAAGCGGTGTAGATCCTGCCGGCAGTTCGATTACGTCCCCCTTCGGAGTGAATACGAATACCTGAGTTGCAAACAGGTCCATCTTCATGGTTTCCAGGAATTCCTTAGGGTCCTTCAGGTCCTTATTCCATTCCAGAGACTGACGGAGCCATGCCAGCTTCACGTCATCGGAATTGGTTTCCGCAGAAAGCTTGCCTTCTTTATATTTCCAGTGAGCAGCGATACCGTATTCAGCAACTTCATGCATTTCATGAGTTCTGATCTGGATTTCAAAGATTTCACCCTGTTCACCGATAACCGTTGTATGCAGTGACTGATACATGTTCGGCTTCGGCATGGCGATATAGTCCTTGAAACGGCCCGGAATCGGTTTCCACATAGTGTGAACCAGACCCAGTACCGCATAACAGTCACGGACATTTTCTACAATGATACGTACTGCAATCAGGTCGAAGATTTCATCAATCTGCTTCTTCTGGTACTTCATTTTACGGTAGATGCTGTAATAATGTTTCGCACGGCCGTAAATTTCATACCGCAGTTTCATGTCATCCAGAACTTCCTTCAGTTCATCGATAACCTGGTTAATCGTTTCGACACGCTGTATTTTACGGTTTTCGACCTTTTCTACCAGATCTTTATACTCTTCCGGCTGCAGATATTTCAGTGCCAGGTCTTCCATTTCAAACTTTACAGCTGCAATACCCAGTCGGCTGGCCAGCGGAGCATAGATTTCCAGAGTTTCTCTGGACTTTTCTACCTGCTTGTGAGGTTTCATATGCTGCATGGTACGCATGTTATGCAGTCTGTCGGCCAGCTTGATAATCAGAACGCGGATGTCCTTGGACATGGCCAGGAACATCTTACGGAAGTTTTCAGCCTGCAGTTCTTCCTTTGATTCGAACTTGATGGAACCCAGCTTAGTTACACCATCAACCAGTACTGCAATGTCTTCACTGAAATCCTTAACAAGCTGCTCTCTGGTATATTCGGTGTCTTCTACAACGTCATGCAAAAGCCCGCCGATAATTGCTTCATCATCCATCCCCAGCTGTGCCAAAATCGTGGCTACTTCAATCGGATGAATGAAATAAGGCTCACCGCTTTTTCGAAGCTGTCCGTCATGAAGGGTTCTTCCGGTTTCATATGCCCTTCCGATGGTTTCCAGATCATAATTCGAATTGTATTTTTTTATTTCATCTAAAAATTCGGCTTTTGATAACATAGCAGATAAACTCCCGTTTATTTTCTCTTTTTCATGTTTTTAACGTATTTGGATTCTTCGCTGCTTCTGTTCATGTCATAGTACAGCGGGCTGCAGACGAAAATGGAAGACAGACAGCCTACGACTACACCAATCATCAGCGGAATGATGAATTCACGGATGCTTTCTGATACCATAATGCACAGCGGAACCATAACAACTAAAGTTGTCAGGGAAGTCATAATCGTTCTGTTCAGAGTCTGGTTCAGAGACTTGTCGATATTCGCTTCAGAACCATCCTTAGGGTACAGTTTCTGATTTTCTCTGATTCGGTCAAAGATTACGATTGTATCGTTGATGGAGTAACCTACCAGAGTCAGAATTGCTGCGATGAACGGATTGTTAACGGTGAATCCGAAAATTGCGTAGAACGCAATTACCATCAGCACATCGTGTACAACACCCAGAATAGATGCTGCACCAAACTTCCAGGATTTGAAACGGAAGATGATGTAAATCAGCATACCGATAGATGCGATAACCACAGCAATTACTGCATTCTGCTTCAGCTCATCCCCTACAGAAGGACCGAACTGTTCAGATGCAAGAACATCATCTTCACTGATTCCGAAAGTATCACCCAGTGCATTTACAATTTCCATTCTCTGAGCATTATCCAAAGATGCAATAGTCTTAATTACAATCTCAGAATTTCCATCGCCTGCATGAACGATGGTTGGATCCAGCTTGAATTCCTTCAGAGCATTTTCCACGTCTCCAGCCGGAACGAATTCTCCCATATCAATCTGAATCATGGTACCGCCGGTAAAATCAATACCGTAGTTCAGACCGCCAATCAGACCAAATACCAGACCTGCAATGATGATAGCAGCACTTACCATATAGTAAATTTTTCTGTGTCTGATAAATGTAAATGTTCTGTGCAGCAGCTGCTTCGGAGTTCCGTCTTCGTTCACGCCAAAATATTTGTTTCTGGAGAACTTCTTGCTGTCAGCCAGCAGAGAAATGAACAGCTGAGTAATCACAACCGCAGTGAAGATGGAAATTACAATACCAATCATCAGAGTCAGAGCAAAGCCCTTAACTGCAGTTGTACCTACTTCATACAGAACAACTGCCGCAATCAGAGTTGTAATCTGCGCATCCAGTACAGTTGTCAGAGCATTCTTGAAGCCGCTGTTCACAGCTACACGGATTGTCTTGCCTGCACCAATTTCTTCTTTAATTCTTGCGAAAATAATTACGTTGGCGTCAACTGCCATACCGATGGACAGAATCAGCGCCGCAATACCAGGCAGTGTCAGTACAACACCCATACCAACCATTGCCCAAAGATAAATTACGATATACAGCATCAGTGCAATATCTGCAACCAGACCCAGCATTCCGTAGAACACCAGCATCAGGATGAATACCAGAGCAAGACCGATACCGCCTGCAATAATGGACTTATCCAGAGCATCTGCACCGATGGTTGCGGACTGAACAGAGGACTGAATTTCAACCAGTTCTACCGGCAGTGCACCGCCACGAATCAGAGCTGCTGTAGTGGATGCTTCTTCATGTGTATATCCACCGGAAATTTCACAGCTTCCGTTTGGAATAACTTCATTTACAGCAGGATGGCTGATAATTTCATTATCCAGTACGATAGCAATTTCATTGGACATCATTCCCTGGATTTCAACAGGAGTGGTACCGCTTAATGCCTGTCTTGTACCTTCAGCGAACAGATCTGCACCTTCACTGTTGAATTCAAGATAAATCTTGTATGCTGCACCGTCAGTAGCGATACCGGCATCCTTAACATGGCTGCCGTCTACAATTACAGTTCCGTCGGATAATACAAACTGGAGCAGCGCAGTACGGCCGATGGCTTCGATTGCATCTTCCGCATCTTCTACACCAGGGATTTCCACACGGATACGTTTTTCACCTTCAATCGTTACAGAAGATTCCGCAACCCCCAGCTGGTTAACACGGTTATCCAGCACTGCACGGGTCTGATCCATCAGAATCTTCAGTTCATCACCTGTCAGATCAGTCTGAGCTTCCATTACAACGTACACACCACCGTTGATATCCAGACCATACTTCATAGCATCTTTTACTGAGGTGACAGAGCCTGCACCAAAGCAGGTAAAATACCATCCCAGCACTACAACTACCAGCACCAGTGCTGCCAGCAGTTTTTTCACATTTGCACTCATTTTCTAAAAACCTCTCACTTAATATATTATTTTAAGCCCATAATACAGGCATTTTAGTTTACATTTCATTGTACTACTTTTTAGCATTTAATACAAGGAGAAATGCAATATTTTTTCTGTATAAATCGCAGAATATAGCCGTTTTCATGGCAAAAAAGAAAAAAGACCCCTAAATATTGGGGCCTTGTGTATACCAGTTTGCGGAATGCCGAGATTATTCTTCAGTTGTTGTTTCTTCTTCCACGTCAGCAGACTTCTTCAGTCTCTTAGGCATAGCTTTCTTTGGAGCTTCTTCTGCTTCCACTTCCTTAGCAGCTGGCTTGCCGCTGGACTTTGTAACGCTGGAAACAGCCCATCTCATCATTTCAAACTTAACCTTGTCTGCACCAACCTGGATTACAATGGTTTCATCCTTGGTCTTTACGATCTTACCGCAGATACCGCCGATGGTGATGATTTCATCGCCAACAGACAGGCTGTTTCTCATATCAGCAATCTGCTTGTCCTTCTTCTTCTGAGGTCTGATCATTAAGAAGTACATCAGTACAATCAGAATTAATAAAGGCAGTAAGCCCATTACAGTTTCAGTCATTTTATTATCCTCCTGCATTAAAAAAAATCAATTTTTTTCACTGATGGTGCCGGCGATGGGGGTCGAACCCATACGGTGTTGCCACCACGGGATTTTGAGTCCCGCACGTCTGCCAATTCCATCACGCCGGCATAGCATACCTTCCGACATTTTGCCGGAAGATAACGCAAACATTGTATCACACTTCCGTAATGATTACAATTAATTTTTTTATATGTGTGCGGAATTATTCTTCCGACTCTTCCGCGGCCGAATCGACAGTTTTCTGCTCCTGCTTTTCAGCTTCCACAGCATAAGTCCAGCTCCAGGTTTCTATATTCCGATAATGATCATTGAACACCGGAAGATTTCCTGCCTTGAATCCCTGAATTCCAATCAGTCCGGCCTTTTTGTAACAAAGACTGTAGTACGGCAGTTCCTTAAGCAGAGCTTCTTTCAGCTGTCCAAAAAGTTCTGTATATTCTTCCGCAGTATGAAGACGTTCCAACTCACTGGCCATATTAAACAGTTCCTCATTGTAATATTTCCAATCATTTTTTCCGTTATAGAAATCCCGGAGATCATATTGTTCATTAATGGAATAACCCGTCACAATGATATCATGTTTTCCTGCAGAAACTGCAGCCTTGTATTCATCCCAGGTCAGCTCATCCAGTTCCGTCTTAAATCCAATATTATCCAGATCCTTTTCGATAAGACGGGCAGCCGCAAGCCGGGTAGCATTATTTTTATTTACTGCAATTCGAAGAACAACTTCGTTATCTTTTTTATCTTCCAGGAGTCCGTCATTATCTGTGTCCTTAATTCCTTTTTCTTTCAGCAGCTTCCGTGCACGTTCCGGATTAAAGGCATAGGCAGCCCCTTCATCTAAAACACCGCAGAAATCCGGATAATAAATGGTATCGGACAGAACCGCATCCCCCATATATCCGCTGGTCAGGATATTTTGTTCATCAATGGCATATGCGACAGCCTGACGCACTTCCCTGTCCTTCAGAACAGTGCTCTTCGGATGGAAAATAAGAAATTCCGCATTATTCGTAACCATATCATACATCACAAATTTCTTATCGATTACAGTCGATCTGCGCTCCGCTGAATCATCAATATAACAGGTTACAGAGTCAATCTCCATCATATTCGGGGAAAGTTCCTTTTCAGGAAGAATCATGATTTTCAGTTTGCGCTTGGCTTCAGTCCCCCAATATTCTTCATTCGGTTTCAGACGAAGCTGTTTCAGATAGTTGTAGGACTGATACTGATACTGTCCTGTTCCAACAGGCTTAAAGTCAGCTTCTGCTTTTGCAAGCTGATACGCGGCTGCATACTGACCGGACGGCAGAATCGGGAATGTCAGATCATCCAGAGATGCATCATATGCATTGCGGAAATAAAGCTCAAGTTTATATGTATCACGTACATAAACATAGCTGATTTTATTAGCTGCTTCATAATACAGAGAACGAGTTCCTGCATTCTTGATGGCATTGATTGTGTAATTTACATCCGCCGCTTTCAGAGTCTTCCCGTTATGCCATTTTATTCCCTTTTTCAAGGTCAAAACAACCTTCCCACGGTCTCTGTCCACTGTATATTCATCCACAAGTTCAGGAACCACATTCATGGTTTCATCGTAGTCGAAAAGACTGTTATAGACCAGTTTTGAGAGATGATACACGTCCTCGCTCTGTGAAAGAATCGGATTCAGGGTATCAAGCGGTTCGCATGAAAGAGACAGGCTGGACGAAGTCTTAAACTCCACATCGGGGTCAATATTTAAAACTTCTTCTTTATAAATTTCCAGACCCGCACTGACACCGACAATAATTACGGCAGCAACCAGAATCACCGGCCAGGTCCGTTTCAGAAAATAAAGAAAAATATCAAGTTTATCTCTCATCAGTGTTCCTTTCCAGCAGTGCATCGATCTGAACATAAAGTTCTTCCAGACTGCCTGAATTATCAATCACAAAATCTGCCAGCTCAAGTTTTTTCGCCGAAGACATCTGACGGTGAATTCTGTCCATGATGGCCTGACGGGAAATACTGTCACGTTCCATTACCCGGGAAATACGGATTTCCAGATCAGCATCCACAACCCAGTTTTCATCTGTATAAGACTCCATACCGCATTCAAAGAGCAGCGGTGCGTCCAGAACAATCATCGGATAAATATCCTGCTGACGGTAGAATTCAATTTCTTTTATGCAGCGGCGTACAGCCTCTGCTGTTGTAATTTCTTCATATGCCTTCAGAATATCCTCATCACTGAATATAACAGATGCAACCTTCTGTCTGTCCATGGTGCCGTCTTCAAAAAACACTTCATCTCCCAGCAGCGCACGGATATTCTCCAGAAGCGGTGAACCGGGTGCAGTTATTTCCCGGGCAATCCGGTCTGCATCGACGATCGGTATATTTTTGTGTTTCAGATAAGCAGAAACGGTGGATTTGCCCGTACCGATTCCGCCTGTCAGACCAATTACTTTCATGTAGTTCTCCTATTTCAGGTCATACCAGGAATATCCTGTATTAAGTTCTGCAGCCAATTTTACATGAAGACACATAGCACTTTCCATGCAGCGCACAAGAAGCGCCTTCACTTCTTCCAGTTCTTCGTTTCTGCAGTCAATAATCAGTTCGTCATGGACCTGCAGAATCAGCCTGGACTGAGGGAAATGCTCCTTCAGCTCACGGTATACACCAATCATGGCAAGTTTGATAATGTCCGCCGCACTGCCCTGGATTGGAGTATTCATGGCCAGACGTTCACCCAGCTGACGTACCATGAAATTGGAAGCACCAATTTCCGGAATCATACGTTTACGTCCCAGTATGGTTTCAGAATAACCGCTTGCCTTACATTCCGCAATACGGCTGTCCATGTATATTTTTACCTTCTCGTGTTTGCGGAAGTATTCTTTGATATATTCGTCAGCTTCTTTTCTGGAAATATTCAGTTCCTCACTGAGGCCAAAACTGCTCATTCCGTAGATAACACCGAAGTTTACAGCCTTTGCACGGCTTCTCTGTTCCAGCGATACATCATCAAAAGGAACACCAAGCACACGGGATGCAGTCAGTTTATGAATATCATCACCGTTATTGAAGGCTTCAATGAGAACTTCATCTCCGGATAAATGAGCCAGAACACGCAGCTCAATCTGAGAATAGTCGGCACCGACTAAAGTATGGTTTTCATCAGCTGCAACAAAAGCCTGACGAAGCTTTCTGCCCAGTTCCTGCCGGATTGGAATATTCTGCAGGTTCGGTTCCGTACAGGAAAGTCTGCCTGTAGTTGTAACATTCTGCTGGAAATGGGCACGGATTCTGCCGTCTTCACAGATCAGAGGCTTCATCCCCTCCACATAAGTAGAGTTCAGTTTAGCCAGGTTTCTGTATGTAAGCACAGCATCTACAATCGGATGAAGAGGACGGATTTTTTCAAGCACGTCAGCACTTGTACTGTAGCCGCGCTTGGTTTTCTTTCCTGCAGGAAGTTTCAGAGTTTCGAATAAAATATCCCCCAGCTGAATCGGAGAATTGATATTGAATTCGGTTCCGGCATACTGATAAATTTCCTGTTCCTTGGCTGTAATCTGTTTCTTCAGTTCCACACCGAAATCATCCAGGAACTGTGCATTTGCGCGGATTCCGTCCACTTCCATGGATGCGAGCACTTCAATCAGAGGGAGTTCCACTTCGTAAAGCACCTTCTCCAGTCCCTGTTCAGCCAGCTGACACTTCTGAATCGGCATCAGTTTCTGCACCACTTCCATTGTAAGAACGCCGTAATCAAGATACTTCTGATCCGGACGGGCAAATAAATCCAGCTGTCCGCTGTCTGCCATAAATTCATCCATGGAAGAAATGGTCAGGTTCAGCTGTTCCATAGCCATGGTCTTCAGGTCATACTTGCTTCTGGAAACATCCAGAACATATGCAGCAATGGCAGTATCATATGCAATTGTAAAATTCTTCAGACCATAGTACATCAGACTGTAAAGGTCATCTTTCAGTTCATGCCCCATGAAGCTGAAACAGCATTCATTAAGCATCTCAACAAGTGCAGGTCCGGTCAATGCCCAGTCTGCATAACAAGCCTTATCTCCGGATGCAAGAAATACACCTTCAATTACCGGCTTGTTTACATGACCTCCGTCACCGAATACTTTCAGCATAACAGGACTTCCGGTCAATTCTTTCAGAGCAGAGAGTTCCTCGGAACCGCTGATAACCGTCTTCTGAACTTCCCTTACTTCCAGTACGGTTTCCGGTACTGCTGCTGTCACTTCCTTCACATCCAGGCGCTTCAGGAAACTCTTGAATTCCAGTTTCGTATAGAGCTCAATCAGTTTCGGATAGTCAGGCTCTTCCTTTTTCAGCTTTTCAAAATCCAGTTCCAGCGGAACATATCGATTTATGGTAGCAAGCCGCTTGCTCATCATGGCAAGCTGTGCATTTTCTTCTACTTTTGCTCTCAGTTTGGCGTTTGCAATCTGGTCTGTATTGGCAAGCATGTTTTCAATACTGCCGAACTGTTCCAGAAGTTTGCCTGCTGTCTTTTCACCCACACCCGGGATGCCCGGAATATTGTCAGACTTGTCCCCCATCAGACCCTTCAGGTCGATGAACTGAGTTGGTGTCAGCTGATAGGTTTCCAGCATTTTATCGTAGTCAAACAGGTCAAAGTCAGTGATGCCCTTCTTTGTAATGATAACTTTGGTCTTATCTGTAGCAAGCTGAAGTGCATCCTTGTCCCCGGTAATAATCAGCGGTTCCATACCCAGCTCTTCCGCTTCACGGGCAACAGTACCGATGATATCATCTGCTTCAAAACCTTCCAGTTCCAGTGTTTCAATGTTCATGGCATGAAGAACATCCTTCATGAGAGGCATCTGCATTACAAGTTCCGGCGGCATGGCCTTTCGGCCTGCTTTATATGCATCGTATTCCAGGTGACGGAAAGTCGGCGCTTTCAGGTCAAAAGCTACAGTAATGCAGTCAGGTTCATAATCCCCTTCCAGCTTATGAAGCATATTGATAAATCCGTAGATTCCCTGTGTATATATGCCTTCCTTTGTAATCATCGGACGCTGCATGGCATAATACGCCCTGTTGATTAAGCTGTTTCCGTCTATAATAACAATCCTTTTACCCATAGTAACACATCTCTTTTCTGCTGCCGTTAAAGCAGCCTTTAAACAAAAAAGTCCCAGAGTACCGTCAAGGCAATAATTGACGCCCTATCAGTTGATAGGGGGGTACCCTGTTCCAGCATCTGCCTTCCCCTGGCCATAATGGGGGGCATGACATCAGCGAGGAAACCCGGGTTCCCGTAGCGTAAGTGTAGGTTCAATTATAAATCCTCAACGCGTATTCCAGGATACTTTCGTAATTATTATTTTTTATGTCCGGAGTAATTATTCTTCGAACAGGTCGATGGCACAATTTGTATAAACTTTCTGTACGTCATCGTTGTCTTCCAGAACTTCAATCATCTTAGCCAGCTTCTTGATATCGTCCGGATTGGTTGGAGTAGCTTCCATAGATGGAACATATTCCACGTCGGATTCAACCAGTTCATAGCCTGCATCGATTAATGCCTGATGAACTTCAGGGTGAGCAGATGGTTCAGTAACAATTTCAAAGCTGTCATCATGAACGATCATATCTTCTGCACCAGCTTCCAGTGCTGCTTCCATCAGAGCATCTTCATCGATTTCATTGTCTTCATCCTTTTCGATGATGATAATACCCTTTCTGGAGAACATATAGGATACACAGCCGGTAGTACCCAGGTTTCCGCCGTACTTATCGAATGCTGCACGAACGGATGCAACAGTTCTGTTGGTGTTGTCAGTCAGCGCTTCAACGATAACTGCTACGCCAGCCAGACCGTAACCTTCGAAGGACTGTTCCACATAAGTTTCGCCGTCCAGTTCGCCGGTACCCTTCTTGATAGCTCTTGTGATATTGTCATTTGGCATTGAAATGCCCTTGGCTCTTTCAATGGCCAGTCTTAAACTTGAATTGTACTCAGGATCTCCGCCGTCTTTCGCTGCAACTGTGATTGCTCTTGCGTATTTTGTAAATAATGCGGCTCTCTTAGAGTCCTGTGCGGCTTTTCTGCCCGCAATTGTACCGTGTCTTCCCATGGAGACACCTCCTAACTTCTTCTAGATTAAATGATTTTCGCGAATTTATTATACAATACCGAAATCAAAATTTCAATATTTCCTATAAAAATATTTACGCATTCATTTTTTCTTTCAAAGCCAGGTTTTTGTGTGCTGTCGCCATCATCAGTTTGATTCGGTTCAGCTGATTTACATCACTCGCACCCGGATCATAGTCGATTGCTACAATGTTAGCATACGGATACCGTTCGCGTATGGCTTTCATCATACCTTTCCCGGTCACATGGTTCGGCAGGCATGCAAACGGCTGCAGACAGGCAATATTTTCCGCACCGGTTTTGATCAGTTCAATCATTTCCCCGGTCAGCAGCCAGCCTTCACCGCACTGATTTCCGGTAGAGGCAATCGCTGATGCTTCATGAGCCACATGGTCAATATAGGACGGTTCCTCAAATCTCCGGCTTGCCCGCAAAGCATCCCGCATCGGCTTTCTTAAGTATTCTATGAGGGCGATTGCAGCCTGATTCACTTTATAATCTTTATATGAACCGGAAAGATTTTCATAATTGAATTTCTTACTGTACATGCCGTAAAGGAAGAAGTCCACAAGATCAAGGACAACAGCCTCTCCTCCTTCCCGTTCGATAATGTCCACGATATTGTTATTTGCATCCGGGTGATATTTTACCAGAATTTCACCTACAACACCGACTTTCGGCTTCATAACATCACGCAGAGGCAGATTATCAAAGGCCTCAACAATTTCCCTTGTCAGCTTCTTATAAGTGCTGATTTTTCCGTCACGGCAGTTTGCAAAGATTCTTTCTTCAAAACTCTTCTGCAGAGCTTCCGCAGCTCCCTTTTCTGCTTCATACGGACGTGTGGCATAGAGGATCCGCTGGAAAAGATCACCGTACATGGCTGCTATAATCAGTTTTTTACCCATTTCCGGAGTCAGTTTGAATCCCGGATTGGACTCCAGACCTGCAACATTAAAAGATACAACCGGAATATGCTCCATACCCAGGTCTTTCAATGCCTTTCTCAGCAGCGCGATATAGTTTGATGCACGGCATCCACCGCCGGTCTGTGACATGACAAGTGCAGTCCTGTTGAGATCATAGTCTCCGGATTTCAGTGCGCTGATCATCTTACCAAGAGTCACCAGAGTCGGATAGCAGGCATCGTTGTTTACATACTTCAGCCCTTCATCCACGGCATTCTTATCCACTGTAGGAAGTACAACTGCACGGTAACCGCAGGCCTTCAGCGCTGCTTCAAGGTACTGGAAATGAATTGGGGACATCTGCGGAATCAGGAGAGTATATTCGTCTCTCATGGCTTCCGTAAACACAACACGGCGGTAAGGCTCTGCATTATAATTTGGCTTTACCTGATGTTTCCACCGTTCTTCCATCGCTGCTTTCAGAGAACGGATACGGATACGGATTGCCCCCAGATTGGTTCCTTCATCAATTTTGAGAACGGTATATAACTTGTTATGCTGTTCGAGAATTTCTTCTACCTGGTCAGTGGTAACTGCGTCTACACCGCATCCAAAGGAGTTCAGCTGCACCAGTTCCACATCATCCCGTGTTCCTACATAATCAGCAGCCTTATAAAGTCTGGAATGATAGGTCCACTGGTCCAGAACGCGTACAGGCCGCGGCAGATTGCCCAGTCTGCATACGGAATCTTCAGAAAGTACAACCATATCATAAGAGGAAATCATCTTATCGATACCATGATTGATTTCCTTATCCAGATGATAAGGGCGTCCGGAAAGGACGATTGCCTTTTTGCCGTTTTCCTCTGCATACCGGATTGCACGCTGACCTTCTGCTTCCACATCTGCCTTGAAACGGTTCTGTTCTGCACGGGCTGCTGCTACCGCATCTCTGATTTCCCGGGAAGTAATTCCCCGTCCGGAAAGCACCGCAGCCAGACGTTTTGCCAGGCGTTTATCGTCGTCATATGGCAGGAACTCATGAGTGAACGTAACGCCATGCTCTTCAAACAGCTCATTCATGTTATTGGCAATGACTTCCGGATAAGTTGCAACTACCGGACAGTTGTAATGGTTCTGTGACAGAGGATCTTCATTCTGCTCATAATTGATGCATGGGTAGAAAATCCACTTTTCTCCCTGTTCCACCAGAGCTTTGATATGGCCGTGTACCAGCTTAGCAGGGTAGCAGGCAGTGTCTGATGAAATGGTATCAATACCTTTTTCATAGAGTTCCTTGCTGGACATTGGAGAAAGAACTACCCGGAATCCCAGCTTTGTGAAGAAAGTGAACCAGAACGGATAATTCTCATACATGTTCAGAACTCTTGGAATTGCAACACGGCCTCTCTTGGCCTGCTGCGTCATCAGCGGTTTGTATCCAAAGAGTCTCTTCAGTTTATATTCATAAAGGTTTGGAAGTTCATTTTCATCATCTGTCTTTCCGGCACCCTTTTCACAGCGGTTTCCTGTGATATAGCGCTGTCCGTCTTCAAACTTTGTGATGGTCAGCATGCACTTGTTTTCACAGCGGCTGCAGCGGGCATTCACAGTACCGGAAGCAAATCCCAGAAGGTCGTTTTCTCCTGCAATAGCGGAAACAGTGCCTTCTGTCCAGTTTTCCAGGGAATACAGAGCACATCCGTAAGCTCCCATGATTCCTGCGATATCTGGACGTACTACTTCACGTCCAAGAACTTTTTCAATTGCACGAAGCACCGATTCATTGAGGAAAGTACCGCCCTGAACCACGATTCTTTCTCCTGCATCTTCAGGATTTCTCAGCTTGATAACTTTATATAACGCATTCTTGATTACGGAATAAGACAGACCGGCAGCAATGTCACCAATTGTGGCTCCTTCCTTCTGTGCCTGCTTTACCATGGAGTTCATAAATACAGTACAGCGGGTTCCCAGATCCACCGGGCTCTGTGAGAACAGACCGACCTGCGCAAAATTCTCCACCTTCATGTCCACAGAGCGTGCGTAGGTTTCGATGAAAGAACCGCAGCCAGAGGAACATGCTTCATTTAACATGATGTTATAAATGGCACCATCTTTGATACGCATGCACTTCATATCCTGTCCGCCGATATCCAAAATAAAGTCAACTCCCGGCAGAAATTCATCAGCAGCACGATAATGAGCCATGGTTTCGATGATTCCCTCATCAGCCTTAAATCCGGCCTGAATCAGACCTTCCCCATAACCTGTAACGGTTGTTCTTCCAATGTAACAGGATTGAGGAAGCTTGCTGTAAATTTCATTAAGAAGTTCTTTCGTTGCTTCCAGAGGGTTTCCTTCGTTATTACGGTAGAAGGAATACAGCAGATTTCGATTTCCGTCAATCAGAGCAGCCTTGGTTGTAGTTGAACCGGCATCGATTCCCAGGAATACAGGACCGTTCGCTTCATTGAGCGGTTTTCTGCTGATTTTCGCTCTGTTATGGCGTTCTTTGAATTCTTTATACTCATCTGCATCCCGGAACAGAGGATCCACACGTTTTGTGGCCATTCCTTCTGCAGGGTTGATACCACTGATTTTTTCCAGAATATGGGCAAGCTGTACCGCTTCACACTTTTCTGCCATAAATGCAGCACCCAGTGCTACAAAATATTTGGAATTATCAGGGAAAATCACCTGTTCTTCCTTCAGATCCAGTGTTTCGATAAAACGTTTTCTCAGCTCACTCATAAATGTGAGCGGACCGCCCAGAAACGCGACATTACCCTTAATTTTACGGCCGCATGCCAGACCGCTGATGGTCTGATTAACCACTGCCTGGAAAATGGATGCAGCCAGATTTTCAATCGGTGCCCCTTCGTTAATCAGTGGCTGAATATCCGTCTTTGCAAACACACCGCAGCGGGCTGCAATAGGATAAATAACGCTGTAATCTTTTGCTGCAGTATTCAGTCCGTCACTGTCTGTATTCAGCAGAATCGCCATCTGATCGATAAAGGCACCGGTTCCCCCTGCACAGGTACCATTCATACGCTGCTCGATACTCTGTCCGAAAAATGTGATTTTGGCATCTTCACCGCCTAGTTCAATGGCCACATCAGTCTGCGGAATCAGTTTTTCCACAGCCAGTGAACAAGTCACAACTTCCTGTTCAAAACGTGCACCAATCTTTTCGGATAATGCCAGACCGCCGGAACCTGTAATAACCAGCTTAACCAGCTGATTACCCTTTTCTTTAATCATATCCTGCAGAAGTTCCTTCACCTTATCAAAAACGCTGGACATGTGCCGTTCATATCTCTGATAAATTATATTGTCCTGTTCATCAACCATTACCAGCTTAACGGTTGTAGAGCCTACATCAATTCCCAGTCTCATCTCTTCCTACCTCTGTTTTTATATTTTTGCGCATCAAAAAAGCGCATTATGCGTCGAATTACTTAAAATATTTTAATATTATTTTACTTCATGAGACGGTTAAGACGGTGTTAAGGAGAATTTAACCCCTGTTCAGATTTTGTTAAAAATTTTTAACCATTGATTTTTCGACTGTATTCGCATATAATCGAGTGTATGAAGACTACAATTAAGAAACGTACATGGAAGGCCATTTACCGCCTTCTGGACCGGGTTTCTCCGGTCGATTATGACTGCGGCAAACTCTGCGGAGCTGCGTGCTGCAGCTGTCCCGATGATTCTACCAACGCAGACGGGACGGATTATGAAATGGGAATTTACTTATATCCCGGTGAAGAAAAGATTCACAATAAGAAAGACGACTGGCTGAAATGGTCTGTGGAACGTGCTGAAGATTTTGAATTTCCGGATTCCTGGTTTGGCAACGTTTATTTTGTACGCTGCAAAACACCGCCGATCTGCCCTCGTGAAAAGCGTCCGCTGCAGTGCCGCACATACCCTCTCGCCCCTCATCTTACCGAAGACGGAACTCTCCACATGATCCGCAACCATGAAGAGCTTCCTTACAGCTGCCCTCTCATCGATGAGCACATGGAACTGAATCCCGACTTCGTGCAGGCAACCTATACGGTCTGGAAACATCTGATCCGCGATCCGCAGATCTTTGACCTGGTGGAAATGGACTCTGAAACCAGAGAATTCTACGGCGACGAAATCGAATTCGAACCGCTGCCTGAAAAGTAAACAATTATAGTGAAAATGCAAAACGCCCGGCGGTATAGTTCGCCAGGCGTTTTTTCTTACTGTTTTATTTTAAATCCAAATTCCACACCGTCTTTTATATTCTTTGCGTGAACCTTACCACCATGAAGTTCAATGATGTTTTTTGCAATTGCAAGTCCAAGTCCTGTACCCTGACTGTTTCTCGACTCATCAGTGCGGTAGAAAGTTTCCCAGACTTTGTTCAGCTGTTCATAATGAAGAGGCTCACTTGTGTTCCGCACAGCAAAATACACTTCCCCATTCTTGATACTGCCGGAAACATGGATCCAGCCTCCCTCCGGAGTATACTTCACCGCGTTGGATGCCAGGTTGGTAATTACCTGTGAAATCCTGATTTCATCTGCCAGAACCACGCAGTCATCTTTAAAGACAAATGTCACATCCAGTCCCTTATCCTCTGCCAGAAGAGACAGCCTCTGGAATGTGGATTTTGCCATGTCAGCCAAAGAGAATGTATCCCGGTTCAATTTAACGCGGCCAGCTTCCAGACGGGATAAATCCAGCATTTCCAGAACCATGGTGTCCAGTTTGTCTGTTTCATCCATGATAACCTGAACGTAACGGTCACGTTTTTCTTCTGCAATCCGTTCCTGCAGCCCCTCAGAATAACTTCTGATTACCGCAAGCGGCGTCTTCAGTTCATGAGCCAGATTGGATGTAAGCTGGCGCCGGCTTTCCTCCGCGTCTTTTGCATAGTCCAGCGCTGTATTCAGACGTTTGATTTCGTCTTTATCCTCCCGCGTGCGGTTTAAGGCAATGCGGAAATAATCTACAAAATCATATAGTTCTGATAAATGCGTATGATTTAAAATGTCAGGATTGATGTGATTTTTCCCGGCACGAATTGACTGATTAACTTCGTTTACCGGTGAAAAAATGTATTTCTTTATATTTCGTCTGTAAGCCCATAATCCAATTGCCAGTACTGCACCGGTCAGAATATACACATAACGTAACCTTACAACAGCGGACCAGAGCGGGTATCCAATTAGTACGGAATATAAAGTAATCTCTCTGTCATCAAAAGTGTCTTCATAAAAATATACAAACCGTATCAGGCCATACTCATTTTCATTTCGCATCGGTGTATCAGTCTGAAAAGCCTTTATCGCTTTTTCTTTCAAAAGTTCTACTCTGTTTTGATATAAGGTGCCTTTAAAACGAATTGAATTTCCATCATCGTAAAGAATTAACTGTGGACCATACGTATAGATCGTGGTTTCTTTTACATGAGATGATACTTCAAATGATTCAGATTCATAGATACTATTCCACTTTAAACTTCCCTCCATAATCAAATCCCGGACGGCCTCATCAAAAATGTAAAGACTTGGGTCCCTGCCTTTAGATTTCAAAACTTCATATGCATCATCCTCCATTGCCGCTTCAATTCGATGCGGAATAAATTCCTGCTCCAGGAAATATCCTGTTATTTTCATAAATCGAATTTCTTCTGCTGACTGAAAAACCTTATATAAATCAGGCTTAGTCTGTGCATCGATATTAATCCACCCATTTATCCAAACATCAGGATTCATCGTTTTCCATTCATCCTCCGATGTCCATGTAAATTGAATCATATCTTTGCTGTTCTGAATCACATTTCCTTCTTTATCGAGAAAAACGGATGCACTCGGAATGACAATATGGTAATCTGCCTGCAAATCAAAGTGCGGACCCGGCTCATACACACCTACAGCATAGCTGCGATGATAAGATACCGTATCAAGCATAAGTTTTGCAGTATCTGAAGGCCCATATAAAACAAAATCCGTTAAGTTTTCAGAATGCTCTTTCGCCGCAAAAAACATCATGTCATAATAGTTATTTGCAGTCACTAATGTCAGACAAAGCATACAGATCAGCCAGACATTTACTGCAAGTATGGCAGTTTTCTCAACCAGCCATCGGGTCATTCCCAATTTCCCTTTCCTTTTCATAATCTACACCTCCAGGCAGTATCCGGCCTTTACGACAGTTTTGATTAACCCTGCATGTTCCCCCAGTTTATCCCGCAGACGCCTGATGTGGGTATCTACCGCCCGCACATCGCCGTCATAATCATAGCCCCAGCACTTAACCAGCAGCTGTTCTCTGCTCAGTACCATATTCCGGTTCCGCATGAGGCACTCCAGCAAAGCATATTCTTTCGGCGTAAGAGAAACTTCAGTGCCGGCTGCAGATGCTTTGCGGGTAGAAAGACGGAGAGAAAGCGGCCCCGCTTCCAGCAGATCTCCTGCCAGCATATTCCCCCTCTGCCGGCGGATCAGTGCGGAAATCTTAGCATACAGTACCATCATGGAGAATGGTTTCGTCACATAATCGTCTGCACCAAGTTCATATCCGTGGAGTTTGTCATCTTCATCGGAGAGTGCAGTCAGAAATATAATCGGCATATCGTTCTTCTTTCTCAGTGCGCGGCATACGCTATAGCCGTCAAGTCCAGGCATCATGATATCCAGAAGAACCGCGTCGAATTCCTGTTCTTCAGCCAGTTCCAGTGCGGTCAGACCATCAGGTGCTTCATAGGGAACATCCCCCCGGCTGAGGAAGAAATCACAGAGAACTTCTCTCAGGCTGTCTTCATCTTCTACTATCAAAATCTTGTAATCCATGGTCTCTTCTCCCTTCTGGCTTCAGTATAGGAAACCGATGTGTACTCTTTGTGTCAATGATACCACATTTTTCACAAATAAAAAATCCCGCCATGATTATGACGGGATTGAATTTACAGATTTTTAATTTCTTTTTCGTACAGACGTTTAAACATAATCAGGGACGCTGTAATACCCATGATTTCTGCCAGCGGGAAAGATGCCCAGGACAGTGTCACACCACCGATTCGGATCAGAATCCATGCCAGAGGCAGGATACCGAACATCTGGCGGATCAGGGAAACCCACAGGCTGAGAATGCCGTGTCCGGTTGCCTGGAACAGGGTACCGTTGGTAATCCCCATAGCTGCCGGAATAAAGCAGATACTGATAATACGCAGTGCAGGAATACCAATTTCATACATTTCTGGAGATGCATCGAACATGGACAGCAGATGGTTTGGAGCAAACTGTACCAGGAGCATACCTGCTGCCATCAAAACAACAGAAATGGACAGCGCCAGCTTATAGGTGTCCATCAGACGCTTTTTATTATGCGCGCCGAAGTTGTAGCCAAGAATCGGCATGGAACCCTGTGTCAGACCGAAGACCGGCATAAATACAAAGTTCTGGATCTTGAAGTAGACACCGAGAACTGCAACTGCTGTGGTGGAGTAAGCTACCAGAATCATGTTGTAGAAAATCAGCATGAAAGAGCCGATTGCCTGCATAATGATAGACGGGAATCCAACTTTATAAATATCAGAAATAATGCCCCAGTCCATCTTGAATCCCCGGAGCTGAATATGTACCAGATGATCACCCTTATGAATAAAAGTAGTACACGCAATCAGACTGCAGATCTGACCGATAACAGTAGCCAATGCTGCACCGGCAACTCCCATAGCTGGTAAACCAAACAGACCGAAAATCATGATTGGGTCCAGAATAATGTTTGTAACTGCACCAATCAGGCTGCACGCCATCGGCGCCACCATGTTCCCTGTGGCCTGAAGCACACGTTCCAGAAGAATTTCCATATGAATGAAAAGACTGCCCATGCAGCAGATCTGCATGTAAATTACTGCTGAATTATAAATTTCTGTACCTGGCTCTGCATAAGTACCAACGAAAAGTTTTGTTACAAACAATCCCACTGCCAGGAATATCAGATAGTTAAAAAGACCGATACGGATGCTGGAGCTGGCTGCCTTGTCCGCCATCTGCTGCTTATGTGCCCCCAGCAGTCTGGCAATCAGGGAGTTTACACCTACACCGCTGCCCACTGCCAGTGCAATAATCAGCATCTGAATCGGGCTGACGATGGATACTGCAGTAAAAGCATCCTCACTGATCTGGGCTACGAAAATACTGTCTACAATATTATAAAGTGCATTGATGGTCATGGACAGAATTGCAGGCCATGCCATGCTTAAAAGGAGTTTTCTTACCGGGACCGTACCCATTTTATTTTCAACGGGCGGTATGTTCTTTTTAACTTCGCTGGCCAATTCTTCTGCCAGTGCTTCAATACGGTCATTTTCCATATGGCTGTGTTCCATACTCTTATTCTCCTCTCTTATCTTATGTAAAATTTCAAAAATTCTTTAAAACACGAAGAAACATTATACAATAAAAGGTTTACAAAATCAAGATTTATGGTATGATATTATAGGTATTTTATGTAGAAAAGTAATTTGTTAATTAGATATATTGAATGAAAGGATAAACAGAATGACTACCAGACTGGAAGAAATCAACAAGAGACGAATCTTCGGCATTATCTCCCACCCAGACGCAGGTAAAACAACCCTGACCGAAAAACTGCTGCTGCACGGCGGTGCAATCCGTGAAGCCGGTACCGTAAAGGCAAGAAGAAACGCAAAATTCGCCACATCCGACTGGATGGAAATCGAAAAGCAGAGAGGTATTTCCGTTACTTCCTCTGTAATGCAGTTTGAATATCGCGGCAAAGTTGTTTCCATTATGGATACACCGGGTCATAACGACTTCGGTGAAGATACTTACCGTATTCTGACTTCCGTAGACAGTGCCGTAATGGTAATCGACGGCGCAAAGGGTATCGAAACCCAGACTAAAAAGCTCTTTAAGGTGTGCTCCATGAGAGGCATTCCTATTTTCACATTTGTAAATAAGATGGACCGTGAAACCAAGGATCCTTTCGATCTGGTTCAGGAACTGGAAGACGTACTGGGTCTGCCTTCCACACCTGTTACCTGGCCAATCGGGTCCGGCCTCACCTTCGAAGGTATCTATGATATCATGAAGAATGAAGTCATTTTATATAAAGCAGGCAAGACCATCCAGCTGGGTGAAGACGGCGTCTTCGGTCCGGAACTGGAAGGCGAAATCGCAGGTTACAATCTGTCTCAGCTCCGTGACGAAATCGAACTGATTCAGGGTGCGGGCAATGAATTCGATATGGACCTGATTTCCAAGGGTAAATTATCCCCTGTATTCTTCGGTTCTGCACTGGCGGACTTCGGTACAACCTCTTTCCTGGAACACTTCCTGGATATGTCCCCTGCTCCTGGTCCTCGTAAGACTACTGACGGCGAAGTAAATCCAGACGATGATTTCTTCTCCGGTTTTATCTTCAAAATCCAGGCTAACATGAATCCGGCTCACCGTGACCGTCTGGCCTTCTTCCGTATCTGCTCCGGTACATTCGAGCGCGGCATGTCCGTAAAGCTGTCCAGAACCGGTAAGGAAATGAAGCTGGCACAGTCCACCATGATGATGGCAAACGAACGTGAAAACGTGGAAACTGCTATTGCCGGTGACATCATTGGTATATACGATACCGGTAACTACCAGATTGGTGATACCCTGACTACCAGAAAAGAAGAGCTGTTCTTCGAACCGCTGCCTACTTTCCCTCCTGAACTCTTCGCTATGGTAACTCCAAAGAACTCCATGAAGGCAAAGCAGTTCCAGAAAGGTGTAGACCAGCTGGCACAGGAAGGTGCAATTCAGGTTTACAGAAACCAGTATAACGAAGTTGTTATCGGTGCTGTAGGTCAGCTCCAGTTTGAAGTATTCGAATACCGCCTTAAGAACGAATACAACGCAGAAATCCGTATGGACCGCATTGAATACAGCGTTGCACGCTGGATCAACATGGATCCGGAAGATATGGATACTCTGGAAAAAATCAAAGATATGCTGGATTCCAGAACCATGCTGGTATTCGACCACTTCCGCCGCCCTATCATCCTCTTTGCTAACCAGTTTACACTGCAGTACTTCAGTGATAAACACCCAGGCATCGAGCTGGTGGAAGCATTAGACGTAAAACAGTACTAAAATATACAGACAAAAAGCCGCAGAATATGCGGCTTTTTCACGTATTTAGAAGTATGCAGCAATAAAGTCTGCAGCTGCAAAACATATTATTCCCAAAGGAAATGCAGTTACCATGTCAATTAGCACATGCTGCTTCGTCAGCACGGTTGATATCACAATCATGATACAAAGTATCGATGTGCACACTGCAGCGGCTGCAGGCAGTACTCCGCTCAAACCGCAGATTGCTGCCGACAGCAGTATGATATAACACTGGGAACAATGCATGCTTGGCATACAGTTAAGTCCCTTATAATTTAAAATATACAAAATCCGGATGATTTTGCCGGATAAGACAGAACCCGGCGGTTCCGGCCGCTGAAAGCTGGATGGATACAGCACGTAAATTATCAGACTGAATATAATATCAAGTACAACCGCCAGAATATATAGAATCCAGGCAGTCTGTGAAAATCGGAACAGATACAGTGGATACAGAAAAATCAGCGGATACCACATTACATAAACATAAACAGCCTGTGTTATCAGAGGAATCCTCTTATCAACCGAACGGGCCATATCATGAAATTCCCCCTGAAATTTCTGAATAAGAACATATGAACTTCCCTGCACACAAAGAAGAAAAGCCTGAACGGCAGCCGGCAAAACATATTGTTCCATAACAATTCCCCCTGTATCAGCTATGATCCCTTTTGCATTTAGATATTACCACAGAAATATATATAAAATATCTCAATTCTGTGAATCCATACGGAGTCTGCACGGAGAAATCATGTATTTTAACGAAATATTAAAAACAAAAAGGAAGTACTGATCAGTACTTCCTTCTTCATTCATATAATAATCTGGGCACAGCTATAAGCCGGGTTCTGTATTTGACAATCATCTATCTCGACTTGCCATTGCTGACAAGCTCCAGCGACCTACCTAACCGGGAGGGAACGGGCAGCTCCCCTTGGCCCCTATTTGGTCTTGCTCCGGGTGGGGTTTACACGGCCAGCATGTCTCCATGCTGCCGGTGAGCTCTTACCTCACCATTTCGCCCTTACCACAGCCTAACTGTTTCGGCGGTATGTTTCTGTTGCACTTTCCCTATAGTTACCTACGCCAGACGTTATCTGGCACCCTTGCCCTGCGGAGCCCGGACTTTCCTCATACGCTTTCGCGCACGCGACTGCCTGCTGTACCCAGAATTATTCAATTAATTAATATTACCACATCAGATACGCGAAAATCTGAATGGAATATGTAACCACCATGGCTGCAATCAGAATGACTGCCATCACTCTGGCGGCTTTCATCATTTTTTCTCTCTTTTTACCTGTCATTTCATTCTACCCCTGTTAAACTGCTCTGAACGGATTCAGACAAACCTTTGATTCCATAACTTCCACAGAATCATCAAGTACATTTCTCAGCATGGATGCCATGTTTTCTGTAAAAATCTGTTCTGAACCAAAATGTCCCAGATCCAGCAGCATAATGCCCAGTTCTCTGGCATGCTGCGCTTCATGGTACTTCACATCTCCGGTTACAAACAGATCACAGCCAGCCGCAGCCGCCAGTCCGAAAAATTCAGAACCGGCCCCGGTACAAAGCCCAATCCGTTTTACTGAATGATTCAAATCTCCTGCCAAACGGTAATTCCGACTGTCCTGTCCCGTGCAGACTGCATATCTTTCTGCAAGTTCAGACGGTGCCATGGATTCTTTCAGTTCACCCATTCTGCAGATACCGGTTTCATCTCCCGGAATCGGCTGAATACCTGTCAGTTCCAGAAGTTCTGCCAGAAAATCATTGTTTCCGCCGCTGCACTTGTCAAAAGGCGTATGTGTCGCATATACACTGATTCCGTTCTGTATCAGCTTTACAATCATGTTTCCGGTAACATTTTTATCGTTAACCGATTTAATACCTCCGAAAATCAGCGGATGATGGCACACAATCAGCTGTACCTCAGAATCAATAGCTTCCGCAACCACATCTTCATTCAGTTCCAGTGTCACCAGAATTTTATCAACATCAGATTTACTGTTCTTATCCAGACAAATCTGCCACCCGGAATTATCCCAGCTTTCCTGGGTTTCCAGCGGTGCAGCAGTTTCGATGATTTCCGCAATCCGATTCAGCTCAACCATATTATTTTACCCCTCTGCACCCGTAGAGTCAAGTGCTTTTTTTACATCCCGAATCAGTTCCTTAATATAGCGAACACGATTTTTCTGATTCTGCATAGCAGGTCCGCTCTGCTCACCCTTTTCCATGTTCTCTAAAATCTCTTCTTCCAGCTTCAGCTTCATCCCCAGGTATTCTTCTGTCAGCGGATTTAAGAAATCCAGCAGACGGCGTGGGTATTCCCATTCAATCCGTTCCGGACCAAGATCGCCAAGGCATGCCTTTTCGATTGGAACTACAGTAAGAATCGGCCAGATATAGCGGCCTTCACGTACCAGTTTTTCATTGGAGATACTCATGCAGTTATTGTAAATCCAGTGACGGAGTTCACCAATGTCCTTACGCGGCTGAAGAACCAGCTTCTTATAGGACCAGGTCTTTTCAATGTCTTCACCCAGAATTTCCGTCATCAGTGTACCGCCCATACCGGCGATAACGATAACATCTACTTCACCCGGTTCGATTACCTTCAGTCCATTCCCCAGACGGCAGTCAAACTCCACCCCGGGATGAGCCTCTGCGCCATTGGATTTTGCACGGTCAAGAGGACCCTGATTTACATCGGCCAGAATAACCTTAGGACATACCCCCTGCTCCCAGAGGGCAACCGGAAGGAAACCATGGTCTGTTCCGATGTCAGCCATGGTTTCGCCTTTTTCTATTTCATTTGCAATCGCCGCAAGACGCGGTGTTAACTGTATCATAATTCAAGTATTCCTTTATTCCAGGTAATCCTTCAGCTTCTTGCTTCTGCTTGGGTGACGCAGCTTGCGCAGTGCCTTTGCTTCAATCTGACGGATACGTTCTCTGGTAACGTCAAATTCCTTACCTACTTCTTCCAGAGTTCTTGCTCTGCCGTCTTCCAGACCGAAACGCAGCTTCAGAACCTTCTGTTCTCTTTCAGTCAGAGTATCCAGAACTTCCACCAGCTGTTCCTTCAGCATGGAGAATGCTGCTGCTTCTGCAGGTGCAGGAACATCGTCATCCGGAATGAAGTCGCCCAGATGGCTGTCTTCTTCTTCACCGATTGGAGTTTCCAGAGAAACCGGTTCCTGTGCAATCTTCTGAATTTCACGGACCTTATCTACGGACAGACCCATTTCCACTGCGATTTCTTCAGGAGATGGTTCTCTGCCGTAAGTCTGCAGCAGCTGACGGGATACACGGATCAGCTTGTTGATTGTTTCAACCATATGAACCGGAATACGGATGGTTCTGGCCTGGTCCGCAATGGAACGTGTAATAGCCTGACGAATCCACCATGTCGCATAAGTAGAGAACTTGTAGCCCTTGCGGTAATCGAACTTGTCTACTGCCTTAATCAGACCCAGGTTACCTTCCTGAATCAGGTCCAGGAACAGCATACCGCGGCCTACATAACGCTTGGCAATACTTACTACCAGACGCAGGTTGGCTTCGCACAGACGCTTCTTGGCTTCTTCATCGCCCTGCTCCATACGCTTTGCCAGTTCAATTTCTTCATCTGCAGATAACAGTGGAACCTTACCGATTTCTTTCAAGTACATTCTGACAGGGTCGTCCACAGCAATTCCCTTAGGAATGCTCGCTTCCAGATCCATGTCATCTTCATCCATAACCAGTTCAGGATCTCCTGCCAGTTCCGGATTGAAATCTGCATCATCTGCCAGCAGCAGTTCTTCATCAAAATCATTTTCAGTTTCGGAAATGATTTCAATACCTTTGGTCATCAGTGCATCATAGATATCATCCATTGCATTCTTGTCCAGGTCGGTTGCTTCCAGCACGTCAGCAATTACAGAGTAAGTCAGCTTGCCCTTCAGCGCTTTACTCTTTTCTGTCAGGTCATTTATAATCTCCTGTTTCTTCTCAGCTGGAGATAATGTTACCTGATTTTCTTCCTGCTGATTTTTCAACGTTGTTTTCATGTTTTCTGTTGCCATTACTTTCTTCCCCCATGAGAATTTATTTGTTTTTGAATCTCCATCAGTTCCAGCGTAAGCTGGTTTATGGATTCAGGATTATTCTCCTCGTCAGCCAGAGACAGTCTGGTTATCAGATCCTGTTCCTGCTGCAGCAGACGTTTCAGCTGCCATGTATTAATACATTCCTGAAAGACCTGTTCTTCATTTCCCGCAATCACGATTTTATCCAGTGTACGGCTCAGTGCCTCACTCTCTTCCGGTTCCAGTCTGTCTGTCAGCTGGCTGATGTGAAAATCACCGTTGAGGCCATAAAGCTCGAAAAGGATGTCCATCACCTTGCGTGCAGGAATGCTTGCCATGATTTCACTGTAATCAAGAAGCTTTTCCGTCAGTACGGGATTCACCAGCAAAGACTTGATAATACTTGCTTCCAGGCTGCTCATTTCCTCCTGGACTTCCTCTTCTCTGTGGTTCCTCTGCGGTACAGCCGGCTGGTTATTCCGGGAACTGCCTGCAGCATTTCCAAGAATCTCCATCTTTATTGCACCCTCTGCAATATGCAGTTCTTTCGAAAGTTTCTTTATATATACATCAGCTTCAACCGGGCTCAGTTCTCTGAGCACTGCGGCTGCGGCCTTAATATAATCAATTTTTCCATCATCCGACGAGAGATCCATATCTCTGCGGATGTATCTCAGTTTATAATCAATATACGGAAGAGCACCGTCGATCAGCTTCAAAAATGCCTCCCGGCCATTCTTCTTTATAAACTCGTCCGGGTCCTTACCATCCGTTACGTGAAGCACTTTCACCTTGCAGTCATCTTTAATGAGAATTTCACTTCCTCGCATGGCTGCATTCTGCCCTGCTCCGTCGGCATCGTAAGACAATACCACATTTTTCGTGTACCGCTTCAGCAGCCTGGTCTGGTTTTCTGTCAGCGCAGTTCCCAGAGATGCTGCCACATTGCGCACACCGCCCTGATACAGAGAAATGGCATCCATGTAACCTTCCACAAGGATTGCATATCCCTCTTTTCCGATATCCTGCTTGCTGATATTCAGTGCATACAGATTGTTCTTCTTCTGAAAGACTTTATTTTCCGGCGAATTGAGATATTTTGGATTATCGTCGCCGATAGCACGGCCGCCAAACCCAATCACCTTACCGCTGGTATTGATAATTGGAAACATGACTCGGTTTCGGAATTTATCGTAATATTTGCCTTTACTTTCTGAAATCAGACCCAGTTCCAGCAAAATCTTTTCGTCTACGCCTTTCGCCTTAAAATAGCTGTAAAGGCTGTCCCACTTTTCGTCTGCATATCCTATCCCGAATTTCTTCAGAATTGTATCATCCAGGCCGCGGTTCTTCATATATGTATAGCCTGCATTCTTCTGTTCCGTAAAGGCACGGTAAAAGAATCTGGCCGCTTCTTTGTTTATTTCGTAATATTTTTCCCTGTCTTCACCGTAATTATTTCGCTTAATCGTAATACCATACTCATTTCCTAGTTTCTCAATGGCTTCATTGAAATCCAGATTATAATACTGCTGCGTAAACTTAATGGCATCACCGGTGGCTCCACACCCGAAACAGGTAAAAATCTGTTTCTGTTCAGAAACGACAAAAGAAGGTGTCTTTTCATTATGGAACGGGCAAACACCTTTATGGTTGGCACCTGCTCGTTTCAGTGCCACAACCCTTCCAACCACATCAACGATGTTAATCTGGCTTTTCAGGTCATCAATTGTAGAGTTATTAAAAGACAAACCCATTTTTGTACTCCTATCTAAAATAATATACGACAAAAATGGGTTGTTTCCTTTTTTTTATTTAAAATTTTTTATTAAAAATTCCTGAAAACGTTAGAAAATTTTGTGTTCCCAGCGTTTCGGCACAAAAAGCTCATGATAAATGCTCAGTGCAAACCGATCGGTCATACCTGCTACGTAATCTTTGGCAGCTTCAGAAATTCCGTCTTCCCGTGCAATCCGCTGCATGTCTTCCGGCAGACGGTCAGGACGGTCAATAAAATATTTATACAGAGAACTGATAACCACTTCTACTTTAGCCAGATCTTCTTCCCTCTTAACCAGATTGCTCTTATATACATTATCGAACATGAATTTTCTCAGGTGATTCAGTTCTGTACGGAAAGCATCACTCTGGCAGATTACATCTTTTCCTTCACTGTTTTTAATTACATCGATTACCAGGCTGTTAATACGCTCCCGGTGCGACAGACCAAACAGTTCCAGAGATGATTTCGGAACATCATCGATGGAGATGACGCCGCTTCGTACCGCATCATCAATATCATGATTAATATAGGCAATACGGTCGCTGATTTTCACAATCTGCCCTTCCAGTGTAAACGGCATATAACTGCCGCTGTGACCAAGAATTCCATCCCGGACTTCTTCCGTCAGATTCATACCGCGGCGTTTTGCAGTGGATTCAATCACATCCACCACTCGCAGGCTCTGTACATTATGTTCAAAACCACCCGGATGAATGTCATTGAGCACCGACTCCCCATTATGTCCAAACGGCGTATGTCCCAGGTCATGGCCCAGTGCAATGGCTTCTGTCAGGTCTTCATTGAGGTTAAGGCTGCGGGCAATGGTCCGTGCAATCTGTGCAACCTCAATGGTATGTGTGAGACGTGTCCGGAAATGATCCCCCTCCGGTGCCAGAAAAACCTGTGTTTTATGCATGAGACGGCGGAATGCCTTGGAATGAATTATGCGGTCACGGTCTCTCTGAAAAGCAGTACGCATTTCACAAGGCTCTTCCTCATAGCGGCGCCCCCTAGACTCTGCACTCTTTACTGCTTTGTCCGACAAAATATGATATTCTCTTTTTTCCAGTTCTTCTCTCAGGAGCATTCTACCCCTCCTTTTCCGAATCGGTTATTTTACGCCGGTACTGCCAAAACCGCCGGCACCTCTTTCAGTTTCATTAATTTCCTCTGTCAAATGGAATTCGGCCTGTTCATACCGTGCCAGAACCATCTGTGCAATACGGTCACCATCCTGAATGGTATAGGCCTCCTGACCGAGATTCACCAAAGGAACATTCCATTCACCGCGGTAGTCGCTGTCCACAGTACCCACTCCGTTAATCATAGTGATGCCATGTTTAATGGACAGGCCGGAACGTGCACGAATCTGTGCTTCAATTCCCGGCGGCAGCTCCACATAAAGTCCCGTAGGAATCAGTCTCCGTTCTCCCGGCTGCAGGGTTACAGGACCATCCGGCAACCATGCACGAAGATCCGCACCTGCAGACCCTTCTGTTTCATAGGAAGGCACATGTCCGCTTCTGCTGACGATTTTAATCTTCAGTTCCTTCATTGAAAGTTAGCCCTCCATCATGCGTTTCAGATTGATTCGCTTATTGGTCACTGCCACAGCGGAATAGCTGTTTATGTCACAGAGTGTCTTCTTCACTTCTTCAATATCATCCATAGTTACGGCATCCAGACCTGCCAGTACTTCTTCTGGTGTAAACACGCGGTCCAGCAGAGTCAGGTTTTTACCGATGGCGAACATACGGCTTGCTACATTTTCCTGACCGAAAATATAGTTGCTCTTCAGCTGTTCACGGGATGCAGACAGTTCCTCTTCTGTAATCCCCTGGCTTGCCAGAATCTCCAGTTCTTCACGGATGCCGCCGATGGTCGCATGGATTTTGTCGTGGGAAACACCGGCATAGATATTGAAATAGCCGTCGCTGCTGAAACAGCTCAGCATGGAATAAACACTGTACGCCAGACCCTTTTCCTCGCGGATATTCTGGAACAGGCGGGAACTCATGCTGCCGCCCATAACATTATTCAAAACACTGTAGGAATAATACTTCGGATCAATCAGAGAAATCGCTCTGGTTGCCAGGCAGAGGTGAGACTGCTGGATGTCCTTTACGATGACCTTATGCTTTTTTTCATACGGTGTATGACCGTTTTCGTGAGCCGGCTTGGATGCCTGCAGTTTTTCAAACTTATCTTCCAGATGTGCACATACCTTGTCTGGATCGATATTTCCTGCTACAGATACGACGATGGAATCTCTTGTATACTGCTTCTCAAAATATCCGGTCAGCACATTTCTGCTGATGCGGTTCAGGCTGGTAGGCGTACCAATAATGGAATTGCCAAGCGGATTTCCTCTGAAAAGAATTTCACTGACAGTATCATGAGCCAGATCGTCCGGCTGGTCTTCTATCATCTTGATTTCTTCACAGATTACCTGACGTTCCTTATCCATTTCCGTTTTATCAAAGAGAGAGTTGTTCAGCATATCCAGCAGAACCTCTGCCCCCTTCTCAAAATTATCCTTCAGAACTTTTACATAATAACAGGTTGCTTCCTTACCGGTAAAGGCATTCATCTGTCCGCCGATTTTATCAATATCAGCAGCAATTTCCCTTGCACTTCTTGTTTCTGTGCCCTTGAACATCATGTGTTCGATGTAATGGGAAACACCTGCGTATTTAGCTTCTTCATTAACTGCCCCGGTCTTGGTCCAGATGCCGATAGCAGCAGACTGCACATGAGGAATGATTTCCATGACCACTCTTACACCACAGTCCAGTTTACGAATTTCTATATTACTCATTTCCATGTACTCCTTCATTTAATACTACGGTTTTATATTGTAACACACTTTCATCAAAAATCATATACTATCAAAGAAAGAACTTTGGACTATTCATTGAAAATAGACCATTTAAGGAGGTATACCATATGAGCTGCTTTGGTGGAAGAGTATCCCCGGACCTCTATCACAACTGCTGCAACGCCAACGTTCTCTGTCAATTCGACGGGGATCTCAGCAGCCTGAAGACAGAGCCGATTTATGTGCAGAAAGTCTTCGATGCGGTGGCGTTCCACCTTCAGGGAATGAAGAGTGTCAGCGGTCAGGTTTTCTCACCCTGCATTCCATGCGGACACAGAATAAAACGTGTCATTGATATCCGCTGCAAGCGCAGCTTCAACCCGGATAATGTAGATGACCCGGATAATTTAAAACTTGATGTGAACACCACAATTTCCGGTGCCACATTCCTGAAAAACAGTGCCGGTGATTACCTTACGGTAATCGGTGCTGATGGAAACTGTTCAGAAAAACTGCTGTATGCAGATACGTCAGGCTGTGATGATCAGTGTATGGGGACTCCGGTTTTCGGCACGCAAAATATCTGTATTACAGGTAATGTCATTGTAGAACTGGATCTGCTGCTTTGTGACAGCTGCAATAACGAAAGTATCTTTACTGTATGTGCAGAAGTAAACGTGGCAGAGGCCCGCCAACCTCTCGTACTTACCAATTTCTTTGAAATCTGTATGCCGTCTTCCGTCGATACCGCCTTCCTTCCGCGGTTCACAGAATTCTGCAATTCAGCATGTGAGTCCAGACTTGCCACAAACAACCATGGCCGTGACCTTTGTATCGATTCAGACGGATGTGTCACAGCCAATCTTATTATAGCTATCTGCGTGACATGTGAAAAGAAAATCGTCGTTCCGGTTCAGCTCTGCGTCCTTTCTACAGGCTATGTTCAGGCTCCGATTCAGCAGAATGCCATCTGTCAGACCTTCCCGTCCCTTTTCCCGAATCAGATTCGGCCGGAAGATACGCTGGAAAACTGCAGACCATCCGCTGAAACAGAAAGCAATAACAGCGGCAGCTGCGGATGCAGACCGAAACCGGACTGCTGCGATCCATGCCGAAATGAATGTGATGATGACTGTGATCCATGCGGTCAAAACCGCCCTGCCGGAAGACCGCCCCGTCCGCAGCCGAGAAGATAGCAAAAAGGAGCGTAAATACGCTCCTTTTCTATATCATTTCATATTAAACCCGGTTCTTTTCCTTCCGGTACATCCGGTAGCAGAACACAAGAATCAGGACAGCACCCAGACATACTGATGCAGTTATCAGCCAGCCTTGTCCGTAGGTACATACAAGCAGAATGTAGCCCATAGTCAGAGGACCAAGACAGCGCCCGAAATCACTGGACAAACTGTAAAGTGACTGATAGCTTGCGCGGTACTGCGGCTTTGCACGGTCTGCAATGAAAACGCCAGTTCCCGTATTCACCAGAACTTCCCCTGCGGTCCAGACTACGGTAAATACCAGAATGGTCCACAGATTCTGCTCACTTTTCAGGAAGTAGAACCCACCCATACCGATCATGTAAGTGAAGGCTGCGATAGATACATTCATAATCTGACTGAACCGTTTGGTTACATTCAGCAGAAGCGGAGTCAGTACAATGCAGCAAACACCATTGGTAAACCACATGTAAGAATTCCACTTGGCAGAAGCTTCCAGACCGAACATGTTTGAGAGCTGAAGCGGCATCAAATAAGTAATCTGTGCATGGGCATACTGGACTAATACGATTGCCAGCAGGAATACTACCAGAATATGATCTTTCAGGAATGCTTTAATGAAGCTTCCTTTCTTTTCGTTCGTATAGACAGGAAGAGGTTCACTGGTCTGTAATATCGCCTGTGCATGTTTAATATCCGAAATGGATGGCATATCTTTCAGGAAAAACAGAATCACAAGACCTGAAAGTAAGAAAGCTATTCCCTGCCCCCAGAAAATCCAACGGGTATAATTATAGAACAGCTGTCCTGCGATAACCTGCCCCATGGAATAACCGATATTGATACAGAGGTACAGAAGTGAAAAGCTTTCTTTTCGATTGGACGGAACCGTTACATCACTGATCATAGCAGCAAGAACTGGAATAAAACCACTGAAACAGAAACACTGAATCAGGATATTAATCAGAACCAGCTTTCGGAACACGACGAACCCGCCCATCAGAAGATTCAGGACATTTACCGAAATAATAATCAGGAGAACCTTCTTTCGGTCAAACCGGTCAGCAAGGCGTCCGCAGATAACCGCACCGCACAAGCTGCTGAAAGAACCTGCCACAGACATATATCCTGCGGCAATTTCAGACATGCCCAGGATTCCGGTCATAAGGAGTGTCGTAAAAGAAAAGATGAATGCTCCCATAGCCGTAATAATTCTGGCGCAGCAGATGATATAAACCTGTTTCGGCAGGCCTTTATACTGAGAAATCAGATGCATTTCAAACCTCTAAATAAACTGACAAAGGGAGCAGCCTTAAAAAGGCCGCTCCCTGTTTCCCTATAATTAATACTTTAAGAATTATAATCCCTTAATGGATTCTTCAAATTCTGCCTTCATTGCAGCAATCTTTTCTTCATCGGAGAAGATCTTCGCGATGTGCAGAGCGATAATCTTTGCACCATCATTGATGGACTTATGTCCTCTTTCAGTTCTGAGAGCTGCTTCAAATCCTTCAGTATGAATCGCAATACCCTTGTCTACAATCTGCAGAGTCGGATGGAAGGTTGGGCATACAAAGCTTACATTACCTGCATCGGAAGATCCGAAGATTACTTCAGGGTCTCCGTTCAGTTCTACGCCAACTTCAGCATAAACTTCTTCCATGGCATTGATACCTACAAAGTTATTGTTCATGTTGTCATACATCGCAGCAGTCAGCTTCTTTTCCCAGGTACATCCAGTCATCAGGCATGCACCTTCTGCAATCTTGTCCAGCTTTTCGTCCAGGCCCAGATGATATTTCTTATCCAGTGCACGAGTATAGAATTCCACACTTGCTTCTGCTGGAACTACGTTTGGTGCCAGACCGCCATTTCTGTAAACACCGTGCATTCTTACATCAGGAGTTACATGCTGACGCAGGCAGTCAATACCGTGGAACATGAGCTGTGCAGCATTCAGAGCATTAACACCTTCCCATGGAGCAGTCGCACCGTGTGCAGGCTTGCCATGGAATGTGTATTCAAACTGATGCAGACCCAGCAGCTTGCAGTACAGCTGGTTCTTATCGAACAGATGAATCATGATTGCTTCTTCGTATTCATCGAATACGCCGCTGTCAATCATACCGCACTTTGCACCGTCGTTTTCTTCGTTCGGAGTACCGATTAAGTGAATGTCGCAGTTCAGTTCGTCCTGCAGATCCTTGATTGCTACTGCTGCCAGTACACTCATTGCACCGCTCAGGCTGTGACCGCATGCATGGCCAACGCCAGGCAGAGCATCATATTCAGCCATGATAGCAACCTTATGCTTGTGATTGTTGCTTCCGAAAATACCACGGAAAGCAGTATCAATTCCTGCATATGGATATTCCACTTCGAAGCCGTGGCCTCTCAGATATTCCACCAGTTTTGCAGAAGTTTCATATTCAGATCCGGATACTTCAGGATGATCAGACATCCAGTCACTCAGCACAACGGCTTCTGCATATCCTTCTTCAACAGCTTTTTCAATTTTTACTTTCAGTTCTTCATAAAGTCCCATGGCTATTTCTCCTGTATTCTTTAAAATTATAATTATCTCGATTTCGGGATACTCATTTGTATGTAATTATATCACAACAACTTTTACATTTCACTATTACATTTATTATATTTTGTAATTTCCTGACGTATTTCACTCTCAGCATTAATACGGTAAGCCTCATATGGCTGTTCCTCATCACGGGAATCTTCCCAGTATTTTTTCTCATGCTCATCCAGAACTTCCTCAAAAGACATACCCTCGCGGATACAGTCTGTGATAAATTCCTGCTGCTCCTTCGCCAGGCGGATATATAAATCAAAAAATTCGTAACGGAACCAGTCCGGAACCATACCATAATGCTGTGAATAAAGATGATTTATATCCAGCGCTTTCAGTCTTCGGGCCGTATCTATGGTCTCGTCAAAAGATTTCAGTGCGGACACTTCAATCACTTCCGGGCTGATCAGCACGCCGCAGCTTTCACTGCAAAGCAGAATTTTTTCCGGCAAAATCAGATAGCTCATACTGCAGTCTGTATGGCCTCGGGTTTCCAGTGCCTGCACCTCAACATTCAGTCCCTGTTCGTCATTTCCCAGACTGATCCTGTCTCCATCTTTTAAAATACAGTCCACCCGAAGTTCGTCTACAATAACATTTATATCGTCAACTCCGTATTTTTCAGCTGCATTTTCACCCATTTTTTTAATGAGGCTCCGTGCACCCGGGCTGGCAAATACCTTTTTTGTCTTTTCACTGGCACATACCACAGTATCCGGCCATTGCTGCAGCAGATACGGCAGTGCACCCATGTGATCATAATGACTATGGGAAAGAAAAATATAGTCTACTGTACGTCCCGTTCCTTCCAGTTCTTTTTTTATGTTGGCAATGGTTTTCTCTGCGAAGCAGCACATTCCCACATCATAAAGAGCCGTCTTTTCAGGCCCGAGAATCATCAGTACATCTCCCCCATGTCCTCCGGTAACTTTAACCAGCGGCAGCGGATAGCTGTGCCGGTCATGGCCTCGGAAACCATTTCTATGGTCTTTCTGATTCCATACAATAAAGAAGTTTATAATAAGCATTCCGATTACAAGGAAACCGAGGAACCCGATAATCGGGAATAAAATTCCGATTACATTTTTAAATCCCATCAGTCCCATCAGAAACCCGAGAAATGCGAAAAGAACAACCAGTTTTTTCTTATGCGGCCCCTCTTTAATCTTTGTCGTAAATGCATAATAGTTACTGGTAGCCGCTGAGTATATGGAGCAGAACAGTACCAGACCATAAACAACTGTAAGAACCGGAGAAAGTCTTCCGGCAAACCCCAGCATGGGCATATCCAGCGCCTGGGTATAGTACATGTCTTTCTGCATAGCCGCAAGAAGAACGAAAGACAGGAGTCCCAGGAAAATACCGCCGAGCCCTGCACCACCTATTCCATGACGTGCATTCTTTGCGTTAACTGAGGATTTTGCTATCACCGCAATCATTCCCAGCATATTCACAGAGATATAAAGCAAAGCAGCAATCACCCAGTTGGGCGCCAGAGGACTTGGTTCCAATTCCTGATGAAGCGAAGTCGGTTCCAGCGAACACAGAACCACCATCATGCTTACTGCCACAACAGTAACAAACAGAACCGGCATGATATAACGGAACACCTTTGATACCCGTTCAAACTCACCAAGTACTGTCAGAATCACCAGTATGGTTACCATAATCCCGCCGAAAGCACGCGGCAGTCCGAAGAGCTGATTAAGAAGTGCTCCTCCTGCAGCAGTCATGGAGACAATTGCCGTATACAAAAGCCCTGCCATAAAGTAACCGATGAAAGAAATGATTTTGGGATTTCCTCCCGGCACCACAACTGAACCCATATCACTGCTTCCAAGTGTTCTGGCAATATATGCCGTCATCATTCCAAGCAGGACAAATAACATGGCCGCGAAAATAATCCCTATAATGCCGGCAGATCCGAAGACACCGAAAAACTGCCATATTTCACGTCCGGAAGCAAAACCTGCCCCCATTACAGTGCCCACATAAAGCAGTGCCACTGAAAAAAAGCCCAGCGGAGCGGGCTTTGATTCGTTTCTATTCAAGAGGATTGTCCTCCTTCCCTTCTTTTAAAAGTTTCACTTTATGGAATTCTCCATAGCTGAAGAAGACCAGTCCAACCCAGATAATCGCAAAAGCAACCAGCTGAATGCTGTCAAATGGCTCCTTAAACAGATAAATGCTGATAAACAGCGAAATGGTTGGGCTGATATACTCTGTCAGTCCCAGAGAAAAAAGATCAATTTTATTGGCCGCATTGGCAAACAGAGCAAGCGGAAATGCAGTAAACAGTCCGCAGAGCATGAGCAGTGCATATTTTGCCAGGCCGGCTGAAGCCAGAGCCCCAACTCCGTTTGCTTCCATCCAGATGCATACTGCCAGAGCAAAAGGCATAAGGAAAATGGTTTCAAAAAGAAGTGACAGCAGCGGCGGCATCGGATAATTCTTTTTCATTGCAGCATAAAGGGCAAAGGTTACACCAAGGCCCAGGGCTACAGCAGGAATCTGATGGAAATGAGCGATAACAATTCCAACCCCCACGCCGGCAAACACAAGTGAGATGATCTTAAATTTGTCCAATTTTTCCTTAAATAAGACTACACCGAAGATACACACAATCAGAGGTTCTATGTAATAACCGATACATGTCTGAATCACCATATCCGCATTCACAGCCCAGATATAGATGGACCAGTTGGCGGTAATCAGAAGACCTGCCAGAAAATACCGAAGTTTAATTCCGGGTACCGCAAACTGACGGCGGATTTCTGCCATACCATGAACTTTCAGAGCCATGAGGAAGCAAACAGCTGCCACCAGAAGAATACGGTAAAATATAATTACAAGGGAACTGATTGGCTGAAGCATCTGCCAGTAAATCGGCATAATGCCCCACCATACTGCACAGCCTAAGGCTGACGCCATACCCTGTCTGTATTGTTCATTCATCCTGTTCCCTCTCTTCCTTTGTTTGAATTAGAGCTGCGGACTCCTAGAAGAGTCCGCCGAAAAGTCCACCCCGTCCGCTGCTCCCGCCACTGAACAGACAATATACCACCAGAAGCAGAATCAGAAGACCTATCAGATTTCCGCCTTCATCGCCATCGCAGCTGTCCTGGCAGCAGCACTTCTGATAGCACCTGTTCTGACAGTCACGTTCACAGCATTCCAGACATCTTGATTCGTCACCCATAAAACCGCACCTCCATATATGTTTACTCCATACTATGCAGTCATCAGCTTCCGGGTTCCGGGAAGATAGCCTTTCTTTCGGCGTTTAGTGCTTAGGAATAATAATCGTCCCGGTTGTAATCATAGTCGCTGCTCATACCGTAATCGTCACGCTCAGCTTCTTCATATGCAGCATTGGCTTCTTCTTCCAGCTCTGCAGCTACAAGATCCCCGAAATTCATGATATATTCGTCCAGCTTGTATTCCAGACAATCGCTGTAATCGTATTCGTACTTTTCTCTGGTCAGATTTTCAGAACGTGCCAAGGTCACAGCGTCACGAACCGGAAGAACCTGTTCTTCCCCGGTAAGCACAGAGGTACAGTACACACGGCTTTCCACAGAATACCAGATACGGAATCTTTCAATTTCCTCTGTCAGATTGGAAAGTAAATCCTCTTCGTCACAGTTGCGGGCAAGCCCCATTAAAGAGAACTTGATACGTTCCAGAACACCATATGCTTCTGCCGCATCTCCCGGCAGGAAATCAGTCATTTCCTCGAAATAGTTGTGAATCAGCTCAGCCAGAGTTTTCTTATCCACACCTTCCAGCAGCTGTGCCAGAACCTGGTCGTCAATTTCTTCTTCACATTCCAGCAGAGCTGCCAGATTTTCAAAATACTGAAAATCTGCAGGGACATCGATATCCAGCAGTTCATATAATTCTTTTTTAGTCAGGTAATCCATGATTTTCTCCTTTATAAATTATAAATCCAGATTTTTAAACTTTAAAATCAAATCAGACTTTTCTGTCTTCAGAATATTCTGAATCATGTTTACGAAATTCTCAGAAAGGTCACTGGCGTAGAACACATTTTCACGGTCATTGTTTGCAGCCAACATGTCCTTTTCTTTCAGAACCTGATGGATTCTTTCCACGATTTCATAAGAAGGATTCACAATCTGCAGATCAGGATAAAGTCTCAGAATATTCTTCCGGATCAGAGGATAGTGGGTGCATCCCAGAACCAGAGTATCCAGATTATTGGATTTCACAAAATCATCCATATAATGACGGATGGTCAGGTCCATGATTTCATTGTCAATAATCCCCTCTTCGATGAGAGGAACGAAAGCCGGTGTGGCCATAGTGTGAACATTCAGTCCCGGATGACGGGCTTCTATGGACTCAGTATATACACCACTGGAAATGGTAACCTTCGTCGCAATAATACCTATATTGTTATCTTCTGTGCAGATGTCAGCAACTCGCTTGGCAGCAGGATTAATAATGCCCAGAATCGGAATCTCTGGGAAACGCTGCTGCAGTTCCGGCAGGCAGGTTGCACTGATGGTATTGCAGGCAATCACCATCATCTTCACATCCTTGGAAGCAAGAAAATCTGCAATCTGGTTGGTATAGGCCTTTACCGTGGAAATCGCCTTGGAACCGTAAGGTGTACGGGCTGTATCCCCGAAATAAATGACCCTTTCTTCTGGCAGTTCATGAAACAGGTTCGGAATACAGGTAAGTCCCCCCAGCCCTGAATCAAAAACACCAATTGATCTGTTATCCATTTATATAAAATCCTTTCAATGCTTTGTAAATTTCACTGTTTTATGGTATACTATTTTACCATAAAAGAAGAATTTAATCTACAGTTATGGAGGGGAAAATGGCTGATAAAAATCTGAAACAGCGAAATGAAATCGCAAATGAATATAAATGGGACATCGAGGCGATGTATCCTGACGAATCTCAGTGGGAGCGCGACATGGACGAATGCCTGTCCCTGGCTTCCGACTTCGCAAAATATGAAGGCAGACTGACCGAATCTGCCCGGACTTTAGCAGAAGCCCTGAAGCTGCGTGACCAGATCTGGCTGAAGCTGGAGCACGCATTTGTTTATGCCCACATGAAAAAAGACGAAGACAACCGTGTGGATCAGTATCAGGCAATGGATGACAAGTGCGGTTCTGTTATCGCAAGAGTCAGCGCGGCCATGAGCTTCTTCACTCCGCAGCTTCTGGAAGCACCGGAAGAAGAGATTTTGCAGTATATCGAAAAGGAACCGGAGCTGAAGACTTACGAGTTCATGCTTAAGGACACACTCCGCGAAAAGGCTCATATTCTCACTGCAGCTGAAGAAAACCTGCTGGCACAGATGAGCGAAGTTCTGGGGGCGACCAACGATGTATTCACCATGCTCAATAATGCAGACATGACATTCGGTACCATTAAGGACGAAAACGGTGAAGAAGTTATACTGACTCACGGCAACTATATTGCGTTCATGCACAGCCATGACCGCGATGTGCGCCAGGCTGCATTTACCAATATGTATGAGGCATACAAGGCTTTGATTAATACCCTTGCTACCAACTACAACTACAATGTGAAGACTGATGTGGTTTCTGCACGCATCCGTAAATACGAGTCTTCCCGCCAGGCTGCCCTTTCCGGCGGCAATATTCCGGAAGAAGTTTACGACCGCCTCATTGAAACCGTTCACGAATACCTGCCGGTGCTCCACCGCTACATCGAACTGCGTAAGAAGGTTCTGGGCGTAGATGAACTGAAGATGTATGATATTTACGTTCCGATGGTGAAACTGCCGAAGAAGGATATTCCTTATGAAGAGGCTATCGAAATGATGAAGGAAGGTCTGGCACCTCTCGGTGAAGAATATGTCTCCACCCTTCAGAAAGGCGTAGATGAACGCTGGATGGACGTTTACGAAAACCAGGGTAAGACTTCCGGTGCTTACTCCTTCGGTTCCTACGACAGCAAGCCATACGTACTGCTGAACTACACCGATACCCTGAATGACGTATTTACCATCGTTCACGAAATGGGTCATTCCATGCATTCCTGGTACACCCGTGCAAACCAGCCGTTCATCTACGGTGATCACTCCATCTTCACTGCAGAAGTGGCTTCTACGGTAAACGAATCCCTGCTGATTCAGCACCTGCTGGAAAAGGAAACCGATCCGGAAATGAAGAAATATCTGCTGAACCATTACATCGAAGACTTCCGTACCACCCTCTTCCGTCAGACCATGTTCGCAGAATTCGAACATCTGACTCATAAGGAAGTAGAAAACGGCGGAACTCTGACTGCACAGTGGCTCAACGATACCTATAACTACCTGAATAACAAGTACTTCGGTCCGGCACTGACCCAGGACGAATACATTCAGTACGAATGGGCACGAATTCCGCACTTCTACCGCGGCTTCTACGTATATCAGTATGCTACCGGCTACTCCGCAGCTACTGCCATCTCCCGCAAAATCCTGACAGAAGGCCCTGCGGCAAGAGATGCTTACATCGACTTCCTCAAGTCCGGTTCCTCTGACCATCCGGTTGAACTGCTGAAGATTGCAGGTGTGGATATGGGAAGCCCTGAGCCTGTTAAGCTGGCCATGGAAACATTTAAAGACCTGGTAGAAGAATTTGAAAAGCTGATGCTGTAAGAACAGGAACACAGACATGAACAAGAAAAAAGTATTTATATATTCCAATATCACAGAGAAGTCCCGTCTGATTGAACTGGATCTTCGGAATAAACTGGTGAAATCCGGTCTTCGTGTTTATGAAGAATTTGACCCGGAAGACACAGAGCTGATTCTCTGTGTCGGCGGTGACGGTACCCTGCTTCGACTCATGCAGGATCTGAATTTTCCTGAAACACCTGTAGTCGGAATCAATACCGGACATCTCGGATTTTTCCAGGAAGTGCTTCCGGATAAAATTGATGATATGATTTATCAGTACAATCAGGGCAATTATACTCTTCAGCCATTCAGTACGGTTACCGGTATTGTCAAAACTGACGACGGTGAATTTACACATACCGGCCTCAATGAAATTGCTGTAAAAGGTGCTCCCACCTATCCGGTTCACCTGAATGTTTCCATCAATGATTCCTTCATCGAACGTTTCAGCGGCGACGGTATCTGTGTTTCCACACCTGCAGGCAGTACGGCCTACAACTATTCTCTGGGAGGCAGTATTGTGGATCCGCGACTGAATGTACTGCAGATGGCTCCGATTGCACCGATTAACTCCACTGCATACCGCAGCTTCACATCCAGCATTCTGCTGCCGGAAAGTGATACACTGACCATTCAGCCTTGTCTGGAATACGACGATGATGTACTGACCGTCGTATATGACGGCGGACTGACGGAGTACACCCATGTACGCGAAATTAAAATCTCTCTTTCTCAGAAAAAAGTGAACATGGTTCGTTTTAAAGGCCAGCATTTCTGGGATAAGTGCAAGAGTAAATTTTTATAAGACATAACAGTAAGGATTACAAAAAATGACTGAATTCAAACATATTGTAACAGCGGAAGAAGCAGGAATGTCCGTAAAGGAACTGATGCGACAGCACTTCACCTTCTCCTCCCGCCTCATGACCAAACTGAAATTCCAGAAGCTGATTTACCTGAACGGTGAGCAGATGCCAAGCTGGGTTCCAACCACACCAGGTGATGAAATTGTCATCAAAATGCCTGATGAAGCATCCGATTTTCCGCCGGAAGATATTCCAATCAATGTGGTTTATGAAGACAATGACATCCTGGTAATCAACAAGCAGCCATGGGTTGCTGTCCACCCTACCAAGGGCAAGCCGAACCATACTATTGCCAACGGACTCATGAAAAAGATGTACGAAGACGAAGCTGCCGGCACCGGCCACCTTTACAAAATCCGCTTCGTTAACCGTCTGGACATGAACACCTCCGGGCTGATGATCATCGCAAAGAACTCTTTTGCCCAGGAAGAAATCGTCAAGCAGATGCGTAAGAACACGGTAGTGAAACGATACATCGCTGTGGTGACCGGCGAAATGCCTCATGATGAAGGCACCATTGACCTGCCTCTGGGCCGTCCTTTCGCAGATGAAGTAGAACGCTGGGTAATGCCGGTCGAGGACGGCGGACAGGAGTCCATCACCCACTACAAAGTTCTGGAACGGTTCAACGGGCATACACTGGTGCAGCTTCAGCTGGAAACAGGCCGTACCCACCAGATCCGTATTCACCTGTCCTACATCGGTTATCCAATCGTAGGCGATCATCTGTACTGCTACGGTGACCCATTTGAGTATCGCCGTGTAAACAATATTCCGGACTATGTACATAACGAACGTGTTTCTGAATACATCGACCGCCAGGCCCTGCATGCCAGATATCTGGCCTTCGAACACCCGGTAACCCGTGAATTCATGGAATTCGAAACGGAGATTCCGGACGATATTCAGAAACTGATTGAAACGGTGAAGAATTTATAACATACATCATAAAAAACGCACTTTCACAGAAAATGAAAGTGCGTTTTTTATAATCAGTTTCATTACATTATTCGGTCCCACAGTAACCCGCTTAAATGATATCCTTACAAGGAGTTCCGGTGGATAATACGGATTGAACTCCAGACCATCAAAATCATTCCACTTGTCATGAAGTCTTCCGTAAACATACTTAGAATTCTGAACTGTTTCTTTCCCCTGGTCGGATAAAAAGCAGTATCGATATTGGAACCGTTACTTTTCTTTATTATCCTTCAGAATCAGTCTCTTCTTATCCTTATTGTAAGTCCAGGTCTTGGAGGACAGCTTCGGACAGTTTGCTGCAGTGATTGCAGAAACCTTGGTTGCCTTGGCAGTCCAGTCTTTCCAGGTAATATAACTTGCACCATATGCCTTTGTGGAACCTGTATAGTAGTTGTTATAAATATTACGTTTACGTACAACATCAGCACCTTCATAAGTGCCTAACAGGGAACCTTTGTGCTGTGAGGAAGCTGTAATTTTTCCTGTATTGTAGTTACAGGTCACAGTACCTCCCATAAGTGCTGCATTACCTGCAAGACCGCCTACCATACTGTCCTTACCTTCCTGCTTTAATGTTACAGAACCGGTATTATAGCAGTTCTTCATCCCATAAGTTTCTGCAGCGATACCGCCCATCTTCATGTTCGCATCCGTGGTTGCAGTGATTTTTCCCTTATTGTAGGTCAGAGAAATATTCTTTTCATTTCCGGTTGCCCCCCTGCAGACTACACCGCCAATTTCACCGTCACGGGCTTTTCCATTGAAATTGATTGCACCTTTATTATAGCATTTGTATACCGTTACGGATTCAGATGCAACACCTGCGACTGCTGCAGAATCAGAATATCCGCTGCTCTTAACTGTGATCTTACCGGTATTGTAGCAGGAAGAAAGCCCCTCTGCACGGTCAGTTACACCAGAAACAACAATATGACCTTCTTCTGCATCAGATGGTACATTAATGATAATGTCACCGGTATTTTTAGTGGATGTAAATTTCACCTGTGATCCACCGCCTACGCCGTTAACACTCATTGTTCCGCCTGCAAATCCGTTAACAGTAATATCTCCATAATTACGGCTGCTCTTTACAGGCCCCTTCATAATCACAGCACCAAGACCGCCAATGGTCAGGTCAGCCCCCCAGTAGGTACCAGCCTTTACATCGGCAGTAATATTCAGTTTGCTCTTGCAACTGGATACAGACCCCTGCAGATAATATGCCAGACCACCGATACGATAATCATTTTCCGTTGAGGATCCGCTCACATGAATGTCACCTTCCAGTGTAATCTTGGAGAAGGAATTTAAGGAATCGCCTTCGAAGCATTCACCGGCAAGCACACCAACAAATGCCCCTTTATCAGATTTTACATTAATATTTACGTCGGTCATGGTAAGGTTTTTAAATTTGGCACCTTTACATTCCTCAAACAGTGCGCCCTGATACCATTCGCCGCTGGTATGATTCACAGTATATCCGATAAGTTTATGGCCGTTACCATCCAATGTACCGGTGAAATACACGGTATTCGGATAATTGTTTTTAAAAAGAGTAAATCCTTCCGGTATTTTGATATCCGCAGTCAGGTAATACTTACCGGATGGATTGTTTTCCATGGCTTTCAATTCATCTAATGTTGAAATTGGAGTTCCTTCCTGCTTGTCGGCGGCATATGCAGGAACTGCAGAAAAGCACATGGTGAATATTACTGCTATAGTCAAAAGAAGTGTAAATAATTTCTGTTTCATACTTAACCCTCCTCGTTCGTCATTTAACTCTTGGTTTTAATCTTTTTTACCTTGGACCAGCCGGAATAGAAGTATTCGTCCTCAGCCAAAGTATAATAGGCTCTTACTTTAACATAATAGGTCTTGTTGCTCTTCAGATTTTTAATTTCCTTTGACAGCTTGCTCGGTGAAGTAACCTTATAAGTCTTTACATTTTTCTTAAACTCACTGTCGGTAGCAATCCGTACCTGATAACCATCAATGTATCCGCTTGGTTGACTCCATTTAACCTTCATGCCTTTGCTGATAGCAGAAACGGTACCAATGGTCGGTTTTTTCACTGTGATGTTATTAGTCGGAATCGGAAACACCATGCTCCAGCTGCTGCAGAGAACTCTTGGCCCATTGTCTGTATTCACAGATCTTCCAGTAGCAAACTGCACATAGTAAGTAGTATTTTTCTTCAGCCCCTTAACCATGGTAATCGGCTCTTCAGATTCAATAACAACTGCATCACTCATATCCGCATTGACAGAATACTGAAGCTTATAAATATCACCGCCGCTTACCCTAAAGGCAGTATTGGTGAACGGTTCCACATATCCTTCTGTGGTGTAAGGGCTGATCAGCGGAACCATTCTCGATACATTCTGGAATTTTCCATTGCCGTAATCGATCGCAACCCGGATTTCCAGCGGTGACAGGTACTGGTCGAACCAATCTCTTTTAATGGTAAATTGATTGGTATTCACCGTTTCAGATGCAACTGCACGTTCAGTCTTATAAGTTACAACCTCAACCTTATATTTAACCGACTGTCCGTTCCAGGTCGTATTGTTCACATCCCATGTAACAAGAATATCATTATCCACAATGTCATAAACACGAATGTTGCTTGCAGTTTCCTTTACACCCAAGACAACATCATCCGAAGCGATATAATAATAGCCTGTGGTTCCCAGATAACTGACCGCATTTTTGCCCTTAAAAGCAATTTTGTAGTAAGTTTTCTTGTCACCCTTGGTTTGCGAAGAAATCTTTTCGGTGGAAACCAGGTCTATAATGGTATCTTCGCTCACACGATAAAGAACATTCTTGCTTTTGCCTGGAATGGCACAGATTTCAGCCCAGTCTGAAATAACTGTAGCCTGTGATGCAATCTTTACGTTTTCTCCCTCTGGAATTTCGTTAGCTTCATCATAGGTATTCAGCCATACATCGCTTCTCTTGACAGCATAGAATCCCGGCGTATGGGACAGCATCAGCTTCCACAAAACACAGCCTTTCAGACCGATTTCCGTCCAGGCTTTGAACCCGTCAGACCAGAAAATTACGTACTTGTCATCGTAAGCCACAACGGCAAGCTTACTGCCGTCAGTTTCCTTATGGTCCACGTCAGAACCTGGCCATGGTACCGAATCTGCACCGCCCTGATATGCACGCTGCAGTTCTTTCAGATTAGCCAGGTTATTTCGGTCCAGATACTTCTTATCGATGGTCTGGCCCTGAATCTTCGTTCCTTCCGGCAAAATATATGCATTCACCGTTGCACCTGAGTTGGTGACCGAATTGGCCACCCCGTTGCTGCCTACCACATAAGCTTCGGCAATCTTTTTAATTCCCGGATAGGCCTTGGACATGCTTACTTTCTGATTGTACCGCCCCTCATCCCCGGCAGCATAGGCATCCTGCGGCTGAACCATTACAGTGGTCAGCACTAGCGCCAGGCAAAGGATACCGCTGAGGACCTTCATTTTTATCGTTCGTTTCACTTATTCTCATCTCCCTCTGCTATTTGAAAATCAGTCTGGTCTTATCCTTGTTCATCTTCCAGATATCCTTGGAAAGACCTGGACAGTTTTCGAAATTAATGGCATCAACCTTCTTGCCTTCCGCATTTTTTACATACTTGCCGTACGGCTGTCCCTTGGTTGTGTAATTATCATAGATTCTGTCTGTTTCCAATGCGGTATAAACATACGATGCAATGGATCCAGGACCGCCGTCATAAGTTGCAGAAACAGAACCTGTATTATAGTTATATCTCAGATATCCAGGATGAACTGTGCTGTACTCATAAACCGCAGCGATACCAGCTGCATCACCCATGCCTTTACCTGTAACTTTGCCTGTGTTATAACAGTTTTCCACTCCGTAAGCCAAGCCAGCGATGCCGCCTGCATGGAAACCTTCTTCCTTGGTTACAGTAATGCTGCCGGTATTGTAACTCACACTGATTACACCTTCCATGCCGCAAATTCCGCCTACGCAAGGTTCAGGACCGGTGCCGTTGTCAGAGAAGTATACGGATCCGGTGTTCTTACAGTTCTGAATCACGTCGCTGCCTTCTACCGGTTCCCAGTAGCCCAGTTTTCCTCTGCCCACGATACCGCCGATCTGCGGTACGCACTGAGACATGAAGTTACTGCTTGTCTTCATGTAAACTTTAATCTTACCGCTGTTTTTGCAGTTGATGGCTGAACCCATGGCTGCAATACCGCCTACCGCTGCGTCATCACCACCGTTGCGGTCTGCTTCGAAGGTGCCGGAGTATGTAATGGTAATGTCACCACTGTTGGAAGAATTGGAAACCTGACCAAGCTGCTCAGAACTCTCGTAAGCACACATGATACCGCCTACACTGGCACCGCCGTTTGCATTCTTGAAGGTGCAGACAATGTCACCGGTATTCTTGCAGTTATCATAGATACCAATCTGGCCGATACCGGAAACTCTTGGCAGGTAGTAACCGCCGCTTACGGTAATATTTGCATTGTTAGTACAATTCTTATATACATCGGTTCCGCCGCCGACATCAACAAAACCCTGATGGCGTACTACGCCCGCAGTCTTAATGGATACGGTACCGCCAGTGGTGCACTTTTCATAAGTACAGCCATTGGAAGAACCTGCGAATCTTCCGATGCACACATACTGCTTAGCTGAAGTTTCTGCGATAACCTGGCTCTTGGAACTGGTGGTGCAGTTCTTGAATGTACAGTTAACTGCCTCCGCAACGATACCACCATGGTCAAGACCGCCGCTGAGAGTCAGCTTAGTGGATCCTGTAATGCTGATTTTCTGGAACCTGCAGTTTTCTGCAGTACCTGCCAGACCGCCCAGCATCTGGTCATTCCAGCTGCTCTTCACTTCGAAAGAAGCACCCTTAATCTTCAGATTCTTGAAGGTGGCACCTTCCGCTTTCATAAAGCGTCCGTAAGCGTAGGTTCTTTCCATCTCCGGCAGCTTGGTCGGTGCATACATATTGATGGAATAACCGTTACCGTCAAACGTTCCGGTAAAGGTTCCCTTAATTACCGTATTGGCAGGTAATTTGATATCATTGGCCAGGTAATAATCCCCATCCAGATTTTTCGAAATTGCCTTAAAATCATCTGCATTTTTAATTGCTTTACCAGATGGTTTGTCTGCAGCATATGCAGAAACCGCAAACAGGCACATGGTCATAACCAGCGCTGCCGCCAGGAACAGTCTAAATAATTTTTTACTCATAATCATACCTCCCAGATAAATCTGAAGAAAATTCCACTTTAATGTTATCACATTTTAATTAAAAAAAGCGACCCATGGTTTGAAATGTCGATTTCTCTCCATGAATCGCTGTTTATTTTCAAAATATCTGAAATTTACTGATTGGCCTCGATATACATCTGTACCCGTTCTCCGTCGGTAGGAACTTCAATGTATTTCAGACCACGTTTCTGGTAACCGTCAGCACCGTTACCCGCAATAACCATAACCCAATTATCGTCAACCAATTCGCATGCATATGCAATAGCTTCCCCACGGTCAACAATAGTCGCCGCAATCTTTTCAGGATTCAGATGTTCCTTAATCTGATTGCAGATATCAATTACATCCTCGGTACCAGGGTCCTGTTCAGTAAGAACAACCTTGTCCGCATACTGGTTAGCCAGTTCCCCCAGGTCCTTTCTGCGGTTATATGCCTTGTTACCATGGCAGCCAAATACCAGCAGAATCTTACGCTCCGGATAAAGCTGCTTTACGTTTTCAAAGAGAGTCTGGTAGCTCAGCTTGTTATGTGCGTAGTCCACGATAACATCTACATGCTTATGCGGCATGGTATACAGCTCCATACGGCCTGCCACCTTCACATTTGCCAGACCTTCCTTAATGTTCTCAAACGGAACACCCAGAGCTCTCGTCATGGCGATAGCCGCAAGTGCATTGCTTGCGTTATAGAAACCGCCGATGCTTACCACAATTTCTTCGGTTCCGCCCTCCCAGTCCACCTTGAACTTCAGGCTGCTTGGAGTAGACTCCACATCATAGCCGTAGAAGTCAGCCTCTGGAGTGCGTCCGAATGTGGAAATTTTGCAGGAAGATGCACGGGCTTCATCCAGAACGCGGGACAGGTACTTTTCCTCCATTTCCATATTGATGCAGGCATGTTCACTCTGAGCGAAAATCATCAGCTTAGACTGGAAATAGTCCTCGATGGTCGGATGTTCCCTGTCAGAGATATGGTCTTCAGATACATTGAGGAAACCGCAGACCTTGTAATCCAGGGCCGCAGTACGTTCATATTTTAATGCCTGGGAAGAGGTTTCCATCACCAGGTACTCACAGCCGTTATCCACGCAGGCAGCCAGATGACGGTGCAGTTCCAGGGTTTCCGGTGTAGTCATCTTCTTAGCCTTCACTTTACGGTCACCGTCGTAGGTGTAGATGCCGGACAGGAAACCGATTTCCTTCTTTCCCTGAGACTTGCAGTAATCGTCCATGATTGCCTTCACAAAGGTTGCAGTGGTGGACTTGCCCTTGGTTCCGGTGATGCCGATCATCTGCAGCTCATCATTCCAGATGCATTCATGGAAAAATGCACTGACTTCAGACATGCTGCGGCGCATGTCGTTTACCACGGCATAAGGCACGCCTGTTACATTGCCAAATTCCTTTTCTCCCAGATAAGCCACTGCTCCGCGGGAGATTGCATCTGCCAGATATTCGTCACGGAAATTCAGCCCTTTGCAGATGAACAGGGTTCCCGGCTTTACATCCATGGAGTTATAGGAAATATAGGAGATTTCCTGATCCAGCAGAGACTCATCCAGTACCGCCATACGGTCAATTAATCCCTGGCTGAAAAGCAGGTCTATGTATTCTTTTAATGTCTTCTTTCTTCTTTCGCTCATTTCAGACTCCTGATTTTCATAAGTAATCATACTGACCAGCAGCAGACTTTGCTTTTAAATTACTGTCACCAGTCAATATAATATTCTACCACAAATCGCGCTCCGAATACACCCATATTTCGAAAAAACTCGATTTACTTCAGTACATTCAGCTCTTCACATATTTTCTGTCTCAGTTTTTCAACCTCTGCAAAATTCATATTCGGCACATACATTTCTTCCATTTCAGAATGAACCTCCCTGGCCTTTTCAAGGCACTTTACTGCTCGGTTCAGAAGCGCATCATACTCTGATTTCAATGACTCAATCAGACTGCGTGACTCCTCCAGTTTCACAGGATCCATGTAGTCTTCTGCATCCATCAAAATCAGCTCCGACCCTTCTCTGCAAATTTCCCACGGTTCCAGATCATGATATGGATTTGCAGTAATGAATGCTGCACCGACAGCCGGTATCAGAAGATGTTCAATTTTTTCATCTGGACTCATGGCACAGTAATATGCTTCCACATCAAGACCTCTGCAGACAGCCCCTTCCGAAAGAATTTCCATAAAACCTGCTGCAGAATACCCTGCCGGCGCATTTAAAATGTAAATCCGTTTCCAGACTCTTTCTTCCTCATCTGAATTCCCCGGAAAACCACTCAGAAGTGTATCCAGGTAATGTACCATGCCTGAACCCGTAATTCCACTGGCAAAAAATCGTTTTTTGCGTCCCGGCCTGAGGCTGATGTCATATTCACGAAATTCTGTGTTCACAATTTCTGCAATGGTGCCGTACAGTTCGCTGCATTCTGCCGCTCCGTTATACAGTTCCTCCAGGCTTCTGCTGACACTTTTGGCAGCATTCAGATAATTATAACAGACTCTGTACCATCTTGATTTTTCTTCACTGCAGTCTATGATTTTAGATTTATTCAGTGAAATTGCATTTTCATCCCAGTATTCTCCCAGATTGATAATTTTATCCACTGCACCCGGGCTTACAGGATCAGTAATATGCGGACTGGTGCTGTCAATCAATGCCGCTTTTTTTCCATGCAGTACAATTCCGTCCAGCGAGTTTTCATCCGCCGAACAATGAAGAAAATCCACATCTTCTCCCTGTTTGGCAAACTCTTCACCAATCCGGCGTATAAATGTGGATTTTCCGGTACCCGGGCCTCCTTTAATACAGATAATCCTGTTGGCTTCCCGCTGCCCTAAAATCTGACTGTAGTAAGAATAAAACCCTTTTGGTGTATTATTCCCCGGGAAATAATGCCTTTCAATAGACACTCTGCGTACCTCCTTAAACTTCAGATACCACATAATATGCCCGAGCAGAATATTTTGCGCCGCGAATGAGGGAAAAGAAAACCCCGCAAAATATATTTTACGGGGTTCATCAATCGATAAATTATGTTTATTCTTCCGGCAGCTTGAATTCTTCTGCTATCTGAGGTTCTTCGTTTTCCTTTGGTTCTTCGATAAACGGAACGTCCACGATCGCCTCTTCGGATGGTCCCTGTGCCTGAACTGTCTCCGCAGGATCGTCTTCCATAACGATGGTCAGATTATCTGTAACCAGTTCATAGAATACGGTAAAGGCCATATTCATATATGCATTCAGGAAGAATACCGGAATTGCAAACACGAAGTCCACCAGCACAAACATGATTCCGCTGGCTGCAGCAATCTGGGTGCTGAAGCAGAAGGAAGGAAGGATAGCCAGTAAATTCCATCCGATAAAGGACAGATACAGATAGAAATACTTCATCTTATTTCCGGCCATAATTCTGGAACTTTCTGCGAGGCACTGACCTGCGCTGTACTCAGGATGGTCTACCATTACATAGAATGCCTGGCTGTAACGGAAGGTTGCTATGATACCAGGAACAATCAGCAGTAAAGACCACAGGAATACACGGATACCTGTCAGCAGCATTAAAACTACGGTCTTCACAAAACAGCTGAAGCCTTCCAGTAAAGTGGTCTGTTCCACCTTCTGGTATCTGAAGAAGTCCAGCAGGAACTTGGACAAAGCCCAGGAAAGAGGACCGCCTACAACAGCTGTGTAAATGGCGCTTCCATAGTATACAGTCTGCTCAATAGTCTCGCCTTCTGCCAACGGAACGGTCTGATGACTTACAAAAAACAGGTCCAGTACATTGGCAACGCTGGTATTAATCAGATAGAACAGTCCCATGAAAAGTGCAATCTGCATCCAGTAACCTTCCATGGCCACACGTGCCACTTCACGGATTTTCGCAGATGGCATTGTAATTACTTTTGTCTGCATATTTCATAATCTCCTTTTTTACAAAATACATTAAATTATATTATACATAATATTAGCAATTAATTCAAGGTATCGTGCAAATAAATATCCTAACTATTTACTGTTAAATTTATGTCATTCGGTTGCCATTTTAACTTATAAATGTTACAATCTAATCAGTGAAATTTGGCTCATAAGCGGGTATCTCCTTCTTATGCAGCATAAATTGTGTTTAGAAAGGAAATATCAAGATGTATCAGACAATTAAGTATGAAGTAAAGAATAATGTCGGTTATGTAACCATTAACAGACCAGAGGCACTGAATGCCCTGAATAAAACCGTTCTGGAAGAACTGTTTGATGTTTTCCAGAGAATCGAAGAAGATGATGCTGTAAGAGTCGTAATCCTGACCGGCGAAGGCAGATCCTTCGTTGCAGGTGCAGATATCGCTCAGATGAGCACGCTGACCGTTGCTGAAGGCCGTGCATTCGGTATCTATGGTCAGAAAGTAATGCACTACATGGAAAAGATCGAAAAGCCAATCATCGCTGCAGTAAACGGTTTTGCACTGGGCGGCGGATGTGAACTGTCCATGGCATGTGACATCAGAATTGCTTCCTCCAAGGCTAAATTTGGTCAGCCTGAAGTTGGTCTGGGTATCACTCCTGGTTTTGGCGGAACTCAGAGATTATCCAAGCTGGTCGGCAAGGGTATGGCTAAGTACCTGGTTCTGTCTGCTGAAACTATCAATGCAGAAGAAGCTCTCCGTATTGGTCTGGTAGAAAGAGTTGTGGAACCGGAAGCTCTGATGGTAACTGCAGAGAAGCTTGCTCAGACTATCGCATCCAAGGCTCCTATCGCTGTTGCAATGGCTAAGACCTGCATCAACAAGGGTGACCATGTAGACCTGCATACCGGCTGCAGCCTGGAAGCTGAAGCGTTCGGCGGCTGCTTCGGTACGGAAGACCAGAAAGAAGGCATGCGTGCTTTCCTGGAAAAGAGACAGGCTGAATTTAAGAACAGATAAATCTTAAAATTAAACATAAATAATAGAAACGGCAGGGTATCATCCCCTGCCGTTTCTTTTATTTTACATGAAAAAAGACCCTGGCCGAAGCCAGGGTCTTAAAATACTTTTATTAAGCTTGTCCTATTACAGCAGACCGCCGATCTGTACGAACAGAGGAGCGAATACTACAGCAACGATAGTCATCAGCTTGATCAGGATGTTGATGGATGGACCAGAAGTATCCTTGAACGGGTCACCTACAGTGTCACCGATTACAGCAGCAGCGTGAGCTTCGGAGCCCTTACCGCCGTGGTAACCTTCTTCGATGTACTTCTTAGCGTTGTCCCATGCACCGCCGGCATTGGACATCATCAGAGCCATCAGAACACCTGCAGCCAGGGAACCAGCCAGCATACCGCCCAGAGCATCAGGACCCAGAACGATACCAACAGCCAGTGGAGCTACGATAGCCATAACACCTGGAGCGATCATTTCGTGCAGAGCAGCCTTAGTGGAGATGTCTACGCAGTGACCGTAGTCAGGCTTAGAAGTACCTTCCATGATACCCTTGTCTTCTCTGAACTGTCTTCTTACTTCTTCGATCATCTGGTTAGCAGCCTTACCTACGGAGTTCATAGTCATAGCAGAGAACAGGAATGGCAGCATAGCACCGATGAACAGACCGATTACTACGATTGGTTCCAGCAGGTTCATTGTTTCCAGCTTAGTAACTTCTGCATAGGATGCGAACAGAGCCAGTGCAGTCAGAGCAGCGGAACCGATAGCGAAGCCCTTACCGATAGCAGCAGTAGTGTTACCTACAGCGTCCAGCTTGTCGGTGATTTCTCTTACAGTGTGAGGCAGTTCGGACATTTCTGCGATACCACCAGCGTTGTCGGATACAGGACCGTAAGCGTCAACTGCAACAGTCATACCAGCTGTGGACAGCATACCTACAGCAGCCAGAGCGATACCGTACAGGCCAGCGAAAGTATAAGCAGCATATACAGCTACGCAGATCAGCAGGATTGGCCACAGAGTGGACATCATACCAACGCCCAGACCGGAAATGATAGTAGTAGCAGGACCAGTTTCGGACTGCTGTGCAATCTTCTTTACAGAAGCGAAGTCACCGGAAGTGTAAACTTCAGTAATCTTACCGATAGCAATACCGCAAGCCAGACCAGCAACGATAGCGATAGCATAAGTAAAGTCGCCCAGCAGAGCCTTGGACAGGATGAAAGTAGCAACAACTACGATTGCACCGGATACATAAGTACCCATGTTCAGAGCAGCAGCAGGGTTTCCGCCTTCCTTACCTCTTACCAGCATGATACCGATGATGGAAGCCAGGATGCCAACTGCAGAAATGATTAATGGGAATACTGCTGCAGTAGTCTGGTCGAAAGTAGCAGTTGCAGGAGAATTAGCAACAGCAACAGCAGCCAGAGTAATTGCAGAGATGATGGAACCAACATAGGATTCGAACAGGTCGGAACCCATACCAGCTACGTCACCTACGTTGTCGCCTACGTTGTCAGCGATTACTGCAGGGTTACGAGGGTCGTCTTCTGGAATACCAGCTTCTACCTTACCTACCAGGTCAGCACCTACGTCAGCAGCCTTGGTGTAGATACCACCGCCTACACGGCCGAACAGAGCCATGGAGGAAGCACCCAGACCAAAACCAGTGATACATTCAACAACAGTTGCCAGATCCAGAACGGTCACGATTACACCCAGACCGAACAGACCCAGACCGGATACGCACAGACCCATAACTGCACCGGAACGGAATGCAATCTTCAGAGCCTTGTTCATACCGGATTCCATAGCAGCGTTAGCGGTTCTTACGTTACCTAAAGTAGCAACCTTCATACCGAAGTAACCTGCCAGTACGGATAACAGTGCACCGCATACATACAGTACTGCTGTAATCCAGTTAATACCAATACCAATTAATACGAATAATGCAGCGATTACAATAGCCATGTACTTGTATTCTCTGCTCAGGAACGCCATAGCACCTTCTCTGATGAAGCCGGCGATTTCCTTCATTCTGTCTGTACCTTCGTCAGTCTTTCTGATCCAAGCATAGAGGCAGAATGCCACTACCAGACCAATGACTGCCGCAACAACAGCTAAAATCTCCATTGTAAGTTAAACCTCCTAAAATACTTTACGTTTTAGACGCTGAACAAGAGGCCCACTTTCATGCACCTCTCATTCGAAAAATTATAAATAATTAATAAACAAACTCAGTAAGCACCAACGCTTAGTTGAAAAATGCCACGATAACCAGAGCCAGCACAATAAATGCTACAGCGCCGATCGCAGTGACTTTAGCCAGAATGGCATCATAACCTTTGCTCTTCTTCTTACCAAACAGCTGTTCTGCACCGCCAGCGATGGATCCGGACAGTCCGGCACTGTTACCGTGCTGTAACAGAACGCTTGCGATTAAGATGATGCTTGCGATAGCGAGCAGGATCATTAAAAAAGTCTTCATTCTCGTCCCTCCTCTATAATAACTTAGACATTATACTATACCTTTAACTAAAAAACAAGCTAAAAGTTAATAATTTCGCTAAATTTTAAGGCATCAAGGCTGGCACCGCCAACCAGAGCGCCATCGATTTCTTCCATATTCATGATTTCGGTGGCATTTTCCGGTTTTACACTGCCGCCGTACTGTATAACTATACGATCTGAAATCAGATCATCATACAGATCTTCCAGTACTGCACGGATACAGCCGCACATATCATTTGCCTGCTGAGGAGATGCCGTTCTGCCTGTACCGATAGCCCAGACAGGTTCATAAGCAATGACAACTTTTTCTGCATCACTTCCTTCGATTCCTTCAAAAGCCTTCATCACCTGGCTGCGGACAACTTCCTGCTCGCGGCCCTCTTCCCTTTCTTCCAGAACTTCACCAACACAGAGGATTGGAATAATTCCGGTCGGAAGCAGTGTTTTCAGCTTAAGGTTTACGGTTTCGTCGGTTTCTCCGAAATACTGTCTTCTTTCAGAATGGCCTACAATGCAGTAGTCTACACCAATTTCCTGCAGCATAGCTGCGGAAATTTCTCCGGTGTAAGCACCTTCCTTTTCAAAATGCACATTCTGCGCACCTACGCCGATACCGGTTCCTTCGAAAGCCTTTACCAGTGTTTCCAGCTGTGTAAACGGAGCACAGATTGCCGCCTTTACATCGGTATCGTGATATAATTCTTTAAACGCCTCAGCGAAGGCAGCTGCCTCCGCTGAAGTTTTATACATTTTCCAGTTGCCTGCGATAAACGGAATTCTCACTTTTCCTACCTCACAGTCTACTTATCTTCCAGAACTGCTACACCCGGCAGGACCTTACCTTCCAGGAATTCCAGAGACGCACCGCCGCCGGTGGAAATATGAGTCATTTTATCAGCCAGACCAAACTGTTCTACAGCAGCTGCAGAGTCGCCGCCGCCGATAACGGTTACAGCCTTGCTTTCAGCCAGAGCTTCTGCAACGGCACGTGTACCGCCTGCAAAGTTTTCCATTTCGAATACGCCCATAGGACCATTCCATACGATGGTTTCCGCTTCTGCGATTGCAGCCTTATACAGTTCCACTGTCTTAGGACCGATATCCAGACCCATCATGTCAGCCGGAATTGCATCCTTATCTACAATTGCAGTTTTTGCATCGTTGTTGAACTCGTCAGCAACAACCACGTCAACCGGCAGCAGCATCTTAACGCCAGCTTCTTCAGCCTTTGCCAGCAGCTGCGGAGCGATTTCCAGGCTGTCCTTATCCAGGATGGAAGTACCGATTTCCAGACCTTCGGCTTTATAGAATGTATAAGACATACCGCCGCCGATAATCAGAGTGTCAACCTTCTTCAGCAGATTTTCGATTACAGGAATCTTGTCACCTACCTTAGCGCCGCCCATGATAGCTACGAAAGGTCTCTTTGGATTTTCCACTGCATTGCCCAGGAATTCCACTTCCTTTTCAATCAGGAAGCCGGAAACTGCAGGCAGGTAATCTGCCACACCGGCTGTGGAAGAATGAGCTCTGTGCGCAGTACCGAAGGCATCGTTTACGAAGATGTCAGCCAGGGAAGCCAGTTCCTTCGCAAAATCTGCACCGTTCTTGGTTTCTTCCTTTCTGAATCTTACGTTTTCCAGCAGCATAACGCGGCCTTCTTCCAGCTGTGCAGCAGCTGCTTTAACAGCATCATCCACTACAACCGGGGAGCTTACGAACAGAACTTCCTGACCCAGTAATTCGGTCAGTCTGTCTGCGACAGGCTTCAGGGTATACTTCATGTTCGGTTCGCCGTCAGGTCTGCCCATATGGGACATGAGGATGACCTTAGCGCCCTGTTCCATCAGGTACTTTACAGTAGGCAGAGCAGAAACGATACGGATATCGTCTGTAATCACGCCTTCCTTCATAGGAACATTGAAGTCGCATCTTACGATGACGCGCTTACCCTGTACATTAATATCTTTTACAGTTTTTTTCATTGATTAAATCCTCACTTTACGATTGTTTTAACCGTAGTATTGCCGGATTACCGGCAAATAAATTATTATTTGTTGTCTACGCTGTACATATGCTTGATCAGTTCCAGAAGCTTGCTGGAGTAACCAAATTCATTGTCGTAGAATGCAATCAGCTTGAAGAACTTATCATTCAGTTCGATACCTTCTCTTGCGTCAAAGATGGAAGTGCAAGGATCGCCAACGAAGTCGCCGGATACAACTTCATCGTCCACATATTCAATAACACCCTTCAGATAAGTTTCGGAAGCTTCCTTAACCTTTTCACAGATTTCCTTATAGGATGCAGGTTCCTTCAGAACAACGTTCAGGTCGATTACGGAAACATTGGAAGTAGGAACTCTGTAGGAGATACCGGTCATCTTGCCCTGCAGGGAAGGAATAACCAGACCTACTGCCTTAGCTGCACCTGTGGTGGATGGAATTACATTGCCGAATACACTTCTGCCGGTTCTCCAGTCCTTATCAGAACGTGCGTCTACTACCTTCTGCTTTGCAGTTGCAGCATGGATAGTGGACATGAGACCCTGATCGATGCCCCAGTTATCTTCGATAACCTTGCACAGAGGAGCCAGACAGTTAGTAGTACAGGATGCGTTGGAAACAACATCCATGTCAGTAGTGTAAGTTTCGTGGTTTACACCATAAACGAAGGTTGGAGTAACCTTATCCTTCGCAGGAGCAGAAATAATAACTTTCTTTGCACCAGCCTTGATGTGGTCCATAGCCTTTTCGGTAGTAACGTATGCACCGGTAGCTTCTACAACATATTCTACACCAGCTTCAGCCCATGGAATATTCTTTGCTTCGGATTCTCTGTAAACAGGAACCTTCTTGCCATCGATTACGATACCGTCTTCATACACGTCCAGGCTTCTAGGGAATCTGCCGAAGGTAGAGTCATACTTTAACTGATATACCAGATAATCCAGTTCAGAATTACGTACATTGATTGCTGCAATTTCAATTTCCGGCATATCCATTGCTGCACGGATTACCACTCTGCCAATACGTCCAAAACCGCTAATACCTACTTTAATCGCCATTTTTTTCCTCCTAAACTCCATATGAATGGTCAATTATAATTATTATAGTTTTTTATATATTTTCGTATCCTTAGTATCTTCTGCGCTTGGAAGAAGACAGGATATTCAAACCTTCTCTGTATTTCGCCACCGTACGGCGGGAAATTTCGATGCCTCTTTCACTGAGCATGGCCACCATGTCCTGGTCACTGTACGGACTCTTCGGGTCTTCACTGTCGATGATTTCCTTAATCATGGACTTGATACTGTTGGAAGAAACCCCTTCCCCATCACTGCCTGTTACACCGCTGGAGAAGAAATACTTAATTTCGAATACCCCTCTCGGTGTCTGCATGTACTTGCCATTAATAGCACGGCTCACAGTAGACTCGTGAATTCCCAGGTCATCCGCAACCTGCTTCAGTGTCAGCGTATGAAGATGCTGGTTTCCGTTATCCAGGAAGTCCTTCTGATGACGGATTACGGCATCCACTACATTAAAGATTGTCTGCTTTCTCTGTTCAATACTCTTAATGAGCCACAGAGCTGCATTATATTTTTCATTTAAATATTTATTCAGTTCCGCATCATCCACCGCCGCTCTGGCAAGGTTGGAGTAATACGGGCTTACCATCAGACGCGGTGCACTGTATTCATTGGTAATAACCTGATAATTATCATCTATCTTTTCTACCGTTACATCCGGAGTTATGTACTTTACACTGCTTCCGCTGGAGAAACATCTTCCCGGTTTCGGTTCCAGACTGCGGATCAGGTCACATACCATCTGAATCTGTGTAACAGGCAGACCCAGTGTCTTGGCTACCCGGCTCAACTTATTTTCACCCAGATCTTCCAGATGGTTTAAAATAATGTACTCTACCGTATCATCCAGCAGCCCTTTTGAAGCCAGCTGAATAATGAGACATTCCTTCAGATTTCTGGCACCGACACCGGCTGGTTCAAATGTCTGAATCACATCAAGAACCGCTTCCACCATCTCCACGTCGATATCCAGTGCCCGGGCAGCTTCTTCTGCAGACATGGTAAGATAGCCATTGTCATCGATGGCTTCTACGAGAAATCTGCCGATTTTCAGTTCCTCACCCTTCAGGCTGGAAAAAGTCAGTTGGAGAAGCAGTGCGTCCTCCAGTGTTTCCTCTTTGCTGACAAACTGCTCATAGGAATACTCCGTATCTTTGTCTCTGGAATATTCCCACTGTTTATAACTGATATCATCGTACTCCGCTTCCTTAATCTTTTCACGGAGATCGAAATCATCTTTTTCACAGGCTCTGGCATCCAGTTCTTCCGTTCTGGTTACCTCTTCCCTTGCTCTTTCTTCGGAATTTCTGTCAAACTCAAGTACAGGATTCTGCATCAGTTCCTCCTGAACGAACTCGTCCAGTTCCTGGGTGTTAAACTGCAAAATCTGAATCGCCTGAATCAGTTCCGGGGTCATGGTGAGTTTCTGCGTCTGCTCTATTGTTAAATCATAACCTAGTTTCATCCTTCACCTCAAACATAATATCTTGCAAATATTATACCAAATTCAATTCCCTATTTCAACCCCGGGAAATTTAATTGTCTTAAAGCTTCGAATAAAATAATATTCGCACAGTTTGCCAGATTCAGTGAACGCAGACGTGTATCCGCACTCATTGGAATACGGATGGCAGTTTCTTCATGCTCTGCGATGAAATCACGGGGAAGACCCGCAGTTTCCTTGCCAAACAGGAACATATCCCCATCCTGATATGCATGTTCTGTATAAATACGTCCGCCCTTGGTGGTAGCCAGAAACAGCCGGCGGTCTCCGTATTTTGCCATGAAATCGGCCAAAGACTCATGGACTTCCACATCCACGTACTGCCAGTAATCCAGGCCTGCACGCTTCAGACTCTTATCATCTATATTGAATCCCAGCGGTTTCACCAGATGCAGAGTTGTACCTGTAGCTGCACAGGTACGGGCAATGTTTCCGGTGTTAGGCGGAATTTCAGGTTCTACAAAAACGATATGTAAAGACATAGTTCAACTCCTCTCCTCAACTCTTAATTTTACCCTTTTCGACCGTCTTTGTCCATAGATTGAAGGATAAAAAAGCGGAAAGAAAAAACCCGGAAAGGTCTTGACAAACCTTCCGGGCTGTGATTTACATTTTGGGTATTTTGTAATTATTTGTTAGCACCGCAGCACTTCTTGTACTTCTTACCGGAACCGCAAGGACAAGGATCATTTCTGCCTGGTTCCTTTTCCTTAACTACGATCTTGGAACGGTTGAAGCTCTTTACGATGTCGTGGATCTGCTCAGGAGTCAGAACATCATCCCATTCAGGCAGAGTGTACAGGTATTCTGCTTCAGCCTTCAGCATGTTAAACAGCAGTTCTTCGAAGTTTACATCCAGATCCAGTTCGGTTTCTTCAGTGATGGATTCCAGATCATTTGCTGTGTATAAGCTGGTGTTGATACCATCCAGGAATCCCATGAAGATTACAGGTCTTGTTTCAAACTGTGCAGCCAGATCGCTGAACTTACCCTTCATGTGTTCATCCTTATGCGCCAGGATGTGCTGATAAATTCTGGTTTCCGCATCGCTGTATTCTTCCCAGAACGCGTCAAAAGTTTCTTCTGTCTGGGTTTCCATTAATTCAACCCACTGCTTGTATAAAGTCATATTTTCCTCCATATTATATAAGATTTATATTTACTATTTAGTTTTAGCCACTTTAATGATGTCGCCGACGATGGCACTGCCGGTAGGAAGTGCGCCTGCACCCTTTCCGTAGAACATGAGCTCATCCACCATATCGCCGGTGATGTATACTGCATTGAATTCGTTGCTTACGCCTGCCAGAGGATGTGCAAACGGAATCTTTTCCGGTGCTACGCTGGCTTCAACAGTGCCGTCTTCCATCAGCTTGGCATGTGCAATCAGCTTCAGCTTACAGTCTTCTGCGGCCGCAGCATCAATGTCAGCCTTTGTGATTTTAGAGATACCGGTGGTAGGAATTTCAGTCGGAGCAATATACTTATCGAATGCCAGTGCAATCAGGATGGACAGCTTGTTAGCCACGTCAATACCTTCCACATCAGCGGTAGGATCCGCTTCCGCAAAACCTTTCGCCTGTGCATCCTTCAGTACGTCAGCATAGTCTGCGCCCTCTTCCGTCATCTTGGTCAGGATATAGTTTGTAGTACCGTTTACAATACCCATTACTTCCAGGAAGTTATTTCCCTGCAGTTCGTTCTGGATGGAAGTCAGTACCGGAATACCGCCGCCTACACTTGCTTCGTACAGGAACTGTACGCCGTTCTTCGCAGCAGTTTCTGTCAGCTTCTGATAGTTCGCAGCTACAGCAGCCTTATTTGCAGTTACCACATGCTTTCCATGTTCCATAGCCTGCAGCATGAAAGAAGTAGCAGGTTCGATGCCGCCCAGAGTTTCCACAACCAGGTCAATATCGCTGCATGCAATGACTTCATCCGGATCTTCAGTGTACAGATATTCAGGAACGCCCTCTTTCTTACGTCTGTCCAGAATTCTGGCAACTTCTACGGAGCAGCCTGTTCTCTTTTCGATGACTGCCTTGTTTTCAGTCAGGATGGTGTAAGTACCGCCGCCTACAGTGCCCAGTCCGAGAATACCAACTTTTAAAACTTTCATTCTATATACCCTCCCTTGCGAGATTTTGTCGCATTTGATGTGATTATATAACAAAACCTGCCGTTTGTCCACGGTTATAAATGCTCTTCCAGGTCTGTTTTTTCCAGTATCGTTTTCTTTTTCGCCTGACTGCTGTGCTTTTCAATGGCAGCACGGTTCTTTTCTCCATGGGTCAGGCATCCTGCACCGCCGATGCATCCCCCTTCGCAGGCCATACCTTCGATAAAGTTTGCCGGCAAAATACCTTTATTCGCACGGATCAGTGTAGTCTGGCACTGATCGATTCCGTCGCAGGAAACCGCCTTCAGGACGAATTTTGCCGCGTCAGAATCCGGTCCTTCCGCTTCCGCCATCTCTTTCAGCACCTGTGCCACAGCTGCAGACAGTCCGCCGCTGAATGCAAACTCACGGCCGAAGCCGGAAGCCTCATCCAGAACCGATTCTTCCAGATGCTCGATATCGATTTCCATACTGTCTATCAATGCCTGAATTTCTTCAAAGGTAAGCACGCAGTCGATATATGGTTCGACCTCGGGACGCTTCCACTCTGCCTTTTTCGCAGTACATGGGCCGACGAAAATTACCTTTGCACGGGGATCTTTTTCTTTGATTGCCTTTCCCAGTGCCGCCATCGGTGATGGTGTATGGGAAATTTTATCTGTCAGTGCAGGGAACTTATGCTGAACGTATTTCACAAATGCAGGACAGCAGCTGGAAGTAAGGAAACCTTTTTCCAGAAGTTCTCTGGCCTCTGCTTCTGCAACCATGTCAGCACCCACGGCAGTTTCCATCACTCCATCGAAACCAATTTTCTTCATGGCCGTAATCACCTGACCGAAGCTGGCGTATGTAAACTGGCTGGCTACAGCAGGAGCCATAATGGCATACACTTCGAATCGGTCAATCCGGCTCTGTTTAATCAGATTGATAGCATCTACGATATAGGATTTATCCACTACTGCACCAAACGGGCAGGTGTAAACGCAGGCACCGCAGTCTGTGCACTTTTCGTGGTCAATTTCAGCTGCTCCATTTGGCCCCATATGAATTGCATGTACCTTACAGCTGATTTCACATGGACGCACGAAGTTATTGATGGCGCGGTACGGACAGACTTTGGCACATTTTCCGCATTCCACACACTTGGACTTATCGATGACAGCCTTACCCCTGTCGTCAAAACTGATAGCACCTAAACGGCACACATCCTTGCAGCGATGTGCCAGACAGCCACGGCAGAGATCTGTAACCACATGCCCTGCTTCCGGACATTCATCACAGGCGATATCAATTACCTCAACCACATTGGGATCAGCAGGATTACCCCCCAGAGCAATCTTGATACGCTCAGCTACGATAGCTCTTTCCTTGTAAATGCAGCAGCGTGTAATATCATCCTTCGTTACAACCACCTTTGCGATATCATTAAAAGCAGCAAAAGAATCGTTGCCTGCCCAAGTCTGCTTGGCCACCTCACATAATACTTTATATTTAATTTCCTGAATTTTCGTATCAAATATTCTCATGGATGTTCCTCCGTTTCACATGTGTCTGGGTTCACCACGGAGATGCCCTCTTCTGCAGACGGTTCCCGTTCCAGAACTCCTTTAGATGTGTAGAATGACATAAGAAAATTAATCCCAACACCCACAAAAATCAGCCCAATCAGCGGATGGATTACAAAGGCCAGAATTCCAATAGCGATGAAAACCACAGTTTTCGGCTTCATTAATATCTTTTTCGCTTCAGCGATATAATCATTAAGCGTTTTCTTCATGGCTTATTTCTCCCTATTTCTTAAAAATCACCTTCATACTCTGAATCAGATCCTGATGATCCACTTCCGTCGGTTTAAATTTCATCATATTGAATGCCAGCTGCATCAGCGGTCCCTGAAGACAAACTGCAATAATAGTGCCGACCCCAACAGGACCTCCAAGGGCCCATCCCATCAGAAATACGGTTACCAGAATACAGGTCCAGACAGTTCCGGCAGACACATTCTTAAAACGCTTGTTCATTGCAACCAGCAGTGTGTCACGCGGTCCGCAGCACAGTGCGGCTTTCATGTACAGGAACTGTGAAAAGCCCATCAGAAAGAGCCCGCCGATCATGAGTAAAACTCCGACAATAATGTTTTGCTGAGCTGGAACAGGATTCAGCCAGTTCATCAAATCGACAGTCTTACCTACGATAACTGCATCCAGGAGCATACCGATGCCAATCCGTTCCTTCAGGAGAAGGTCAATCCCGATTACAACGAAGGAAACAATAATAGATATAGTTCCATACTGAATTCCTGTTACCCTGTTAATACCCAAATAAAAAGTATCCCAGGGTGCAACGCCGATATTGGCCTGGATGGTCAGATAAACCCCTACCCCGAAGCCGAAAAGACCGAAGGCCGCCAGCAGACTGTTTTTCAGAATGCTGCCCAGGGACTGATTCTGTTCTTTATGTAAATTGCTCATTGAATTAAATTACTCCTGTTTCTTTTAAATGTCTCAGGAAGGTTTCACACCCTTCCACCACATCGTCGTATGTCACGTCAAAATTACCGGTATACCACGGGTCTGCGATATCTCTCGGACGCTGGCTGAAATCAAGCAGTCCGTGAACTTTGCCGGACGGGTCATTTCCGATGATCCGCATCAGGTTCCGGCGGTTGTTTCCGTCCATAATCAGCAGCCAGTCAAAATCTTCATAATCGGCTTTTGTCACCTGTCTGGCTCTCCGCTTCGGACATGGAATACCAACTTCCGCCAGTTTGCCCTTCGTACCGTAATGAACGTCGTTACCGATTTCTTCCCGGCTGGTCGCAGCAGATGCAATGTGGAACAGGCTGTCCAGATGCTGTCTGCGGACCATGTCCTGCAGAACGTATTCAGCCATTGGTGAGCGGCAGATATTGCCGTGGCATATCATTAATACTTTTATTTCATTTCTCATAAGTTAATTATCTCCAAATCATCCGGAACAATCAGATTTCCATGATAAAACATCTTCCCCTCCCGGGTATACAGATTTTTACGGTCAGCAATGTTATCATCTTCCGTATGGTACAGTACAAGATTCGGTACGCCCAGACTCTCTGCCATTTCACAGGCATCTTTTACTGTAGAATGGTGTTTCTCATAAGGCTTATGGATATGTCTTTCCGAATATAAGCAGAGTGCTTCATGCAAAAGCCATTTACAGTTTTCAGCATGGTGCTTCACTGTATCATGTAACGGTTCATCTCCGCAGCAGGTCAGCTTTTCATTCTCTCTGATTTCCATAGAAAACCCAAACTGTTTTGCCTTTTTCGAGCCCACATCAAAGAACGTAGTCTTACGCCCAATAATTTCCGCACTCTGTCCATCTGTCACTTCATGCAGCAGAATTCTGTCATCGATGAATGCAAACGCTCTGTCCCAGAGAAGGCTTCTGGCCATATCACGAAGCAGTTTCAAAACTTCATCGTGTCCATATACGTTCAAGGTTCCATTATAGGTTCCCTTCATCATATTCTGGCAAACAACGCGGACAATCCAAACGATTCCCAGCAGATGGTCCGTATGCTTGTGTGTAACAAATATCTCGTGGATTTCGTTCAGGCTGATGTCAGCAGCCTTCAATTGCTTTAGTATAGCATTTCCACCGCCGCCGTCAACCAGAAAATGTTTACGATCTTCAGATATAACAAAGCAGGTATTATAACATTCTGTTACCAGTGCATGTCCTGTTCCCAACATCGTAAGTTTCATATTTTAATCCTCTATCACAATACAGTTTACAATCCCCGACCAGCTGGTGCAGGCATCCAGTGCAATGATGCCTTCGCTGCAGTAAGGGCTGAAGTCGGAGTCGTCCTCAAACTCGCCCCCTTTTCCCTCGTACTTGGAATGTCCGAAGGAAGTGTTCCAGTGTCCGCAGACAATGGTTTTGCCTGGTTCGATGGCACCGTAGTGAGCTGCCTCCATGCCGTTGACCCAGCGTGCCCGGTTCCAGGCGTACTCATCAGCCTGGCGCCAGTTTTCCTTCAAAACATATTTTGCCCGGTTGGTTCCCAGATTCTCAGATCTGCATGGAATCCAGCCATGGGTGAAGATATAGTGCTCCGTCTCGAAGTAATCCACCATGGCCGGAATGATCGTCTGTATGTACGGAGTTTTCAGATAGTCTCTTCCAATCCGGTCCGGATAATCGAAGATATCAATCATGGAAGATTCCGTCAGCTGACAGACTGTATCGACAGTGCCATTGGATAAATGGGCTGACTCAAGATAACTCTTTCCATGCCAGCGGTTCAGAAGCTGCTCCGCCAGGTCTTCGTGGTTTCCCCGAATCAGAATGACTTCATCTTTTTTCATTAAATCAAGAACAAACTCCTGAAGCTGAAGTGCTTCATTGCCCCTGTCAAACAGATCTCCGCAGATAATCAGTTTATGAGGCTCTTTATCCTCGAAAAATCCTTTTTCTTCAAGTGCATCCATCAGTTCAATATAAAACCCGTGAACATCAGCAGTTACATAATATCTCATAATCCTTTCCCCCTTGTATGCAGTACCGTATTACTTAAAATACGGTACTGTGTTTTTTATAATGTTCTCCAGCTCATCCATTTCTTCATCAGAAAGGAAGCATTCATATTCGCCTTCCAGTCCCTTATTGAACTGTACATACTGCATCAGCATGGCGGTGAGTCCAATCCGCTCAATGGATGGACGGTTACGCTTCCAGAAATGAACCGCCAGTTCATTTCTTCCTGCCCTCAGGTCCACGCCATCGAAGCCGGAGTCTTTTACAAAACGTGCCAGTGCTCCGCCCGGACCAAACTGCACATTCAGGTACTGCACCATGGCCCATGTGGTCGGAGAACTCTGCACGGTATAGATCGGAGCTTCCGGTTCGTCCGGCGGCAGCGGCATGCCTCCGCCATAGTTAATCGGACCGTCCGGGATTTCAGGCTCATCAGGAACCTCAGGTTCATCCGGGATTTCCGGACCGCCAACCGGACCATCCATTTCCAGCGGCTCGTCCGGCATATATGGTTCATCCAGTGCGGAAAGAACATCTGTATTCAGCTGAAGCATATCGTTATAATAATGTTTTTCGTCTTCCCAAGGTTTGAAATACGGGTACTTCTTCAGCAGACGCTCGCCCAGATAACTTCCTAAAACAAGCTGCTCATTTCCTGACAGAAGCTGATTGAAACATCCTTCCCCGCTGATAAAGTCCTCTCCAGCCAGACCTTCGAAGGTCCAGTAAAAGCTTTTCAGAATATTATCAGATTCTTTTTCCACAAAGATAAACTTCACATAATCCTTATAGGCTGCAATCTGGCAGAAATCCACATTGGAACAGCGCATCAGTTCAGCATACTCGCCTCCCGGCTCGAACAGTTTGTTCACCTTCTGGCTCATGATTTTTGCTGTCAGGGTGTTCGGAACATCAACGTGTCCCTCATCCTCTCTGCGGGTACGGAAAGAATTGCCTTCCACAATCAGGTGCGGCATAGCACTAATCCGGCCCATCATATAATCCACCAGTGCGTGCTGGTCTGCTTCATCCAGAAGATGGTCGAAACTATTTACGAAACTATCAGCAGTAATGACTGTTCCGCCCTCCATAAGTGCCTGCATGCCCTTCACATCAGCCTGACTGTAAACCAGTGCAAAGTTTGCCGCACCAAGGCCTGTCTTGTCTGCAATTTCCTCGTCTTCCACCATCAGGGCAATTTCGAGGAATTCTTCTTTCGCTGAAACGAAACAGGTTGCAGGTGCTTTCGATACTGCAAACGGACTTTCCTCACCAAAACTATCGACGAATTCAACCCACAGGCCCTGAGCAGTCAGAGACTGGTACATGTCAGGGTGATCTGCCTTTGCAGCAGGTTTCTCCGGATCCTCAGGAGTTTCAGAAAAATCAGGTGTTTCCGTAACTTCCGGCTCCTCGGATTTTGCTGGAACAAACGGTTCATCCAGTCCTGGAACCACGTCTTTATTCAGATAAATCTGACAGTACATTTCTCCGCCGGAGGTCATGCAAGGCTTAAAATACGGAGCTGCACAGACCGCACGGCCCAGATATTCTTCCAGAGAGTCTGTCTCATAGTTACAGGTCAGGCGGCTGAAGCAGCCTTCTCCTTCCAGAAAATCTTCATCAACGAGATCAGTGTAATCATAAGTTATGGTGTGAATGGTTTCATCGTCCGTATCCACGAAAATGAATTTGAGATATTCTTTATACGCTGCAATCAGGCAGTAGTCAATATTTGGACGGCGAAGAATATCCACAATCTCTCCGTCCAGACCAAACAACTGCACTACTTTATGGCTCATTACCTTGGCAGTAAGAGAATGTTCCACTTCGATGATTTCTTCACCTGGCCGGCGGCTGCGGAAGGAATTGCCTTCCACGATGATAAACGGAATCGCATCCATATAATACATCAGATAATCCACCAGTTCGGCCTTATCTTCCTCATATTCCAGCACATCGAAATTGTGCAGCATATCCTCGCTTGTGACGGTCTTACCTTCGTTCAGCTGAGCCATAAACTGTTTCTGTGTCATATCCTTATATGGGAATTCCAGGACAGTGGTACCGCCATTTCCAACCATTTCCACATGCTCATCATTTTCGAACATGACAGTTACCCGGAGTACCTCCCGGTCTGCCACCACAAAGCATGTCGCAGGTACCGTCTTCACCATAGTTTCGAAGGAGCTGCCCTCTCCGAAACTTTCGTAGAGCTGCCTCCAAAGTCCGTGGCTTGTCATGGACTCATACATATCCGGATGTTCCGGCTTTTCCTGCGTTTTAACGGGTTCTTCCGACTTCACAGGCTCCACAGGTTTGACTGATTCCACAGGCTTGATTGGATCAACAGGTTTGGCAGGTTCGGCCGGCTTTACGGAAACGCCCTTGTCCAGATAGATTCTGTTAGCTGCCATGTACACGCCGGGACACTCAACGGAATTAACGTAATCCTTGATTGCTTCCAGCAGCTGGCTGCGCTCATTCTGGGTGCAAAGGGCCTTGTACAGCCCTTCCGCATCCGGATTCACCTTATTTACAAATTCAAAGGTCAGAGTTACCACATTATTATCGTTCTTTCCGGTCTTATGAGTCCAGAAATGAACGGATGTTTCCGCCACTTCCACACGCAGATATTCTGCCTGTCCTGACTGAAGCAGATGATAAAGCAGGTGACTTCCCTTATTCGGATGAATGTGGAAATTGATATAGCCCATCATGTAAGCAGAAGTTGCCATATATGCCACATCCATGGCAGGACTCTTGTATCCGCCCGCGGGGCTGCTGGAAGCATAACCGCCTGCAACGCCCAGCATAATGTCATTACCCTGCATATACACGCCAGGACATTGGTCGCTGTTTACATAATTATAAATAAACTGAAGTACAGCATCTTTATGAGCTGGAATGGACAGGGCAAACAATACTTCTGCATCGGTCTTTGCAAACATATCTACAAGGGAAGTAATGGAAATAAAGCTTACAAGCTTGAAATCCAGTCCTTTCTGAGAATAAAACGCAATCCGGTTGGTCTCAGCCTGCACACGTATATACCCATTCTGCAGTTTCTGGTAGAGTTTGCCGCTGTTTGGATGCAGCAGGGTCTGCAGCTTCTTGCGTAGCTTATCGTCCGACAGACTTCCCGGCAAAACATTGTTTTCCATATTATATTGCTTTTCTGTAAAAATATTTTTTGCCATATTATGACCTCTCTTTATACATCGAAGTAAGGTACTGCCGTGCGGATAACGGCCTGCAGAAGCTGCTGGTCGTCCTCATTCAGGGACTTGAATTCGCCTGGAATGCCTTTATTAAAGTGTGCATACTGGATGGACAGCCGTGTCACACAGGTACCGTTCTTCCAGAATCCGATTCCGATTTCCCACGCAGACGTGGACATATCAGCACCGCTGTATCCTCCATCCTTCATGAATCGGTTCAGTCCGCCGCCATCAGCAAACTGCAGGTTCAGGGAAGCAACCATGGCCCAGGTGGTCGGAGATGCGTGGACGCTGAAAGCCGGACCATTTTCAATGACTGGTTCCGGAACCCGAGGGGTTTCCGGTATCTCCAACTCTTCAGATTTTGCAGGTTCATCAGGCTGCGGAACATACGGTGCATCCAGTCCTGGAACCACATCCTTATTCAGATAAATATAGGAGTAGTTCGGAATCTCCATGGAGTACTCACCGCAGGTAAAGTACGGCAGCTGGCACACCGCCTTACCGATGCACTCCGCCAGCTGATCTGTTTCGTACTGGCAGGTCAGGCGGCTGAAGCATCCCTCGCCGCTGAGAAAATCTTCATCAGCAAGTTCTGTATATTCATACTTAATGCTTTCTGCGATTTCATCGGTTTCGCTGTCGATAAAGAAGAACTTAATATAATCGTTGTAGACCGCAATCTGGCAGTATGCAATGTTCGTGTGGCGCAGAATATCCACGAACCGTCCGTTCAGGTCAAAGAGCTTGGCAGCGCCCTGGCTCATGACTTTGGCAGTCAGAGTCTGTTCCACATCAATGAGTTCTTCGCCCTCGCGGCGGCTGCGGAAGGAATTGCCCTCCACAATCACATGAGGAATGCCGCCAATGAAGGCCATCAGGTAATCTTCCAGTTCTTCACGGTCTTCCTGACGGGTCAGATGTTCATAGCGGTTCTGCCACAGCGCCATCCGCAGCGTCTCCCAGCCCACGCCCTCAGGGAACTTGTCATAGGTACAGTCTGCATACGGGAATTCCAACATGCGGGTATTTCCGCCCTCGGACTCTTCCATGACTGTAATTCTGAGCCGGTCTTCTTCCGCCGACAGGTAACAGGTAGTCGGATGGGTTTGAATCCGTTCCTCGAAGTCTGTTTCCTCGCCAAACTCATTATTCACCAGAATCCACAGCAGCGAAGATGTCATAGAGTCGTATACATCCGGATACGCAGGCTGCTTACGCGCTTCCGGATCCAGATAAATCCGGTCGTCTTCCATATATACACCGAAGGTGGTTTCATCGTTAATCATAGCACGGATGGAGTCCATCAGCAGGTTTCGCTCGCAGACTTCGTCGAGATGATCATAGCATTCCTCAGGCTTCGTCTGTGAAAGTTTTTCGGTATCCTGGAAGATACGGTCACACTCCAGTCCATATTTCACCGTCAGTATATCTTCATAATCATACGCATCAGTGCCTGCATAGTGGGCAGACAACTCAACTTCTTCCCGGAGAACACCCACTTCAATATGGTCAGCCTTGCCGCTGAGAAGCATTTCAAAGAGTTTTCCGTCCGTAATACTGAAACCTTCCTTAATCCGTTCCTTAATCAGTCGGGTGGTTTCGGATTCCTTCCCTGCTGAAGTCATGACAGAAGGTCTGACAGCAGATGCCGGGTCTTTGCGGATCAGCGGAGATGTCGGAGTAACGGTGCATAAGCCCGGACATGTGTCACTGTTAAGAACCTGACCGATAAACCGCATCAGCTGGGCGAAATCAACTTCAGAATCCACATAAATGTCCTGTCCGTTCCAGTCCCACACAATATCCTTGTAGGAAATTAACCAGGCACATTTATCACCGTTCCAGAAATAAATTCCGTACTTTTCTGTACTTAAACGCAGATAAGCATCTTTTTCATAGAGCTCCTTATACAGAATCCCGTATGCAGGACAGAAGATGCTCCGCAGCTCACGCACAAGCTTATCCCCGTTAAACCATGGCATGATAATGTTTTTGCCATCTTTACCGATAATCCACTTGCTGACGCCACGGCGGAGAGAAACGGTACCGTCTTCTTCCACACCGATTTCCAGGGTTACTGGCTCGCTTCCTTCCGGCAGACTGTATTTCTTAAATCCAACACCATAGTTGGAGAAAAGAAGATCATGTGCACCATTATCTTTCAGTTCCACGGTATATTCATTTCCGGCTGCCATGTCCCCGGCCTTCTGAAGGTCAATGTGGAAAGTAACCGTAACAGAAGGGTTTTGCGGGGTTCTGCGGATGGTCAGCTTGCGGCCTGTTCCCTGCGTGGCAGCGGATGGTGCTGCTGCAGTCAGGCAAATTGTATCATTTCCCACGAATTCCAGTCCCGGATACCGGTTCTGCATGTAATCCCGGATAAACTGACGAATCAGTTTATATTCTCCTTCTCTTGTGATCCAGATGTGCTGCAGCTCAGTGGTATGAGCAGCATCGCCGATTTGGTTATAGTAAATCCGCTCCAGGGCATAATCATCCCCCAGCTGTTTAAAGAAGACACCGCCGCCATCGGGCTTTACAAAAACCTCAGTAATTCCCTTGTTTTTCATCTGGTGATAAAGCTTCCCATTGGTCGGATTCAGCAGATAATCCAGTTCACTGCGGAATTGGTTCAAATCAAAACCAATGGAACGTAAATCAGTTGCCGGCGCCGGCCAGGTGACGGACCACCATGCTTCACTGGATTCTCCCCAGCGGCTGGTCATAATCTGCTGGTTTTCCAGAACACCCAGGTCATAGTACACATCATCATCTCCAGCCGGAGCATGGAGAGTAACGGATGTCCCTAAAAATCCCGGGAATTTCACTTTAATGGTATGTGGATTCAGATCCAGCCGCAGTGCATAACTGGAACGGCGGTACAGGTTTTCCTGTGGCTTACCGTCCAGAATAACCTGCAGGTCACTGTCATAATAGTCGGCCTCTCTGTAAATTGTAAATAATCTCCAACTAGCCATAACGATCTTCCGTCCTCTCTATACGTTAAAATATGGCACTGCTGCCAGGATACATTCCTGCAGTACCTTCTGGTCTTCTTCGCAAAGTACCTGGTATGCGCCGTCTTCCCCTGAAGCATACTGTGCGTACTGCATGCTGATTCTGCTGGTGCAGGCATCTCCTCTCCAGAATCCGATGACGATTTCAGAAGAACCGGTCATCAGTTCGGCCTTATCCAGGCCCATGTCCTTCATAAACTGTCCCATGCCGCCGCCCGCGCCAAACTGCCGCGTCAGGTCTGCAATGACCGCCTGGGTAGTCGGAGATTTTTCAACGGTCCAGGCAGGCTCTGCGGGAACTTCCGGAACTTCCGCCAATTCAGGTACTTCAGGAATTCCAGACACCCTCGGATCTGCAGTTTTTGCAGAGGCAGCCAGATAAGACTCGGAAAGCATTGGAACCATGTCCCTGTTGATGCAAACTATATTGGCTTCCCAGTGTTCCTCAGAACGTGACTGCATATACGGCAGCTGAGCCACTGATTCACCCAGGAAATAACTGAGCTCATCCTTTTCATATCCGCAGGTCAGATGGTCGAAACAGTCCTCACCGCTGAGGAATTCCTCATCAACCAGTTCACTGAAATCGCGGTAAATGGTCTCCACATCGTTTCCATCCCGGTCATTGAAGATAAAGGCCAGATAGTCCTTGTATCCTGCGATATGACAGAAATCAATGTTGGAATGACGCATAATGTCGATAAATTCACCATCCAGGTCGAAAAGTTTGGTTACCTTCCGTGCCATCATCTGACCGGTCAAAGTCTCTCTCACTTGGATAAGAGGTTCCTCCGGTCGGCGGCTTCTGAATGAATTGCCCTCGATGATGATATGGCGGTAGGAATCCATCATAGTCATCAGATAGTCTATCAGTTTCTTCTGATCTGCAGGGTCATCCAGCCGCTCGAAACGATTCTGCCAATTGCTCAGATTCAATTGTCCGTAGGATGACGGAAGCTCGTTGGAAGTACAGTCGATGTAAGGCATTTCAAAAACTTCCGCAGTACCGTCCTCGTCTTCAAACATGGTATTCACCCGAAGACGGTCTGGTTCAGCCGTCACGAAACAGGCTGCAGGAGTTTTCTCTGTTCTCTTTGCAAAATCTGAATTTTCACCAAATCGGGTAAGCATAATGCCCCAAAGGATAATCGCAGTTAAAGACTGATACATATTCGGATGTAAAGGACGCCGGTTTGCTTCCGGATTCACTGTAATCCGCTTTCCTTCCATCCGGGCATAAACTGCATCAGTATTAATGCGCTCCCTGATGATGCGAAGCAGTTCATCACGCTGTTTCTGGGTTTCCAGGCTGGTATAAACTGGTCCCATTCCCCGGAGACCTTTCATCTGCTCTCCCATTAAACGTACCTGCTCAGTATTGATATTTTCCAGCAGGATGGTATAAAGAGTCTTTACTTCATTCTTTTTCATGCCCGGGAAGTGACCGTTAAAGCTGATACCATGTGAACCAACTTCAACTGCCAGGTATTCTGCAGCTTCTGTCGGACTCATCAGCGCATCGCAAAGAATCCCCTGATCAGAAAACAGCGGTGTCAGATAGTCGCCCTTCAGGAAGGATGTGGTGGCAGAATTTTCGATATCAATGCCGCAGCCTGGCTCCAGACAGATTTCATCGTTAATCATGGTGATGCCCGGGCACTGGTCGCTCTTGATAAATTCCTCCAGAATCTGCTGCAGAGTTTCCTGTTCTTCATCGGATTCCAACAGGTCATACGGATTTACTGCCGCCGGGAAAGTGCAGCCTGTCATTTTCGCCATCTGACGAAGTTCGTCTGTTGCCTGATTGGTTTCTTTATAGAAAATATTCTTACCCTTCGCCTCAGGGCTGGAAGGATTCGCAAAGGATGTTCCGATAAACATAACGGCATCATCCATGGCCTGCATAAACACATTTTCCACACCGGATGTAAGCCAATGGTACAGTTCACCGCCGTCCGGACGCAGCAATGCCTTGATTTCCATCTTCAGATGGTAGGTAGTGGAAGAACCGTGGACATCGGCTGGCTTTTTCGGCGCCGGAGGTGTCTGCATCGACTTCGCTGCCTGAGACGCTGCCGACTTCTGAGACTCCTTTTCTGCCGGTTTATGCGCACTCTGCTGTTCTTTATTTGATACAGTCTGTTTCTTTTTCTTTACCGTAACAGTTTTATTGTTATTTACAGTGGCAATGAATTCTACGTCCTTCGCACCAGCCTGGACTTTGATGGTATGTGGCTCCTGACTCACTTCATTCAGTGCGATGTAATGATCCCCAGTATCTACACCAATACTGATTGCTTCTCCTGCTTTCAATCTGGCTGCTGCAGGATGAGCCTTGCCATCAATCATCAGGGAAAGTTTCAGATTTGGATTGGCATCATCTCTTCGAACCGTCAGCCTTCTAAGCTGACATTCCGAGATTTCATAGTAATCATTCTCACAGTCCAGCTGCAGAACGACATCCTCCCTCCCCGCAGGAATCGGAAAATTCAGTTCCAGATTCGTCCAAAGGGTCTTGTATAGAACCGACAATGTATGTTTTTTTCCGTCTGCATCAAAAGAGAGCCGGCTTCCTGTTTCCAGTGTGTTTATATGCGTACCATCCAGTTTTACGGTTAAGGATTTATTGGCCAGTTTGTCTCCTTTGCCAGGGTTTCTGACAATCGATACTCTACGTTTCATTTATACATATACTCCTAATCCACTTCACAGTTTTATCTAAATCACTCCTATTGGATTGCTTTTAGACCTTAGGCGTGATTTGACCTCAGATTTTGCACAGCAAAATCTGCAAATTCACTCCTTTTCTCCTAAATAATACCCGTTGGTGTGATGAATTACCGTTTTTTTACAAGACACTCTATAAAAACAACCAAAATAATACTTCAGCATCACGCCTAATGGTCAAATTTTACTCATTAGGCGTGATTTTCATGATAGTAAATTAATTCCGCAGGAACGGAAACTCGCTCCATAAGATTTCTTCCAGTTCATCCTGCTGGTCCATATCAAGTTCAGTGAAAGCGCCTTCTGCTCCTGCACCGAAGTTTTTATACTGCAGCTCGAAATTACCGGTGACATTCAGGCTGCCGTCCGGCAGTTCTTTCAGGAAGCCCACTGAAACCTCTTCGCTGCCTGCATTAAGAACTGCTCTTTCAATCTGCATGGTCTTCATGAGCAGATTGAAAGCACCGCCATCCTTAAAGTAGTCTGCCAGCTGAGCAATCACCCCCTGGGTTGTCGGAGAATCTGCCAGGGAGGATTTTGCCGGGAGTTCCGGTTCTTCTGGTTCTTCTGGATCGTCCTGGCTGCCAGTAATCCACGCTGGTGTCTCGTACACATCGTTCACCTTTGAAATCACATCCGTATTCAAGCAAATTGTATTATAAAATGACGTCCCAAGCGACTGCTTCAACTCATCGACTGTAACAGAATCGAACACGGTCTTGTAATATGGCTGAAGATACGGAAGTGTACACAGCCCCTGGCCTATCACAGATGAGAGCATGTCCTTCTCATGACCATATCTCAGTTCACCAAAGCAGTCTTCTCCTTCCAGAAGTTCCGGTCCTACCAGTTCCTCGAAAGTATAGTTGATAATCTCACATATCTCTGAATCCATGTCGATATATGCGAAGGATATATCTTTTTCGTCCGGACTGATCTGACAATAGTTCACGTTAGAATGCCGAAGCACATCCACCAGCTTGCTGTCCGGTGTAAACAGTTTCATAATCTTATGCTTCATGGCCGCTGCAGTCAGCGTGTGCTCCACATCGATCAGTTCTTCACCCCTTCTGCGGCTGCGGAAGGTATTGCCTTCCACAATCAAATGCGGCATATTGCTCAGATTGGTCAGAATCCTTTCCATTAATATCTGACGGTCTTCTTCACGAACGAGAATGTCAAACTGATTGTCCAGGGATTTCTGCGTAACAAGATAATTAAGTTCAAAATACGCGGACAAATCCACCTCGGAATATACAAACTCTTTCACCTGGGTACCAGCATCCGGCAAAGCCTGCGCAGTCTCAAAATCTTCCACCATGATGGTCACCCTCACCCGGTCCTCTTCCACGCTAAGAAGACAGGTTTTCGCAACCTTATCCAGATCAGCTGCAAATTCAGATTTTTCGTTAAAATTCCTCATAACATCTGCAACCACTTCTATACAAGTAAGCGATTCACTCAGATCCGGTGTGGTTGTTTTCTTGCCCTTCGTCGAAGCCTTTCCAGCGGAAGATGCATCCTTATAAATTTTAGTTCCCTTCATGGAAACACCCGGGCATTCGTTGTTCACGAAATCACGGATGGCCGCCAGCAGCTGATTTCTCTGACTCAATGTATTAAGCGAAGTAAATGTTCCTGCCGCACCCGCAGACTTCTGGTTGGCAAAGGCATAAGAACAGGATGCAATCTTCTGGTCATCCATTTCCTTATGACACGCAAAGAAACTCACAGCATCGGAACCAACTGACACGCGCAGGTGTTCAAATGTATTCAGTGCATGAAGAAGCACGGGCACAGGAGCCCCCTTATCCGGGTCAATGTAGTTAGCGATATATTCTTTCACACCAGCTGTGGTCGGTGAAGAAGCGATGTCGAAGCCACCTGCAGAATTTCCTCCAGCCAGGTTTTTGGGCAGTTCGCACGGCATGGCGACAAGCACGCCGTTTATATCAAAATCTACATAAAACGCCTCATCCTTACTTCCCGCATCCAGAGTTCTCAGTACCAGATCGCCGGTCTGCACATCTGGATAGAAGAAGACCAGCTCGTGCATCTTCTTGTCCATGGTAATGGTATATATCATATCCGGGTCAAATTCATAAAGCAGCGGCTGCTTGCTCGTCGTTCCGTCCACTACCATGCGGATTGGAACATTCGGCAGATGACCCAGAGCACTTCCGCGGGTCACATAGAGGTTACGGGTGGTGCTGACAGGTTTCTTCGCTGCACCGCCTGCTTTGGATCCGCCGCCCACCTTGGTGCCGCCGGACGCTTTGCTGCCCGAAGATGCTTTGGAAGAAGAAGAGCTCTTCTTAGCAGGCTTCTTGCGGACGGAAAGCTGGCCGTAGCCATTTACGGTAACCGTCAGTTCCAGGTCATCGCTGCCCGTTGGGATTGTATAACGCTGTACTGCGCCGCCCAGGAATCCGGGACGCTGAAGCACCAGATAATGTTCCTTTTCGTTCACACTCATGCCGGAAATGGTTTTTCCCGCTGCCAACTTATAGCCAGGCGGATTCGGAGTGTCGCTGTCGAGCCAGATATTCAGTACTTTACCTGAATACTTGGGAGTGTCATCTTTTCTTGTAATATATACTTTTCTCTTCATAAGTTACGAATCTCCCGGCTTATTATTCGCCCTTCTTAGCCAGCTCGTTTTCGATATGGCCGGCGTACTTGTCCAGACGCACCATGAGATCTCCGATAGAGTTCTTACTGGTCTCATTGACAGTTTTCATGGTCTTCAGTGTTGCGTTTATGGAATCGGAGTAAACACCCAACCCATCCACACAGCATACATAAGTGTTATTCAGGCTGGTAAATGCAGAATCCATTGCGTCGAGATTACTCTGAAGATCCTTGATCAGAGTACGGATAGAATCCACACCGTTTTTGGAAACATCCCAAACATTTGTAGGCATAACGATTTCCTCCCTCTACATTCCATCCATGATATTTTTCATGGCTTCCAGAGACTGCAGCTTATTTTTCATCTTCGTTCTGAGATCGTCCGCACGTTTGTTGATTTCGCGATAGTATCCGATACACTTATTCACGCGGATAATGGCCTTGGCAGCCACTGCATCTCCGTTCATGTTGTCTGCACATTCATTGGCATCTGCCTGCAGTGCATTAATTACAGATGTTGTATCATTAATAAAATCATCCAGAGCCTTAATCATTCCTCTTAAAGCTTCTTCCGTTACTGGTCTGTCATCTGGCATGTTTCTGTCCTCCTGTATTACCGGCAGCTGCCGCTGCCTCTTCTTCTGCAATTTTTGCTTTTTTCACTTCCTCGCGGATCAGGGTTTCATATTCGAAAAGTCTGACTGTCAGCGCATCCACACATAGCCTGCATTCTTTCGCCAGGGCATCGATGACTTTCAGCTCTGCCTGCAAAACATCATGATAAATGCCCAGGTCTTCGCCATATTCCACCGACGCACCTAAGAGTCGCCTGCAGCTTGCTTCCGCTATTGCAGCCTTCACGTCCAGCTTCTTCCGCATCGCCGCAATTTCGTTGGCCCCGCGTTCATTAATATTCCAATTACCAGGCAAAATCCTCACCTCCCGGCTTTAAATGAATTCATCGTCTTCATCGCCTGCTTCCACTGCGTCGCCATTCTCATCCATGGTCCAGCCGTTGATTACAAGGCCCGGCCACAGATAAGGACGCAGGGAGAATGCGTCTTTTTTGCTCACATAGCGGACTGCGCCGCCCGGAATGCGGGCACTTCTGCCGAATCCGATAATGTCGGCCAATTCTTCCTTTGCCAGCCACTGATACACCAGATGGCGGAACATTTTTTCCGGCCACTTCAGTTCTTTGTATTCACTGAACTGACTGAGCACCACAAGGAAGTGAACACCTCTGGCCGGTGCCTTAATCAGCAGCCAGCGGAAGTCCTCGATGGCATTATACAGCAGTTCGTCTGTTTCTTCCGTTTCTGTTCCTCCGCCGGACGCCTGGCCTGCCGCTTCCTTATATTCTTCATAGAGCGGATCCTCTGCGAATAAAGCATCCAGGTCCAGATCATCGTCATCATCCCCTGTTTCAGCATCCTCTTCTGCCAGGCGGTCCCCCAGCTGACTGACCAGAAGTGAAGGTGCTCCGGTCATTTCAACTGGTTTCACGATGCTTTCTTTTTTCTTCGGCGTACTCTTTCGCTTCGGCAGTTCTTCCCAGTTCTGATAGATGTTATAGATACCAAGCATGATGACCAGTTCATTGCTGTTCTGGTTTTTTTCCACCTGCTGGCGGAGCTGAAGAATTTTCGCGCAGATCTCTTCCAGATCAGTAATGCACTCATACTGCTGCCAGATGCTGCGGTATTTCCGGTAGAAAGGATCCAGTCTGTCAGCCAGAATGGTAATCTTGGCATTCTGCTGTTTCAGGCTGCCGATGGCAGAACAGAGTTCCGATGCCACCACATCCGGTGTTTCTGCAATCATGAGAAGGTTTTCTCCTGGAGCTGGTTTCAGCTCAACTGGTGACTGCTGACGAAGTGCACACGGTCGGCCAAGGTACAGACGCTGAATTTCCTTCGGATAATCCTGCTGAGCATCCCAGTCTTCTATTTCTTCTTCACATTCCTTAAAGGTATAGACCCTCTGTCCATCGATGACCAGAGGATTCTTATCCAGATAAGTAGTGTCGGTCACTTCTTTCGCTGAGGCCACCGGTTTATACATCCGGTTCAGTTCTTCTGTAATTTCGATGATCCGGTTCTGCGGCACGAAGGCAACCTTGCTGCGGTGAACCTGTACCGTTGTCTGCAGGGTTCCTTCCACTGCTTCCGATTCTGCAGTCAGTACATGATGCGGCGGCAGGGTTGCAATCCACTGTTTTACTTCATCGTTTTTCGTTCCCTCCGGCAGTGCCAGAGTACCCTGCATTTCGAACTTATTCTTATTGGCCATTGCAAAACGCAGGCCCATCTGGTCTTTGGACTTCGCTGTGAGGCCATGAACCCCGGCTTCATAAGACTGGTCCGCAAAAATGAAGCGGAATCCGGTGGAACGACCCTTCGACAGCAGATTTTCCAGCTTCAGTGCGTATGTCAGATTGCCGAACTGCGGCGCGTTACTGATAATCTGTGACATGGTAGCGAATTCATCCACCATGACGATAATCAGAGGCAGATGTTTCTTTCGGTATTCCTCCGGAAGGTCAATAATGTCTTTGAAGCCGTATTTGCTGAACAGCTTGTTTCGGCGTTCCAGAATATCGTAAAGTTCGTCAATGAGGTCCAGTACCACTTCTTCCGAAGATTCCAGAATCACACGCTTTACGTGAGGGGGCATATGCTTGGCATAGAGCTGGAATTCGGTCATCTTGAAATCCACCAGCCACAGCTCTGCATCTTCCGGATGGCAGTTCAGCAAAATCCCTGCGATCAGGGTATGCATCAGACTGGATTTACCGCAGCCGGCAGACCCGGAAATATAGCCTGCAAAGGTCATCAGCTGGAAATCAAACTTTCTGATTTTATCTTCTTCATCCACACCATAGGTAAGGCTCAGATGCCGGTTGCCACGGGTATGATTTATCTTCTTAAAGCAGTCTTCGATAGACTGAATGTCCGATACTGCGCTGACAGGAGCTGCAGCACCGTAAGCATTCCCTACTGCTTCCACCGTCTCTTCAGACAAGGCATGAAGGCCGCGAAGCCATTTCAGCGGTGCTTTGGTCTGTCCCGATACTACAAACTGCCCTTCCGGACTGCAGTCGATGACCAGGGCATCGCCCGCCATGTTCTGGTAGAAAGTCTTAGCCGATGACATAAAGATATCGGAATTGGAATTATGCACGGCGATGATAGAAATGCCGCACTGTGCAGACATATAGTAAATCCGCTCGAAGTACTCCAGGGCCTTTGCGCTCAGCTTTTCCGGACAGCCGTAAGCAATGATCACCTTCTGGGTCAGCTGCTCACCATCCGGAGCATATTCGTTATATTCTTCCAGACTGCGGTAGCCGGTCATCTTCTGTGAAGCCTTCACCGCATCGTTATAGATTTCTTTTAAGGTTTTCAGCACCTGATCTTCGTTTGCCGGAACCGGTGCCATAAATGCCGGAGCAGGTCCTGCCATCTGGGTCAGACCGCCGAATGCAGCCCCGTTAAAGGTTTCCAGATCCATTGGATAAACCCGGACACTGCCTGCAGGCATATGCTTCAGAAGGTTTCCAATCAGTGTCCGGATACCTTCCCTGGTTATCATGGACTGGCTCACATGGTAATTTACCAGCATATGGAATCCGCTGAGAGGCAGACAAACCGGAACCTGCATCCGGTTTTCCTTCCAGGTTGAAAACATGGACATGGCAGGCTGGATATATTCCGGTACCTTTAGATCATAAAGGGCACTGCCGACCATAATCTGCTCGCTGCGGAATGCAGGTGATTCATACATGTACCCTTCCCAGTCTTCTTCCTGGAAGTCCTGTGCCGAAAACAGACACCGGTCATGAAGATAGAGCATGTCAGCTGACATCACCGCCTGCAGATACTTCTGCTCATAGAGGGACTTCATCTGGGATTCCAGCTGGTCCAGTTCCTTCTTCGCCTGGTTGGTTCCGCCTTCCAGAGCCTCAATCTGCTCATTCAGAATTTCTTCCTGGTTCTTAATATATTCCAGATTGCTTCGTGCCATGGTAATGATATTGTCCGCAGCCTGTTTGTGATTCGGATTCACCAGCTGATTCTTATACAGATTCATATTAACCGGTACCGGCTGGGCGGAGCTTCCCTTCTGCACCGATGGAGAAGCTTCTTCATAGTAAGCCGCATAGTACTTTTTAATGGTCTTACGCTTGCTTTCCAAATCGAGAAGCTCTTCCTTCAGCTTCTTCAGCTGTGGGGAATTGTCAGCCGTCTGACTGCTGATGGTATTTTTCAGTTTTTCTTCATTCTGTGCCTTCCAGGCATCAGCTTCTGCATCGATTGCCTGAAGCTTTCCCTGCATCTGTCTGACCAGTGTATCCAGTTCGAAATGATTGCTCATAGGTTATCCTCGTTATTCTGCTTTGTTCAGGTATTCACAGAACTCTGCGATGACGCAGGTTCCGCACTGTGGTTTCCGTGCATCACAGCACTGCCGCCCGTGGAAAATCAGGCTGTGATGGGTTCTGGACCACCGCTCTTCCGGAATCCGTTCCATGAGGCCCAGTTCCGTCTTCAGTACATCCTTTGCTTCCACCAGACCAATCCGGTTGGCTACACGGAATACGTGAGTGTCCACCGCAATTCTCTGATGACCAAAACCTACGGAAAGCACCACATTGGCAGTCTTTCTGCCAACGCCGGGCAGTGCCACCAGAGCGTCATAATCCTCCGGCACCTGGCCGTTATGGTCTGCCACCAGAGATTTTGCCAGGCCCACGATGTTCTTCGCTTTCGTGCGGTACATGCCGATGCGCTTGATATACTCTTCCACTTCAGAAGGTTCTGCCGCCGCCAGAGCCGCCGCATCAGGATAAGCCTCAAACAAGGCCGGGGTCACCTGATTCACGCTCTTGTCCGTGGTTTGTGCAGACAGTGCCACCGCCACGATGAGCTGAAATACATCCTGATGGTGGAGGGCACATTCTGCTTCCGGATACTGTGCTTCCAGCCTGTCTAAAATTTCTTTTATATCTTCATTTCTAATCATAATTTCACCTCTTTAATCTTTATATTATATCATAAAACGCTTCACTTGACGAATAGATTTCGACATGATATGATAAATTAAATTGTATACAATCCATTGAAATGATCAGGAGATTTTCACTATGCCAATGATGAACCTGGACTTTCTGAGCAACGACTATCAGGAAAAAAAGACAAAAGCACAGAAAATAGAAGAAGAAATAAAGATTGAAATACTTACCGGCAAACTTCGTACCGGACAGCGTATCGTAGAGCAGGATCTCTGCGATAAGTACGGGATCAGCAGAACGCCGATCCGGGAGATTTTGCGGCGAATCGAAGCGGAGGGTCTGATTGAAACCATCCCGAACCGGGGCGCCTTCGTAAAAGGTTTCACCGAGCAGAATATCGATGACTTTTACGTGATGAAAAGTGCCCTGGAAATTCAGTGTATCCGCTGGGCCATCGAGCGCATTACCGACGATGAACTGGACATGCTGCAGCAGACCTTTGAGTTCATGGAATTCTACACCATGAGTGATGACCTGGAAAAAATGCTCCGCATCAACAACGGTTTCGACACCATCATTTACCGTGCCTGTCACAACCGTGAAATGGAGAAGACCCTGCACAGATACAATTTCTATCTGAAATATGCTGCATCCAACAGCCGCTATCCAGCCAACTACCTGACTACCGTTCTGGAAGAGCACCGCGCCATCTTCCATGCGTTTATGACGCGTAATCCGGAAGCCGGTGCAGAAGCGGCGGAAATTCATATGCTGAGAACTATGATTCGTAGAAAATAGATTAAAGAAAAGAACAAGGGTGTCCTGTTTCGGGACACCCTTTGCGTTGCGGTAATATATTACGGTAAACTTTATACAGTCATATCCTCTGTTCTGAACTTCAGGCAGCGATCCTGGCCTTCACCCTCTGTTTCAATAGTCACCTTGCCGCCATCAACCAGTTGACCTCTGATAATCAGAGATGCAATTTCCGTTTCCACGTGCTTCTGCAGATAACGCTTCACAGGACGGGCACCATACTGCGGGTCATATGCCTCGCGGGCAATGAAGTCCTTGGCACCATCGGTCAAAACCAGGCTCATATTCCGGTCTGCCAGACGGCGTTCCAGAGATTTCAGGGAAAGTTCGATGATGCGGCTGATCTGTTCCAGCGTCAGCGGACTGAACACGATGATATCATCAATACGGTTCAGGAATTCCGGACGGAAGTAGTTCTTCAGCTGGTCAGTCACCTGCTCCTTCACATCTTCGTCCACCGTACCATCTGCCTTCATGTTTTCCAGCAGGTACGGAGAACCGATATTGGAGGTCATAATTACGATGGTGTTCTTAAAGTCCACAGTACGGCCCTGGTTATCAGTAAGGCGTCCGTCATCCAGCAGCTGAAGTAAGATGTTAAACACATCCGGATGTGCCTTTTCGATCTCATCGAAGAGAATGACACTGTACGGCTTGCGGCGTACCGCCTCGGTCAGCTGGCCGCCTTCATCGTAGCCTACATATCCCGGAGGCGCACCTACCAGTCTGGATACAGAGTGCTTCTCCATGTACTCAGACATGTCGATTCTGATCATATTCTTTTCCGTATCGAAGAGAGACTCAGACAGTGCCTTAGCCAGTTCGGTTTTACCCACCCCGGTTGGTCCAAGGAAGATGAAAGATCCGATTGGACGGTTTTCATCCTTCAGACCGGCTCTTGCTCTCAGGATGGCTTCGGACACAGCGGTTACACCCTCATCCTGACCGATTACCCTCTTATGGAGAATTTCGCCAAGTCTCAGAAGCTTATCTCTTTCAGTTTCCACAAGTTTCGACACCGGAATACCGGTCCAGCCGGAAACCACTTCAGCAATTTCTTCTTCTGTAACTTCTTCCTTCAGAAGACGTTCTGCCTGGCCTGCACCATCAGCACCTGCACCGCTCTCTGCTCTGAGCTTTTCTTCTTCCAGCTTCTTTTCCAGTTCCGGCAAAATCCCGTACTTCAGCTGTGCCAGTTTTTCCAGGTTGTACTGGCGCTCTGCCTCTTCCATCTGGTGCTTCACATCTTCTATCTGCTGCTTCAGGGCCTTCACGTCAGCGATGCCCTTCTTCTCATTTTCCCACTGGGCACGCATGGAAGCATTTTCTTCCTTCAGGGCAGCCAGTTCCTTTTCCAGAGTTTCCAGACGGGCTGCAGAGGCCTTGTCGGATTCCTTACCCAATGCCTGCTTTTCGATTTCCAGCTGCATAATCTTACGGCTGATTTCATCCAGCTCTGTCGGCATACTGTCAATTTCCGTACGGATTCTGGCTGCTGCTTCGTCCATCAGGTCGATGGCCTTATCCGGCAGGAAACGGTCGCTGATATATCGGTCAGATAAAGTTGCACAGGCAATGAGAGCACCATCAGTGATTCTCACACCGTGATGGATTTCAAAACGTTCCTTTAAACCTCGCAGAATGGAGATAGTATCTTCCACTGTCGGCTGATCTACCAGCACCTTCTGGAATCTTCTCTCCAGTGCTGCATCCTTTTCAATATATTTTCTGTATTCGTCCAGAGTAGTGGCACCGATGCAGTGCAGCTCCCCTCTGGCCAGCTTCGGCTTCAGCAGATTTCCCGCATCCATGGAGCCTTCCGTTCTGCCGGCACCTACAATATTATGAATTTCATCGATGAACAGAATGATTCTGCCCTCGGACTTTTCCACTTCGTTTAAAACTGCCTTCAGACGTTCCTCGAACTCCCCGCGGAACTTGGCCCCTGCAATGAGGGCACCCATATCCAGCGCAAAGATAGTCTTATCCTTCAGTCCTTCCGGCACGTCACCGTTCAGAATACGCTGCGCCAGACCTTCTACAACAGCAGTTTTGCCGACACCAGGCTCCCCGATGAGAACCGGATTGTTCTTGGTTCTTCTGCTCAAAATCTGGATAGCATGTCTGATTTCCGCATCTCTGCCGATGACCGGATCCAGCTTGCCCTCTCTGGCCATTTCCACCAGGTCGCGGCCGTACTTAGTCAGGGCTTCATAATTGTCCTCCGGATTCTGGCTGGTAACCCTCTGATTTCCCCGGACTTTCGATAATGCATCGAGGAACGCATTCGTTGTGATGTTATATTTTGCAAAGAGTCTGGCAGACGGAGTTCCCCTTTCCTCCAGCAGTGCCAGGTAGATGTGCTCCACGCTCACATACTCATCCTTGAACTGTTCCGCCTTCTTTTCCGCTTCCATGATCAGCTGATTGAAACGGCGGCTTGCATACATGCCGTCACCCGCAGCCCCGGAAACACGCGGCAGTTTATTCAGTTCGTTTTCAACCTCAGTGGTAAGTGCCTGTACATTCACGTTCATGTAAGCCAGCAGCTTGCCAATCAGTCCATCCTTCTGCTGCAGCAGCGCCAGGTGCAGATGCTCCCCGTCCAGGGTCTGATGCCCCATGGAAATGGCAATATTCTGACATTCCACCACCGCAGACTGTGCATTCTGTGTAAATTTTTCTATATTCATAAAATCCCCCTTCTTTCTCTCAAAGAGTAAAATTAAATAGGCTCGCAGTTATTTTTTCCTACGAGCCTATCTTATACCCATTGCAGCAAAAAGTAAAGGACTTTTTAGCACTCTTTACATGAGAGTGCTGATAATTCATCTTCTCCTCACATTTTTCACAAATTCTTCTATCAATTCATTCACCACACCCGGTTGATCGGTGTTGGCATTATGGCCGGCATCTTTTATCCAGTGAATCGGGATGCCGGTGTGTTTATGCCACGCTTTATTGTAACGGATGCAGGAACCTGCCTGGTCCTTTTCACCGCAGATCAACAGGGCCGGACATTTGATTTCATATGGCAGATTCGCTTCCATAGCTTCTGCCAGCATGCGGTAACCGTGGCCAGCAAGTGCAGCATAGCGCTGCTTGTCGCCGTCATAGGTCATCATCATTTGGAACATCACACTGCGGCCGTATTCCGAGGCAGCTACACCCTTTGTTCCCCACTTCAGAAGCGACTTCCATGGCCAGTAATAGTACACCGGTTCCATCTTCTTCAGCAGAAAGATTTCTGCAGCTGTCACATATCGGCGCTGCAGGGGTGCCGAGTCAATGGACACGAATCCTGAGAGCATCTCAGGATATATTTCTGCAAACATCTGCCCCACGTAGCCGCCCATGGACTGTCCCACGATGATAGGTCTTGTGATTCCTTCCCCGTCCAGGATTTCCTTCAGCCAGCGGGCCTTGTCAGCCAGAGTAAAATTGAACTCGAATGGCCAGGACAGATTGTGTCCTGGTGCATCCCAAACAAAAAGATTATATTTCCCACTGAAATACTTCAGCTGTTTCTCAAACAACCGATGGTCAGCTGTGAGTCCGGGGAGAAAAACCAGAGTCACATATTCAGAGTTTATAATGTCCGTCCAGTAATGGATTTTACCAGAGGGGGTTTCATAGATTTTTTCAATCATTTTCTGTTCTCCAGAATATCCATAACTTCCTTCAGGTGTCTGATTTCGTAGTCCACCCGCACGCCCTTGTTATTTTCCAGACCCTTCGGGTTGTACCAGCAGCAAAGGATTTCAGCGTTGTTTCCGCCCTTGATATCACTGGTCAGGGAATCACCCACAATCATAACTTCGTCAGGAGTATAATGACCGATGACGGACCATACATGGTCAAAGAATTCGACGCCTGGCTTTTCTACGCCCACCACTTCAGAAATAAATACATCATCGAACAGATGAATGAGACCGGACTTATTCAGCTTACCGTCCTGGGCAACCTTGGATCCGTTGGTCACAGCATACTGTTTTACCTGACCGGAAGATTTCAGTTGGCTGAGCAGTTCATAGCTGTCATCGCAGAAGAAAACATTCTCTCCCAGCTGTCTCTGATATTCCCGGTTAAACTCTGCGGCACAGTCTGTCACAATTCCTTCCTGAGAGAAAAACTCCTCAAATCTGCAGAGCAGGACCTGAGACCGGGTCACCTCTCCACGTTCCAGCCGCTCCCAGTACCTTTTATTTATCTCAGCATACCGTTCAATCATTTCGTCCGTACATTCACCTAGTCCAAATGTATCGAAACAATTTTTCATGGCAGCATATTCTGCTTTTTCGAAATCAAGCAGTGTGCCGTCCACATCCCATAAGATTACCTTAATCATACGTTGTTTCCTCTATTTCTGAGAAGCCAGCTGCTTCACGGTTCTGTAAACCACTTCTACGCCCTTCTGCAGGTCTTCATAGTCAGTCCATTCTTCCGGAACGTGGCTGCGGCCGTCTTTGCTCGGTACGAATACCATAGCTGCGTCGCAGATGGAGCCCATAATCATAGCATCATGACCTGCACCGGACAGCATATCGGTATAGGTGATACCTGCTTCATCGGCAGACTGACGGAGCACATCCTTGATTTCCGGATGCATCGGCAGTTCATTTGCGAATACCATTTCCTCCATATCATAGGATAAGCCGGCATTTTCTTCGCAGCTCTTATCTAAAGACGCACGTACAACTTCAAGTACCTTGTCCACGTTGGCCAGAGTCTTGCTTCGGCAGTCAATCTGGAAGAAGGTTTCTTTAGCTACGATGTTGAATGCACCGGGAACAGTTTCCAGGCGGCCGCAGGTCATTACGGTACCTTCACCCAGCTCGATGGCCTTTTCAGTACCTGCTGTAACAGCCTTGGCAGCCGCCAGCATGGTATCTGCACGCATATTCATCGGTGTATTGCCAGCATGGTCAGAACGGCCGTGAACACGTACATTCAGCACTCTCAGACCCACGATAGCATCCACGATACCAATATCGATTTTATTCTTTTCCAGCAGCGGTCCCTGCTCGATATGAAGCTCGATGAACTTGCCGATTTCGCCCGGCTTTCTCTGTGCTTCCGCGGCTTTCGCTGGATCCAGGCCGTATTCTCTCATGGCTTCTGCCACAGAGATGCCGTCCCAGTCCCGGTTATTTTCGATTTCACCCGGTTTCAGCTGGCCGCAGATGGCACGGCTGCCAAAGAGGCCTGAGCCGAATCTTGCACCTTCTTCTTCCGGCAGTGCCACGAATTCGACAGGGACTTCCGGTACAAAACCCTCATCATGAAGGGTTCTGGCAGTTTCCAGGGCTGCAGTGACTCCTGCAGGGCCGTCGAAACGTCCGCCGGTCTTTACGGTATCAAAATGGCTTCCTGTCATAATAACCGGTGCACCAGGGTTCTTACCTTCCATACGGCCGATGATGATGCCTACTGCGTCCTCACGTACTTCCAGCCCTGCTGCCTTCATTTCAGCCACGATATAGTCTCTCGCACCTGCGAATTCCTTCGTATAGGTAAAACGGGTGCATCCGATTCCTTCTACGCAGGTGAACTTGGCCATTTCTTCGATGTCTCTCTGAATTCTGTCTAATCTTGTTTTCAGCATGGTTGCTTCCTCCAGGTTTATAATTTTACTTTATTTTCAGCGTACGCAGGTACGCCTTCTGTTCGTCGGTAATGCGGTAACTTTCGATGGCCTTCTGAATGGCCTTGTTTTGGGTCCACTTATCCAGTGCCGGTCTTCCATCCCTTCCGGGCTCCGCAAAATATCCAATCACGGCCTCCCACTGTTTCGCCAGGGCGGTAGCGAAGTACCAGGCGATCATCATATTGACGTAATATTCCTCAGACTTGACGGATGCCACCATGGCAGGATATTTTGCCTCGAAAGCATCGTCCAGATAAAAGTCCATGAGCATTTTCATGCCGAAACGGACGGTATAGGGATGGTCTGAGGCCAGCCAGGTCTCGATATACGGCAGCAGCTGACTGCGGTGCTTTGCAAAGATTTTCGGTACCAGCATGTCACAGGTAGCCCAGTTATCCATGTATGGCAGGAAATCGGTAAGCTGCGTGATGCAGGTTTCGAAGTCACCGCATCCTGCAATGAGACATCCGTGAACGTTATTTTCTTCATAGTACTGATGCGGCAGACTGTCCATGAATTCGCGGACCAGTTCCGGCTTCTGGCTCAGGTCCTTTACCAGCTTCCGAAGCGCCGGCATTCGGACACCAATAACGGTATTACGGTCAACTGTAGGCATCAATGCTCCATGAAAGTCCCTGTATTTCAAATCCTGCAGGGCGAAAAGCCTCCGGCGGATTTCAAATTCTGCATGATTCATAAAATTCCCTCCAGATTAGAACAGCAGCAGGTCATAGAAGAAGCCGCTTACAGGTCCGATTACCATGTCGGTAATATCGAAGAGAATCAGCAGCATGAGAACTGCGAAACCGTGACGGTAGTACTTCCAGTACCAGTCATATTTCTCAAGATTGAAAATCTGAGTCAGAATACCAAAACCGTCCAGCGGCGGTACAGGCAGCAGGTTAAATGCCATGAGTACCAGGTTAATCATAAACAGATAAACCAGAATATCCAGCAGCACACTTCCGATACCCACATAGAAAGTTTCCGTCATATTATTCAGCAGAGCCTTAATCACAAAGGATGTGACAACTGCAAGCAGCAGATTGGTTGCAACCCCTGCAATGGACACCAGGAATTCATCACGGCGGCGGTTCTTATAGTACCGCGGATCAATCTGCACCGGTTCCCCCCAGCCGAAGCCGAACAGCAGCAGTGTTACGAAACCGACAGGATCAATATGGTGTGTGGGATTCAGCGACAGACGGCCCTGAAGCTTTGGTGTCGGGTCTCCCAGCCAGTAAGATGCATACCCATGAGCCGCCTCATGGAAGGTCAGTGCGATAATAATGCCAGGCAGGCTGACCAGTGTATCGTAAATCCAGTCGCTGATGCTCATACCGGCGGTCATACGGTTTGCCAGCATGACCACCAGGATGATAAGAATCGCGGGATTTACATTTCGAAACATTCTTTTCATAACTTAATTCTGTTACCCCTCTTTCAAAATTAATAAATGATATCGTATAATTCTATCACATTTCACCCCCTTTTGAAATATATATATCATAAAAGAAATATGGAGATTTCCAGAAGAAAGGTGGTTTTTCATGAATACATCCCTGGTTTGTATTGATGTTTACACAGTCAGCGAAGGCGATACACTTTATACCATCGCTGAAAAATACGATCTGCCGGTCAGTCTGCTCATGAGAGTTAACTGCATCGACAACCCTTACAACCTTCAGATTGGCAGCCGGCTCTGCATCCCCGGAACAGAAGATCAGCTCCCAAAACCTGCCGAAAAATGCATGATGAAACATACGGTTGCGGCCGGTGATACTCTTTACTTAATTGCGAAAAAGCACTCCATCCGGCTGGATGCCCTCATGCGGGCCAATCCTACCATGGATCCATACAACCTGATGATTGGAACGGAACTGTGTATTCCGCAATAGTTACATTGGACTGCAGTCTGCAGTCCTTTTTTTGCAGTTTGCTTGACGGTATGACAGCTTCGGGGTAGAATATAAAATAATACTGATATATAGAAAAAGGAATTTTAATTATGATAAAACGAAGACGTGTTTACAGCATCATACAGGCCGGTTACATGGATGACAAACCAAGTCTTGCCTATGACTTTACCCTGATGGCTGCCATTTTAATCACTCTTGCAATCGCGGTATTCGATACCTTCCCTGCTGCGGAGTCCTGTCAGAACCTGATCCGTACAGCAGAAACCATTACGGTAATATTTTTTACGGTGGACTATTTTCTCCGTATCTGGACTGCGGATTTCATCTATGAGGGCCTTTACAGCCGTGGATTATCAAGTCTGAAATTCATCTTTTCCCTTACAGGAATTGTGGATTTTCTCTCCTGTATCCCGTATTTCCTGCCTTTTACAGGTGATTTTCTGCGAATCTTCCGTATTATCAGAATACTTCGTGTATTCCGGGTTCACAAATATGCAGATCCGCTCCATGTCATAGCCAATGTTATCAATAAAAAGAAAGGGCAGCTCCTGTCCTCCATTTTTATCGTTCTGGTTCTGATTGTTGCCTCTTCTCTGCTCATGTACGCCCTGGAGCACGAAGCACAGCCGGATGTCTTCTCCAATGCTTTCTCCGGATTCTGGTGGGCAGTCAATACATTGCTTACGGTTGGATACGGTGACATTGTTCCGATTACCTTTGCCGGCAAAATCTGCGGCACCATCCTCACCTTCCTTGGTGTAGGTATGGTAGCCATCCCAACCGGTATTTTATCTGCAGGATTCATGGAACAGGTAACCCATCTGAAACGGGAAGAAGAGCTGGAAGAGCTGAAACATATTCTTACCCTGGCAGAAGCCAACGCACAGGCACGCCACGAGGAACAGAAGCAGTCCATCATTACCAGCAGCAGCTGCTTCACAGGAAATATCGAACAGCAGATTCTGCAGCAGGACACCCCGGACGAACCATATCACTTCTGCCCATACTGCGGCCACCAGCTGCCGAAATAACCCCATAAACAAAAGAACCTGTCCGCCGGACAGGTTCTTATTTTATGTCTTTTTATTTGCAGTTTGTCAGACGGCTTACCTTGCCTGCGGTAAACTGCTTCTTAGTTTCCAGGGATTTCAGTTCGAGAGTCATATCAAAATCAAAATCTTCCACACCCGTACAGAGTGTAACGATTTTTTTCGTCAGCCATGGGTTCAGTACCAGGATTGGACCCAGGGTGTTGGTAAAGATGGAATTGCCCTTCAGGGATCCTTCGTTTCTGTCCTTGCCGGTATTTCCAAAACCATACATCAGCTGGCCGAACGGTTTTTCTCTGCTTTCCACATCCATCATCTGAATCTGGGATCCGAAGATTTCAAATGTTTCCCCGCCAAACTCTGCCATATAGTTCAGATCATCACCGTAAACCAGTCTTCTTTCAGTAAAATCACATTCAATCAGTCCCAGACCTTCTAAGGTGCTGCCGTCTTCTCTCTTCGTAACGCCGCCGAAAATACACTGGCTTGTCCCGGTTGCCAGCAGGATTCTGCCGGCTTCCACGAAAGCTTCAAACTGTGCCTTATAAGGCTTCAGCCATTCCACCACAGCATTGAAAGAAGCGATTTCTCCCGGCGGGCAGAAGATGAAGTCATAGTTCATCGGATCGAAACCTTCTGTATCGAAATCGATGCGGTCGATAACAGCCTCCGCACCGGCCAGTTTTGCCACGCGCTCCAGAGCCAGCAGATTGCCGCGCTCGCCGTGGATATACAAAATGTCAGGGAACAGCCATGCTGCTCTGATTGTCTTATTCATTTCAGCCATGTTATTCCGCCTCCTTCAGGTTCAGTTTCTTCTGCATGTGCTGGTAAGTGTGCAGCCATGTAATCATGTAAATGTTATCGGTTTCCGCCTTGTCAATTTCCGCGAAAATCTGGTCTACATCTTCGCTGTCGATAATAACAATCTTTTCAGGATCCACACCTTCGTAAATCAGGCGGTTGGCAGTGTCGTAGCAGACACGTTCGGAGAAACAGAAATACTTTTCCACATCCCCTGCTGCCAGCTGGCTGAAATCACAGTCGAAAGCATAGAAAGTATTGGTGTAGTTCGGAATCATATCCACCAGCGGGCAGAGGCCCAGGCAAACCATCTTCTTTTCCTTGTCGCCTGCCATGATATTGATGCAGGTCTGGAGGGTTTCCGGATTTTCCTGCTTGATACGCATGTACTTAATAGTCTTATCCTTGTATTTCAGAACTTCGAAGCGGCCTCCCACGTTCTTGAAACTGCCGAACGCTTTCGCTGCATCTGCAGGTTCGATTCCGGCAAACTCCTTCGCTACAGCTACAGCTGCTGCGTAGTTGTACAGCATATACGGGATATTGTACGGCATGTTGAATTCCACGCCTTCTGCAGTAAACTTACGTCCCGCAAAATCCACATCACGAACCACATAGTCCGCCTCAGGGTTGCTCTTATTGCCGCAGTGTGTGCAGTGGAACGGACCTACGCCGTCATTGTTGTAATGTTCGAAAACAATCTTATGATGGCAGACAGGACATGCCATGGTAGGGAATCCTTCCTGCTTCACAAAAGAGTCCGCGTGCTTTTCCACACCGTAGGTAATCACATTGGAAGTCACCTGGTCGAAGGACTTGGCTCTTGGCTCCTCGTTATTCAGGAAGAGACGCATACCCGCCTTCTTCATAACCGGTGCCACCTTGCGGTAGATAAAGTCCGGATCACCGTTACGCTGAACCTGGTCCTTCTGCAGGTTAGTCACCAGCAGGTTCTTCGCAGGCAGCTGAGCATGAATAATCGGCAGGAAACGTTCATCTGTTTCAAAGATGAAGTAATCCGCCTTCACGCGGCCAAACAGGTTGGAACTCTTCAGCAGTGCAGTAGCAACACCAGCCAGCAGATTAGCCCCTTCCAGATTGGAAATTACAGTCTTACCGTTAGTCTTCAGAATATGATTGATCAGGTTGTTAGAAGTGGACTTGCCGTTGGTACCTGTGATGAACAGTACCTTTTCCGGGTCAATTCCCTTAAAGTGGGCCACCATCTGCTTGTCTATGAGAAGTGCTTTCTCACCGGAGAAGTTGGATCCACGTGTCTTATCGATAATGTTGATCAGGAAGTTGATAGCCTTCCCGAACCAGAGTGCCAGTAAAAATTTCATTTGCTCCTCCTTGAATTTTAAACTAAATTTTATTATATCATACTTTCTTCCTTAATTCCATAATGAATCCAAGTATACATAAAACAGCCCAGAAAGAAAAGACAAGTTTCACCGCTTCTGTAAGCATTTCCGGATCCGCCTCACTGAGTCTGGCCTGTCCAAAAATAAAAGAAGAAGCGAGAGAAGCCGAAGCAACTCCCATACTGTTTCCCAGGGACCGAACCGTAGAAATCAGAGCCGATGCAAGGTTCATCCTGTCTTTTCCTGCTGCATTCATAATTTCCATGGTGTTTGGTGCCGTAAACATGGCACTGAACAATCCTGCCGCTCCCAGTCCCGTGCAGATTGCCCAGATTGGCCACTGTCCGTTTATTCTGCTGAACCATAATGCTGCTGCTGCGCTTCCCAAAATCCCCACTGCGGCCAGTATCCGCACACTGACACGGGATTGCGATATCACTTTACTTACGGCTACAGAGGTACCTGCCTGCACAGCCGGTGAAATAATCAGCAGCAAACCTGCCTTCTGTGGAGAAAATCCCATTCCAATCTGCAGATACAGTGAAAGCAGATAATTTATTACGAAATTCACCCCGCAGCTGATCATGGATGATATGCAGTGAATCCCCACAGCCGGATGCTTCCTGAACGACTTCAACGGAAGCAGAGGTCTGTCAGTCCTCTTTTCTCTGGCGGCATACAGAACAATCAATACAAAACCACCCGCCACTGCAATCCATCCCCACCAGCCTGCTGAAACCAGCTGAAGTCCTGCAGTAAATGCTGCTGCAGCCGTAACATAGAGAATGAAGCTGCTGCCGGAAGGGGGTGTTTTGCCGGGCGTGGGAAAACCAGGATTCTCCGGTTTTTCGTGTCTTAAAATCACAAGAGAACCGGAAAAAGCCACGGCAGAAATCACTGCCGCAGCTGCAAATATCATTCGCCATCCCAGATACTGATTCAGAATCCCCCCTGCCGCCGGCCCCGATGCCAGCCCCAGATACATGGCCGCAGAAGAATATCCCAGAAGCTTTGCACGGAGGTCTTCATCCGCTCCCCTGATCAGAATCCACATTCCAGTGCTGTAAATCATGGCCGTCCCGATTCCCTGCAGAGCACGGACACCAAGAAGCAATCCCATGGAAGGAATAAAAATTCCTCCCATCGAAGCAGCCGTAAAAATTCCCAATCCTCCTGCCAGCATTTTCTTCGGCTCGGTCTGTTCTGCCCATCTCCCAAAAGGCACCGGCAAAGCGGTGCAGGTAATCATATATGCCGTGACAATCCATCCGGACCGGGATACTGCTGCATGAAATTCACCTGCAATGGACGGAATGGCCGGATTCAGTGCACTCCCCATAAATGCAACGAGAAATGTGCCCAGTAATATAATTCCCTGTTCCAGTCTTTTTTTCATGAGAATAGTATGTGTACGGATCAGAGAATGATGCAGATAAAGTAATCTTTTCCCTCATCACTGATTCTCTGAAGGGACCGCTGAACCTTTCCACGCAGGGGCTGCGGCATGTGATTTACCTTGCTTTCCATCTGCTCAGTGACCATTTCTTTCAGTGATTTACCAAATAGATTGGTTTCCCAGATATCTGTTTCTTCATTTCCAAACTGTTCCGTCAGATAGTTTGCCAGATCTTCCGACTGGCTTTCTGTTCCTACCACAGGCGATACTTCTGTGGTAATGTTTGTACGGATGATGTGAAGGCAAGGTGCTGTGGCAGTCATACGGACGCCATACTTATTCCCCTGCCGGAAGACCTGCGGTTTTTCCAGAACCATATCTGACAGTTTTGGTGCTACAATTCCGTAATCCGCAGCTTCGGCCTGCTGCAGCGCTCCCCGGATATTATCATAGGCCATTTTCGCACCGGCATATTCACGAAGAAGAAGAAACATCTGACTGTCATTTTCCACCGGTGCACCCATCAGTTCTTCTACCACGTTATAATAGAGACTGCTGTCCAGAACCGGCTCCAGAACTACAATGCCCTCACCTGGGTCAGTTTTTATAATCCGCACTTCTTTCACGATTTTTCCGTCTGCAATCATGGTGCAGGTTTCCATGATATCTCCCAGGGTCTCAAAGTGATTCATCCAGTTACGTACACTTCCGAGGATACTTTCTTTAATCCAGTGACTGGCAGGCAGTGCATCCAGGTACCCTGGCAGGTGGAAGTCTACTTCTGCTGCAGGGAACTGGTAAATGAGTTTTTGAAAAATTTCATCAAAGCCTTCTCTGCCCATCTTCTGACAGTTGGCAGCAATTACAGGAACATTATATTTTGCTTCCAGGCTCCGGGCCAGTTCCCTGGTTTCCTGCCGCTGCGGATTCACTGTATTCAGTACCACCACAAAAGGTTTGGCCAGTTCTTTCAGCTGGTTTACTGTCTTCTCTTCTGCTTCCAGATAATTATTTCTGGGAATTTCACCGATAGTGCCATCGGTTGTGACTACGATTCCAACTACAGAATGTTCCCTGATTACTTTTTCCGTACCGGTTTCTGCCGCCTGACTGAATGGTACTTTTTCTTCAGACCATGGAGTATGTACCATCCTTTCCCTGCCATCTTCTTCATGGCCAAGCACACCGGGAATCAGATACCCTACACAGTCCACAAGCCGTACAGAAAAAACAGCTCCATTTCCTGCAGATACGGGCACCGCTTCCGGAGGAATAAATTTTGGTTCTGATGTAGTAATCGTCCGCCCTTCTCCGCTCTGAGGCATTTCATCCATTACCCGTGCTTTTTCATATTGATTTACCATATTGGGCAGCACCATCACATCCATAAACCGGCGGATAAAGGTAGACTTTCCGGTTCTGACTGGTCCTGTTATTCCCATATAGATATTTCCGTCAGCCCTTCGGCTGATGTCCTGATATACGCTAATATTTGTCATAGTATCCCTCCGTAAAACCTCGCTTTATAAAAACATATGCAGGCCGCGGCGGATTATGCAGCGTCATGACATGCCAACTAGAAAAAAGAACCGGCTGGAGTCAATCCAGCCGGTTCTAAGATATATTCATTTCAAGATTACATTTTATTAATTGGCTTAAAGTGCGAATTGCCAGTCACTTCATTACTGGAGTCAATCTCTTCGATTTCTCTGAGACGCTCCAGATACTGAACTTTCTGACGTGCCAGTTCTGTATCATAGGTTACATCGCCGCCCTTATGAAGCTGGTGAACATAACCATGATGGTTGCCCAGAATAGAACGGTCTTCCATACTCAGAATCAGCAGCGCAATATTAGAACACTGGTCTGCCACTCTTTCCAGATTAACCAGCAGATCGATAAACGCCATACCGCTGGTGGTGCTGCAGTTTCCTGCCTTAAGACGTTCAACATGACGGTCTTTCAGCATAACTACCATATCATCAATAACTTCTTCCAGAGGCTCGATTTTCTTCGCTTTATCTGAATTCAATGTACTGAATGCATCCACAGTATAGCCTACGATTTCCATTACAGCTTCTTTAAGCAGATCAAGTTCTGCCCTTGCACTTTCTGTAAAGATAATCTTTTCATGTTCAACCACTTCGGCAACTTCCAGAATATTGACAGCATGGTCACCAATTCTTTCGAAGTTGGAGCTGCCCTGTATCAGGGTATTGATATACTGGTTATCGTAGTCAGTTTCCACATATCTGGACAGATTAACCAGATAGTTATCCATCTTATCGGTGAATTCATCCAGATGGTCTTCGTTGTCATTGATAACATCCACTCTTGCAGCATCCCAGGTATTCAGCAGCTTGAAGCTTCGCTTCATATTCTTCAGAGAAACTTCACCCATATGTGCGATGGCCTTATTTGCTTCAGCCAGTGCCATAGCAGGAACCTGGAACAGCTTTTCATCCGGTATCATCAGGTCTGCACGGTCTTCCGCATCCTGTGTATCCGGCTTTACGATGGCCAGAGACAGCTTAACCAGTAAACCTGCAAATGGGATCAGTGCAACTGCAGTCAGCAGGTTAAAGATGGTCTGGAAATTTGCAATCACACCACTGTCTGCAATGCTTCCCCACAGTTCAGGGATTCCGCCGGCAGTTTTAATCACAGTCATTACCATCATGAAAAGCAGTGTGCCGATTACATTAAATACGATATGTACGATACCGGTTCTCTTCGCGTCTTTGGAAGAACCGATGGAACATACCATAGCTGTAGTTACGCATGTACCCAGATTAATGCCCATAATCAGCGGATAAACCAGATTAAAGGTCATAGCTCCTGTAACAGACAGAGCCTGAATCATACCAACCATGGCGGAAGAGCTCTGAACGATTACTGTCATCACCAGACCTACCAGGATAGCCAGCAGAGGCTGATCACCGAAACGGAGCATAAGATTGATAAATTCCGCAGATTCAGAAAGAGGTTCTACAGCCGCCGTCATGTTCATCAAACCGGAGAACAGAATACCAAAGCCCATGGCAATTTCACCAATGGTATTGCTCTTACTGTTCTTCACGAACATAATCATAATGATACCCAGGATCAGTGCCGCAGGCGCCAGTGTGGAAGGTTTAAACATTTCCAGAAGGAAGTTTCCCCCGGAATCAATGTCCATCAGACGGATAATCTGTGCTGTTACAGTAGTACCGATGTTTGCACCCATAACGATGCTGGTAGCCTGTTTCAGATCCAGGATGCCGGCACTGATCAGACCAACAGTCAGTACAATGGTTGCTGTGGAACTCTGAATCACTGCAGTAACCAGCATACCGGTAACTACCCCCAGAACAACATTCTGGGTTGCTTTTCCAAGAATATTCTTCAGAGCAGAACCTGAGGCATTTTTCAGACCGTCACCCATGACCTCCATACCGTAGAGGAACATAGCCAGGCCGCCAAGGAGTGTAATAACAGAGAAAATATCCATATCTTAAGCCCTTTCCCGACAAACTCGCATCCCCTGTTTAAAAATCCAGTCCCTGTGAATATTATACCTCAGAAACCACTTCGCCCACAAGGCTGAAAGTGTTGGAATCAGTAATTTTAACCATAAGCTTTTTTCCCACCATGTCAGGTGTTCCTTCAAAATTAACCAGTTTGAAGGTATTGGTTCTGCCGCCGAAGTTTTCTTCGCCATTTCTGCCCGGACCGTCTACCAGAATTTCCTCTGTGCGGCCAACAAATGCAGCATTCTTTTCGATGGAAATACGGTTTACAGTCTCCACAAGACGGTCAAAACGCTCATGCTTAACTTCATCCGGAACCTGATCTTCGAATTTTTCGGCCGGTGTTCCCTTTCGGATGGAATACATGAAAGTAAATGCAGAATCATAACGAACTTCTTCACACAAAGTGAGAGTCTGCTCGAAATCTTCTTCTGTTTCACCCGGGAAGCCGACAATAATGTCTGTACTGATTGCAATATCAGGTACTGCAGCCCTCAGTTTTCTCACAAGCTCCAGGTACTGTTCTCTGGTATATCGGCGGTTCATCCGTTTCAGCACATCACTGGAACCGGCCTGTACCGGCAGATGAATCCATCTTGCCAGTTTCGGGCAATCGACGAAAGCCTGAATCAGCTTGTCGGAAAGATCTTTCGGATGGCTGGTCATGAAACGCATCCGGTCCAGACCTTCGATTTCATTAAGCATATAAATCAGATCTGTAAAGTCTCTCTGCACACCGTCAGCATCCACGCCTTTATAAGAGTTTACATTCTGACCCAGCAGCATGATTTCACGCACGCCATCTGCCACCAGGCGGCGTACTTCATTTACAATATCTTCCGGCTTTCTGCTTCTTTCTCTTCCGCGTGTGTATGGTACGATGCAGTATGTACAGAAGTTGTTGCATCCGTACATGATGTTGACAAATGCCTTATGACGGAACAGTCTGTCACATGGAAGCCCTTCCACAATTTCACCATGTTCCTCCCAAACGGAACGCTGTCTCTTATTTTTTGCAAAATACTTTTCCAGAAGTTCAGGAAACTCATGAATGTTATGGGTACCGAAAATTACATCTACCCATGGGAATTTTTCCTTCATCTCAGCAACCACCTGTGGCTGCTGCATCATACAGCCGCAAACACAGATGGTTAAATCTTTCAGAGAAGCAACCTTTCTTTTTTTCAGCTGTCCCAGAGTGCCCAGGAAGCGGTTGTCCGCATTCTCACGAATACTGCAGGTATTGAAAATCACAATATCTGCACTCTTCTGATCTTCGGCACGGGTATATCCTCTTTCCAGAAGCATCCCCGCCATGGTCTCGGAGTCATGTTCATTCATCTGACATCCGTAGGTGGTAATATGAAATGTTTTATTTACCATTCTTTCTGTGCCTCCGCAAATTCTGCTTTAATCGCATCCAGCAGCTCCGGACGGGTCAGCACTTCGATGGCAGTCAGCGCCAGTGCCTGACCTCCAATCTGCAGTGCTCTGTCTGCTGCAGGCGTAATGGTCGCATCTGCAAACCCTTTTGAATGCAGATTAAAAGCAGGACAGTTCAGACCAATCCATGGATGGATGGCAGGAACCACATGGCTTACATCCCCCATATCGGTGGATCCGCCGCTGGCTCCCTTCGGCATTTTGCCGCCGCCAAGGTCTTCGTAGTATCTGTTAAAAACATCACTGAGGGTGTCATTGGTCACCATGTCCATATTCCCCGGTTCATTATTCCAGATCTTATATGTAGCACCGACTGCACCTGCAGCTGCAGATGCACAGCGCTCGAACATGGCACGTACTTTCATAACATCCTTCACGGTGTTGGCACGGATCAGATATTTTACTGCTGCGTGATCCGGAATCACACTGCATTTTTCACCGCCGTCTGCGAAAACACCATAGATGTTTGTTTCTTTCATATACTGTTTTTCAAATCCAATTAATGTATAGAAATGCACTGCTGCATCAAGTGCATTGATTCCGTCTTCCGGATGGGCACCCGCATGGGCGGATTTCCCATAGAAATCAACCTGCCATGCATCCAGAGCCGTCGTCTTTCCACTGGACAGGTTTACCGGATTCGGATGTACTGTCATAGCCACATCCACTTCCTTGAAAGCACCTTCGTTAACCAGCTGCACCTTGCTTACAAAACATTCTTCCGCCGGCGTACCGAACACGATAACCTTACCGCCAATCTCATCCAGCACAGCCTTAAGACCGAAAGCAGCCCCCATCGGTGCAGTTGCAATAATATTGTGACCGCAGCCATGGCCGATTTCCGGCAATGCATCATATTCGCTGGTCAGGCCAATAACAGGTCCCGGCTTTCCGCTGTCATATACAGCACGGAAGCAATACGGAATCTGGTGAAACTCTCTGGTCACTTCAAAACCGTGTTCTTCGTAGGTCTTTGTCAGAATTGCTTCTGCCTTTTCTTCGGTTCCTCCTACTTCCGGATTCTGATACAGGTAATCTCTGATATTCTTAAGTTCCGGCATGTGTCTGACAACTTCCGCCGCAGCGATATTTTTCAGTTCTTCGATTCTGTCCTTCATCTGGACTCCCTCCTCTTCCAAACTAGATAATATGCATTTCGTTCTTTTTATCACGTTCCATGAGAAGGGATACCGCATCACAGGCATCCATTTCTCCGTGGATTACTTTATAAATACATTCGGTAATCGGCATTTCAATGCCGGTCTGCTTAGCCAGTGCATAGGCAGCTTCGGCAGTTGTAATCCCTTCTACAACCATGCCAATTTGTTTTTTCGCATCTTCCGGAGAGATTCCCTGTCCAATGAGAATACCGCACCGGCGGTTTCTGGAATGCATGGAAGTACAGGTTACAATCAGATCACCAATCCCGGTCAGTCCGGAGAAAGTGTTCAGATCTGCACCCATAGAGGTACCCAGACGGCATATTTCTGTGATTCCACGGGTCATGAGGGCTGCTTTGGCATTATCTCCAAATCCCAGACCATCGGAAATACCTGCACCCAGAGCGATAATATTCTTCAGTGAGCCCCCCAGTTCCACACCAATCACATCATGATTGCTGTAAACACGGAACCGTTCGGTCATAAAAGCATCCTGAACTTCCAGTGCCAGTTCCTCCTCTTCTGCTGCAACAGCAACAGTTGTAGGAAGATTTCCGGCAACTTCTTCCGCATGAGACGGACCGGACAGCGTCACGTAACGCACATCCGGCTTCACTTCCTTTGCCACCTGAGACAGACGCAGCAATGTACCCATTTCAATCCCCTTCGCCACATTGACCACAATGGTCTGCGGTTCCAGAAACTCTGATGCTGATGCAAACACACTTCGGAAAGCCTGCGCCGGAACGCCGAAGAGTACGATATCTGCACCCTTCATGGCATCTTCCATGGTGTACGCCATCTCCAGTGCTTCCGGAAGTACAACACCAGGCAGGAACTGCGGATTTTCACGGGTTTCCTTCATCAGATCCAGCTGTGCCGCATCACGGCTCCAGATGCGGACCTGATGACCTTTATTTACCAGTATAAGCGCCAGAGCAGTACCGAAACTGCCTGCACCAATTACACAGATTTTCTTAATATTACTCATATCTTCCAATCCCCTTTTATTTTTTAAAGGACATCTTTGGTTCTTCTCCGCGAATCAGACGGCCGATATTGGCACGGTGCTTCACAATAACGATAACCGCCATGATGAAACCCACATTGACAAAATCAAGTTCCATGAAGAATGCAAGGAAAGGAAAGCTGACCGCACCCATAATAGAACCCAGAGACATACGTTTTGACAGGAGAACAAAAACTGCTACAACTGCCAGAACTGCCAGACCCAGCTGCCAGTTTACCGCTGTAATAACACCAAAGGCAGTTGCTACACCCTTGCCGCCGCGGAAATTATACAGTGCAGGCCAAATATGACCGCAGAAAGCAGCTAAAGCACATAATGGTGCAAAAGACGCTCCTGCAAGAATGCAACCAAGCTTTACCGCAATGACACCCTTCAAAATATCAACTACCATGGTAATTACAGCTGCCTTTTTACCTAAGGTACGGAGTACGTTAGTGGTACCGGCATTTCCGCTGCCTTCTTTTTTAATGTCAATTCCGTTCATTCTTCCAAGGATGATTGCCGGAGAAATATTACCCAGGAAATAGGCAATTACAATTGCAGCAACGGCCGGAAATGTGAATTCTATAGGAGAATAACCAATATCTCCATGTAAATACGCCAACATTTCTTGCATTATTCGAACTTTTCTCCCTTCTCTCTGAAGACGAACTTGATGGAAGTGCCGTTGAAGCCGTAGCCTTCACGGATCTTGTTTTCCAGATAACGTGCGTAAGAGAAGTGCATCAGCTCACGGTCGTTGATCTGGAAGCTGAACAGAGGCGGCTTTACGCCAACCTGAGTCGCGTAGTAAATCTTCAGTCTGCGGCCCTTATCGGAAGGCGGCTGCTTCATCATGGTTGCATCGGAAATCAGGCTGTTCAGCTGGCCGGTAGGAACACGCATTGCACGGTTTTCGGCAACTGCACGGCACATTTCGATAACGCGGTTTACACGAACCTTATCCTTAACGGAAATGAACAGACAAGGTGCGTAGTTCATGAACAGCAGCTCTGCTTCCAGACCTCTCTGGAAGTCACGCATGGTGTTGGTTTCCTTTTCAATCAGGTCCCACTTGTTGACAACGATGATGATACCCTTGCCGGCTTCATGTGCGATACCTGCGATTTTCTTATCCTGTTCCGTCAGACCTTCTGCCGCATCGATCACCAGCAGAGCTACGTCACAGCGCTCTACCGCAGCAGTTGCTCTGATTACAGAGTAACGTTCGATATCGTCGGTAACCTTGCTCTTACGGCGGATACCTGCAGTATCGATCAGGATATACTTTTCACCGTCCTGTTCAAACGGTGTGTCGATGGAGTCTCTGGTAGTACCTGCAATCGGAGATACGATTACACGGTTTTCACCCAGCAGGCAGTTAATCAGAGAAGACTTACCTACGTTTGGCTTACCGATTACGGCAATCTTGGTAGTATCATCGTCTTCATCATAGTCAATCTTAGGGAAGCTCTGAACGACTTCATCCAGTACGTCACCGAAGTTGAGCATGTTGATGGCAGATACCGGAATCGGTTCGCCCAGGCCCAGCTCATAGAAGTCATAGAAGTCCATACCCATCTTGTGCGGTGCATCAATCTTGTTTACAACCAGAATTACAGGCTTACCGGTACGGCGCAGCATGGTTGCAACTTCACGGTCCGCAGTAGTCAGGCCATCCTTACCGTCAACTACGAACAGAATAACGTCTGCCATGTCCATGGCAATCTGTGCCTGTTCACGCATCTGAGACAGGATGATATCTGCACTTGCCGGTTCGATACCGCCGGTATCGATCAGGGCAAAATGTACGCCCAGCCATTCAGCTTCTGCATAAATACGGTCTCTGGTTACGCCCGGTGTATCTTCTACGATGGACACACGGCGTCCTACGATTTTGTTGAAAAATGTGGATTTACCAACATTTGGTCTGCCAACGATGGCAACAATTGGTTTACTCATCGAAAATTCCTCCTATAAACTGGGCAGGATCGAAAGCAATCATATCTTCGATGCCCTCACCGACACCGATGAACTTCACCGGCATATCAAACTCGTCCGCCACGGTAATGGCGATACCACCTTTGGCAGTTCCGTCCAGCTTGGTCAGCACGATGCCGGTGATATCCGCTACATCGCCGAATTCCTTCGCCTGGGAAACTGCATTCTTTCCGGTTGTTGCATCCAGAACCAGCAGGGTTTCACGGGATGCTTCCGGATATTCTCTGGAAATGACCTTGTTCATCTTTTCCAGCTCATTCATCAGATTCTTCTTATTCTGCAGACGTCCTGCTGTGTCACAGATCAGTACGTCAATCTTCTTGGCCTTTGCAGACTGGATTGCATCAAAGATAACTGCAGATGGATCTGCACCTTCCTGGTGCTTTACCACATTGATGCCGTTTCTTTCGCCCCAGATAGCCAGCTGTTCTGCTGCCGCCGCACGGAAGGTATCGGCAGCTGCCAGCATAACGGTCTTGCCCTCTCCCTTCAGGCGGTGGGCAATCTTACCGATGGAAGTGGTCTTGCCGCCTCCGTTGATGCCGATCATCATAACTACCAGCGGTGTTTCACTGCAGAGGAGCTGACGCTCGCCCTTATCCACCAGACCGGTCATGATTTCCTTCAGGGCATCCTTTACACGGTCAGGTGCTGTAATATTCTCATTCTTAATCTTCGTACGGAGCTGCTCCATGATATGCATGGTGGTATCCATGCCGATGTCGGAAGTGATCAGGATTTCTTCCAGCTCGTCCATCAGGTCTTCATCCACCTCAGCACGCATCATGATTACGTCGCTGATTTTTTCGGAGAGACGTCCGAAGAAGGATTTCTTTTCTTTAAATAATGACATTTCTGTCCTCCTTGCTGTATCTTGCTATATATCGAAGCTGTCACCCAGACGCAGGCTCAGTACCTTGGAAATACCCTGTTCCGGCATGGTTACGCCGTACAGTACATCGGCATGTTCCATGGTAGCCTTCTGGTGAGTAACAATTGCAAACTGAATATTTTCGAACTTACGCAGGTAAGTAGCAAAACGGTCGATGTTGGCATCGTCCAGTGCTGCTTCCACCTCGTCCAGAATACAGAACGGGGTTGGTTTGGTCTTCAGAACGGCGAACATCAGAGCAATCGCTGTCATGGTCTTTTCACCACCAGACATCAGATTGATGTTCTGCAGCTTCTTTCCTGGCGGCTGTGCGATGATTTCAATTCCGGATTCCAGCGGATTGTTCTCATCATCCAGACGGAGTTCCGCATGACCGCCGCCGAAGAGCTGGCGGAAGATATCCTCGAAGTTGATCACGATCTGGTCAAAGCTTTCCTTGAACTTATCGCGGATGTTTCGATCCATATCGTGGATGATCTTTTTCAGTTCATCCATGGCCTTCAGAATATCTGCTCGCTGCTCGGTCAGGAAGGTATATCTTTCGTTGACTTCGTCGTATTCTCTGATTGCGCCTACATTGACATCGCCCAGTTCGCGGATGCGGTTCTTGATATCTCTGCTTTCCTTCTGCGCAGTACTCATGGCAAAATCTGCCTTTCGATATTCCATGGCCTGCAGATAGGAAATTTCGAATTCCTCCCAAAGCTTTTCCTTGAAGGTATCCAGCTGGGTATCGTTCTTGGCAATCTTGATTTCAGTCTGGTACTTCTGATCCTGGAAGCTGTTCAGTTTATCGGCTGCCTGGCTCTGTTCTTCTGCAAGACGGCTGATGGTTTCTGACAGCTGGGCACGTTCTTCACGTACTACACTGATGTAGCTTTCCAGCTCTGCCTTTTCTGCTTCCATTTCTTCTACTTTGCCGGCAGAACCTTCTGTTCCGTAAAGAATACGGTTCTTTTCTGCTTCCAGCTTGTCCTGCTGCATGGTACGAACATCAATCTGGTTCTGCAGATCATCGGCAGCTTCTTTTACTCTGGCCAGCAGCTGATTGAATGATTCCAGCTTACCGTCCCATTCATTCTTCGTAATTCTGGTCTGGGTAATGGCTTCACTTGCATGATCCACATCAGTCTTCGCTTCTTCCCAGGCCTTCAGATTTTCTTCAATGGTATCGTTAATCCGGCGGATTTCTTCCTGCAGGTCTTCAGCATTCTTAAGGTGCTGGGCAATCTTGCGGTCTGCCTCAGCAAAATCACTTTCAATGGATGCCAGTTCCCGCTCGGACTTTTCACGGCCTCTTGCCAGGTCCTTTCCGCTTTCTTCCAGGGTCTGAATTCGTGTATTCAGGGTACTGGACTGCAGCTGGGCCTGATGGAAGTCACGTTCGGTATCCTTAATGACTTCCTCCATCTCAGAGGTAATTTCCTTCAGTTCTTCCAGACGTTCATTAGCTTCTGCGATTTCTTTGCGCATCAGCTTCAGTTCTTCTTCCATTCGGAAGACTTCCTGTTTTCTTTCCAGAAGATGACCGGTTGCATTCTTGCTCTTACCGCCGGTAATGGCACCGCTGGAATTGATGACTTCCCCATCCAGTGTGACGAAACGGAGACCTCCGGTACCGGACATTTTGCTCAGGATAACGGCGTTATCCATGTTATCCACTACAGCCACACGGCCCAGGAGATAGTTGAATACGCCTTCATATTCCTTCTTGAATTCGATGCAGTCCACTGCCAGACCCAGGTAGCCTTCTACCTGTTCCACACGGCGTTCCACATCCGCCTTACGGCCCTTTACAGAGCTGAGCGGCAGGAAGGTACAGCGTCCGGCATGGTTTTCCTTCAGGGAACGGATTGCTGCCTTTGCATCTTCATCATTGTCACAGACAATGTTCTGTGCACCGAGACCCAGTGCAGTTTCCATAGCAGTTTCATATCCTGCAGGAACCTTCATCAAATCCGTAACTACGCCGCGGATGCCAGGACGTCTGTGCTTCATGATGTAACGGACACCGGCATTATATCCCTCGTAATTGTTTTCCATTTCTTCAATGGTCTTCTTACGGGATGCCATTTCGGTTCCGCGCATACGCAGGTCTTCCCTCTTTTTGGAAAGCTGGCGCAGCTCTTCCATATATTCTTCCCTGTCAGCACGGGCTTCTTCCAGAGAGGACTTCAGGGTTTCCAGCAGATCATCGGCTTCCGTCTTTTCACGGCGTGCCTGTGCCATCAGGTTTTCATAGGATGCCGCATTGTGCTCCATTTCATCCTGATCCTGAAGAATCTGGTTCTTACGTTTCTGCAGGGTTTCTTTATAGTTTTCGTAGGTCCGTGCTTCGGACTTTTCTTCGGATATTTTGTTATTTACTTCGTAAAGCTGATTTCTCGCACTGTCAGCAGCTTCAGTAAATCCAGCTGCAACAGCCATAACCCGGCTGTGCTCTGCCACTTTTTCCGCCAGCAGCTGCTCTGCACCTTCCAGCTTTTCCACAACTTCTGCCTTCTGCGCTTCCAGTGCCTGCGCATTTTCCAGCTCGCGAATCAGTTTTTCGTTAAAATCTGTGATTTCATCAGCGATACGTGCCTTATCACGTTCGATGGTGGACAGGCGCTCTTCATTTAACTGGGACTGGCTGGTCAGAAGGTTGATTTCTTCCACCTTGTTCAGCAGTTTATCCTGTGCTTCACTTCCCAGCTGTTCCAGATGTTCGCTGCGCTGACGGCTTTCGCTGAGCTGACGGTCTGCCTCTTCCTTTGAGGTGTGAAGTTTTTCTATGGTCTCCGTTAATTCACGGATATCATTTTTCAGTGCTTCGTTTGCTGTTTCCAGACGTTCGATACTCTTCAGGGAAATGTTGATTTCCAGTTCCTGATACCGTTCCTTCAGCTGCAGGTATTCCTTGGCCTTGATGCTGTCTTCCCGCAGTCCGTCGATACGTCCTTCAATTTCCGTAATGATATCGTTGGCACGTTCCAGATTGGTATTTGTCGCACTGAGTTTCTTCTCAGCATCGGCTTTCTTGGACTTGTAGAGTACTACCCCTGCAGCCTCTTCGAAAATCTCACGGCGGCTTTCTGCCTTGCTGCTTACAATATCTGCAATTTTACCCTGTCCAATCAGAGAATATCCGTCCACGCCGATACCGGTATCCATAATCAGTTCACGGATGTCTCTGAGACGGCACTGATTATTATTAATCAGGTATTCACTTTCGCCGGAACGGTACATACGGCGGGTAATGGCTACTTCGTTATAATCGATTGGCAGAATCCCCGTGGTGTTGTCTATAACCAGAGTAACTTCCGCCATACCTCTGGATTTTCGGCTGGCTGTACCGGCAAAGATGACTTCCTCCATCTTTCCGCCACGCAGCATTTTCGGACTCTGTTCCCCCAGTACCCAGCGGATGGCGTCACTGATATTGGACTTTCCGGAACCATTTGGGCCTACGATACAGGTAACACCTTCATGGAACTCGATGGTAACAGGCTCCGCAAAGGATTTGAATCCGTGCATCTCCAGTCGTTTAAAATACATTAAATTTCTCCTCTCTCCAGGGCTGCCCGGGCGGCATTCTGTTCGGCTTCCTTTTTACTCTTGCCGCAGCCTCTGCCCAGTACCTGTCCGTTGCATTCCAGACGTACATAGAAAGTCTTATCGTGTGCAGGACCTTCCTCCCTGTCAATTTCATATGTAATATTCACCGCCCGGCCTTTCGCCTGAAGCAGTTCCTGAATTTCTGATTTGTAATCGGAAAAGAGCTTTCCTGCCGCAGCCTTTTCAATACTCTCTTCAAAGGCTGCCACAACAAACTTCTGAGCCGATTCATAGCCGCCGTCCAGGAATATGGCACCTATGATAGCTTCCATGGCATCTGCCAGAATGGAGTCCTTATGACGGCCTCCGGCACTGTCTTCCCCATGGCCCATATTGATATATTTCCCCACATTCATACGGCGGGCAGTTTCTGCCAGAGAGCGCTCACAGACCACCTGTGCACGTGTCTTGGTCAGTTTGCCTTCTGTTACATGTCCCATGCGTTTAAACAGTTCGACGCTGATGATGGCATCAAAGAATGCATCCCCCAGAAACTCCAGCCGCTCATTATCCATATGATGTGTTTTCATTTCTTTGTTATAGGAGCTGTGGGTCAGCGCCCGGTCCAGATATTCCGGATTCCGGAAGGAATACCCTATAACAGTTTCAAATTCCAAATTATTCACTGAGTGTAATCTCCTCAATTTCCAGTACAGAATTCTGAATGGTTTCTACAACCTTTCCTTCTACAAATGGAATACCTTTCAGAATGGTGTTCATTACTGCATTTGCGCTTGAAGAACCATGCATTTTAACTACCGGACCCTTTACGCCCAGAATCGGTGCACCGCCGTATTCGGAATAGTCAAAATCTTTCTTCAGCTCACCGATCTTATCCAGCAGCAGTGCTGCACCCAGCTTGGCCTTCACGCCATCAGTGAACTTCTTTTTCATTACCTGCAGAATGTTCCATGCCAGACCTTCTGTCAGCTTCAGGATTACGTTTCCTGTGAAGCCATCGGCAACAATAACATCACAGGCTCCCTTTGGAACTTCTCTTGCTTCCACATTGCCGATAAAGTTCAGATGGCTCTGTTCCAGCAGTTCGTATGCAGCCTTGGTCAGAGTATTGCCCTTGGCAGCTTCCGCACCCAGATTTACCAGTCCCACTCTTGGATTTTCACGGCCCAGAACCTTTTCCATATAGATATTGCCCATGATACCGAATTCCAGCAGGTTATTCGGCTTACATTCCGCATTGGCACCTGCATCCAGCAGCAGAGAAGCTTTTTTGCCCAGAATCGGATATACACTGGCCAGTGCAGGACGGTCAATCCCCTGAATTCTGCCCAGCAGGAAAAGTCCTCCTGCCATCAGAGCTCCGGTGCTGCCGGCGGAAATAAAGATATCCCCTTCGCCGTTCTTGACCATATTGATACCCTTAACGATAGAAGAATCCTTCTTGGAACGGACTGCTCTTACCGGTGCATCATCATTGGAGATGACTTCTCTGGCATCAATTACAGTAATCTTGGAAGCATCATATTTATACTTGCCCAGTTCCGCATGAATCAGTTCTTCCTGACCAATAATGCAGATTTCATGTTCAATTTTTTTGGATGCCAGCACTGCGCCTTCCACTACAGAAGCCGGAGCGTGGTCACCGCCCATACCGTCTAAAATAATTCTCATCGTCGTTACCTCCGAATTATATATCATAAAATTTATACAAATATAAGGACATACTCATACAAATTAAATCATACCATAATTCTTCCAAAAAAACAACAAAAAGGACGGATACTTATGGTCATATCCGTCCTTTTTGTTATTTGTATTAGGTGTTTAGAATTTTACAGATCGTTTCTGCACAGGTCTTCGAAGGACTCTCTCTTAACAGCCACATAGTTTTCGTTTCCGCCTCTCAGCATTACGATTGGTGGCTTTGGCAGCTTGTTGTAGTTGGATGCCATGGAGTAGTGGTAAGCACCTGTTGTGCACACTGCCAGTGTGTCGTATCTCTTTACGCTTGCAGGCAGCATTACCTGTTCCTGAATGATGTCTCCGGATTCACAGCAGCGGCCTACTACAGATGCTTCGAAGTCACATTCTTCATCCATCTTGTTTGCCAGCAGACAGGTGTATGCGGAACCATACAGTGCATATCTGATGTGGTCTGCCATGGAACCGTCTACGGATACGTAGTTCTTGTAGCCAGGAATCTGCTTCAGAGTACCTACGGTGTACAGGGTCATACCTGCATCTGCTACGATGGATCTGCCTGGTTCCATGTGGATTTCAGGTAATTCCAGATTCAGTCTTGCACATGCTTCCTTTACCGCTGCTGCTACTTCGCCTACCTTGGTTTCGATATCCAGGTATGGATCGTCTACGGTGTATCTTACGCCGTAGCCGCCGCCCAGGTCCAGTACAGGTGCTGTGAAGCCGTGCTTATCTCTCATGTCCGCCAGGAATTCCAGCATTACGACTGCTGCTCTTTCGAAGATATCTTCGCCGAATACCTGGGAGCCTACGTGACAGTGGTAACCCATCAGTTCCACGTGTGGCTGTGCCAGTGCGTGTACTACGATTTCTTCTGCCTGACCGGTTTCGATTGCTGTACCGAACTTGGAGTCTACCTTACCGGTTGCGATTGCTTCATAAGTGTGTGGGTCGATACCCGGAGTGATTCTCAGCAGCAGCTTCTGCTTGATGCCTCTCTTTGCAGCTTCTCTTTCTACTGCGTCAACTTCTTCAAAGTTGTCTGCTACAAAGTAACCGATACCGTTGTCGATTGCGTAAGCGATATCTTCGTCTGTCTTGTTGTTGGAGTGGAAGTAAGCATGGGACAGGTCAAAACCTGCAGCCTTTGCCATGTAGATTTCACCGGAGGATACTACGTCGATACCCATTCCTTCTTCTGTCATGATTTCATACAGTCTCTTGAAGCAGTTTGCCTTGGATGCAAACAGAGGCTGTGCTTCCGGTCCGAAGTGCTTTTCGAAAGCGTGCTTGTACGCTCTGCACTTTTCACGAAC